>JBFWOQ010000029.1:0-35112 GCA_050250395.1 Porticoccaceae bacterium
CGGGCGCGGCGCTTGGTGATGCATCATGACCGGCTGCCGCAGGTGTCCGAAGCCTGGGTGTGGCTAACTGAAGCACGCCTGCTGCTGCGTCGATTGACCGCTTGATTTTGTAAACACCCTCTTAGCGTCCTGCCATCCTCACGGCCCCGCAAGCGTCAACGCCAAGGCTGCGCCGGCTGGCACCGGGGCGACCTGTCCCAGAACTGTCGACAACGGCCGTGCTGGTGGGACAGGGCGGGGAAGGCCCGCCAGGGCCGCAAAGCCCCGCGGCGAACACACCAGGGCAGGAATTGGCGTGGAGCGCTACGCTTGCGCGGTTGACTGCACTTATCCATGATTGCAGTCACGGACATCAAATGAAGGGTTTGAATCATGGCGATCCTGACGGTAAGGAACCTGCCCGATGACGTGCATCGCGCGTTGCGCGTGCGGGCGGCTCAGCACGGCCGCAGCACGGAAGCGGAGGTGCGCGAGATTCTGGCGGCCGTGGTCAAGCCTCCGAGTCGCGTGCGTGTAGGGGAAGCCCTGGCTGCCATCGGCCGCAAGATCGGTCTGACCGATGAAGATTTTGCCGTCTTCGAGCGTGTGCGCGACAAGACGCCGGCCAAACCGTTGCGCTTCGACTGAATGATCGTCCTGGATACCAACGTCGTTTCCGAGGCGATGAAGCCGGAGCCAGACGCAGCCGTAAGGGTCTGGCTGAACGACCAGGTGGCGGAAACCCTGTATCTGTCGAGCGTCACGCTAGCCGAGCTGCTGTTTGGCATCCGGGCGCTGCCGGCGGGCAAGCGCAAGAACCTGCTCGACCGCGCCCTGAACGAACTGCTGGAGCTGTTCAAGGATCGGGTGCTGCCGTTCGACACGGCTGCAGCGCGCCACTATGCCGATCTGGCCGTCACGGCCAGGAACGGCGGGCGTGGCTTCCCGACGCCAGACGGCTACCTCGCGGCCGTTGCAGCATCGCGGGGCTTCATCGTGGCATCACGCGACACATCGCCCTATGAAGCGGCCGGTGTGACGGTCATCAACCCTTGGCAGGACGTATAGGGCAACCGGACACCCGTTCAAGTTGGGCTTCCAGGGCAAAAGGGTTCGTAGCGATTTACGTTCGATTGACCTTGGTTCATCGATCTCTGCCGCGGTAGACTCGCCGCCAGGTGGCGCATACATCAAAGGTGCGCAAACCGGGTCGCTGTACGGCGCAACCTCGCAGGCCACCGACAGCCACGCTCAATAACAACAATACGAAAAAGGGAGCTTCACATGTCGGCTATTCCAGCAACCAGTGCAACAGGTACCGGCGTTTCCGCCAGGTTGGGCGAACACGCAGTGGTGATCGGCGGCAGCATGGCCGGTCTGCTCACCGCGCGCGTGCTGTCCGATCATTTCGACCGGGTGACCATTTTCGAGGCGGACACCCCGCCCGAGCAGGCGGTGCCGCGCACGGGCGTGCCCCAGGGCAATCACGTCCATGGCCTGCTGGCCGGTGGTGCGGCGGTCATCAACAAGTATTTCCCCGCGCTGCACGACGAGCTGATCGCCGCCGGCGCCGAGCACGGCGATACGATGTCGATGGCGCACATGTATATCGGCGGCCGCTGGAATCTCCGCCTCGACAGCGGCAATTTCGGCTATGTCATGTCGCGCCCGCTGCTGGAAGCCATGGTGCGCAAACACTGTTGCGCGCTCGGCAATGTGCAACTGCGGGTGAACACATCGGTGAGCGGTTATCTGAGCAGCGCCGACCACGGCGCCGTCACCGGCGTGACCCTGGCCCAGAGCAACGAGGCAGTGGCGGCGGATTTCGTCGCCGATGTGCGCGGCCGCAGCTCCACCGCGCCCGAGTGGCTGAAAGCCCTGGGCTATGCGCCGCCGGCGCGCACCACGGTCGGTATCGACGTCGGCTATGTGACTTTCGAGGTGCCCGGCCGGCCGCGCACCGAGCGCGATTGGGGCCTGCTGTTCGTAACGCAAAAAAACATTCCCGAAGATACTCGGGGGGGTGGGCTTTTTTGCATCGAGGGTGGTCGCTACCTGGTGACCGCGGCCGGCTTTCACCAGGATTATGCGCCGACCGATTGGGCGGGATTTGTCGAGCACATGAGAAGCCTCCCCCAACCCCACATCTATCGGGAGATCAAGGATCTGCAACCCTTGGGTGAGGCGAAGGAATACCGCTTTGCCCACTATCTGCGGCGGCATTACGAGCGCCTGGACCGCTTTCCCCGCGGCTTGATCGTGCTTGGCGATGCCATTTGCAGCATCAACCCGGTCTACGGCCAGGGCATGACGGTGGCGGCGAAAGAGGCGGACTATCTCGCCGACTGCCTGGCGCAATGCGCCCGCACCGGCGGCAACCTCGATAACCTCGCACTACCCTTTTTCAAGGGCGCGGCCGGTATTGTGGATGTAGCCTGGAACGGCGTGACGGTGGAGGACTTCAAATATCCGCAAACCCGTGGCGAGCGGCCTCGGGGTTATGCCATCGCCCGTTGGCTCAACGACAGGTTTTTCGCGCTGTCCGGTGTCGACGAAGCGTTTGCGGTCGCCTTCAACAAGGTGCTGCACCTGGCCGCGCCGCCGAGTTCGATCCTGACGCCGAAGTATCTGCTGAAGGCGATTTTCAACGGCAGACGACAGGCGGCGGATTACTATCCGTAACCGTAACTCTTTTACCGACCGGCATGCTTGGGGCGGCCGACGCCCGCTCAATCCGCGCCTTGCGCGAACAGGCTGGCGTTGCCGCCGGCGGCGGTGGTGTCCACGCTCAGGGTCTGCTCCCAGGTGAAGCGGGGCAGATAGTGCGGCCCGCCGGCCTTGGGTCCGGTGCCGGAGAGCCCCACGCCGCCGAACGGCTGGCAGCCGACCACGGCGCCGATCAGGTTGCGGTTGACGTAGACATTCCCCACCCGGGCGCGGGCGCGGATCCGCTCCGCGCGGGCGTCGATGCGCGAGTGCACGCCGAGCGTGAGGCCGTAGCCGGTGGCATTGATCTGGTCGACCAGTTCGTCGAGCGCCGCGGCCCGGTAGCGCACCAGGTGTACGAAGGGGCCGAACACCTCGCCGGTCAGTTCGTCGATGCGCTCCAGGGCGAGCAGTGCCGGGGCCACGAAGCAGCCGTGCGCGGTGGCCTCCGGCAGGGGCGCCTCGGCCAGCAAGCGCCCCTGCGCGGCGAGGCGCGCGCGGTGTTCGAGCAGGGCCGCGCGCGCCGGCTCGTCGATCACCGGGGCCGACGTCGGAGCAGCCCGGACTGGGCTTTCCCATTTGCCGGCTGGTGGGGATTACCTGTCTGGCCAGTGGTGCGTTGGTCGATGCCGCCATCGGTCGCACCCGCGGCAAGGGCGGTGACGAACAGACCTTGCTGCGCGCATTGCAGAACAGTTTTGAAACGGGCGATATCGTCATGGGAGACGCGTTCTTGGCGACCTATTTCTTTATCGCAGCCATGCAGGCCGCCGCGGTTGACGTGGTGATGGAGCAACACGGCGCCCGGCGACGGACCACGGATTTTCGTCGGGGGGAGAAGCTGGGGTCGCGCGACCATCTCATTGTCATCGACAAACCCAAACGCCGACCCGACTGGATGAGTGAGGCGGAATACGCCGCTGCGCCCGCCACAGCGACCCTGCGGGAACTCAAGGCCGGAAGCAAGATTCTGGTGACCACCCTTCGGTGTCCCAAGGCGGCACCCAAAGCGGCGCTGAAAGATCTGTACCAGCGTCGTTGGCATATCGAGCTGGATATTCGCACATCAAGGAGACACTTGGGATGGGCGTCCTGAGCTGTCGGACGCCGGCAATGGCGGTCAAGGAGATCTGGGCCTACTTGCTGGCCTACAACTGTGGCTGGCGTGGATTCAATGGGGCGATTCGACCCGCGCGGAGCGGCTGGGTCGATTGTTTTCGCTGATGACCCAGCAACAGGTTGGTGATCGACCGGGACGGATCGAGCCCAGAGCCGTGAAACGAAGGCCAAAACCCTTTCCTCTGCTTACCAAACCACGACATGAAGCCAGGGAAGATGTGAGAAGAAATGGTCATCCGAAAAAGCTTAAGTAAGTGCCATTCGGACCTGGCCCCTCTTCTGCTGCAAACGAAGCGCGTCGGGTGCAGGCCGTGGTTGGGCAGAATGAGCATTGTCAGGGCTTCTCTCTCGCGCCAGTTTTCTGTCGCTTTTTCCACCACCAGTTCCCCAGCCGAAAGCTTACTTCGACCGCTCGGGTGTACAGGAAGGGAGACAAGAAGGCGACCAAGACAACAAGCCGTGCAAGTGATACTTGCGGAAACTGAATACGCAATGCAAACAGCATTATCACGACTATACCGATGACAAGTTTGGGCATCTCCATCAATAAACCCTTGGCAGCCAAGAGGCGCCCCACCGCCACGGCGGGCAAGGAGCAGACAATGCCCAGGAGTAGTGTCTGCATCACGAACAACAGAGTTTCCACTCAACTGCTCTCAAGGTGTGGTTCGATTGCGGCAAATCGCGATAATCAGCAAGCTAACCAACGTGGTCGAAGGCAACGCTGTCCATAGCGCCCATTACCAGCGGTGACGGGTGGGTTTAATTCGTCTTGCTGGTGTGAGCGGTGGTTTGAGTTTCATTGCCTGGCCCTGACTATGGGATAACCAGCCGGCGGCCGGGGCCACGGCAGCCGGTCAACTGCCGAGGAATGCGCGTTCCTGGGTGATGAGGGCCGCGAAGCTCGGGCGGTTGTGGATCGCCTGGGTGTACCGCATGACCTTGGGGTAGCGTGCCGCGTCAATGGTCACGCCCGCATGCGCGAAATTCACGAACTGGCTGGCGACGGAAATATCGGCCAGTGTGAACTTATCGCCGACTAGGAAACCGGACGCCGGGATAACGCCCTCCAGATAAGCTAGCAGCGGCGGCAGATCATCCCGCTCGGCGGCGTCGGCGGCGCCTTGGTCGCCAGGCTGACCCCTGAATTTCTGGGCGCCGATCCGGTTGATGAAAACCTTGGTCATGATCACCGAGAGCATGGTATCAGCGAATTCGTCGTACCAAATGGTGCGTGCGCGCGCTTGCGCTTCGGTGGGAATCAGCACAGGATCGGGCTTCTTTGCTTCCATGTAGGCGACAATGGCGCTTGAATCCGAGATCGTGAAATCGCCATCGCGGAAGCCCGGAATTAAGCCGAACGGGCTGCACGCGACGAGCTCCGCATCATCCTTGAGCGGCCGCTTCGGTTTCGACTCGACGCTAAGCCCTTTTTCAGCGGCGAACACCAACGTCTTGCGCACGAAGGGCGACAGGCTAAAACCGTAAATGATCATGGATAGCTCCTTTGTGATTCAGAATTACTCAGGCCAAGCGCAGCTTGCGAAACGGAAGATTTGGCGATGGAAGAGATGCTTGGTGTCGGAAATCTCGACCTGACCGAACCCGACGGCCACGAGCCTGTGTTTGCGAACCACACTTCCGACAACCGTTTACCTATCACTCTGCCGACTGCCTTGTTCAGTCGAGTTCCAACGTCGACCGGAACTCCGGCCGGTTCATCAAGCCCCTCATGGCAACCACGAAATCCGGTGAATTCTGAAATGGATGATCGCGATAGACCTCGGCGTACGCCTCATCCAATCCCGATATCTCGTCGCTCACGCGTGTTGCAACATCGCGCACGTGCGTCACACGTTCCTGGGCAAACCTCAAATTGTTGGGATCGACGTGCCCCGCCGCGATGAATCCCCGCGTCTTTTTGGCACAGCGACAGGGATTGGTGGTGTTTACAAGCCCGCACTTGTCCTGCATGAAGCTCTGCAGGTCGCGGCGGGAGCGAGCGAGTTTCTGCCGAAAATTGTCCCGGCTCAGCTCCAGCAGTTCCGCGCCGGTAGCGTCGCTGACACCAAAAATACTGCCGAGGATAAAGATCAATCGTTGCTCACGATCCAGACACAACAGCATGCCGGAGGTACACCCAATTCGCGCCTCCGCGATAAGGAGTTGCTTGTCGGCAGGAACCGCCTGTACGTCAGGCAGTTCCAGATCCGCGTCCGGGGTGTCGTCGAGGGTCCGTCCGTACTGTTCGAACGTGATCCCCCTAGACTCGGCGCGGCTGCGTTTCATATTCAGGAGGTGGTTGATGACGATTCGGTAGAGCCATGTGCGAAGACTGCTGCGTCCGTCGAACGTAGAAAGTCTCGTGATTAGCTTCATCAAGATCTCCTGCGTTGCGTCTTTCGCGTCTTCCGGGTGATGAATCATTCGAAGCGCGAGGTTGTAGATCCAGGATTGATGGCGTACGACCAGATCCTCAAGAGCAGCCCGACTGCCCCCCTTGGCCAGCTTGACGAGCTCTTCGTCGTGTCCCTCACAGGAAGCGGCGTCGGTAAACGGATTCGGGTTCTTTGTCATACCCTTGTTAGACACAGGCTGATCGCGACTGTGACAACTAGATTCCGATCTGGCGCAATGCCAGTAATGCCCGCCGGCGTTTTAGGGCGAAACCGGGCAAAAGGGGTCGGGGCAAAAGGGGTCGTAGTGATTTACGTTTGAGCAGCCGGATTGCGCGCGCTCAACCGACCGCGAACAGTTCCCGGTAGACATACTGGCGCACAGCCGGGTCGCGATCAAGCTCCTGATAGAGGTCGTGTCCTGGATCAAGCTATTGGCTTTGCCCCAAGCATGGTGATGGTAGGAAGACCAGCGATATTGCTCGGGGCTTTGCACCATGCCGGCCGCCACCGGGTTCAGTTCGATATAGCGATAGCAGGTCACCAGGTAGTCGTCGGCCGCGACGAGACTCGCCTCGTGCCGGCCCTCGAACAGCGTGCCGCTGCGCCGGTAACGTTTGTTCACGTACAGCACATACCGCCGGCCGACATGCTGCATGAGCCGCGAGATCGAGGCGTCTTCCTGTGGGGGCATGAGCGGGTGGACGTGGTTGGTCATGAGCACATAGGCATGCAGCTTCACGCCATAGCGTCGCAGCCCCTGCCCCAGGCATTCGAGGTAAAACAGACAATCGTCGTCGGCAAAGAAACAGGCGTTGCGGTTGTGGCCGCCTTGCCGAAGGTGGGGTTGGCCTCCAGGGTCGCCGTGTTGATCACCAGCAGGTCGATGATTGCCGGAGCGACCGGCGTCCATCGACCTCTGGCCGACCGGCACGCTTGGGGCGGCCGACGCCCGCTCAATCCGCGCCTTGCGCGAACAAGCTGGCGTTGCCGCCGGCGGCGGTGGTGTCCACGCTCAGGGTCTGCTCCCAGGTGAAGCGGGGCAGATAGTGCGGGCCGCCGGCCTTGGGTCCGGTGCCGGAGAGCCCCACGCCGCCGAACGGCTGACAGCCGACCACGGCGCCGATCAGGTTGCGGTTGACGTAGACATTCCCCGCCCGGGCGCGGGCGCGGATCCGCTCCGCGCGGGCGTCGATGCGCGAGTGCACGCCGAGCGTGAGGCCGTAGCCGGTGGCATTGATCTGGTCGACCAGTTCGTCGAGCGCCGCGGCCCGGTAGCGCACCAGGTGTACGAAGGGGCCGAACACCTCGCCGGTCAGTTCGTCGATGCGCTCCAGGGCGAGCAGTGCCGGGGCCACGAAGCAGCCGTGCGCGGTGGCCTCCGGCAGGGGCGCCTCGGCCAGCAAGCGCCCCTGCGCGGCGAGGCGCGCGCGGTGTTCGAGCAGGGCCGCGCGCGCTTGCTCGTCGATCACCGGCCCGACGTCGGTTTCCAGCAGCCCGGGATCGCCGACCCGCAGTTCGGCGATCGCGCCGCGCAGCATGTCCAGGGTGCGCTCGGCGATCTCTTCCTGCAGGCACAGCACGCGCAGCGCCGAGCAGCGCTGACCGGCGCTGGTGAAGGCCGAGCGCAGCACATCGCGGGTGACCTGCTCGGGCAGCGCCGTGGAGTCCACGATCATGGCGTTCTGGCCGCCGGTTTCGGCGATCAGGGGCACCAGGGGCCCGTCCCGCGCGGCCAGTTGGCGGGCCAGCAGCCGCGCCACGGCTGTGGAGCCGGTGAAGGCCACGCCCTGCACCCGGGCGTCCGGAAGCAACAGGCCGCCCAGGGTCGCACCGTCGCCGGGCAGCAGTTGCAGCACCGCGCCCGGCACCCCGGCCTGGTGCATGAGCCGGGTGGCGAAGGTGGCGATGAGCGGGGTCTGCTCGGCCGGCTTGGCGAGCACCGGGTTGCCGGCGGCCAGGGCCGCGGCGATCTGCCCGGTGAAGATCGCCAGCGGAAAGTTCCAGGGGCTGATGCAGACGAAGGGTCCGCGCCCGCGCAGCGCCAGGCGGTTGCGCTCCCCGGTCGGCCCCGGCAGTGCCTGGGGCGCGGCCAGCAGGCGCCGCGCCTCGGCCGCGTAATAGCGGCAGAAGTCCACGGCTTCGCGCACTTCGGCGACGGCGTCGGGCAGGGTCTTGCCGGCCTCGCGCACCAGCAGCGCCAGCAGCGCCGGGCGCTGCGCCTCGTAGGCATCGGCGATGCGCTCCAGCAGCCCGGCGCGCGTCTCGGCCGGGGTGCGCTCCCAGTCGGAGGCGGCGTCCTGCGCCGCGGCCAGCGCCCGCGCCACGTCCTCGGCGCGGGTATCGGCGGTGTCGCCGAGGACCCGATCGCGCGCGGCCGGATCGCGCACCGGGCGCGCATCGCCCGCCGCCAGCCGGCCGTCGATCAGCGGGCCGCCCTGCCAGCGCTGGCGCAGCGCTTCCGCCATGGCCGTGCCCAGTTCGGCCAGGGCCTCGCGGGCGGTCAGATCCAGACCGGCGGAATTGCGCCGCCCGGGCAGCAATTCGGCGGGCACCGGGATGCGCGGATGGCGGCGCGGGCGCGCCGCGCGCAGGGCCGCCGCCGGATCCTCGACCAACTCGGCGATCGGCACCGCCGGGTCCTGGATACGGTTGACGAAGGAGCTGTTGGCGCCGTTCTCCAGCAGCCGGCGCACCAGATAGGCGAGCAGCCGATCGTGACTGCCCACCGGGGCGTAGATGCGGCAGGCGAGTTCGGGATATTCGCGCCGGACCTGTCCGTAGAGCGCTTCGCCCATACCGTGCAGGCGCTGGCACTCGAATGCGGCGCCGGCCGGCGCCAGGGCCAGCACCGCGGCCAGGGTATGGGCGTTGTGGGTGGCGAACTGGGGATAGAAGGCCTCCGGTGCCGCCAGCAGGCGCTGCGCGCACAGCAGATAGTGCAGGTCGGTGGCGGCCTTGCGGGTGAACACCGGGTAGTCCGTGAGGCCCTGCTCCTGGGCGAGCTTGATCTCGCTGTCCCAGTAGGCGCCCTTGACCAGGCGCACCTGCAATTGCCGCCCCACCGACCGGGCCCAGGCGGCGAGCCGGTCGAGCAGCGGCAGCGCGCACTTCTGGTAGGCCTGCACCGCCAGGCCCAGTCCGTTCCAGTCGCGCAGTTGCGCCTCCCCGCCCACCGCTTCCAGGAGTTCGATCTGCAGCGGCAGCCGGTCGGCCTCCTCGGCGTCCAGGGTCAGGGCGATGCCGGCGGCGCGCGCCTCTTGGCACAGCAGGCGCAGGCGCGGCAGCAACTCGGCGAGCACACGCCCGCGCTGGGCGAACTCGTAGCGCGGATGCAGGGCGGACAGCTTGATCGATACGCCCGGTCGCTCGCACAGGGTGGCGCCACCCAGGGCGCCCGCAGCGGCGATCGCCTCCCGGTAGGCGGCCAGGTAGTCCGCTGCATCGGCGGCGGTGCGGGCGGCCTCGCCCAGCATGTCGAAGGAGTGGCGGTAGCCGGCGGCGGCCTGGCGCGCGGCGCGGCGCAGCGCCTCGCCCAGGTCCTCGCCCAGCACGAAGGCCTCGCCCAAGACCCGCATCATCCGCCGGGCGACGACGCGGATCAGCGGCTCCCCGACCCGCGCCGCCAGCCGGTGCAGCACCGCCCCCAGCCCGTTGTGCTCGGGGATCTCCACCAGGCGCTCGCCGAACAGCAGCGCCCAAGTGGTGGCGTTGACGAACAGGGAATCGCTGTGGCCCAGGTGGCGCGCCCAGTCGGGTGCGGCCAGCTTTTCGTGGATCAGCAGATCGGCGGAATCCGCGTCCGGTATCCGCAGCAGGGCCTCGGCCAGGCACAGCAGGGCGATGCCTTCGGCGGTGGACAGATCGTATTCGCGCAGCAGGGCGTTGACGCCCTGCCGCTGGCCGGGATCGGCGCGCACCGCTGCCACCCAGTGCGCGGCCTGGTCCGCCGCGCCGGCGGGAGGCGGTCCAGCGGCCTCGGCCGCCGCCAGCAGCTCGTCGGCCAGGATGTCCTCATCGGCCCGCCGGCGGGCGAGGAAGGGATACGCCGGTGGCGGCTGCGAATCGGCGAACAGGAACCCGGACATCGTGCGCTACCGCGGGGCGAAGCGCCTTCAATGTAGCGCCGCGTCCGGTCCCGGTCCAGATCGGCCCGCGTGCCTGTTGGTGGTCGGTGGTCAGGGGCCGGGAGTGGACGGAGGAGCGGGTGCAGCCACCATCCGGCTCAGTCGGTGGCGTCCTTTGCGCGCTCGGGCAGCACCTGCCATTCGGGTTCCTCGAACTCCCCGATGACCCGGATTTCGCAGGTCTGCGCGTGTTTTTCGAGAATCGCCCGCACAGTCTCGTCGCGGCGGTCGTCCTTGGCGTCGCGCGCCGCCTTGGAATCCCAGTGGGCGATGGCCAGGACACAGTCGGGGTCGCCGATCTTGCGGTGCAGGTAGGTGCCGCGCGCACCCGCGGTGCGCTGGATGATTTCGCTGGCCTGCACCCAGGCAGCGGCGTATTCCTCGACGCTGTAGCCCGGCTTGACCCGCACCTCGAAGATGAATTTCATGCGCTGCCTCCCGGCTCGGGGCGCTTCGCCCGACCGCCCGGCGAGCGAGCCGCTCGTCGGTCAGTGGCGGCAATTGGTTGGGATGAACTGAAAAGCGGGTTCGGTGATCACGATCGGATGCCTCGGGCTGCGGTAAAAGCTACAGGCCGACCGGATAGCGCGCAAGGCCAGACCAATAGAGCGCAATGATGGCGCCGCACACGAGAGCCGCCCAGGCTTCGACGATCAGCCGCAAAGGCCGGGGTGCCGCGCGCAACTCCATGAAGTCGAGAAACACCAGGCGGACCTTGAGGTAGGCGATAAGCACCACGGCGACGGTGGCGCGCTCGGGGTGGCCGCCCAATCCCGGTCCGTGGCCGAGCTCCCACGACACTACCGTGGCGAGGATGAGCAAACCCCATACCCAGGTGGTTCGATTGATCGTCGGCGAGCGCTGCGATACTGCTGGCAGGGATGAACGCATGGGTCACTTCATCAGATACAAAAGCGCGAACAGAAAAATCCAGAGCATGTCCACCAGATGCCAGAAGCTGGCGCCGCTTTCGAGGTGGCTGACGACGGACTCATGAGAAACCATGCTGTCGCGCAAGGCGCTTTGCCGCAACAGGCGCCAGAGAAATATCAATACGCCCATGCCGATCGCCACATGCAGCAGGTGGATGCCGGTGAGCATGTAGTAGTACATGAAAAATCGTTGCTGGTGAGAGTGATCCCGGCGCGGAGTTTCTCGCCCCACTCAAAAAATTTCACCGTGATGAATCCGGCGCCGCACAGGAGCGCCAGGATGATCCGGGTGCAGGCCCGGCCAGTGCGCCGGCTGCGCGCGTCCCGTACCGCATCGACGACAAACCAGGAGCTGGTCAACAGCAGCACTGTGTTGATGGCGCCAAAGCCCTGGTTCAGCGTCGTCTGGGATTGAAGAAACAGTGCCGGATCCTGTGCGCGGTAATGGACAAACACGCCGAACAATAGCGCAAACATCAGCATGTCGCCGACGATGAAAACCCACACGCCCGCCTCGCCGGGCAGATGGGTCAATGCGGGTTGCGGCGCAGCGGTCTGATCGTGCGGGGCTGGCAAGACTGCGGCCGGTTCAGGCTGCGGCGCCGGCCGGCGAAGACTTTGCTATCGCCTGGCGCAGCAGCACGAACATGGCGCCATACCAGAGCAAGAACACCACCAGCGGCACCCAGAACACAAACAGGCCATCCCACGCGAAGGGACCGGTCTTGAAGAAGGTCAGCAGGCCGCCGGGGACGAACAGCACCGCGACTCACAAGTTGAAATAGCCGGCCCAGCGTGGAAAAACGCTCGGCCCACCGTGGGCGAGAATGGCGATGCCGATGGCAAGGTTCTGCACCGCGAAGGTGCCGAACGGCATCAGAAAGAAGATCCAGCCCAGGTCGTTGAGCAGCAGAATGAGGTTCGGGTCGCGCTCGGGCCGAAATGCCGCGACCGTCCACAGCAGCGCCGGCAGGATCAGAAACAGAATCCCCACCGTGCCGGCCGACAACTGGGTGTAAGTCAAAACGCCGGCGCCGCCTTCGAGACGTTTCATCTGCACCGCGATGACCGCGACAAAGGGCGCGACCAGTGCCGAGCAGGCCATCATCAACAACATGCCGAAGCGAATCTGCCCGGTATTCTGTTGATAGAGTGCGGCGATGTCCGCGGCGCCGGCATTGGGCGACGGCGGTGGCAGGTAGTGCGCGAGCAACCAGAAGCCGACGGTAAACACCGCGACAAAAACCGGTCCGCTCCAGGTGCAAAGCATTTGATGGCGCGCATTCATGGATTTTTCTCCCGGCGAATTATTGTTGTGTCCCGTCCCGGCGGCGGTGCCGCGGCCGCGCGTCGATCTGCAAGCGTGTCGATCTGCAAGATAGTCGCCCGCGGCAGGGGACGCAAGGCGCGTGGCCTGGCGTCGCGATGGGCTGCGCGGGGAGCAGCGTGGCGGCCGAGGGCGTCAACTACCGCGGCGGGGAGTCGATGGGCTATAGTTGAATGATCGTCAACTTTCTCCGATTGCCGTCAGCCGCTCCCGATGCGCGCCTGGTGGTGTCGATCCCGCTTACCCAATAAGAGGAAATCCGCATGAAAGACGTAGCAGGTAAAGTCGCCTTCATCACCGGCGCCGCCAGCGGCATGGGTCTCGGCATGGCCAGGGCCTTCTCGGCCGCCGGGATGAAAGTGATGCTGGCCGATATCGAAAAAACCGCGCTCGACAAGGCGGTCGCCGAGCTCAAGGCCAAGGGCCGCGAGGTCGCGGGCGTGGTGACCGATGTGACCAAGCGGGATTCGGTGTTCGCCGCCGCCCAGGCCACCATCGACACCTTCGGCAAGGTGCATGTGGTGGTGAACAACGCCGGCATCGGCGCCAGCGGCCGCGCCGAGACCACCAGCGAGAAGAACTGGCGCTGGACCATCGACGTCAATCTGTGGGGCGTGGTCTGGGGCCTGCAAGCCTTCATGCCCCTGATCGAGTCCCACGGCGAAGGCGGGCATGTGGTCAACACCGCCTCGATGGCGGGCATGTACGCCTGGGGCGAACTCTCCGCCTACAACGCCTCCAAGTACGCGGTGGTGGCGATCTCGGAAACCGCGATGGCGGAGCACCTCAACGACAACATCGGCGTCTCCGTGCTCTGTCCGGGCGTGGTCAATACGAACCTCGGCACCTCGGCGCGCAACCGCCCGGCGGAATACGGCGGGGCCACGGATTCCAAGTCCGAGCAGATGGTCGAGATGCTCAAGAAAGGCCTGAATCCAGACGTGGTGGGCGAACAGGTGCTGGAAGCGATCCGCGCCGACCAGCCCTACATCTTCACCGACCCGGGGCTGCGCAAGTATGTGCAGGCGCGCTTCGACCGCATCCTGAAAGGCTACGACTGGGCGGATCAGTGCGATGCCCTGAAAAAAGCCGATCAGCAGACCGACATCACCCTGTAACCGATCCCGACGCCGATGTCCGTGCCGGGCTGCCCGCGGGGCCGCCCGGCACGAGCCGTGCCTCACCCTTGTTTTCAATGACCAGAATCTTCAACGACCGGAGAGTGCGCCCGATGCGAACCCTGACCCGCAAGAAATCCATCGCTGCCGTGGACGACAACGGCCACCACGGTCTGGCGCGCAGTCTGTCGGGATTCGACCTCACGCTGCTGGGGATCGGCGCCGTGATCGGCGCCGGCATCTTCGTCCTCACCGGGGTGGCGGCCGCCACCAAGGCCGGGCCGGCGCTGTCGCTGTCGTTCATCGTCGGCGGCATGGCCTGCCTGTTCGCGGCGCTGGTGTATGCCGAGTTCGCTTCCACCGTGCCGGTCGCGGGCAGCGCCTATTCCTACACCTATGTCACGCTCGGGGAATTCCCGGCGTGGATCATCGGCTGGGATCTGATTCTCGAATACGCACTGGCCTGTGCCGTGGTGGCGATCGGCTGGTCGGGGTATTTCCTGCGCCTGCTCGATGGCTTCGGGATTCATCTGCCGCTTGAGCTCACGCGCGGGCCGTCCCAGGGTGGCATCATCAATTTGCCGGCGTTCGTCGTGATGCTGCTCATCAGTGCGGTGCTGGCGCTGGGCGTGCGCCAGACCAGCGTCGTCAACATGATCATCGTGATCCTGAAGCTTTCGGTGATCGGTATTTTTCTCTACGCGGCGGTTCCCCATGTGCAACCGGCCAACTGGGAGCCCTTCATGCCCTTCGGCTGGTCCGGGGTCATGGCCGGTGCCGGACTCATTTTCTTTGCCTATATCGGCTTCGACGCCGTATCCACGGCGGCGGAGGAAGCGAGAAACCCCCAGCGCGACATGCCGATGGGCATCCTCGGCTCGCTGGTCATCTGCACTTTGATCTACATCGCCGTCACCGTGGTGCTGACCGGGGTCGCGCCCTACGCCTCGCTCAATGTGTCCGACCCCATCGCCTTTGCGCTGGTGCAGGTGGGTGAGCGCTTCGCCGCCGCGGTGATCGCGGTGGGCGCGGTGGCCGGGCTCACCTCGGTGCTGCTGGTGATGCTGTACGGCCAGACCCGGCTGTTTTATGCCATGTCCCGCGACGGTCTGTTGCCGCCGGTGTTTTCGGCGCTGCATCCCCGTTTTCGCACGCCGGCGCGCACCACCATGGCCACCGGCATCCTGATCGCCTTCGCGGCCGGGCTGCTGCCCATCGCCCAGGTGGCCGAGCTGGTCAATGTAGGCACGCTCGCGGCCTTCGTGGTGGTGTCGGTGGCGGTGCTCTATCTGCGCCGCGCCCAGCCGGATCTGCATCGCCCGTTCCGCACCCCGTTCATGCCCTGGATTCCCATTCTCGCCATCCTCACTTGCGGTTATCTGATCGTCAGTCTGGACTGGGTGACCCTGATGCGCTTTGTGATCTGGATGCTGATCGGCATCGTGGCCTATTTCTTCTATGCCCGGCGCCACAGCGTACTCGCAGCTTGTTGAAAAACTGCTCGCCGTCAACCCGGGCTGACCGCGGCTCGGCGCGGGTTCGCGGATTCTTCCGCGCCGGGCGGTTGTGCCGCTCGGGGTCCACTAGAATCGGGCTTGCAACCCATTACCCAGCAGGGCGCGGAGGTAACCATGCACTATCGAATTCTCGGCAACAGCGGCTGCGAGGTATCGGCCATCGGTCTCGGCTGCATGGGCATGTCCGATTTCTACGGGCCGGCGGATGAGCGCGAATCCATCGCCACCCTGCACCACGCTCTCGACGCCGGCCTCAATTTTCTCGACACCGCCGATGTCTACGGCAGCGGCCACAACGAGACCCTGATCGGCAAGGCGCTCCAGGGCCGGCGCGAACAGGCCTTCATCGCCACCAAGTTTGGCATCGCCGGCGCCAGGCGCCGGCCCGAAGGGGGGCTCGAACTCCAGGTCAACGGCCGGCCCGACTATGTGAAAAGCGCCTGCGATGCCAGCCTCAAGCGGCTCGGCGTCGCGCGCATCGATCTCTATTACCAGCACCGGGTCGACCCCAAGGTGCCGATCGAGGAGACCGTCGGCGCCATGGCCGAGCTGGTGCGCGCCGGCAAGGTGCGTTGCCTGGGGCTGTCGGAGGCCTCCATGGACCCGGCGCTGATCCGCCGCGCCCATGCCGTGCACCCCATCGCCGCGGTGCAGACCGAATACTCGCTGTGGACCCGCGATCCCGAAGCCGAGGCGCTGCCCCTGTGCCGCGAGCTGGATATCGCGCTGGTGCCCTACAGCCCGCTCGGGCGCGGCTTTCTCACCGGCGCCATCACCACCGTGGCGAACCTGGAGGACAAGGATTTCCGCAAGACCAATCCGCGCTTCCAGCCCGGCAATATCGAGCGCAATCTGGAACTGGCGGAGCAGGTGAAAGCCATCGCCGCCGCCAAGGGCTGCACCGCGTCGCAGCTCGCGCTGGCCTGGCTGCTCGCCCAGTGGGACCGCATCGTGCCGATCCCGGGCACCCGCCGCAGCGCCAATCTCGACAACAATATGGGCGCCGCCGATGTCGTGCTCGGCGCGGCCGAACTCCGGCAGCTCGCGGCGATCTTTCCGCCGGGTGCCGCCGCCGGCGCGCGCTACGCCTGAACCGCCGCATTTGTCGCCGCCGCATTCGCAGTCACAGGAGCCCCCATGGAACTGCCCGCAGACATCCACCTGAAGCTGGAAACCTGGGACGAATACATGCATCCGCCGACCGCGGCGGTGAACTACAACGAGAGCATGTACTTCAATCTCTACGACGCCGAGCAGCGCATCGGCGGCTGGTTCCGCATCGGCAACCGCGTCAACGAAGGCTACGCCGAAATGACCAACTGTCTGTATCTCCCGGACGGTTCGGTCGCGTTCATGTATCACCGGCCCGCCATCAGCCACAACGAGGCCTTCGATGCCGGCGGCATGCGCTTCACCGTGGCCGAGCCCTTCAAGCGCCTCTCCGTGCAATACCAGGGCGACGTGTTACTGCTGAAAAATCCGGGCGAGATGATCGATCCCGGCCGCGCCTTCAAGAACAATCCCCGGCTGCCCTGCACGGTGGACATCCACTATCACGGCGTCTCGCCCATGTACGGCGGCGAGCCGGTCCACGCCGACGGCAGTCCCTGGCTGGAAAATCCCAACACCGGGCTCTATGTCGGCCATTACGAACAGCACATCGCCGGGCAAGGCGTGATCCGCGTGGGCGAACGGGAGTGGCACCTCAGGGGCCTCGGCCTGCGCGATCACAGTTGGGGGCCGCGCTACTGGCAGAACGTGCATTTCTACCGCTGGCTGCCGATGAGCTTCACCGAGGACTTCGCCATCATGGTGCTCAACAAGACCCTGGGCGATGGCCGCAGGATCGTTGGCGGCATGGTGCTGAACGAGGGCCGCTACGACCTGATCCGCGCCGCCACGGTCGAATCCGAGTGGGACGCCAATTTCTATCAGACCCGGCTGCGCGCCTGGGCGAAAACCGACCGCGCCGAATACCACATCGAAGGCCGCGTGCTGTCGCTGATTCCGCTGCGCAACCGCCGCACGCTCGATGACGGCACCGAACTGATGACACGCATCACCGAGGGCATGACCGAATACCGCTGCAATGGCCTGGTGGGCTACGGCCTCTCGGAGTACCTCGACCAGATCGTCGACGGCAAGCCCGTGGGGATCGGCGCGTGAAGCAGGCGATCGATCTCGATCCGGCGCGCGTCGGCGCGCTGCTCGCCCCGGATGTTGAACGGCATTTCGGCGCGGCGACCATCGAGCATCTGGTGCGCCTGTCGGGTGGCGCCTCGCGCGAGACCTGGTCCTTCGACGTGGTGGGCGCGGACGGCAGCCGCCGCGAGCTGATCCTGCGCCGCGATCCCGGCGACACCGGCAGCGCCGGCCCCGAGGGTTGGCGGGGCGGCAAGACCGCCTATTCCCTCGACCGCGAGACCGAAGCCGAACTCCAGCGCGTGGTGTTCGAAGCCGGCGGCCGGGTCGCCCGCGTGCATTTCAGCCTGCCCGCGGATCACGCCCTGGGCGGCTGCTATGTGATGGATCGCATCGCGGGCGAAGTGCTGGCGCCGCGCATCCTGCGCGACGATGCCTTCGCCGGCGCGCGCGCCACCATGGCGCGCCAGTGCGGCGAGATTCTCGCCGGGTTGCACGCCATCGATACGGCGAAGTTGCCCGCCGGCCTCACCCGCATGCCGGTGCGGGCGCTGCTGGCCTACTACCGCGACCTGCTCGACGGCATCGGCGATTTCTACCGGGACCAGACCGCGGTGGCGCGGCCGGAGTACCACCCGGCCTTCGAACTCGCCTTCCGCTGGCTGGAGCAGCACTGCCCCGACGATGCCCCGGCCGGGCTGGTCCACGGCGATTTCCGCAACGGCAACTTCGTGGTGGGGCCGGAAGGCATCCGCGCCGTGCTCGACTGGGAGCTGGGCCACATCGGCGACGGCATGGAAGATCTCGGCTGGCTGTGCGTGCGCGCCTGGCGCTTCGGCCAGCACCAGCACCCGGTGGGCGGCTTCGGTCGGCGCGAGGATCTGTTCGCGGGCTACGAGGCCGCGGGCGGGCGCAGGGTGGACCCCAAAGCGGTGCATTTCTGGGAAGTGTTCGGCACCCTCAAGTGGGGCATCGTGTGCATGTTCCAGGCCTACAAACACCTCTCCGGCCTGATCGATTCCTTCGAGCACATGGCCATCGGCCGCCGCGCCTGCGAAAACGAACTGGATCTCCTGCAACTGATCGAGGAGGGCTGACCATGCCCCAGGACCGCGCCACCGCGGACGAACTGCTCGCCGGCGTCGCGGCCTTTCTGCGCGATGAAGTGCTGCCCCAGCTCGGCGGTGCCAGTGCCTACAAATGTCGGGTCGCGGCCAACATCCTCGCCATCGTGCAGCGCGAATTCACGCTGGGCGACCAGATGGATCGCGCCGAACTGGCCGGGTTGCAGGCGCTGCTGGATAGCGACCGCGATGCCCCGGGCGAGGTTATCGACGACATCGCGGTGCGCATGCTGCAAGCATTGGTGGGGCCGGACCGCGACGAATGCGACATCCGCGCCGCCCTCGACGCCGGCAATGCCGAGCTGTGCGCGCGGATTCGCGCCGGCGCGCTCGACGACCGGCGCGCTGAAGTCATGGCCCATGTGCGCCGGACCGTGCGCGACAAGCTCGCGATCGCCAATCCGAAATATCCGGCGTTGCGGGAATGATGCGTTGCGCGGGAGGTGTCGGCGCCGTTCTGAAATGCCGGCAACTGGCGTGGGCGTGACACTGCCGCGATAATGCCCGCCCGGCGCGCCCCTGCGCCGGCCTTCAACAGGGCCGATGCTGGCGGCTCTTCGCCGGGTATTCCCATGACAGACAGCAAAGCAGGACGGGTCGGTTTCGTCAGCCTCGGTTGCCCCAAGGCTCTGGTCGATTCCGAGCGCATCCTCACCCAGTTGCGGCTGGAAGGTTATCAAGTCGCGCCCAGCTATGACGGCGCCGACGTGGTGGTGGTGAACACCTGCGGTTTTCTCGACAGCGCCAAGCAGGAATCCCTGGAGGCGATCGGCGAGGCGCTGGCCGAAAACGGCCGCGTGATCGTCACCGGCTGCATGGGCGGCGACGAGGGCGCGATCCGCGCGGTCCACCCGGACGTGCTCGCGGTCACCGGACCGCACCAGTACGAGCAGGTGGTGGCGGCGGTGCGCGCATGGGCGCCGGCGCCGGCGGCGCACGATCCCTATCTCGATCTGGTGCCGCCCCAGGGCATCAAGCTGACGCCGCGCCACTACGCCTACCTCAAGATCGCGGAAGGCTGTAACCATGCCTGCACCTTCTGCATCATCCCCGATCTGCGCGGGCGCCTGGTCAGCCGCCCGGTGGGCGAGGTGCTGGACGAGGCCGAGCGGCTGGTCGCCGCCGGCGTGCGCGAGCTGCTGGTGATCTCCCAGGACACCAGCGCCTACGGCGTCGACCTCAAGTACCGCACCGGCTTCTGGCAGGGCCGGCCGGTGAAAACCAATCTGCTGGAGCTGTGCCGGGCGCTGGGTGAACTGGGTGTATGGGTGCGCCTGCACTATGTCTATCCCTATCCCCATGTGGACGCGGTGATTCCGCTGCTGGCCGAGGGCCGCATCCTGCCCTACCTCGATATCCCCTTTCAGCACGCGAGTCCCGCTGTGCTGAAGGCGATGAAGCGGCCGGCGCATCAGGAAAAGACCCTCGACCGCATCCGCGACTGGCGCGCCCAATGTCCCGATCTGGTGTTGCGCAGCACCTTCATCGCCGGTTTTCCCGGCGAAACCGAAGCGGATTTCCAGCTTCTGCTGGACTGGCTCCAGGAAGCACAGCTCGACCGTGTCGGCTGCTTTCAGTACGAGGCGGTGGCCGGTGCCCGCGCCAACGCACTGCCGGGCGCGGTGCCGGAAGAGGTCAAGCGCGAGCGCTGGGAACAACTGATGGCGACCCAGCAGCAGATCAGCGCGGCGCGCCTCCAGGCGAAAGTCGGGCGCACCCTTGAGGTGTTGGTCGATGAAGTGACGGAGGAGGGCGCCATCGGCCGGTCCCGTGGCGACGCACCGGAGATCGACGGGCACGTCTACATCGATCCGGAGCCGGAGGGCACCGTGCTGCGTCCGGGTGATCTGGTGCAGGTGCTGATCGATGAGGCCGACGACTATGACCTCTATGGTGTGCTGGCGATGGACAGGGGCTGAAAAATACCGTCCGTGGCTTATTCCAGCCCCCGGAGGCGCTTGTAAGCCGTGCGCGGATCAGTGATGGGCAGGCCCTGAACGGCGCCGAGTTCGAGCAGGGCCTTGTCGCCGGTGACGAACAGATCCGTCCCGGCGTCCAGTGCGGCGGCGACGATCCAGGCATCGTCCGGGTCGGGCACGCCTGCGGCCGGTGTCGCGGCGGCCGGCACCTGTACCGCGTACTGGTGGAAAAACACCGGCGCGCGCGCCAGCAGGGGCTCGTCCACCTTCAGTTTGTCGCGGGCAATCCGCATGAATTCGTCCAACACCCGCGCGTCGAGCAGGATGGCGGCGTCCGATTCCACCAGTGCTTCCAGAAGCTCGGCGCACAGCCCCGGTCGGAAGCGGCCGCTCAGCCAGACGTTGGTATCGACGAAGACCTTCACGAGAAGTCGCGGAAGAAGTCTTCGTCGGTCAGATACCCGGCTCGTTCGGCAAAGGGCTTGAGCAATTCCCGCGACCGCCGCAGTTCGGCCAGCGCCGCCTGTCGCCGCAGCATGTCGCGCACCAGCTCGCTCTTGGTGCGGTGGCTCTCCGCGGCCAGGCGGGTCAGGGTGGCGTCGAGTTCATCGTCGAGGCGGATGGTCAGGGTGCTCATGGGGACTGTTCCTGGGGCTGGCAACAACCATCACTGTAAGACAATGTATCACGAAGGTGCCCGCGGATGCGCATCCGGCCACAACGGATGACGTCCCGACCGGGCAGCGTGTCATTGTGGTATCTCCGTTAACGCAACCGGGGAATGGGGGTGGTCTTGTTTGATGAGCAAATGCGACGACGGGTTGATGCATGAAACAAGACCCCACCCCCTAGATATCCCACATGTCACCTTGCGCAAGGTTGCGGGGAATCTCTGACGAACTCTTCCGAACCCGAGAGTGATTGGCGAGGATGGCCGAACCCTCAAACCATTCGATCGTAAACGGCTGATAGGCTTCAGGCACTGCAGGCGTCACCGTCACACTTTGCGCCTGACCGAACGTGGGCAACCCCAACAGCCCGCAGCCAATGACCAGCCATGGCAATGGCCGCAAACAATAGCGGATGAGTTTCATGAGCGGTCTCCTGATCAACTGAACAAGCGGGACTGGCGGAACACCGCGGGGTTGTGGCACCGGCTTGGGGGATGACTTGCGGGATGACTTGCGGGATGACTTGCGGGATGACTTGCGGGGCATCGCATCCTGCCGGTCCTTTGTTGCAGGGGTTCGCACAACTCTAGCCGGCGGTCGTGTCAGCGCCAAGTCACCGGACCGTCATTACCCATCGAGCGCGGCCAGCGCCTCGGCCAGATGGCGCACGGCGACCACCTCCATGCCCCGGGGTGCCTGGCGGGGGGCATTGGCGGCGGGCACGATGGCGCGGGTGAAGCCGTGCTTGGCGGCCTCGCGCAGGCGCTCGTGACCGCCGGGGACCGGGCGGATCTCGCCGGCCAGGCCGACCTCGCCGAAGGCCACCAGTTCGCGTGACAGCGGCCGGTCGCGAAAGCTGGACACCACCGCGAACAGCACCGCGAGATCGGCGCCGGTCTCCAGCACCCGGACGCCGCCGACCACATTGGCGAACACGTCCTGGTCCCCCACCATGAGGCCGCCGTGGCGGTGCAGCACGGCGAGCAGCATGGCCAGCCGGTTGCCATCGAGCCCGACCGTGACCCGCCGGGGATTGCCGAGCGCGCTCGCATCCACCAGCGCCTGGACTTCGACCAGCAGTGGCCGGGTGCCCTCCCAGACCACCATCACCAGGCTGCCGGCGGCGGTATCCTCGCCGCGCTGGAGGAAGATGGCCGAGGGATTGGCCACTTCGCGCAGCCCGCGGTCGGTCATCGCGAAGACGCCGAGTTCGTTGACCGCGCCGAAGCGGTTCTTGTGGCTGCGCAGGGTGCGAAAACGGCTGTCGTCGGAGGCCTCCAGCATCAGCGAGCAGTCGATCATGTGTTCGAGCACCTTGGGCCCGGCGAGCGCACCCTCCTTGGTGACATGGCCGACCAGGAACAGCGCCATGCCGGTCTGCTTGGCCAGCCGCACCAGTTGCGCGGCGCTCTCGCGCACCTGCGACACCGTACCGGGCGCCGCACTGAGTTCGGCGCAATGCAGCACCTGCACCGAGTCCACCACCATCACCCGGGGCGCCCGGCGCAGGGCGGTGGCGCAGATGGTCTCGGTGGCGGTTTCCGCCATGATCTCGACCCGATCCAGGGGCAGCCCCAGGCGCCGCGCCCGCAACGCCACCTGTTGAGGCGATTCCTCCCCGGTGACATAAAGCGCCGGCACCCGCGCGCCGAGCTCGCACAGGACCTGAAGCAACAGGGTGCTCTTGCCGGCGCCGGGTTCGCCGCCCATGAGCACGCAGGAACCCGCCACCAGACCGCCACCCAGCACCAGATCCAGCTCCGCAAAGCCGGTGGCGAGGCGTGCCTCCACCGCCACTTCGACATCCGCGAGACGCACGATCGTGCCGTCGGCCGCGCCCGCGAAGCCACGCGTCGCGCCGCTGCCGGTGACCGCCCCGAGGCGGATTTCGGCGAGCGTATTCCAGGCGCCGCAGTCGCCGCACTGCCCCTGCCACTTGCCGAATTCGGCGCCGCAGTCGCCGCAGACGTAGGCACTCGCCTGTCTCTTCGCCACGCTTGCATCCCCCGTACTTGCATCCCCCGTAAATGGCGGCATCCTAGCAGGTTGCCGAAAAACGCCGATCCCCTGCCGACGCCGATAGGTCGGCCGACGGTAGGGGCACGGTCCGCGACAGCGATCTGCTAAAGTATCCAGCATGTCCCTGATCCCCGAAAAACCGCTGCTTTTCTTCCCCCATGTGGCGGTGACACTGGGGCTGCACGAAGCCATCCTGCTGCAAACCCTCAAGGAAATCGCCTGCCACCAACCGGCCGAGGAGCGCAACGGCTTCCGCTGGGTGGAGATTGCGGGGGCCAGTCTGCTGGCGCTGTTGCCCTTCTGGAACGAGGCGGAATTGCAGAATCTCACCGCCAAGCTGCGTGAACAGGGCATTCTGCTGATCGGTAGCGCGCCGCTGTCCACGACCGGGCGCTGGCGCTTCGCCTTCAACGAACGGCGCACCGATCTCCCCGCCCGGGCCGCCGAGCGCGCCACCAACGTGCAGCCGATTCGCGGCGACTGGCAACCGGAGCGCGACCTGCTGGCGCAACTGGCCCAGTACGGCATTCCCGGCGCGTTCGCCCTCGCCCAGGTGCCCGAGTTCGTCACCTACTGGAGCGAACGCGGCGAACCGCGCCACAGTTGGGGCGCGAAATTCATCAAGCAGGTGCTGCGCTGCTGGCGCGAACAGGAAACCGTGCAGACACGCCGCGATCAGGAACAGCCCATGACGGCGGACTGGCAGCCCGGCGTCGATGCCATGGAAATCCTGGTTCGCGCCGACATCAACCGCAATTTCATCGAAGACGCCGTGCCCGAGTTCGTCCTCTACTGGCGCGACCGCGGCACCCTGTCGAGCACCTGGAATTCCCAGTTCGTCCAGCATGTGCGGCGCCAGTGGGCGCGCTACACCACCACGCTGGCCAACGACACCACCCCCCGACCCATGGTCCCCGACTGGCGGCCCGACCCCGCGGTCTACGACGTGCTCGCCATGGCGAGCATCGGGCAGGACTTCGGCGCCAGCCTGGTTCCGGAATTCATCCTCTACTGGCAGGAAAACGGTGCCGTCCTCAACACCTGGAACACCAAGTTCTTGCAGTACGTCAAACGGCAATGGGCCCAACGCAACACCACGGCGGAAGTGCGACATGCAACACGGCAAGGACCTGGCAGAACAGGCAGCACGCGGTCTCGCGACCTCGTCGACGAACTCAGCGACCGCAGTTGGGCCGGTTGAACGGCCGCTCCCCGATCCGGAGTTGATCGACGCGATCAATCAGGCGTTCGCGCTGTTCCGCATCAACTACCACAACCAGTTTTACAGCGCCTTCGCCGATACCACCCTGCTCGACCAGGCCAAGCGACTGTGGCTCGACAGCCTGCGCCACATGGGTGCCGCGCCGGTGCTCGCGGCGGCCCGCACACTGATCGAGCAAGAGGAATATCTTCCCACCCTGCGCAAGATGCTCGGCGCCTGCGAAGACCAGTTGGCCGCGCGCGGCATGCCGCGCCCCCGCGACGCCTACCGCGAAGCCTGCAACGCGCCCCGCCCCAAGGAAGCCCAGCGCTGGTCGCACCCGGCGGTCTACCACGCCGGTCGCGCCCTGGGTTGGTACGATCTGGCGACGCGGCCCGAAAGCGTGACCTGGCCCGAGTTTCAGCGCGCCTACCGCGACTGCTGCCGCCGCGCCCTCGCTGGCGAAGACCTGAGCATTCCAGCGCCGCCCGCGCCGGCACCCGTGACGGCGCTCAGCCGGACGGACGGCGCCAGGCGACTGCTCGACTTGCGTCGGCAACTGGAATCCTGAGCGCATGCGCAGCGCCCTCCCAGCCGCGGCGACCGCCGGCCCATTGCGCAACAGCACCGCGCGACGCATGGCCAAAACCATCTACAACGGCTTTCACAGCTATTTCGCCGATTTTCAGAACATCACCATGGGCGCCAAGGCGCGCTTCGAAAAGGCCGACTGGCATGGGGTACAAGGCGCCAATCAGAGCCGTATCGAGCTCTATAAGAGCAAGGTGCGCATGACCGCCGAGCTGCTCGGCACGGTAACCAACCGGGATATCACCCAGCTTGAACTCTGGCGCCAGGCCAAGGATGTCTACACCCGCCTCGTGGCCGGCGCACCGAACTTCGAAATCGCCGAAACCTTTTTCAACTCCGTGTTCGGTCTGATCAACGATCACGACAAGATCGACGATGCACTGATCTATGTGTTTTCGTCCCAGCACAAGCAGTTGCCCGGCAGCGAATACAGCATCTATGTTCGCTACGAAAATCAGGCCTCACCCCGCGCCCTGTTCCGCCAGATCCTGCTCGACGCCGAATTCTCGGTGCCCTGGGAAAACCTTGACCGGGATGCCGACGCCATCGCCGCGGCCTTTGCCGAGGAAGCCGAACCCGAGATCGGCAGCAAGTTTCACCAACTGAAATTCGATCTGCTGGAATCGGTGTTCTACCGCGGCAAGGCAGCCTATCTGGTCGGCCGCATCGTCGACGGCTACCGTTCGCTACCCCTGGTGCTGGCGGTACTCAACAACGAAGCCGGTGGACTGCTGATCGACGCCGCGCTTTTCAACCGCGCCGAAATGAGCGTGATTTTCAGCTTCGCCCGCGCACATTTCATGGTCGATGCGCCCCTGCCCTATCAGTATCTGCATTTCCTCAAGCAGTTACTGCCCCACAAGGGCGACTACGAAGTCTATACCAGCCTGGGCTTTACCAAGCACGCAAAAACCGAGTTCTACCGGGAGTTCGTGCAGCATCTGAAAACTTCCCAGGACCAGTTCGTCACCGCCCCCGGCATCAAGGGCATGGTGATGACGGTGTTCACGCTCCCGTCCTACGACATCGTGTTCAAGGTGATCAAGGACCGCTTCGACTACCCCAAGGAGGTCACCCGCGAAGTCGTGCGGGAAAAATACCGTCTGGTGTCCCGCCACGACCGCATCGGTCGCATGGCCGACACCCAGGAATTTCACAACCTGATCTTTCCGCTGCGCCGGTTCTCGCCCGCGCTGCTGGAGGAATTGCAAGCCACCGCGCCATCGCTGCTGCACATTGCAGGCGACCGGCTGATCATCCGCCACCTCTACACCGAGCGGCGCATGACGCCGCTCAACCTCTATCTCAAAACCGCCGATGAAGCCGAAACCCGCGGCGTCATCGACGAATACGGCAACGCCATCAAGCAGCTTGCGGCGGCCAATATTTTTCCCGGGGATATGCTGCTCAAGAATTTCGGCGTCACCCGCCATGGCCGCGTGGTGTTCTACGATTACGACGAAATCTGTTACCTGACCGACTGCAACTTCCGCCACCTGCCCGAACCCCGGAACGAGGAGCAGGCCTTGTCGGCAACGACCTGGTACACCGTTGGCCCCAACGATATTTTCCCGGAGGAGTTCAGGTTGTTCTTTTCCGGCAATCCACTGGCGCGAAAATTCTTCGAGGAGCTTCACAACGACATCTACACGCCGGGATTCTGGCAGGGAATCCAGGCGGAAATCCGTGCCGGCAAGATCGTGGACGTCTTCCCTTACCGCCGCAAGCGGCGTATTTCCGAACGGGTGCGCGCAGCCTGAAACCGCATTGACTCTGGATCTGCGGGGATAGGTGCGCCAGCGGCACGTTGAAAACTGCTACCGCCGCCCCTGCGCTGTTGCGCGGCACCCGCCCCTCGTCTATCCATCGGATAGGGCTTTATCACGGCGCACCGTGCACGTCGGATCGCGGCGCCGCATTTTTCAACGAGCTGCCCGGTTTCTCATTCGCGGCCGCTGGCCCCTCGCCGTGCCAGTGAACACGGTCCCGGCCACCATGCTTGGCGCTGTAAAGTGCCCCGTCGGCGCGCGCGATCAGCTCCGTGGCGGCAGCGCAGCCGGAATCGAACTGCGCCAGACCGATGCTGACCGTGAAGGGAATCTCGCGTCCCTCAAACTGCACCGGCTCGCCTTTCATCGCGGCGCGAATCCGCTCCGCCACCACCAGGGCGCCGTCCTGAACCGTGCTCGGCAGCAACACCGCAAATTCCTCTCCGCCGTAGCGGCCGGCGAGATCGGCGGCCCGCAACAGGGGGCGGAGACGCCGTGCCACGGTACGCAACACTTCATCGCCTCCGGGATGGCCATGGCTATCGTTGATGTGCTTGAAGTGGTCGAGATCAAACAGCAGCAGGCAAAATACCCCCCCATACCGCTGCGCGCGTCCGCACTCTTCTTCGAGGCGCTCCTGCCAATAGCGACGATTGTAGAGCCCGGTCAGACCATCGAGCTGGCTCAAGGCTTCGAGCCGTTGGTTGGCGTCGTTGAGCCTGGTCTGGTAGATGCCGACATCGGTGACATCATGGAGTGTGACCACCACCGCCACCACTTCGTCCGCACTGTCCTTGACCGGCATCAGCGTCAGATTCTGACGCATGCAGTCGATCCCGCCTGTGATGGGCCGGTTGTGCGCGAAACGGAACAGGTAGGGGCGGTGCTCCCACGACGAAAAGGCGTGGCCCTTGAGCTGGATCACACTTTCGAGCTTGCGAAGCAACCACTGGCGTGGGAGGTCGGGAAAATGATCGAAGAGACTGTGGCCGACGATGTCGTGGGCGGCGATGCCACTGTGGGTCGCCATGAACCGGTTCCAGGCCTGCACCCGGCAATCGCGGTCCAGCACAAAAACCCCGACATCGACATGATCGAGAAGAACCTTCTGCTCGGTTTCGACGGCGGTCACAGCGCCTCCAGCAGCTGGTCGATCATGGCGCCAAGCTGAACGACCGCATCGTTCGGCATCAGCAGCATCAGGGTGCAGCGAAAAGTACCGCGCTCCAGCGCGTAGTGGATTTCAACCAGCAGTGCGGTCTCCCACTCCACCGAGAGTTGCTCCATCAGCTCGCGCAACGGTCGCTGCAACAACAGTGGCGAGGGCGCGGAAAAGGCCACATCCCCGTTGAACTGTCGGGCGATGTTGCTCAGGCAATTGCCCACCAGAATATTGCTGGTATCGCAGAGCAGTTCCGCTTCGGAGATATCGCTTTCCGCTGCCGAATATCCCAGCAGTTCGGCCATTTCGCGAAAGCTGGTGCCGGAGTAGATGGCGGCCGCTTCGCCGCGCATGGCCAAGCGCGATAGCCCGGTGAACCCCTGCCGTACCGCCGAAACCTTTTCCTCCGCAAGTTTGGAGCCCTGAATCAGGTCCGGCAGTTCCCGTGCCTCCAGGAACTGGATGCGCGGTACGGAAAGGCGCACAAAAACTTCCAGGAATCGCGCCAGGGCGTCCCCCGCGCTACCGATGGCCACGTTGATCACTTCCTGCAGGCAGTCGCGTTGATCTTCGCTGAGAGTGAATCGTCCCGTCATCACAGAAACCCGTGACGTTGCAAAACGTCCTGTAACGCGTCGGCGGCTACCGGCTTGCGAATGAAATCGACCGCACCCAAGGCGAGCACCCGGGCGCGCGCCTCCGGCTGGATATCGGCGGAGATCACGATGGTCGTGCCCCCCAGGCGCTCCCGCTGCATGTGCTGCAGCACCTCGTAACCGTCAAGCTCCGGCATGGTGAGATCGAGAAAGATCAGTTCGCCTTTGCCCGCACGGATGGCCTCCAGTCCCTCACGGCCATTGCACGCCAGGGTGACCCGCGCCTGCCATGCCTCGGGCAACAGGCGGAGCAGCTGCTTGCGCGCCATGTTGGAATCGTCACAGATCAGTAGGGAAAAAGGCATCGCATCTCCTCAACGGATTGCCTACCAAGGCAATCGTCCGTATCGGCCGATCGGACAAAAACTGAAATCGGCGCTGAACTTTTTCTGGTGGCGCAGAGTCTCGCCCAGGTGCGCCGGAACCTGTGACAACCATCGGCCTCGTTGCGCGGTGCTCGCTCCCGCGCCTGTCGATCGGACAGGTCGCTGCGCGCCATGTGCCTCGGGCCGTCTTGCGACGCTTTACAACCAGCGGCGAGAACAGGGGGCAGGAGGTTGTCAGAAGCCTGCCGAAGGTCAAGAATGCGGGGGCTACCCAGCCTCACCACAATCACCATAACGGGAGGAACCCATGGCCGAATACCAGTTTCCCGTGGACGCCAGCCAGATCATGCTGTTTGCGCGCGCCGTCGGCGACAAGAATCCGATCTACCACGACGCCGCCTACGCCGGGACCACCGAACCGGGCGGCATCATCGCGCCGCCCACCTTCGTGCAGGCCGCGGCCCAGTACGATCCGAACTTTCCGCTGCGGCCCCGTATCGGCGAGCCCTGGTTCGGCTCCGGTCGCGAGCCCACGGGGGTCAAGGCCAAACCAAAGGCCGAGGGCGAAAAGGGCGGTATCGGGCAGAGCTCCCGGGTGCTGCACGCCGAACAGAAATATGAGTACCACAAGCCGATTCGTCCCGGCGATGTGCTGACCGTGACCACGCGCCCCGGGCGCCGCTGGGAAAAGGAAGGTCGCCGCGGCGGCTCGCTGAAGTTCAGCGAGGCGATCACCGAATTCCGTGATCAGGCCGGCGAACTGGTCGTTACCTCCACCATGGTCGGCGTCGAAACCGGCCAGGCCGTCAGCCAGAACTAGGAGCGCACCATGCCACTGCGAGCGAGCCAACTGAATATTGGCGATACCCATTCCGAGCAGGTCGCCACCAATCTGTCGCGCACCCAGATCGTGCAGTACGCCGGCGCCTCGGGGGACTACATGCCGCTGCACACCGACGAAGTCTATGCCCGCGAGGTCGCGGGTTATCCGGGGGTGTTCGCCCACGGCATGCTGTCGATGGGCGCGACCGGGACCATGCTGACCAACTGGGTTGGCGATGGCCGTCTGACCGCGTACAGCGCCCGCTTCACCCGCCAGGTGTGGCCGGGCGACGATCTGATCGCCACCGCCAAGGTGACGGCGCTCGACAACATCGAAGGCCAGCACTTCGTCCAGCTCGATGTGGTCACGGTCAACCAGGACGGCCAGGAAGTCATCAGCGGTCAGGCCACCGCGCGTATCGACCCCTGAATCCGGGGCCGAAGTCACAGGGAATTGCGATGAGCGAGCCGAAGAAATACGACCCCTACGCCAACCTGCTGAAGCGGGGGGATGTGGATCCCGCCAGGGTGGCGCCGCCCACGCCCGCCGCGACCCTCACGCTGCTGCGCGACGGACCCCGCGGCGTGGAAGTGCTGATGTTGCGCAAGAACTCCGAGATCCGCTTTGGCGGCATGTGGGTGTTTCCCGGCGGTCGGGTGGATCCGGAGGACTATCCGCCCGACGGCGATGCGACCGCGGCCGCCCGCAACGCCGCCGCCCGCGAATCCCGCGAGGAAGCCGGCATCGAAGTGGATCCGGAGGAGTTCATCTGGTTCTCCCACTGGACGCCGCCGCCGATCACACCCAAGCGCTTTACGACCTGGTTCTTCGCCGCAGCGGCCGCGGGCCATCACCAGGTCACCATCGACGGCGGCGAGATTCACGACCATCTGTGGATCAACCCGGAGCTGGCGCGGGCTCGCCACCAGGCCGGCGAGATCGATCTGGTGCCGCCGACCTGGGTGACGCTGCACTATCTGTCGGGCCATGCCTCGGTCGCGGCCTTGCTCGCGCATTTGCGCGCGCAGCCGCCGCAAATCTATGTGACGCACCTGAGCGAGACCCCGGAGGGCGAGCGGGTAACGCTGTGGGAAGGCGACGCCGGCTACGAAGCCTGGGACGCCAGCATTCCCGGCCCGCGCCATCGTCTGACCATGGCCCGGACGGGCTATGTCTTCGACGATTCCGGGCGTCCGCGACGCCATGGCTGAAGCGACCGACAAGCCCCGCTGGGGGCTCGACGACGCCGAACTGGCGCGCTACCCCACCGTCTACCGCGACGATCTGCTGGCCGGCAAGGTTGTCGTCATCTCCGGCGGCGGCACCGGGCTCGGCCGCGCCATGGCTTATCTGTGCGCGCGACTCGGCGCCCAGGTGCTGATCTGCGGTCGCAAGCAGGCCAATCTGGATGTCACCGCGGCGGGCATCAAACGGCATCTGGGTCGCGATATCGCCACGCACGCCATGACCATCCGCGACCCGGATGCGGTGGCTGCATTGATGGCGGAGTGCTGGCACCGGTTCGGCGGCCTCGACATCCTGGTCAACAACGGCGGCGGCCAGTTTCCCCAGCAGGCCATCGACTACAGCGTGAAGGGCTGGAACGCGGTCATCGACACCAACCTCAACGGCACCTGGTACATGATGCAGCAGGCCGCGCGGCGCTGGCGCGACACCGGCACGCCCGGCAGCATCGTCAACATCGTCGCCGATATCTGGCGCGGCATGCCCGGCATCGCCCACACCTGCGCCGCGCGCGCCGGAGTGATCTTCGCCAGCCGCAGTCTGGCGGTGGAGTGGGCACCGCTCAAGATTCGCGTCAATTGCGTGGCGCCCGGCACCATCGCCACGCCGGGCCTCGAGGTCTATCCGGAGGAAGCCTCCGCGCACTTCCATCGCGCCAACCCCATGCTGCGCTGCGGCGACGCCATGGATATCGCGGAAGCGGCGGTCTATCTCGGCGCCAGCGCGGGCAAATTCATCACCGGCGAATGCCTCACGGTGGACGGCGGCCAGCAGCTGTGGGGCGAGGTCTGGCCCAACGGCAAGCCCGCCTGGTTCGAGACACCCTGATGCCACCCACCGCAGCCGCCCAGCCGGAGACCGCGTGACCGACCACCCTGTTGCGGACGACGACAAGGCCCTGTTCGGACTCGACGACGCCGAGCTCGCCACCCATGCCACCGTGTTCGAGCCCGGCCTGTGCGCCGGCCAGGTGGTGCTCATCTCGGGCGGCGGCAGCGGCATCGGCCGCGCCAGCGCCTACCTGTACGCCCGGCTCGGCGCGCGTGTGGTGATCTGCGGACGCCGGCCGGAAGCCCTGGCGGAAACCGCCGCCGGCATCCGCGCCGCCTGCGGCGCCGAGGTGCTCACCCAGGCCATGACCATCCGCGACCCGGAACAGGTTCAGGCGCTGTTCGATCGCGTATGGGACGAATGCGGCGGCCTCGACGTGCTGGTCAACAGCGCGGGGGGCCAGTTCGCGCAGGACTCTCTCGACTATTCCGTGAACGGCTGGAAAGCCGTGATCGACACCAATCTCAACGGTACCTGGTACATGATGCAGGCCGCCGCGCGGCGCTGGCGCGATGCGGGCCGGCCTGGAACCATCGTCAATATCGTGGTGAACATTCAGCGTGGCACCCTGCAAACCACCCACACCGCCGCGGCGCGCGCCGGCGTCGTCTATCTGAGCAAGAGTGTCGCGGTGGAGTGGGCGCCGCTCGGCATCCGGGTCAATTGCATCGCGCCCGGCGCCATCGCCTCTTCCGGTTTGCGCAACTATTCACGCGAAGCCGCGGAAAAATTCCGCTACGCCAACCCCATGCGCCGCGCCGGCGATGTGTGGGACATCGCCGAGGCCTGCGTCTATCTGAGCGCACGCGCCGGCGATTTCGTGACCGGCGAAGTGCTGGCGGTGGACGGCGGCTATCAGATGCTGGGCGAAGTCTGGGCGCTGGGCGAACCGGAATATTTTGCCCGGGGCCGCGGGGCGGCGCGTTTTGCCGAAGCACTCGCCCGCGAGTAAAAAATCCGCGGACCCGCAGCCCCCGCCGCCACCCCGCGGCAGGCCGGTTTCACAACAGGCCTGTCATATCAGGCGTTTCACATCCGGCCTTTCACATCAGAACAAGTTGGCCACCACAATGGCGAGGAACACGCCAAACACCAACAGACAAAATGCCGTCACCATCAGTTCGCCGCTTGCATCTCCGTTCATCGTATTCATGAGCGACCTCGGGATTTGGGTTACGAAAACCAGTGTAGGCGGTTGCTCGGGTATTGCACTGACGGGAATCAATGACCGGGCCAATACCGCAACCTGAACCGGGAAATCCGGGCAGACGCGACCGCGTGGCAGCGCTGAATGACAGGTGTGAACGTCACACCATGCGTCTATAATCGATGCACCCTGGGGTGTTCGCCAGTCAAAAACGTCCTTGGCCGATATCGTCACCATGGGTTTCTCCAATCAGGGCCGTTGTGCATGTCCGCGCGTCGGAAAGCCTGAAGCCCGCCGGAGATTCCCACCTTGAGCCTTCGGTTCAAGGCAGCCTTGGCAGCGGCATTTCGGGGCCTTTTTTACCTACACCCTCACCCGGGAACACCGGTACCCGATGAGCCATCCCGCAGGCGCTTCCGGCAACCCGAGCGGCTTTGCAGCGGCATCCGGTTGCGCATTGCCTTGTCCGGAATCCAACTCCCCTTACCCGGAAACCAACCAGGCCCTGCGCACCGCGCTGCGCCGCGTACGCCGCGCGCTCGACCCACGCCAACAGGCGCAGGCCAGCGCCGGGCTGTGCCGGGTGATCGCCGGTATGAGCGCCTTCCGGCGCGCCCGGCGCATAGCGTTTTATCGGGCCTGTGGCGGCGAAATCGATCCTCAACCGGCGCTGGAGCTGGCCACCGCATTGGGCAAGGCCTGCTATCTGCCCGTGCTGCATCCCCTGGGCCACAACCGGCTGTACTTTGTGCGTCACGATGCGGGAGAACCCCTGATTTTGAATCGCTTCGGCATTCCGGAACCGCGCCTGTGCCGCCCGACCCCCATCTGGAGTCTGGATCTGATTTTCCTGCCACTGGTGGCTTTCGACGCCGCCGGCAACCGCCTCGGCCAGGGGGCGGGCTTTTACGATCGCAGTCTCGCGTGCCTGCGCGGGCGGCCCGCAAAGCGCCCGCTGCTCATCGGCCTCGCCCACGGCTTTCAGCAGGTACCGCAATTGCGTCCCACATCCTGGGACGTGCCGCTGCACGGAGTCGCGACCGAACACAGTTTCCATCCTGCCGCGAGTGCGCGCCATGCGTAAAACCAGAATCATCTGCACCATCGGGCCGGCGACCGAGTCGACGGAGATGCTGCAAAAACTCGCCGATGCCGGCATGAATCTGGCCCGGCTCAACCTGTCCCACGGCGACCACGCTTCCCACGGCGAGGTGATGAGCCGTATCCACGCCCTCAACACGAACCGCAACCATCCGGTGGCGATCATGGTGGACACCCAGGGGCCGGAGATTCGCACCGGCGATCTGGCCCACGACATGAATCTCCACGACGGCGATGAGATCTCCGTCGTGCCGCTCGGCGAAACCGATGTCGAGACGACTTCGATTCAGGTCAATTACGCCGACCTCATCAGCGATGTCGCGGTGGGCGACAAGATCACTCTGGACAATGGCCTCATCAATCTCGAAGTCCTGAGCAAGGGCAAGCGCTCGATGCGCTGCCGGGTCACCGACGGCGGCGTGCTCAAGAGCAAGCGCCACGTCAACCTGCCCGGCATCCGCATCAACCTGCCGGGCATCACCGAAAAGGACAAGCGGGACATCGTCTTCGCCCGCGAACAGGGCGCGGATTTCATTGCGCTGTCGTTCGTGCGCGGCGCCGCCGACATCGCCCAGGCGCGCGACCTGCTCGGCGCCGGCTGCACGGTGAAACTGATCGCCAAGATCGAGAATCAGGAAGCCTTGACCAACCTCGATGAAATCGTTGCCGCCGCCGACGGCATCATGGTCGCGCGCGGCGATCTCGGCGTAGAGATTCCCATCGAATTTCTGCCGCGCGTACAGCGGCGCATCGTGCGGTTGTGCGCGCTACAGGGCAAGCGTGTCATCGTCGCCACCCACATGCTCGAATCCATGATCCAGAACCCGACGCCGACCCGCGCGGAGGTCACCGATGTCGCCAATGCGGTGTACGAAGAGGCCGACGCCATCATGCTGTCGGGCGAGACCACGGTGGGCAAATACCCGGTGCGCTGCGTGGAAATGCTGGATCGCATCGCGCGCTCGATCGAAAACAGCCGCGGCCTGCGCTTTACCGACGAGCTCATCCTCGGCGACGACAAACAGCAGGTCGCCGCGGCGGCGGTGAAGCTCGCCGAATCCATCGGCGCCCACGGCATCATGGTGCCGACCAGCAGCGGCCGCATGGCCAACTACGTCACCAATTGCCACCCGCAGACGCCGGTCATCTGCGCCTTCACCTTCG
>JBFWOQ010000030.1:0-34900 GCA_050250395.1 Porticoccaceae bacterium
CAAAACCGCCTCTCGGGTCCGGCCCCAACGCCAGACAGGACGCCGATGGCCCACCAATGGTTCTCCAGCGCCGCCAACAGCGCCCCTGCGCAACTCCACTCCACAATCGGTGAGCGAAGCGGGCTAGTGACCTGGGGTCAGGTGGCGGTAGTCCCGCCATCGACCACGATTTCCGCGCCGGTGACCCAGGGCGACTGATCGCTCGCCAGAAACAGGGCTGCCTTGGCGATATCGGACGGGGTGCCTTTCATCCCCAGCGGAGTACCGCGCTCGAACGCCTGCTGCACGGTGGCGGCGTCCTTGCCGAGACCCGCCGCCACAAACCCCTTCAGCACCGCATTGCCCATATCGGTCGGAATCAGACCGGGATGAATGGAATTCACCCGGATGCCGTAGTTGAGAAAGCCGAATTCGACGGCGGCGGCCTTGGTCAGCAGTTTGACAGCGCCCTTGCTGCCGCAGTAGGCGCTGAGGCCCGAGAAGCCGCGCAACCCCGCCACCGACGACAGATTGATGATGGCGCCGCCGCGACCCGCTGCGCCACCCGGCTTCATCGCCTTGCAGGCGGCTTTCAGGCCCAGAAAGACCCCCGTGACATTGATATCCAGGATGCGCTGGAAATCCTTCAACTCGGTGTTTTCGACCAGGGCACAGATCTCGATGCCAGCGTTATTGACCACGATATCCAGGCCGCCCAGTTGCCGTACCGTTTCGGCGACGGTGGTCTCCCAGTCGGCTTCGCGGGTCACGTCCTGGCGGATAAAGGCCGCCTGCCCGCCACTGGCCTGGATCGCAGCGGCAGTCTCGCGCCCCTGATCCTCCAGGATATCCGCGATCATGACCGCGGCGCCGGCGCGGGAAAAAGTGGCTGCGATTTCGGCCCCGAGCCCGCGCGCCGCGCCAGTGACCAGCGCGACCTTGCCGGCCAGGGAAATTTGAATGCCTTGATTTGCCATGGGTGTCCTCCCGGACTGGGTGTGTTGGATGCCTCCCGCCGGCGCGGATGCGCCAGCGGATGATCAGGGCCGCTTCATTCACGGCGGCTGCGTTCCCGGTACTCGGACGCCGAGCAGCCGCACCAGCGTTTGAAGGCGCGGCGAAAACTGGTGGTGTCCCCGTAACCCAATTCCATCGCGATGGCGTCGATGGACAGGTCGGAATTGCGCAGCGAATCCATCGCCATTTGCTTGTGGATACTCTCGCGCAGGTCGCGGTAGGTAGCACCTTCCGTTTGCAGGTGGCGGATCAGGGTGCGTGACGAAAGGCTGAACGCCTTGGCCATTTCCTTGAGTGTCGGCATCGCGGCGGGATTTTTGCGCAATTCCGCCAGGATATGCTGGGCGGTGATGTTGTGGGCGCGCAGCTCGTGCATCTGGTGCTGGAGTTGCTCTTCCGCCATGCGGTGGATGCGGGCATCGGCCGAGACGCAACGTACTTCTTGGAAGGATGCCGGCAGAATCATCAGGTGGCGATCGCCGTCGAACTCGGTCTTGCCGGAAAAATACAGATCGTACTGGTCCGCATAGGGCGGTGGGGGATACCCGAAGATGATCCGGCTCTCGGTGAGTGGCTGGCCGCTGACGAATTCGAGGGCGTTTTGCAGCGTCAGCATCAGCGCTTCGACCACGATCACCTTGACTTCAGGGCTGGTGAACGCTTCCTTGAGCTCCAGGATAACCCGGTCCCCCTCGTAGAACATGGCCATGTCGCAGAAGGTTACGGTCGTCTGGTAGTACCTGGCGATGTCCTTGATCGCCTGCCCTACCGTTTCGGCGGAGATGACCGCCATGCCGATGGTGCCGTGCTTGGAAACATGGAGCTTGGAGCCGAGCGACAGGCCCGCAGTAGGCAGATCCTGCGCCGCCATGACCGCGAACACGGCTTGCGCCAGATCCTCGAATGGAACCGGCGCGCTCGAGTCTTCCAGCAGCGACTTGTGCAGGCCATGGCGCTCGAAAATAGCGCGTACCTCGGACCCGCCCCCCAATGTGTGGAATACCATGTTGGCATAGCTGGCGTTGACGAAGCGGCTATCGGGCGTCGGTGGTTGTGCCGCGACCGCCAGCTTGTCGGCGGGGTGCATGGAGCCGTGTGGTTCTGTCATGTTATCTCTCTGACCACGGCCCCGCAGCGGGTCACCGCGACTGCAAATATTCAGCGGTCAGAGTCTGCGGGGCGGCTTCGCGATGGAATGTTTGCTTGGCCCGTAATTTTCGCACGCCAGCGCCAAGCGGCAAAGGTCTTCCGAGTGCCCGGACGTGATCTCTCCGAATGTTCCTCGGCATGGGTGTATCGCCAGAAATGCGGGTCAGGACCAGAAGGCAGTGTCACTTTCTGCACCATCCCTGTCACCTATTGCCCTGTATCTGTGCCGGGCGGCTTGCCTATAGTTCCCTCCATAAAATAACGTATGATCATGAAGAGCGGTCCTGCACTTCATGGTGCTATCCAAGCCAGCAGTCTTCGGTGAGGTGGTCGTCCGGCGGATATCGGGCGCGTACGGTTAATCGAACTACTGACTGACACCATTGTATAGGGGTATTTGATATGGCACAGACACGCGCTACTAACGACCTGGCTGTCGGCTCCCGCGAGAGCTTTGGCAGCAAGACCGCCGGGCACTTCAAGCGAAACCGGATTGCCTGGGGCTTTGGCGCACTGGTGTTGGCGGTGGGCGCCGGGTTGCGTCTTTACATGGGCATGATGGCGTTTTCGACGGGAACCGACTATTTCTCCCCGGAGTTCCATACCTATTGGATGCCGCTCCTGTACGGCGAAATCATCGTGCTGGGCCTGTTTACCGTTGGTATGTCCGTTTATTTGTGGATGACGCGCGAAACGGACGCCAGCAAGATCGGCCCCGAACTCGAGTTAAGCCGCTACTGGAAGCTGCTTGGCGTGTTTACCGTCATGGGGTTGTGGGCTGCCATGGTAGCGATCACCTCGGTGGAATCCGACGCTGCTTGGCATCAGGTGACGATTCGGGATACCGACTTTACCCCGACCCACATCATCATTTTCTACTTCTCGCTGCCTTTCCTGACCGCGATGCTGATCCCGACGTTCATCTGGGCGCACACCCGTCTGCCGGCCTATATGAACAAGGTGTCGCTGCCGTTCTTGGCGGTGGTTGTCGGCATCCTCATGATCATGCCGAACTATGGGTTCAATGAGTGGGGCCACACGTTCTTCTACGCAGAAGAATTGTTTGCGGCACCGATCCATTGGGGCTTCGTGTTGCTGGGCTGGTCGCTGTTCTTCTTTGTACCGCTGGTCGTGCAGCTCTTCACCTACATGGGCCGTTCCATCGCACAAGTGACTGCCCTCAGAAGTCGCCAGGCGGCTTGATCTCTTCGTCGTCAAGAACTGTCCCTTTATCGAGAGATATCGGCGTTTAAAGTGGTAATTCCCGGGTCCCCGCAAGCACACTTGCGGGGATTCTTTTTCTGCGGACAGCCGCCGCACACTCTCGGACCATTGTCATTTCAAGAGCACGAGGTGTCGCCCAAATGAACGAAGTGCAATCAGAAGAGTTGCGGGCCAAGGAGGTCAAAGAGGCTAGGGCGCAGATTCTCGACATGGAGTCGCTTAACAACCCGGCGGCCATAAAGCTCTATCGGCGGCTCGACGGGATCCTGATTTTGGTGTTGTTTACTTTCCTCACTCTCGGCATCCAGATCCAGTTCACCTTGACGGCGGGGGATTGGGATTACTGGACGGATTGGAAGGATCGTCGGTGGTGGCCTTTGGTGACGCCGCTTACCCTATTGATGCCCATAGGAGCCTTCACCTACGGCATATGGCAACGAGTGCGCCTGCCCATCATGGCGACCGCTTTAACTACGCTGCTATGTCTGGTGGCTTGGGCCAGCCACTATCTCAATTTCTATCAATTTACCTACTTTCCGCTAACTTTTGTCTTTCCGGCGACGTACATCGGGGTTGCCATTCTGCTCGATTGTGCGCTGGTAATGACCCGCAGTCTCGTCGTTTCCGCGTTCATAGGTGCCGGTTTGTTCGGCGCCCTGGTATACCCATTGAACTGGCCCCTGATCGCGGCATACAGGACGCCGGTGGAGTTCAATGGCATGCTGCTGTCGCTGGCCGATTTGATGGGGTACGAATACATCCGTACCACTACGCCCGAATACCTGCGAATTATCGAGAGTTCCACTCTGCGCACGTTCGGCGGCTCGGTAGTGCCCTTGACGGCCGTGTTTGCCGGCTTTGTGAGTATCGTTGTCTACGCCATCTTTCTGTGGGCAGGTTCTTATGTGAATAGGCTGGTGACGTTCGCCAAGCGTATCGTGTGAGCAAAATCAACCCGCATTCCAACAAGTAATTGATCGAAATCGAGGGGAATAAGGCGTGGGCACTACAAAACAGATTGTGATGGCTGTAGAAAAAATGCGTTCGAGATTGGGGCTTGCTTCGATCCTGTTGTCGGCGCTGGTACTGTTCTCCGGAGAACTCCTGGCCCACGGTGAGCGCGCTCAATTGGCGAGCATGCGGATGAGGACGGTGCATTGGTTTGACACTCAGGTTACGCCCCTCAAGGCCAAGGTGGGCGATACGGTTACCATCTCGGGAAAGTTCATCCCGTCCACGTCCTGGCCGGAAACCCTGCCGAGCATCGCCGACACCGCTTACCTCAATGTCGGTGTGCCTGGTCCAACCTTCCTCAGGGTGCATTCGGAAGTAAATGGTGTGCCCATGATGCGGTCGACGGCCTTTCCATTGGGTAAAGTGTACGAATACAAGGTTGTCCTGCGCGCGCGAATCCCGGGTCGCTATCATGTCCACCCGTTGATCAATGTGTTGGATGCGGGCTCTCTTATCGGAAAAGGAACCTGGCTTGAGATTGATAAGGCGGACACGGATGCCCCTTTTGTCAACAACGCAACACTGCTTACAGGCGAAACTGTTGACCTGGAGACTGTTGGGCTGGGTGGCGTCATCGGTTGGCACTTGGTTTGGATTGCCATGGGTGTCGCATGGTTGCTGTTCTGGCTGATCCGAAAGGAACTGTTCATCCCAAGGTTCATGCGCATTAGGGCGCTTGGAAACGACCGTGCAAATGAACTTCTGACCAGAAGAGATTTTGTTGGTTCGGCCATATTCTTCACGCTGACATTAACAATTATTCTCACGGGATATCTGTGGGCTGAATGGAAGTACCCCCTCACGATTCCGTTGCAGACGGGCAAGGTCGTCGTCAACGGTTTGGACGTCCCGACTGGCGATCTGAAGATCGAAGTGGAGAATGCTTCCTACAAGCTGGAGGGTAGAAGCCTGACCATCAATGCCAAAATGACCAATAACGGCGCGCGGCCTTTGCGCATTGATGAATTTGTTACGGCCAATATCCGGTTTGTAAACGCCAAAGTCGCCGAGGGTAAAATTGTCGAAGGCGAGGAAATGGTGGCGCGCGATGGCCTCTCGGTTTCGGTTGATGTCATCGATCCAGGAGAGACCAAGGATGTTGTCATCGTGGCATCCGATACGCTTTGGGAACAATATCGCATGACGGGGCTGATCGACGATCCTGACAGTCGCTTTGCGGGGCTATTGTTCTACAACGACGATCAAGGGAAACGTTACTATCAGGAACTTGGCGGATCAATTCTCCCGAGCTTCTTTTGACAGTGGTTTGCGACGCGAGCGCTGGTTGTCTGATGATCCGAAATAAAATAAATCGTACACATCCGGGCGTCTCGCGGTTGACGCTTGGCCTGTGGGTAGGGATGAGTTTACTCTTCGCGTCGGCAACCGCGTTAGGCCACGGTGGCGTCTCCATGGAGGATGACGTGTGCTTGATCAAGATCGGGCCATACACCGCGCACTTTACCGGCTATCTTCCACAGGAGCGCGCTTCTCAGGAGTTTTGTGAGGATATTCCAGTGGCCACCAAGGCGATTTTTGTAATCGACTTCATCAGCGATGAACTGCGAGTTATGGATATCGACTTTCGGATTGTCCGCGACGTCAAGAATGTCGGTCGCAAGGCGATTTACGAGGACTTGGGAGGGCCGGAAGCGGTAGAAAGAGCCACGGTTTTCTACGAAGAGCCAAAATCGTATGGAGCAGGCACGATAAGTGTTCGGTATCCCTTCGTGGAAAATGGCGGCTATGTGGGTATTATCGAGGCTCGCCACCAAGCGACAGGGCTGAGTTACCGCTCGGTGTTCCCCTTCTACGTCGGGGGCGGACAATACGGCAAATACATGGCTTACTATGGGTTGTTGCTCCTGTTTTGCGGCGTGTTTATTTGGGGCTCGGGCCGTAGCCATGTATTCAAGCCGAAGCCAAAGGCAGGTTAGCTTTTTTGCCTGTCTTGAATTCCGAGCGGGTGGGTTCGGTGGCATTTTGGCTGACACCCGGCGTCGAGGGCGGGTACAACCCGGCCCAGTGAACCCTGACGCCGGGTGTTGGCCGTGGCCTCAGGGCGCGAGTCCAAGACCGTCGCGGCCATCGCCGCCAAGCTGGGCGAACAGGGTTGCCCGCCTGCACGCATCGAGTCGGCCAGCATTGACATGACGCCGGCCTTCATCAAGGGTTGCAGGACTTGCCGTAGGTGGCGATGACGATGTCGTCGTCCCGAAACCAGAAACCATTCCAGGCCGTCGAATCCGCGTAATGGTTGCGCAGTTGTGTTGACCGCTATGGCCGAGATTCGGGTTCCATCATGATGTTGTTCTCCCGCCGGCGATCTGTCCGGCGGCGTACCGGCCGTGGATGGCTCCGTCATGTCCCAGGCACTTGAGCGCCCGAACTCCGGTATTCTTTACTTTAGGATGAGCGCTGATAACGACAGCCGGCATCCTGCCCCTGATGACCGCTGGGGCGTTTCACCGCAGGTCTATCGTTCGCCGCAGGCCCAGCCCATGAAAACTGCTACTGTCCTCTTGATCATAGCTCTGCTGACGGGACTGGCGCTGCTTGTCGGCGGCCCCGGCGCGCGCCTCGGGCTGTGGGATTTTCGCTTCGGGTTCCTGCTGATGCGTTACTCCGCCTATATCGGGATGGGCGTCCTCGCGCTGGTCACAGTGGCGCTGCTGATCCCGAATGTCCGCCAGGGCCAGGGTAGCAAGCTGATGATCGCGCTGGGGATCGCGGCGATCGTGGTGTGGATTCCCTGGCAAATTCTCCAGCAGGCACGCGCGGTACCCCCCATCCATGACATCACCACTGATACCGATAATCCGCCGCCGTTCGGCGCCATCGTCCCGTTGCGCGCCGACGCGCCCAACCCCGTCTCCTACGACGGCGCCGACAGCGCCCGCCAGCAGCTTGCTGCCTATCCGGATATCCAGCCCATCGTGCTGCCGACCGCTTCCGGAATCGCGTTTGACAGGGCTCTCGCCAGCGCCCGCGATCTGGGCTGGGAGATCGTCGCGGCCGTGCCCGACCTGGGTCGCATCGAGGCCACGGAATCCAGCTTCTGGTACGGCTTCGAGGACGATGTGGTGATTCGCGTCGCCGGCACTGAGCGCGAGAGCCGCATCGACATCCGCTCCAAATCCCGGGTCGGGAAAAGCGATCTGGGGAAAAATGCGGAGCGGATTCGCGCGTTCCAGAAAAATGTTCTGGAACGGCAATGAGGCCGTCGACGTTGATGACGTTCCGAACCGGGAACAACAGCCGCGAAATATCCTTCATCCCGGCACAAGTCATCAATTCATCGATCCACATGACCAGAGACGGTTTTGCTCGAATCCGGAGTGCCGAATGAATCGGCACCCACGTCCGTACCCCTCGGGCCTGTACGCCGATGCGCGCTACGGTGCGCGGCGGATGCGTGTTCCCACTCACTGATTGCCCTGCCTGAGAAGCGCCTTGTGAATTTCGATCTCGACGAGGAATACCGCCTCATCAACACCACGGTGAACCGTTTCGTGGACGCGGCGCTGATGCCGCTGGAAGCCACCGTGCTGGCCCGCGAAGCAGAGGGTGGGGGCTATCACCTGACACCGGAGGAGCTGGCACCCCTGCACCGGCAATGCCGCGAGCTGGGTTTGTGGGGTCTCGACTGCCCGGCCGCCACGGGGGGCGCCGAGTTGCCGGCGCTTGCAATGGTGGGGGTGAATGAAGCGCTTGGGCGTACCGTGACGCCTTTTACCTTCCCCCCCGACTCGCCCAACCTGCACATGCTCCAGGCCACGGTGAACGACGCCCAGCGCGTCAAGTATCTGGAGCCCTATGCGCGCGGCGAGACGATCTCCGCCATCGCAATTTCCGAACCCGGTGCCGGCGCGGACCCGGCGGCGATGATCACCCGTGCCCGGCGCGACGGCGACGACTGGGTGCTCGACGGCCGCAAGATCTGGGTCAGCAAGGTGGACGAGGCGGATTTCACGGTGGTGATGGCGGTCACCGACCCGGCACGGGGCGCACGCGGCGGCATCTCGGCGTTTGTGGTGGACCGCGGCACGCCGGGCTTCGAAGTGGCGCGCGCCATTCCCATCATCGGCGGCCATACCACTTTCGAGGTGGTGCTGGACAACTGCCGCCTGCCGGCATCGCAATTGTTGGGCGCCGAGGGCCAGGGTTTCGCGCCCATGCAACTGCGCCTGATCGTGCGCCGCCTGCAGATGGGCGCCTGGTGCCTGGGTATGGCGCGGCGTGCGCTCGCCATGCTCTGCCAGCACGCCAACGAGCGCACCACTTTTGGCGCGCTGCTGGCGGACCGCCAGGCGATCCAGTGGTGGGTGGCCGATGCCGAGACCCGCATCCACTGTCTGCAACTCATGCTCTGGCACGCCGCCTGCCGGCAGGATGCGGGCGCCGATGTGCGCACCGAGGCCAGCATGATCAAGCTCTACGGCACCGAACTCGCCACCGACGTCATCGACTGGGCCATGCAGGCCCACGGCGCCATGGGTATGACCAAGGAGCTGCCACTGCAACTCATGGCGCAGCGGGTGCGGGTGATGCGGATCTACGAGGGACCGAGCGAAGTCCATCGCTGGGTACTGGCGCGCAATCGGCTGCGGGAAAGACAGTAGTTTGGCGCAGGGCGGACAAACCCCGGTGCGCTCGCCCGGTCCCGCCGTCCTGCGCAAGCCGTTGTCGATGCGCTGCGCTTATCCACCCTACCCCGGCCTCCGGCGGCAGCGCGTTTTCGTAGGCCGGATAAGCCGCGCAGCGGCGCATCCGGCACGTGTCTAAGCGATGCGCCGCCAGAGGCCCGCGCAGCAGTTGCCCCGGATAGGCGCCGGTGTGCTCGCCGTTGCGCATCAGCACCTGGCCGTTGACCACGGTGGTCGAGATGCCGGCGGCTTTCTGCACCAGGCGGCGCGCACCAGCGGGCAGGTCGTGGCGCGGGTGATCGACATGCTCAGCGAAGAGCAGCCGCCGCAGATCTGTTGAGCCGTTGCGCGCGCCAGGCTGCCGGCGACTGCCCGACTTCGCGCTTGAAGGCCCTGCTGAAGGCGCTTTCGGATTCGTAGCCCACCTCCCGGGCCACCGCGCAGATCTTGGCGGCGCCGTCCGCGAGGCGGTTGGCGGCGACCTGCATGCGCCAGCGCAGCAGATACCGCATCGGCGGCAGACCGACGACCGCGGTGAACTTCTCGCTCAGGCTGGAGCGCGAGGCACCCGCTTCGCGCGCCAGTTCGGCCAGGGTCCAGGGATGGTCCAGCCTTCCGTGCAGCAGGCGCAGGGCGCGTCCCACCAGTGGGTGGCGGAGGCCGTGCAGCCAGCCGGCGCCGCCACCTTCGAGGTTGCGCAGGTAGCGGCGCAGCACCTCCACGAACAGGGTTTCGCTGAGTCTGGCGAGCAGGCAGCGCTCCCCGCCCCGGTTCTGCCGGGCCTCGCTGCAGGCGAAATGGATCAGCAGCGACAGCGGATCCTCCCCCGCCGGCGGCGGCGGTACCCGGATCATCGCCGGCAGGGCCGACAGCAGCGGATTGTAGGGATGCAGATCACAACCGAGAAAGCCGCAGATCAGGCCGTTGCGCCTGGGCTCCGGGCCGCCGCCGGCGACCACTGCCGGGAGTTCGCCGGCGGCCATCAGGCGAAAGAACTCGATCGAGGCGGCCTCCTCGGCTGCGGTCGGGTACTGGGGCTCGTTGGCGATCTTGTAGGCGTCGCCCCGCGGCAGCACCAGGATATCGCCGGTATCCAGGCGCAGCGGCGCCTCCCCGGAGACCGCAGCCCAGCAGGGACCTTCGGTGACGATATGGTAGGAGATCACCAGATCGGTGCCGGGCGCGATGTAGTCGCCGATCCGCCGCCCGTCGGCCACCCCGGTGGCGTAGGGCCAGCGCGGCTCCCAGAGGAAAAACACGGCGCCGCGCAGGCGGATGGTCTCCAGGACATCGGAGATGGGGTCGCCAGCGACACCGCCGTCAATCTCGGGGGTCAGCGGGCATCCCTGCGCTGTTCCGGACGATGGGTCAAGTGGTTCGGACGCGCTGCCGTGGTTCCCTGCGTTCATCTCCGTTTAGGCTGTAACTCGGCTGGTGAAGGGTTCGGTTTTCCCGGTGCTGCCGCGAAGACCGGGACAGCCCCAGCTTAGGCCGGTAGCTCGGTCACGGCAATGGCCGAGCGCCGGCACCCTGTACGGCAACCGGGAGGTCGCGCAATGAATGCGGAGACAACGATGGATGACGAACGTACGCCGGCAGAAATCTACGAGGACCGTTTTGTGCCGGCGCTGTTCGGGCAGTGGGGCGCGGTGGTGGCGGATGCCGCGGAAATCCGCCCCGGGCAGCGGGTGCTGGATGTGGCCTGCGGCACGGGTGCGCTGACGCGCGCGGTGTTCGCGCGCCTGGATGGACAGGGGTCGGTGACCGGCCTGGACAGCAACCCGGAGATGCTGGCGGTCGCCCGTGAGCGGCTATCGCGGATTCGCTGGTTGGAGGGAGCCGCGGAGGCCCTGCCCTTCGGAGACGGTGAATTCGACGCCGTGGTCAGCCAGTTCGGATTGATGTTTTTCGACGATCGGGTCGGCGCCCTGCGCGAAGCACTGCGGGTGCGGAGGCCGGGCGGCCGGCTGGTGGTTGCGGTCTGTGACGCTCTGGATCATTCGCCGGGCTATGCGGTGCTCAGCGAACTGCTGCACCGGCTGTTCGGGGAAGCGGTGGCCGAGGCGTTCAGGGCACCGTTTCGCTGTGGCGATCGCGAGTTGTTGCACGACCTCTGTCGACAGGCGGGCATTCGCGACGCCGAGGTGTTCCGCAGCGACGGTGCCGTGACCTTCGCATCCATCGACGCACTGGTCGCCACCGAGCACGCCTGCGCCTGGACCCTGGGCGGCCTGCTCGACGACGATCAGTTCGCGCGGCTGGCTACCGCCGCCCGGGAGTCGATGGCGCCCTTTGCCGGCAGCGGGGGCGCAGTAAACTTCACTATGCCGGTGCTCATGATCCGGGCGGGAAAGTGATCGCGCTGCGCTTGCCCCTGCGCCGGCGGCAGGGCCGATGGTGGATGCGCTGCGCTTATCCACCCTACCCCGGCCTCCGGCGGCAGCGCGTTTTCGTAGGCCGGATAAGCCGCGCAGCGGCGCATCCGGCACGTGTCTCAGCGATGCGCCGCCAGAGGCCCGCGCAGCAGTTGCCCCGGATAGGCGCCGGTGTGCTCGCCGTTGCGCATCAGCACCTGGCCGTTGACCACGGTGGTCGAGATGCCGGCGGCTTTCTGCACCAGGCGGCGCGCACCGGCGGGCAGGTCGTGGCGGACTTCGGGCATCAGGGGCGCGACCTTGGCGGGGTCGAACACGATCAGGTCGGCGGCCATACCGACGCGGATCAGGCCGCGGTCGTCGAAGCCCCAGGCGGTCGCGGGTTCCAGGGTCAGCATGCGCACTGCTTCTTCGAGACCGAGCGCGCCTTTCTCCCGCACCCAGTGGCTGAGCACATGGGTTTGCAGCGAGGAGTCCATGATCTGGGAGACGTGCGCGCCGGAGTCCGAGAAGGTCACCACCGAGCGCGGGTGACGCATCATGGCGAGCACATGATCCTGATCTTCGTTGAACAGCGGCTGGCGGAAAAACACTTTCAGCCTGTGTTCGAGGGCGATCTCGATCATCACCTCGACCGGATCCTTGCCGCGCTCCCGTGCCAGCTCGGCGACGGTGCGGTGCGGCCCGGCGACACTGTCCATGACCAGCAGCCAGTCGTAGTCGGGGCGGCGCATCTCGGCGCCCACGCCCTGTTGCTCCATGTGATTGCCATTCGCCGATTCGACCAGCTGGGCGCGAATGGCGGGATCGCGCAACGCCGCCTCCTGCTCGGCGAGCGACCTTTTGCGCAGTTCCTTCCACACCGGGAACTTGTCGAACGGCAGTCGGGTTTCGAACGACATCAGCACATTGAGCGCGCGGCTGTGAACCTGGGTGAACATGCGCCCGCCCATGGCGGCGGTCTCGTCGAGCAGATCGAAGTAGGGCGGCCAGATATCGGGCGCGCGGCGGCTGCTGAACATGCCGAAGGTGAGGGGTCGACCGGACGCCAGCGCGAGATCCCGCAGCCGTACCTGGTATTCCCGCTGGGCCTGGGGATCGCGGCCCACTTCCTCGTTGGCGATTTCAACCAGACCGGCGTCGAGGTCGCCGAGTACGCCCACCAGTTCGCGCACCTCGTCCCAGGTGGCGACGCGGCTCGCCACCGGCTGACCGTCCGGAGTCTGGTGGTTGCGCGTGCGCGAGGTGGAGAAGCCGATGGCGCCGGCACGCATGGCGGATTCCAGCTCGGCTTTCATCGCCCGCATTTCGTCGGCGGTGGGCGCCTCGGAGAAGGCGCGCTCGCCCATGGCGTAGGTGCGCAGCGCCGAGTGGCCGATGTAGCCGCTGTAGTTGATGCCCTTGGGCAGGCGGTCGAGGGTGTTGAGGTAGTCCGCGAAGGTCTCCCAGTTCCAGTCGATGCCCGCCGCCATGGCCTCGCCGGAGATGTCCTCGGCGCGCTCCAGATTGCGCACCACCAGCGCCTTGTCCTTGGCGGCGCAGGGCGCCAGCGTGAAGCCGCAGTTGCCCATCACCACCGTGGTGATACCGTGCCACACCGAGCAGGTGCCGAGGGGATCCCAGTTGATCTGGGCGTCCATATGGGTGTGGCCGTCGACGAAGCCCGGCGTGACCACCTGGCCTTCGGCGTCGATGACCTGTTTGGCCGGCTCGCGAATGCGGCCGATGTGGGCGATCTTGCCGCCGATCACGCCTACGTCGGCGCGGTAGCGCGGCAGTCCGGAACCGTCGATGACGGTGCCATTCTTGATGATGAGGTCGTAGGTCATGGCTTTGGCTCCCGATGCCGGGGTCGGCATCTCGGTTGGAAATCGGGTATGGCGGAGCGCGGTGAGGTGCCGGTGGGCGATGGTTATGCGCGTCCCGGGCCGCCGCGCGCGGCCGGATCAGTCCCGAGCATAGCCCAGGGTAATGCCAATAACCACCCGGAATGGCCCGGCCTGGTGGCCGGGTCATTGATTCCGGTCATGGCGCGCGGCGCGGTTTTACTGTCCGCGGTGTTCTGTCCGCACTGTTATTGAGCGATGAAACTATTGAGCGATGAAACCGCCATCGATCGCCAGCTCGGCGCCGGTGACGTACCTGGATTCCTCACTGGCCAGGTAGAGCACGCCGTTGGCGATATCCAGGGGTTCGCCGAGCCGGCCCATGGGCGCCATCTGCTCGAACATGCCGCGCACCTGCGCGGTGCCGCCGAGATCCTGCATGCCCTGCTCCAGCATGGGGGTGAGGATGGGCCCGGGATGGATGGAATTGACCCGGATGTTGTTTTTGCGCTGCGCGCATTCCAGCGCCATCGACTTGGTGATGAGTCGCACCGCGCCCTTGCTCGAACTGTAGCCGCCCGCCGCCGCAAAGCCGACGATGCCGGCACCGGACGAGATATTGATGATGGAGCCGCCGCCGGTGCGCTCCATCACCGGGATCACCGCCTTCATGCCGAAAAACACGCCGTCGACATTGATCGCGTTCTGGCGGCGGAATTCCTCGGTGCTGGTCTCCATCAGCGGCTTGGCGATGAACATGGCGGCATTGTTGTCGAGAATATCGATGCGACCATAGGTATCGAGCGCGAGCTTCACGATCGCGGCCCAGTCCGCTTCGCTGGAGACGTCCTGGCGCATCGCGACCGCCGCGCCGCCCGCCGCGACGATCTGCTCGGCGGTGGCGCGCGCGCCCGCTTCATTGATGTCGCCCACGACGATCTTGGCGCCTTCGCGGGCCAGCAGCGCGGCCGTTACCCGCCCCATGCCCGCACTGCCGCCGCCGGTGATGATGGCTACTTTTCCTTCGACACGTCCCATGGTAGATCCCCCGTTCCGGTTGTTGTTGGTTAAAAGCTTTTTTCAGTTGTCGCCCGCGATCCGATACGCCAGCCGCTTGAATTCATGGCTGAACGGATGCCAGAAACCGTAGGCGCGCTGGGTGAAGATCAACCCGGCGAGGTTGGCGCGCGGCGCGATCCAGGAATGGGTGCCGGCCATGCCGCCCCAGTGGTATTCGCCGATGGCACTCGCGGGCTCGCCGGCGGCTGGCGCAGTCTTGATCGCGAAGCCGGCGCCGAACACCGTGTCCGGCATCTTCCAGGTGGGCAGGCGCACCTGTACGCCCGGCGCGAGCTGGTTGGTGTGCATCAGCGCGACCGCCTGCTCGGACAGATAGCGTTTGCCGTTCCACTCGCCGCCGTTGACGATCATCTGGATGAAGCGGGTGTAGTCGCCGATGGTGCCCACCAGACCGCCGCCGCCGGAATGAAAGCGCTTGGGCGCGAGCACGCTGCCGATCAGCAGATCGGGGCACGGCTTGAGCCCCGGCTTCATGTTGTCGCGCAGATCGAGGGGCGTGTAATTCTTGGTCAGCCGGTGATGTTTTTCCGGCGGTACATGAAAATCCGTATCCACCATGCCGAGCGGCTCGAACAGGCGCTCGCGCAGAAAATCGCGAAAGCTCTGCCCGGTCCAGATCTCGATCAGGCGCCCCAGGATGTCGATGCCGATGCTGTAATTCCAGCGCGTGCCGGGCTGGAAGATCAGCGGCAGCGCGGCGAGCTTGTCGATCATCTCCTCCAGCGACGAATTCATGTCCATGATGCGCTGCTCGGTGTAGAGCCTGTCCACCGGTGTCTCGGGAAACAGCCCGTAGGTGAAACCCGAGCTGTGGCTGATCAGCTCGCGGATGGTCGGCGCCCGCGACAGCGGCTCGGTGTCTGTCACATCGGTCGCGCCCGGCTTCAGCACCCGCAGGTCGCGAAACGCGGGGACGTAATCGGCCACTGCATCGTCCAGATCGAACACGCCCTGGTCGTGGAGCATCATCGCCGCCGCCGAGGTGATGATCTTGGTGCTGGAATAGATGCGGAAAATGGCGTCTTCCTGCATCGGCGTTTTGGCTTCGAGATCGGCCTGCCCCCAGGTTTTGACATCGACGACCGCGCTGCCCTTGAGGATCACGGACACCAGCCCGCTCACCAGCCCGCCATCGACATAGGGCTGCATGGCGGCGTGGATGGGACTGAAGTCGTAGTGGGACGGGGTGATGGCGAGCGTGCTGATGGTGGCGTCTCCGATGTTGGCCTCCCGCGCCGCGCGGCAGGGCGGTCGCGCAAAGTTACCCCAGGGTAGGGAAGCGCGTCCAGCACCGCACGCTCGACGACCGACCACCGAGCGCGCCGGGTCGCGGGCTGCGACTTGTTCCGGTCATGGGGAAGGGACACGCTGGCCAAGCACCAGCGGCGGGGCAGGGAAGCGAGAGCACGGCGGCGTCCCTCTCCCGAAACCCGATTTTCACAACGGCCCGGACCCTGCCCGGGATGAGCCGCCGGTGGTGGTGTTGTCTTCGATGTTGATACGACAAAAGGAGAGGTCCCCTGTCATCACGCATCACGCATCACGCATCACGTATTCCGAGTCCGTTATCCATTCGTGCGCTGCGCGCGGCGCCGCTGCTCTGCCCGGTAGCGGCCCAGGCGCAGACCACGCCATTTTTCCCGAGAGCCAGTTCGGCCCATGGCCGCCCAGGGCTACGAACTCGGGCAGCGACTGGATTGGCTATGTCTATCCCAATACCAACGGCAACGTGGCGGCGATCAACCGACCCAAAACGCCGGCGGCTGGTGCGGCTACCGACAGTGATAGTAGGAAATTCACCGCGAAGATTATGCAGCGTACTCTGCGAGATTTTTTTTCTGGCTTTTCTCTGCGGCGGACTCGGTTTTTCAATGGTGAGCCCTGCTCAGGATGTGGCCATCACACCGGCTGCCCCCGTTGCTTATCAGCCGTTTACTCTCGATCTGTCTTCGGCGTGCGGGAGTTTTGGCGATCTCGATGTCATTCAGGTTGATGTTTTCCCTGGTACGTACACGATCCGCGTGAACGCCGGTGACAAAAGGGAGTGCGGGTATATACCCCCCGTTATTCCCAAAAAAGCTAGTGTCCTGGGGCTTCCCGGCGGCACCTACAGCATTCAACAGTACATTTTGCTTGAGGACAGCTCCGTAGACTTTCCAGAAGTAAGCACAATCACCGTTGCCCCGGCACCCCCCACCCAACCCGTGTTTGCGTTCTACAACGGCGGCATCGGCCACTACTTCATTACCGCCGGGACTGCCGAGCGGGATTCGCTGCTGAGCGGCGGGGGTGGTGGAGGCTGGGGGATTGTGGACGAAGGCTTCAACGCCTGGCCGGCGGCGGGCCCGGCGTCGGCTGCGGCCAAACCCGTGTGCCGGTTCTATTCGGCGGCGGTGAATTCACACTTCTACACCGCCGGCCCCAACGAGTGCGAGCTGCTCAAGCAGCCAAGCTCGGGCTGGACCTACGAGGGCATCGCCTTCCGCGCCCTGGTGCCCACCAAGGGTTCCTGCTATCCCGCCACCACCCCGGTGTGGCGGCTGTACAACGACCGCTTCGCCCAGGCCGACAGCAATCACAGGTTCGTGGCGAGCGTCGACGCCTACCGGCACATGATGGCCAACGGCTGGATCGGCGAGGGCGTGGCCTTCTGCTCGCCGGAATCCTGATCAAATCACCGGCGCGCCAAGCGGCGCGCTGGTAGAATCCCCGCCGTTGTGGTGCCCGCGAGGGCCCCGAGGGAATTCGCCCGCAGCCCGGTGGCTGCGTCAATCGAAGCTGTCTCCGCAACTGTACCCGGCGAGCGCCGCCCGGATGCCACTGACCTCGGTCGGGAAGGCGGGCGGACGCACCGACCCGGAAGCCAGGAGACCTGCCACAACCGCGTTGTCGTGTAACGGTCGGGGTAACCGTTGCTGCGGGCCGTCGTGGTTCGCCGTGCAGCGCAGACGCACGGTTGCCGCGCCGGATCACCCTGATGGTCTCCGCTGCTGTGGCCGTGTCCGGCGGTTTGGCTTGCGGAGCACGTTCATGTCAGTTCAGTTCAATTCGAAACCTTTGCTGTCGGGCGCATTTTCAGGTGTGCTGGCGGTCCCCTTGTTCGCCGTCGCGGCGGCGGGTGCGGCAATCCCGGTCGACGAAGAGCTGGTGGTCACCGCCACCCGCTCGCCCTACAACCTGGATCATGTCGCCAGTACTGTGCGGGTGATCGACGCGGAGCAGATCCGCGCCAGCGGCGCCCACAATCTTTCCGATCTGCTGCGCAACCTGGGTTCGGTTCAGGTGCAAGACAGCATGGGCAACGGACGTGACAGCCGGCTGGCCCTGCGCGGGTTCGCCACCGCCCAGAACGTGCTGGTACTGGTGGATGGGCGCTCGCTCAACAACACGGATCTTGCGGGACCCGATCTCACCGCGGTCGCGGTGGCGGACATCGAGCGTGTGGAGATTCTCGAAGGTGGTGCCGGCACGCTCTACGGCGATGCTGCGGTGGGCGGGGTGATCAATATCATCACGCGCAGTGGCGGCGCTCGCCAAGGCCGGATCAGTGTCGGGCGCGGCAGCTACGCTGCCGAAAACTATGCCGGGAGCTATCAGGACCGGTTTGCGTCCGGTCTTTATTATCGGCTCGGCACCCGGATCGAGCGCAGCGACGCCTACCGGGATGGTGGCGCCGTCGATTACGAAAACTACAGTGGGCGCGCGGGCTGGCGCCACGCGGATGGCGAGCTGTTCGTCGAGGCGCGCCAGAGCGATAACGACTACCGCCTGGCCGGCGCGCTCTCGGCGGCTCAGGTCGCACAAGACCGGCGTCAGGCGGGTTCCAGCTTCAACGATTACAACGCCGATAACCGCGCAGCCCGCATCGGCATCCACCAGCGGCTCGGCGATTATCTGGAGCTGTTCGCAAACTACGGCGACCGGAACGAGGACGTGGTCATCCATTCGATGTCGAGCTTTGGTGCGGCGGTCACCGGACAGCAGCGCGAGGTCAGGACGCTGGATCCACGGGTGGTGTTTACGGTGGACGGATTGCGGGCCACGCTCGGCATGGATGTCGAGCGGGTCGACTACGACTTCGCGCTGGATTTCGGCTTTGGTGCGAGCGGAACCGAACAGCGCCAGCGCAAGCGCAGCGAATACCTGCATTTCATTTATAGCCCGCTCGACCGTTTCGACGTGCAGGGCGGGTTGCGTCACGCCCGTCTGGATGCCGAGGTCGCGCCCTTTGATCTGAACTACGACCAGAGCACGGTCGTGCACACGGTCGGTCTCAACTGGCGCGGTGACCGCGGCCGCTATTACCTGAATCGCGACGAAACCTTCCGCTTTGCGCTGGCCGATGAAAACATCGATTTTCTGGGCAATTTCAACCCGCTGAAGGTGCAACGCGGCGTCGCCTGGGAGTTGGGCGGCGAGTGGAGCTGGGCCGTGGTCGATCTTTATGCCGCGCTGTTCCAGCAGGATCTGAACCACGAGATCGGTTTCGATCCGGGGCTCGGAGATTTTGGCGCCAACACCAATTTCGATGACACGCGTCGCCGGGGCGGCACCCTGGAGGCGCGCTACCACGCGACCGACGCCCTCGAATTTGCCGGCATCTATACCCACGTCGATGCCCGCTTCGTGGCCGGACCCTACGATGACAATCGGGTGCCCGATGTCTCTCGCGAGCTGCTGAAACTCAACGCCAATTATCGCGTCGACCCCAGCCTCACGCTGTTTGGCGAATTGGTCTATACCGGTCCCCGCTACCTGGATCTCGGCAACAACGCGCAACAGGGCGGCTATACCCTGGCCAACCTGGCGGCGACCTGGACCCGGCAGGCCTGGACGCTACAGGCCCGGCTGAACAACATCACCGACAAGCAGTACACTGAGTTCGCCAGCTTTTTCGGCACCCGGGCGCTGTATCCATCCCCCGAGCGGAATGTGACGCTGACGCTTTCCCGTGACTTCTGACCCGAGCCATCACGTCAGAAGCCGCATGACGGAACTACTATCATCAGGAGTCAGGCCATGCTGTCCCCGACCACCCGGATTCTCGCCATCGCCATTTTCGTTGCCGCGTTGACCCGCCTGCTGCCGCATCCGCCGAACTTTTCACCGGTGATGGCGCTGGCGCTGTTCAGCGGCGCGGCGCTGCGGGACTGGCGGCTGGCATTGCTGGTGCCGTTGGCAGCCATGCTGATGGCGGATCTGTGGCTGGGGTTTCACGCCACCATGGTGTTTGTCTATCTGGGCATGGCGTTGACGGTCGGGGCTGGGCGCTGGCTCGGAGCGCGGCGCCGTCCCCTGCCGTTGCTGGCAGCGGGGATAGCGGGCGCGAGTCTGTTTTTTCTGGTCAGCAACGCCGGCGTCTGGTTGACCCAGGATATCTATCCCGCTACCGGCGCGGGGTTGGCGGCCTGTTATCTCGCAGCACTGCCATTTTTTCACCAGACAGTGCTCGCGACACTGGTTTATGGCGCGCTGCTGTTCGGGATGGAGCACTGGCTCGCAGTCCGGCCGGACCGGCACAGGGCGCTGGTCTGAGGTATTCGTCCACCGCCATGGCTTTCGCCTTGGCCATGGCGGTGAGCGGTGCGGGAATCAGAGATCGTAACCGCGCTCGCCGTGTTGGGCGAGGTCGAGGCCCTCGGTCTCCTGGTCGGTGGTTACCCGCAGTCCAAGTGTCAGATCCAGAACCTTGAGCAGCACGAAAGTAGCGATGGCGGTGAACGCCGCGGTGGCGGCGATGCCGGTCAGCTGGACACTCACTTGGCTGCTCATTGTCATGCCCTGGGCATAGCCCCCGCCGCTGAACACGCCCAACTGGTCGGATGCGAAGACACCGGCCAGCAGGGTGCCGAGTATTCCGCCCACGCCGTGGACCGGGAACACATCCAGCGAATCGTCCACCCGCAACACCTGCTTGAGCACTTGCGTGGCGAAGTAACAGACTACGCCGGCCACGAGCCCGATCACCAGCGCCGCGCAGGGACCTACATATCCCGACGCCGGTGTGATGGTCCCAAGTCCCGCCACCATGCCGGTGACGATGCCCAACACCGAGGGCTTGCCGTGGCGCAGCCACTCCATGCCCATCCAGGCGAGAGCGCCGCCAGCCGCCGAGATGTGGGTCACCAGAATCGCCATGCTGGCACTGCCGTTGGCGGCCAGGGCCGAACCGCCGTTGAAACCGAACCAGCCCACCCACAGCATTCCCGCACCGGCGACGGTGAGGGTGAGGTTGTGGGGCGGCAGGCTATGGGTGCCGAAACCCTTGCGGGGGCCGAGCACCAGGGCGGCAACCAGTGCGGCAACGCCCGCGCTAATGTGGACGACGGTACCGCCGGCGAAATCCAGCATGCCCCGCTGGGCGAGCCAGCCGCCGCCCCAGACCCAGTGGCAGATCGGGATATACACGAGCAGCAACCAGACCAGGCTGAAAATCAGCATGGCCGAAAAGCGCATGCGTTCGGCGAAGCCGCCGACGATCAGGGCCGGTGTGATGATGGCGAAGGTCATCTGAAACAGCGCGAAGAGCGATTCCGGGATGGTGCCCTTCACGGAATCGACACCGATACCCCGGAACAACGCCCGGTCCAGGCCGCCGATCCAGGCGTTGGCGCTGCCGCCGTCGCCGAACGCGAGGCTGTAGCCGACCAGCAGCCAGACGACCGAGGCTCCGCAGGTGATGGCAAAGCATTGCATGGCCACCGAAAGCACATTCTTGGTGCGCACCAGGCCGCTGTAAAACAGCGACAGCCCAGGGATGGTCATGAACAGCACCAGCGCGGTGGCGGTCAATATCCAGGCAGTGTCGGCGCCGTTCGATGTATCGGCATGTCCGGACGCTGGCAGTGCCAGAAGCGGGAGCGAGGCGGACAGCAGTGCTGCGGTTCTTTTTAGAGCGGATGGCATAGGGTATCTCACAGTAAGTGTGGTCTTATAAAAGCGTGTCAGGGAGGATCAAAAAGTAATATGGACCCAAATATAATGCTTTTTTGAACCGAAAATTACATCTGCCTCACATCTGGGCAAACATTGCGTCAATTCGGGTGCGCGCGTGGCCAGATCGCATTGTTTTGGTGCGTTTTGGTGGCGTTCCGCCGATCACGATGGCTTTAAAAATCCCTGCTTGACGAGCTGTTCAAGGACTTCCGGGGCGACGCCAAGGAGTTGCTGGGCAAGCACGGTCTGCTCAAGCGAATCACCCAGCGCGCGCTGGAATCGGCCTTGGAGGGCGAGCTGACCGATCGCCTGGGCTATTCGCCCCATGAATCGGCCGGACGCAACAGCCGCAATTCGCGTAATGGCAAGAGCCGCAAAACGTTGCAAAGCACCGCCGGCGAGCTGGCCATTGAAGTCCCTCGTGATCGTGACGGCAGCTTCGAACCGCAACTGGTTCGCAAGCGCCAGCGCCGTCTGGAGGGCCTCGATGAAGTGGGTGCAACTCCTGAAACGGGTGTTCAACATTGATATCGAGACTTGCAGTGAATGTGCAGTGCGATCAAAGCCATTGCCTGCATCGAAGACCGGGTGGTGATCCAGAAAATCTCGATCATCTGAAGGCAAAGACCGAAGTCACCGAGTCCAGTGCATTGCCTGAGAACCGGGGGCCGCAGGGCCGTGCGCGGGCAAGCCGACGGGCCTGTTCGCCTGACAAAACCCGATTGTTTGATTCAAGACACTGTACCCTGAGCCGTGGCGGGTCCCAGCTTGCCGAGGTTGGGAAGGGGCGCAACTCGAAAAAAACGGGCGGATGCTCGGACGATATACGCACACTTTCGGGGCGCACTCAGCATGATCGGACGGCGAAGTAGCGGGGCGTTGGCAAACTGCTGCTTGGCCCTGGGAAAAATGGGTGCTTGATCTTCCTATGCGCCGGGAGCCTCGATTATGGACGCCGCTTCCGCGCCGCCGCGAACGCAGCGTGGGACAGCCTGCCGATCGCCGGCATCCGCGCACCGGTCATCGCCGGGATCCGCAGCCGGATCCCGGCGCAGAAAGCTGTCCGGGGGAGCACACCGGTCCGCCGCGCGCCCAGGATCGTCGTCATTGAAAGGCCAGCCCATGCGGTTTCGGCAGCTCTCCGGAATCCGGCCCCACGACCTGCAGCGTCTTGAGAAACTCGATCACGGCGGCCTGCTCCCCCGGGGCCAAGGCGAAGAACCGGTCGCGCTGGGCCCGCGCCTCGCCGCCGTGAAAGTAGATCGCCTCGGTCAGCGTGGAAAGGTCGCCGCGATGCCCGTAGGGGTCGGTATTGCCGACGTCCCACAGCTTGCGGGTCAGAAACTCCCGCGTGGGCCGGGGGTAGGGCGCCACGGTGAAGTTCGCCGCCGGCGCGAAGCCATTGATCATGCCCTGCGCGACCTGTTCGTTGGCGAAGTGGTCGTAATCGGGGTCGTTGAGATCGTGACGCTTCAGATCGGTGAAGGCGGCAACCAGCGCCCCGCGCGGCCCGGCCGGCCGCAAGTGCGGCGCATCGCCCTCCCGGGTCAGATCGAAGGACACCGGCCGCGTCACATCCTCCGGCCGCAGGTTGCCCGGCGGATTGTAGGGATTGGGTTCGGTGAAGGCGCGGGCCGACAGCGTCATGGCCGGGACATGGCAACCGCCGCAGCCGAGTTCGCCGAACAACCGCTCGCCTCGGTGGGCGGCCCGGCGCCGGTCGCGATCCTCCGGCCACACCCGGGTGGGGTTGCCGAGCGCCGCCTGCCACAGGGTGGCCGCGGTGACATCGCCGACCGTCAGCTCGTCGGTGATGCCATCGCCGTCCGGGTCGGTCCCCAGGCCGAAGCGCTCCGTGGTCTGCATGCCGTGATGGTGGTTCATGGCATTGTTGGTGAATTCCCGGATCGAGACGACCGCGCCTTTCTGGTGGAAGGGCTTGATGATCAGATCCCAGTCCACGCCCTCGATTTCGGTCGGATCCAGGCGGCCGTCCGGCAGCGCGGTGACGAACCCGAACCCAACCCCCTTGGCGGTCAGCCCGGCGCGCACCGGCTGACCGGAAGCCGCGGCCGCGCTCAGCGCCGCATCGCGCGCCCGGTGCAGCTCCGCGGTCATTTCCCGCGCGAGCATTTCGATGGCCCCCGCGCCGTGCATGCCGAGTGTGTTGCGCTCGTTCGAGAACTGCGCGTCCACCGAAAAGGTCACCGGGTCCAGGGTCTGTGCAAGGACGAAGACATTGGCGACGAAATCGCCCGCCCCGCCGGCGAATGGCTGCGCATGACAGCCGGTGCAGGAGGTCGCGTCCGGACCCGAGGTGCGAATCATGTGAGGCTGGGTCGGCGCCCGGGGCGCACCGCCGCCGGTGCTCGCGGGCCGGCCCTGCCCGTCCAACGCGTTGAAGCGGGCGTTGAACACCAGGCCGCCGTGTTCGAGGATGTCCCGGAAAGTGACCGCCCCGGCTTCGATCCCGGCCTGGTCGAGATGGTCCTGGACCGCCGGCACCTCCCCGATCGGGGCGGCTTGGGCCGCCACCGCGGCCAGCAGGCCCAACCCCCATGCCCGGGCCAGCCACGGGCTCAACTTCGTGCCTTCCATAGTGCCTCCCTGATCGATCAACCTGCGCCTGCGACGGCAATGTGCGGTCGCGTCCCCTTCCCTGCCGCGATCGGCTTCGGATACCGGCCGAACCGGGCGCCCCCATCCTATGCGGGCCGGAGAATGGGCGTCAAGCGCGAGCGGCGCGGACCGGGGTGAAGCCGGCGGGAGGCCGGGACCGGCCTGCCGGTGGCCCAGTCGAGCAGTTCGGCCGGATGCACTACGGGCAGCGGTGGGCCGTCGTCCGGCAGCCGCAGGGCGCACGATTGGGTGATGCAGCCGATATTGGCGCTGACGATCAGGGCGGCGCCGGTGTCGCGCAGGGCAGTGGCCTTGTCCGCGCCCTGGCGCCGACCAAGGGTTCCTGCTACCCAGGCACCACCCCGGTGTGGCGGCTCTACAACGACCGCTTCGCCCAGGCCGACAGTAACCACCGCTTCGTGGCGAGCGCCGACACCTACCGGCACATGATGGCCAACGGCTGGATCGGCGAGGGCGTGGCCTTCTGTTCGCCGGAATCCTGACCGGGGCAGCTCGCCCGGACGCCTTTTTTGCCGGGCGAGCAATTTTCCATGACCGGCCGGGGACGCAACAGGCAGCGCGCTGCGCCACCGCCTATTTCAGCGCGAACCCCTCATAGCCTTTGCTGGCCACCTCGTTGCACTTCTCGACATAGGGCGGGAAACCGCCAATGTAGGGCATGAACACGCGCTGCTTGCCGGGGACATTGGCGCCGAGGTACCAGGAGCTGCACGAGTTGACCAGCGTGCCTGCCGCGACCTCGTTGACGTGATCGACCCAGGCGTCCTCGGCCTCTATGGTCGCGTCGATGGTGGATAGTTGGTGCTGGGCCATGTAGGCAAGGATGTCGCCAATGTATTCCACATGCTGCTCGATCGAGGTCACCATGTTGGTGAACACCGATGGGCTGCCCGGCCCGCTGATGGTGAACAGATTGGGGAATCCGGCGGAACACAATCCTAGGTAGGTGCGTGGTCCGGCGGCCCATTTTTCTTTCAGGGTTTTGCCGCCGATGCCGCGAATGTCGATCTTGTTCAGGGAGCCGGTCATGGCATCGAAGCCGGTGGCGAATACCAGGGCATCGAACGCATGGGTCTTGCCCGCCACCGTCAGACCCTCGGGTGTAATGGCGGCGATGGGCGTCGTGCCGATATCCACGAGGGAGACATTGGCGCGGTTGTAGGTTTCGAAATAATCGGTGTCGGCGCACAGGCGCTTGCAGGCAAAGACGACTTTGGGCGCCAGCAGCGCCGCGGTTTCCGGGTTTTTTACCTTTTGCGCGATTTTCTCGCGCACGAAATCGGCAACCATGTCGTTGGTATGCTTGTTGACCAGGAGATCGGCAAAACCGCCGTAGAAATTCAAACCGCCCATTTCCCAGCGTCGTTCCAGTTCGGCCTTGATTTCCTCGGCCGACATTTCCGTCGCGGCCTTTTCGTTGAACTGCGCATCAAACGCATTGAATTGCTGTTTCGCGGTGGTTCGCAAGGCGGCGTAATCCTGCTTCACACGGTTAACGTATTCGGGGTCGAGGGGTGCATTGCGCGCCGGCACCGAAAACGTCGGCGTGCGCTGGAATACGGTCAGGTGCGCCGCCTGCCTGGCAATTTCGGGAATGGCCTGAATCGCCGACGAGCCGGTGCCGACGATGCCGACCCGCAGGCCGGTGAAATCGACGCCCTCGTGGGGCCATTCGCCGGTGTGGTACATCGGCCCCTGGAAGGAGTCCATGCCTTTGATGTCGGGCTTGTTGGCCGCGGATAGACAGCCCGTCGCCATGATGCAGAATTTGGCGGAGAAGCGATCGTTGCCGTCGGTGGTCACCTGCCAGCGTTTGCCGGCTTCGTCAAACAGGGTGGACACAACCCGGGTGTTGAACTGGATGTCGCGCGCGAGATCGAAGCGCTCCACCACATGGTTGATGTACGCGAGCAGTTCGGGCTGGGACGCGTAGCGTTCGGACCACTGCCATTCCTGTTGCAGCGCCTCCGAAAACTGATAGGAATACTGCATGCTTTCGATGTCCACGCGGGCGCCGGGGTAGCGGTTCCAGAACCAGGTGCCGCCGGCGCCGCTGCCGGCCTCGATCACCCGCGCCGAAAAGCCCAGTTGGCGCAGCCGGTGCAGCATATAGAGACCGGCAAAGCCGGCGCCGACCACGATGGCGTTGAGGGTCTGGGTGGGGGTGCGTTGGTCGGACATGGCGGATCTCCTGGGTAGCGTCGGGCTTGCCGCCCGGTTTCGTGGGTAAGCGCAAGCGCGCCGGATTATGCCGCTTTTGCTATCCGGAGTTTACTGCCGGAGAGTAACCGCCGGGTCGCGGTCCTCGATCCGGCGAACAGGGGTGCGCGCGTGCCGTGGGACGTGCCGGCCGGCGCAGTAGGCAGGGCCTGTGCCAGCCACTATCCTGTCGCGGTACCTGACCTGTCGCGGTACCTGAAATCGAAATGGCCGGCGCGGAAAAGCCCGTATCGGGGAGCTTTGAATGACCGCCTGATCGTGGTTCCCGCGCCGGTAGGAATCCGGGGATGGGAAAACCTTCCGGATGTCCGCCCACTTCGCGGGGGCAAGCGCTGCCGGGCGCGAGGGCTTTTCAGAGCGTTATTGGAACCAGCCGGAACAGCAACAGCTCAAGCGAGGACACCAGCCGTGCAGATGCCCACCCCCGAACCCGGCATTCTGGCCCAGCGCGAGGCGCTGCTCGCGGAGCTGCGCGCGCTGCTGCCGGCGGCGCGGGTGATTGCCGATGCCGCCGGGCTGCGCGCCTACGATTGCGATGCGCTCACCGCCTATCGTCAGGCGCCGCTGGTCGCGGTGTTGCCGGACACGGTCGCGGAACTGGCCGGTGTGCTCGCGATCTGCCACCGCCGCAACATCAAGGTCGTGGCCCGGGGTGCGGGCACCTCGCTGTCCGGGGGGGCATTGCCGCTCGCCGATGCGGTGCTGATCGGGCTCGGACGCTTCAACCGCATCCTCGACATCGACTACGACAACCGCTGCCTGACGGCGCAGAGCGGCGTCACCAATCTGGCGTTGAGCGATGCGGTCGCCGCACGCAATTTCTACTACGCGCCGGACCCGTCGAGCCAGATCGCCTGCACCATCGGCGGCAACGTCGCCGAAAACTCTGGCGGCGTGCACTGCCTGAAATACGGCATGACCACCAACAATCTGCTCGGCCTGGAGATGGTGCTGCTGGATGGCACCGTGATTCGCCTCGGCGGCAAGCACATGGATGCCGACGGCTACGACCTGCTGGGTTTGCTGACCGGGTCGGAGGGCCTGCTCGGCGTCATCACCGAAGTCACCGTGCGCATCCTGCCGCGCCCGGAAACTGCGCGCGCGGCGCTGCTCGGTTTTGCCGGCAACGAGGATGCCGGTCGGGTGGTCGCGGCCATCATCGCCGCCGGCATCATTCCAGCCGGACTGGAGATGATGGACAGATTCATCGTCGCCGCCACCGAGGCGTTCTGCCACGCCGGCTACCCGCTGGATGTCGAGGCGCTGTTGATCGTCGAGCTGGATGGTCCGGCGGCGGAGGTCGATCATCTGCTGGACCGCGTGGTCGCCATCGCGCGTGCCAATGGCGCGACCTCGGTGCGCGCGAGTACGAACGAGGCGGAGCGACTCTTGTTCTGGCTCGGCCGCAAGTCGGCGTTTCCCGCGGTCGGCCGGCTGTCGCCCGATTACCTGTGCATGGACGGCACCATTCCCCGGCATCAGTTGCCCCCGGTGTTGCAGCGCATGGCGCAGATGAGCCGGAAATACGGCCTGCGGGTCACCAATGTGTTCCACGCCGGGGACGGCAACCTGCACCCGCTGATTCTGTATGACGCCAATGTGCCCGGTGAGCTGGCGCGCGCCGAAGCCTTCGGCGCCGAGATTCTGACGCTGTGCGTCGAAGTCGGTGGCGTACTCACCGGCGAGCACGGGGTCGGCGTCGAGAAGCGCGATCTGATGGGCACCATGTTCGACGCGGACGACCTCGCCCAGCAGCAGCGGGTGAAGTGCGCGTTCGATCCCGGCGGCCGGCTCAATCCCGGCAAGGTGTTCCCGCAACTCCACCGCTGCGCCGAGCTCGGCCGCCTGCACGTGCACGGCGGCCGGCTGCCGTTTCCGGATCTGCCCAGGTTTTGAGCTTGCCGGGTGGCCTGCTCGCTCCCCGCCGGGTAGGCTGGCCCGAGTTCCAGTCCCCGCCGTACCGGGTGGTCGCGGCAGGAAAGGGCTTGGAGAAGTGCAGGCCGGGCAGGGAGGTCCGATGAATGCTGTGACCGGGGCGATCGCCCCGCTGGAGGCCGGCTCCCTGGCGGGGCTCTTTCGGGAGCGCGTGCGGCGTTCTCCGGAAGGGCTCGCCTACCGCCAGTACGACCACGCCAGCAACGCCTGGGTCGACAATACCTGGAGCGAGGTGGCCACCGAGGTGGGCCGCTGGCAGCACGCGCTGCTCAAGGAAGGCCTGGAGCCCGGCGACCGGGTGGGCATCATTCTGCGCAACTGCCGCGAGTGGGTGGTCTTCGATCAGGCCTGCGCCGGACTGGGGCTGGTCACGGTGCCCCTGTATACCGACGACCGCGCCGAGAACATCGCCTGCATCGTGCGCGAGGCGGGGGTAAAGCTGTTGCTGGCGGAAGGGCGCCTGCAATGGAAAAAGTTGCTGGAAGTGCGTGAGAAGCTGGAGGGGCTGCGGCGCATCCTTTCCCTCAATACCATCGAGCCCGATGACCGGCCGCGAGACGAGCGCCTCCACGCGCTTTCCGACTGGCTGTTCGGCCTCGGCGGTGCGCCGCAGCTCCGCGCCGCGGCGCCGGACGACCTGGCGACCATCGTCTATACCTCGGGCACCACCGGCAGGCCCAAGGGCGTGATGCTCAGCCATCGCAATATCCTCCTCAACGCGCACGCGGCGAGCCGTTGCGCGGCGCTCGACGACCGGGACCTTTTCCTCTCCTTCCTGCCGCTGGCCCACATGCTGGAGCGCACCGGCGGGTATTACATGCCCATGATGGTGGGCGCCCAGGTGGCTTTCGCCCGCTCCATCCAGACGCTCGCCAACGATCTGGTCGCGGTGCGCCCCACGGTGCTGATCTCGGTGCCGCGTGTCTATGAGCGCCTGTACTGCCGCATCAGGGCGGGGCTGAAAGAACGGCCCCCCGCGGCCCGCAAGCTGTTCGAGGCCGCCGTCGAGGTGGGTTGGCACCGCTTCCAGCATCGGCAGGGTCGCGCCGCCTGGCATCCGAAACTGCTGCTCTGGCCGGCGCTGGATCGCCTGGTCGCGCGCAGTGTGCTTGCGCGCTTCGGCGGTCGCCTGCGCTACGCAGTCTGTGGTGGCGCGCCGCTGCCGCCGCCCCTGGCCCGCCTCTGCATCGGTCTCGGCCTGCCGCTGTTCCAGGGTTACGGCATGACGGAGGCGAGCCCGGTGGTGAGCGTCAACCGCCCCGACGACAATGTGCCGGAGAGTATCGGCACGCCGGTTCCCGGCGTCGAAGTGAGGATCGGCGATCGGGACGAGCTGCTCGTCCGCGGCGCCTCGGTGATGCTGGGCTATTGGCACGATGCGGAGGCCAGCCGCGCGGCCATCGACGCGGACGGCTGGTTGCACAGCGGCGACCAGGCGCGCATGGACGGGACGGGCCACCTCTACATCACCGGGCGCATCAAGGAGATCATCGTACTGGGCAGCGGCGACAAGGTGCCGCCGGCCGACATGGAGATGGCCATCGAGCTCGATCCGCTGTTCGAGCAGGTGCTGGTGTTCGGCGAGGGCAGGCCGTATCTCTCGGCACTGGCGGTGCTCGACCCCGACGAATGGCGGGTGCTCGCCCGCGAGCTGAATCTGGACCCGGACAGCGCAGAGGATTTCCATGGCCACCTCGTGGAGAAAGCCTTGCGCGCGCGCATCTCGCACCAACTGCGCGAGTTCCCCGGGTTTGCCCAGGTGCGCCGCGTGATTCCCGTGCAGGAGCCCTGGACCGTGGAAGAGGGCCTGCTCACGCCCACGCTGAAGAAGAAGCGGGACCTCATCCTGGAGCGCCATGCCGAGCGCATCGACGCGCTTTACAGGGACTTCCGCGAATGACGACCCGAAGCATCCGCCGCGACGCGGCTGGCCACCGTGCGCCCTTGTGGGAGCGGCGCCCCCGCCGCGATGGGGGGTGTGCCACTGCCACCGCATCGGCCCGGGGACGGGCCTCCTACAGGTGCCATCCCCACATCCCGTAGGTCGGATAAGCCGCGCGGCGGCGCATCCGACAATCCCGGGGGCGCATCCGGCGCCACCGGCCGCCGCACAACACAAACGGACGGGGTAGCGGTTATTCTTGCGCATCCCGCGACACCGGTCGCGCAGCGAGAGCCGATCCGTGCAGACGTCCGCCCCCGACCCCGGCATTCCGCTTGGCCGCACTGCGTGGCCGGGCGGTTGCAACGCCCGCGACGGCGACTGACCGTGTCCGACCTTTGCAGGTTCTGCCCTTGACCGAGCGTTTCGCGCCGAGCCGGCCGGAAGACCTGGCCGAGATCCTGGGCTGGGCGGTGGCCAACCGGGCGCCCCTGGCGGTGACCGGGAGCGGCAGCAAGGCCGGCATCGGCCGGCCGGTGGCGGCGGCGCACGAGCTTTGCCTGGCCGGCCTGTCCGGCATCCGCGACTACGAACCCGGGGAACTGGTGCTGACCGCGGGCGCGGGCACGCCGCTGGCCGAGGTCGAGGCCCTGCTCGCCGCGCACCGCCAGCAACTCGCCTTCGAGCCGCCGGACCACGCCCGCATCGGCCGGGCGCCGGCCGCACCGGATGCACCCCGCGCCGGCACTCTGGGCGGGGTAGTGGCCGCCAATCTGTCCGGTCCGCGCCGCCTCGCCGCCGGCGCCGCCCGCGATCACTGCATCGGGCTGCGCGCCTACAGCGGTCGCGGGGAACCCTTCAAGAGCGGCGGGCGGGTGGTCAAGAACGTCACCGGGTTCGATCTGCCCAAGCTACTCTCGGGCTCCTGGGGCACCCTGGCGGTGCTCTGGGAGGTGACCCTGAAGGTGGTCCCGGCACCGGAACTGGCGCGCAGCCTGCTGCTGTTCGGCCTGGATCCGGCCGCCGCGGCGCGGGCCATGAACGCGGCGCTGTGCTCGGTGCACGTGGTTACCGGCGCGGCCCATCTGCCGGTGCCGGTGGCCGCCCGCTGCCCGGGTCTGGGCGGCGCCGGGCGCAGCGTCACCGCGCTGCGGATGGAGGGGCCGGAGCCCTCGGTGCGCCATCGCCTCGCCGGCTTGCAGGCGCTGCTCGGCGGGGACAGCGCGCTCCTCGGCGAGGGCGATTCCGGCCCCCTGTGGCGCGCCGTCGGCGACCTGGCGCCGCTGGCGGTGGACGCCACCCGCGAGCTGTGGCGGCTGGTGCTGCCGCCGGCGTCGGCGCCCGCGGTGCTGGCCGCGCTGACGGCGGAAGCGGAGTCCGACTGGCTGCTCGACCAGGGCGGCGGGACGCTGTGGCTGGCCTGCCCGGCCGGAACCGCGGCGGAAGCCATCCGCGCCGCGCTGCGACCGGCCGGCGGCCACGCCACCCTGTGGCACGCGAGCCCGCAGCGCCGCGCCGTGGTGCCCGTGTTCCAACCGCAGCCGCCCGCGCTGGCCGCCTTGACGCGACGGGTAAAGGCCAGCTTCGATCCCCGCGCGGTGCTCAATCCCGGCCGCATGTATTCCGACCTTTAGGCGCGCCCGATGCAGACGCACTTCACCGATTCGCAGCGCGCCGCGCCCGGTATCCGCATTGCCGAGGAAGTGCTGCGCAAATGTGTGCACTGTGGCTTTTGCACCGCGACCTGCCCAACCTATCGCATCACCGGCGACGAGCTCGAAAGTCCGCGCGGACGCATTGCGCTGATCCAGGATCTGCTCGAAACCGGCGCCGCGCCGACGCCATTGACGGTAACGCACCTCGACCACTGTCTGTCCTGCCTGAGCTGCGAGAGCACCTGCCCCTCGGGGGTGTCCTACCGCCGCCTGATCGATCAGGCGCGTGAGCTGATCGAGGAAAAATACCGCCGCCCGCGCCTCGACCGCGAGCTGCGCGCGCTGCTGGCGTGGCTGCTGCCGAGGCAGGCCTGGTTTCGGGCGGCGCTCGTCGCCGGACGCTGGAGCCGGCCACTGCTGCGTCTCGCCGGGCGCTTCTCGTTGCGCATCGACGCACTCGCGCGCCTGGTGCCCGCCGCCTTGCCGGCGCCGAGCACCGTCATCCGCCCCGGAACCTATGCGGCGCAAGGCACCGAGGTCCGCCGCGTGGCGCTGCTGACCGGCTGCGTGCAGGGCGTGCTGGCGCCGGAGATCGACGCCGCCACGCTGCGCCTGCTGCGCCGCCACGGCTGTACCGTCGTGGTGCCTCCGCCCGCCGCCGGTTGCTGCGGCGCGCTGCCGCACCATCTGGGCAAGCGCGCGGCGGCGCAGGCGATGGTGTCGCGCAATCTCGAAGCCTGGCGCGGACTGGTGCGCGCCGATTCACCGTCGGTCGTGGACACGGTGCTGATGACGGCATCCGGCTGTGGTTCGCACCTGGTGGATTACGCCCACCTGCTGCCGGGTGATCCGGACGCCGCCAGGCTCGCCAGTCGCGTCCTGGACCTGTCGCAACTCGTCGACCGACTGTCCGCGCTGACGCCGTTGCGCGTGGTTTCCGGCATCGGCTCCGGCGTGACAGTGGCCTGGCAAAGTCCCTGCTCGCTGCAACATGGACTCAGTGAAAAAAGTGCGCCGATCCGGGTGCTGCAAGCCTGCGGATTCGAGGTGCGCGAGCCCCGGAATCCGCACCTGTGCTGCGGCTCGGCCGGTACCTACAACCTGCTGCAACCCGAGTTCGCCGAGCCCCTGGGCCGCGACAAGGCGGATGCGATCCGCGCCACCGGCGCGACCATCGCGGTCAGCGCCAATATCGGCTGCATCACCCAGTTGCAGGCGAAACTGGCGGTGGACGGGAGTGCACGACCCATCCCGATGCTGCATCTGGCGCAGTTGCTCGATTGGGCCACCGGCGGCCCGCGGCCCGCGACGCTCGACACCCCCTGACCTGAACTCCCGCGCGGAAACCCGGAAACGTTCCCGCCAAAGAAGTGCCCCGGGCGATCGCCGAGTGCAACCCGTCAGCCTGGCAGAAACAATCCGCCATTGACGTGCATGGTTTGTCCGGTGACGTAGGACGATCCCTCCGACATGAAAAAGGCGGCGGCCTCGGCAATTTCCTCGGGTCTGCCGGGGCGATTCATGGGCACCTCCTTGGCCAGATTTTCGAAAAATTTGTCGGGGATGCTGCCGCGCAAGCCCTCGTGCATGATCAGCCCCGGCACGATCACATTGACGGTAACGCCGTGGGGCGCCAGATCCCGCGCCAGGGAGCGGGTATACCCGAGCACGCCGGCCTTAGCCGCCGCGTAACTGCCCCAGTCCCGGGGCGGGTTGTAGGCCGCGAGTGACGCAAAATTCAGGATGCGGCCAAAGCCCGCTTCCACCATCGGTTTGCAAAATGCCCGCGACAGGAAGAACGTGCCGTACATATTGACCTTGACGACACGGTCCCAGGTTTTGGTGTCCATTTCCCAGGCCTTGCCCGGACCCTGGATGCCGGCATTGTTGATGAGGTAAGCGATGTGGAGGTTGCGTTGTGCGAGTTCGGTAGCGAGTTCCTGGACCCGTTCTTCCTGGGTGATGTCCAGCGGAAACAGCGTCACCATTTTGCTTTGTTCGGCGTCCAGTTCGCGCTCGCGCCAGCCGGCCAGTTGGTCGGCCTTGCGGTCGACGCCGATCACCGGGATACCCTGGCTGACAAGTTTCTTCGTCATCGCGGTGCCCAGACCGCCGATGGCGCCGGTGATGAGTGCGTGGCCTCGGTTCATTAGAGTTCTCCTTACGGGTTGGTGGTTACCTGTTGATTGAAAAACTGCTGCGACAGCCATCTGTTTCGTCGCGCGGTGCTCGCTCCCTCGCCTATCGATCCGATATGTCTCGGTCGCTGCGCGCCGAGCGCCACACCCCGTTTCGATCTGGCGCGCCAACGCCAGGTCCGCCATAACATGGGGCTGTGATCGAAGCCCACGCCGGGGACGATACCCAAGGCAGCAGCCGACCGCAGAAGGCGCTGTGGGACGTGCGCCAAGTCATGGGGCCGGAGGACATCCTGCTATCGGATATCGGCGGCCACAAGATGTGGATCGCGCGCCACGACCATGGCCACGCGTCGAACACCCGCCTGATTCCCAACGGTTACTGTTCCGTGGGTTTCGCGCTGCCGCGCGCGATCGCCGCGAGTCTGGTGCATCAGAACCGCCGCATCCTCGCCATCGCCCGGGACGGTGGCGCACCAACTGTACTTCATCATCAAGGACCATCCGTTCTCGGAGGGAAACGAGCGCATCGGCTCGTTCCTGTTCCCGCTGTACCCGACGCGGGAGGGCATGCCGCAGCGCATCGTGCCGCGGGCGCTGACGGCGCTCGCGCTGCTGGTCGCCGAGAGCGCGCCGGCCGGCAAGGACTTGCTGATCCGCCGCATCGTCAACCTGCCGACCGGGCCGCCGGCATGAGCACCTTCACCGAGTCCATCGTCGAGCAGGCGGCGCTGGGCCTGGGTGTGAGGCTGAGTGACCGCGCCGGTTCCGAGCCCGAGCAGCGCGATCTGTTTGCGGCCACTGTCCCCGTTGCAGGATCTTCCGCTACAAGCCCAGGCGGTTGAGCACCCGGCAGAGCAGGTCGTGGGGCTTGCCGTAGGGGGGATAGAACAGCTCCGGCCTGCCGATCTTGGGGAACGTGAACACCGGGCGCAGCTTGCTCATTTCCAGAAAACCGTCGTGGCCAGTGGCCCATGCCGCTTGCGCCCACGCCGCCGAAGGGAATGCCGTGCTGGAGCACATGGAAGATGCAATGGTTGATGGTCACGCCGCCGGACAGCGTCTGGTAGAGCACACGTTCCTGTACGGTCCGATCGTTGCTGAACAGGTAGAGCGCCAATGGGCGCTCGCCGGCGTTGATGTAATCGAGCACTTCGTCGAGGCTGTCATAGGGCATCACCGTC
>JBFWOQ010000031.1:0-34875 GCA_050250395.1 Porticoccaceae bacterium
CCAGAACCTCACGCTGTGCTGACGAGATTTTCGGGGGGCGTCCGGTTCGGGGCATCGGCGGGCCTTTTTGTGCATCATGAGAGCCCCGCATTTTACTACATTTTGTAAACACCCTCTAAGGAAGCGCGGATTTATTCGTCATTCCCGCCCCCGATCGGAGTCGGGGGCAGGCTTCAGCGGGAATCCATACGTCCGCAACTGATTGAGACTGCGGGAAAACCTGGATGCCCGCTTTCGCGGGCATGACGGTCGACACGTATTGTTCAGCGTTTCCCTAAGCTGCATCGCGTATGCGATACAAATGGAGTCCCATGAAAAACGCCACCCTGCCGCCCTTGCGTGTCGAGCGCGAACTGCGGTCCGCGGTCGAGGCGGTCCTGCACGAGGGCGAGACGCTGTCGGCCTTCGTGCTCGAAGCCGTTCGACTCAACATTGATCGGCGCGAGGTGCAGCGCGAATTCATTGCGCATGGCCTGCTGGCGCGCGACGAGGCACGTGCCGCGGGCGAATATGTGAGCGCGGAAGAGATGCTGGCGCGGCTCGATGCCGCGCTTGCCGCTGCCCGCAAAGGCCCCGCTGCCGCAACGCGGTGAGCTACCGGCTGCGCTTTGCGCCGCGTGCGGCGGACGATTTGCAGCGTCTGTTCACCTACCTTGCCGAGCGGGATCTGGCGGCTGCCGAGCGTGCGCGTGACGCTATCGCCAAGGCCTTCGAGTTTTTGCAGACCTTTCCGTTCGCCTGTCGCAAGGCATCTTCGAAGCATCCCATATCTGCGCGAATGGGCCCACCAAGGCCTTCGGCTGCGGGCTGCTGCTGGTGCGGCGATGCTGAGCGCGCGTCCATTTGCGCCCGTCGTTGTCGCTGTAGCCATGCCCCGCTATGATCCACCAATCTGGCATCTATAGGGGTTTCGTATGACGACGGTGACCGTGTCCGAAAAATATCAGGTGGTGATTCCCAAGGCGGTGCGAGAGTCGCTGCAAATCAAGCCGGGGCAGAAGCTCGACGTGATCGTTTACGAGGGGCGTGCGGAATTCGTCCCAGTGCAGGATATGCGCGCGGCACGTGGCTTCCTGCGCGGCATCGACACGGACGTGCCGCGGGACGCTGATCGGGTATGAACCTGGTCGATTCGTCCGGCTGGCTGGAGTATTTCGCCGATGGGCCCAATGCCGCGTTCTTTGCGCCGGCGATCCTCGATACGGAACAGTTGGTTGTCCCGACGCTGTCCCTGCTGGAGGTTTTCAAGCGGGTGTTGCAGCAACGGGCGAGGGCGATGCTCTGCAGGCGGTGGCGCTGATGCGGCAAGGGCCGGTGGTCGATTTGGATTCCGTACTGGCGCTGGCTGCCGCGTGCTGCTGGTACGACGCTTGTAGGCCTGTTGGAGGCGGCTTATCCTTACTCAAAGGTAAGAATTGTCCATGAGGTAAGAAATGGAAGCGACGCTGACCAGCAAAGGACAGGTCACCATCCCCAAGGCAGTGCGCGATGCGCTGCACCTGCGCACCGGTGATCGGCTCGATTTCATCCTTGAAGCGGACGGCACCGTGCGGGTGCTGCCGATCACCGGCTCCGTCAGGCGCCTCAAGGGCATCCTGCCCAAGCCAGCGCGCGCCTTGACCCTTGAAGAGATGGACGATGCCATCGCCAAGGGTGCGGCCGGCACATGATCGGCCTGGATACCAATGTGCTGGTGCGCTATATCGTGCGGGACGATCCGGCGCAGACCGCCTTGGCTGACCATTGCATCGAACACCGGTGCAGCCGCGAGGCGCCCGGATACATCTCGCACCTGGTCCTGGCGGAGCTCATCTGGGTATTGGAGCGCGGATACGGCTATCCACGCCCGATGCTGGGAGAGGTGCTCGGCACGCTGCTGTCGAGCGAGGAAATTCGGATTCAGGATGCACCGCTGATTCGGTTGGCGCTCGGCGCCTTTTCGGCCGGCGCGGCCGACTTTGCCGATTGCCTGATCGGCACACTGCACCGGCGGGCTGAATGCGAAACCACGGTCACCTTCGACAGGAAGGCCGCCCGACTCCCGACCCATCGCCTGCTGGAGTGAGCCGTGGCCGACCTGCTGCCACCGCTGCGGCCCATCCCCATCAAGAAGCGCCGCGTTCCCCGCACCCGCAGGAATGAACCAATATCCGACCAACCGGGAACAAACGGCTCTATCGTGTTCTCGTTACGCGCGGCGATAACTGGCCGGATCGCGGAAGCGCCGAGGGAGGAGGTTGCGGCTGCAACGCCTTCCGGGGGTTGGAATAGCTGTATGATTCGGCGCGACTCAGCGCGCCCGGCAGTCGCCGGTTGGAAACATTGGTGCTTCAAGGCATAACCCGTTTTGTCGCGCTCCTTGCGACCGTATTTTTGGCAAGCTGCACCGACCCGGTGCCGCCGGTTCAGGGTCCGCGCACCGTGGTGGTCGAATCGCCGCAGCCGCTGACCCACGGCATGATCGATGCCTATGCCGGTGCGGTGCGCGCGCGCGTCGAGGCGGATCTGGCGTTTCGTGTGTCGGGCAAGATCGTCTCCCGCGCCATCGATGTGGGTACCCGGGTCCGGCGCGGCGCGGTGCTGGCGGTGCTCGATCCGCAGGACGCGCGGCTGAATCTGGCCGCCGCGAAGGCCGCCGTGGCGGCCGCGGAAGCGGAGCTGTGGATTGCGCAGAGCGAGCAAAAGCGCGCGGTCGAACTTCATGCGCGCGGTTTTATCAGTCAGTCGGCCGTCGACAAGGAAAAGAGCGCGGCCATGCTGGCGCGCGCGCGGCGGGATCAGGCGCGGGCGGAACTCGATCTTGCCCACAACCAATCGCAGTACACGGAGCTCAAGGCCGATACGGCGGGTGTGGTTACCGCCGTCATGGCCGAGGTGGGCAATGTCGTCGCCGCCGGGCAACCCGTGGCGCGCGTGGCGGCGGATGGCGGGCGGGAGGTGCTGATTCAGGTGCCCGAGGGCCGCGCGCCGGCGTTGCGCGCGGCCCGGCATATCGGCATTGTTTTGTATGCCGACGAATCCAAACGCTATGCCGGGAAGATCCGCGAGATCAGTCCGCAAGCGGATGCCGGGACGCGCACGCACGATGTGCGCGTGACCATTGTCGGCGCCGATTCCGCGGTGCAGCTCGGTGCGACCGCGACCGTGCATGTGCGGGAGAGCGGCGACAGCGACCGCTTTCGCGTGCCCGCCACGGCACTGGGCAACAGGGATGCGCAACAGGCGGTGGTGTGGCGGGTCGAGACGGCGAGCGACGGCGGGCTGTCCGCGCAGCCGGTCCCGGTGGAGATTCGCGAATACCTGAATGACGCCGTGATCGTGGCGGGCGAGATAACGGCCGAGGACCGTCTGATCTCCGCCGGGGTTCATCTCCTCGAGCCCGGGATGGCGATTGTCCCCGTCGATCGCATCGCCAAGGCTGCCCTCTAGTGCCACGGCACGCAAGTTTCGACACATACCAGCCGTCGTCATTCCCGCGCACGCGGGAATCCAGTCCCTGTTCCCCAATGGCCGCTGGATTTCCGGGCAAAAACTGGATGCCCGCCTTCGCGGGCATGACGTTGCCTTATTTATGTGTCGCACTACTAGTGGCCCAACGCGGATGAAGCAGTTCAATCTGAGCGAGTGGGCACTATCCAATCGCGTTCTCGTCGTTTATCTGACCTTGCTGATCGGCGCGTTGGGCGCTTATAGCTACGTTCATCTCGGCCAGTCGGAAGATCCGCCGTTCACGTTTCGGATGATGGTGGTCAGCACCCAGTGGCCCGGAGCAACGGCGGATGAAGTCGATCGTCTGGTGACCGACCGGATCGAGGAAAAATTGCAGGAGCTGGATGGACTGGATTATCTGCGCTCCTATTCACGGCCCGGCGAATCCCAGGTGTTTGTCCTGTTTCGCGAGGATCTGCCACCGGCCGCGGTGTCGGATGGTTTCTACCAGGTGCGCAAAAAGATCGGCGATATGCGCCATCTGTTGCCGCCCGGTGTCATCGGACCCGCCTTCAACGATGAATTTGGCGACACCTTCGGCAACATCTATGCGCTGACGGGTGCTGAATTCAGCTATCGGGAACTGAAGGACTATGCCGACCGCATCCGTGAACGACTGTTGCGGATCGCCGATGTCGCCAAGGTCGAGTTCATCGGTCTGCAGGAAGAACGCATCTACATCGATATTGCCAACGCCAAGCGCGATCAGCTCGGCATTCCGCCGGAGCTGATCGCGCAGACGCTGGCGGCGCAAAATTCCGTGGTGCCGGCCGGTGCCATCGACACTGAAAAGGACAAGATCCATCTGCGGGTGTCCGGCGGCCTCGATACGGTCGAACAGTTGCGTCTGTTGCCCATCCACTGGCAGGGCAGTAGCTTCCGCCTGGGCGATATCGCCACCATCCAGCGCGGCTATCAGGACCCGCCGGCACCACGGATGCGCTTCAACGGGCAGCCCGCGCTCGGTATCGCTGTATCCATGGCCAGCGGCGGCGATATCATCGGTCTGGGGAAGCGCCTCGATCAGACCTTCGCGCAACTCAACGGCGAAGTGCCGCTCGGCATGAACCTGTCGCGGGTCGCGGATCAACCCGCGGCGGTTGCGCGCGTCATCCGCGAGTTCGTTCATGCACTGTTCGAAGCCATCGTGATAGTGCTCGCCGTGTGCTTTGTCACCCTGGGCGTGCGCACGGGTGTGGTGGTGGCGCTGTCGATTCCGCTGGTGCTGGGTGCGACCTTTCTGGTGATGCACATGGCCGGCATCGGGTTGCACAGCATTTCCCTGGGCGCGCTGATTCTTGCGCTCGGCCTGCTGGTGGACGATGCCATCATCGCCGTCGAGATGATGGCCGTTAAGCTCGATCAGGGTTACGACCGTTTCCGCGCGGCGGCTTTCGCCTATACCAGTACCGCCTTTCCGATGCTGGCGGGCACGCTGATTACCGCCGCCGGATTTCTGCCGATAGCGACCGCCGCGAGCAGCACCGGGGAATACACCCGTGCGCTGTTCCAGGTGGTCGGGCTGGCGTTGCTGCTGTCGTGGTTTGCCGCCGTACTGACGGTGCCGCTGCTGGGTTACTACCTGCTGCCGGAGAAAAAATCGCGTTCCGAAACGAGCGCGCATTCGGGAGACGATGCCGTCGATGATGGTCCGGCCCCGGAGGTGAACGCGGTTTATCAGACGCCTTTCTACGCAGGTTTTCGTCGCCTGATCACCCTGTGCGTCAATCGCCGCTGGCTGACCATCACCCTGACGGCCGCGCTGTTAGTGGGCGGCGTGGCGCTGTTCGCGACGGTGCCGAACCAGTTTTTTCCGGCGTCGAACCGGCTCGAACTGATGGTGGATCTCAAATTGCAGGAAGGCGCTTCCATTGCCGAAACCGATGCGGTGGCGCGTCGCCTGGAGGCATTGCTCGCGCACATCCCGGGGCTCGACAGCCAGGTGGCCTACATCGGCAGGGGTGCGCCGCGCTATTTTTTGTCGCTCGACGAGCAATTGCCGTCGGCAAGCTTTGCGCAGTTCGTGCTCAATACCCATGATCTGGCCGCGCGCGAACGCATCCGCGCGCACCTGCTCGAAGCGTTGCCCGCGCAATTTCCCGACGTGCTCTGGCGGGTAAACCGGCTCGAAAATGGCCCGCCGGTGGGCTATGTGTTGCAGTACCGGGTATCCGGTCCGGAGCGCGCCGTCGCCCGAGTCCATGCCGACCGGATCGCCGCGGCGATGCGCGCGAATCCCTATGCGGTGGGCGTTCACCTCGATACCGCGGAGGCTTCCAAACGCATCCACATCGACATCGATCAGGATCGTGCCCGCGCGCTTGGCGTGAGCACCCAGAGCCTGTCCCAGGTGCTGGAGACCGCGATCAATGGCGCGACCCTGACCCAATTGCGCGAAGACAACCGGCTGATCGGCGTGGTGGTGCGCGGGCCGCCAGCCGAGCGCGAGCACCTGGAGCTGCTGGGAAGTCTGTCGGTACCGACCGCGCACGGCGGCAATATCCCGCTGGCGCAGATAGCACGGCTGGGATATGGACTCGAAGACGGCGTTCTGTGGCGACGGGATCGCACACCGACCATCAGTGTGCGTGCCGATATCTATGCCGACCGGCAGCCGCCTGAGGTGGTCGCGGAACTCGCTCCGGCAATCGCCGGCATCGAGGCGCAGTTGCCGCCGGGCTACCGCATCGAGGTCGGCGGCACCGTCGAGGACTCGGGCAAGGGTCAGGCCAGCGTCATGGTCGGCATGCCCCTGTTCGCGCTCGCCGTCGTCACGGTGCTGATGTTGCAGCTCAAGAGCCTGTCCCAGACCCTGATGGTGGTGCTCACCGCGCCGCTTGGCATCGTCGGCGTGGCGCTCGGGCTGCTGGTATCGGGCAAGCCGTTCGGTTTCGTGGCGATGCTCAGCACCATCGCGCTGCTCGGCATGGTCATGCGCAACAGCGTGATTCTGGTCGATCAGATCCGCCAGGATCTGGAGTTGGGTCGCGCGCCCTTCGATGCGGTCGTCGAAGCGACGGTGCGTCGCTTCCGCCCCATCGTGCTGACCGCGCTGGCGACGGTGCTGGCGATGATTCCCCTGTCGGACAGCGTATTTTTCGGTCCCATGGCGGTGTCGATCATGGGTGGGCTGATCGCCGCCACCGGCCTGACGTTGATCTTCGTGCCCGCGCTCTACGCCGCCTGGTATCGGGTGCCGCGCCGCTACAGCTCCGAAGCCAGAAACGCCACCGTCGTGTCGTGATCGCCGACACCGAGCACGGCGCAGTTGAGGTCGGTCACGCCGATATCCCGCAGCCGCTGAATCTGTTTGCGCAGCTCCGCTTCGCTACCGACCATGGCGATGCCGGAAGGCCCGTCGGCACCTTCGCGATCGAGCATGCCGCGATAGGACGCGAGCTTGCCGTACATGGCCATGCCCTTGTCGATGCGTGCCCGGGCGGCATCCAGGTCGGTGACGATCGCGGTCGGCACGCCGGCCACGATGCGCGGCTCGGGGCGTCCGGCGCGGGCGGCGGCGGCGCGAATTTTCGGGATGATGTGCTCTTCCAGCGTTTTCGGCCCGGTCATCCAGGTGATGGTGCCGTCGGCGTGGGTCCCGGCAAGCTCCAGCATGCGCTCGCCCAGCGCGGCGACGACCAGCGGCACGGACGCCGATTCCGGCACCTGGATCTGGCCGTGGGCGCCGTAAAGCTGGCCCTGGTAATCGACTTTTTCGTTGCGCAGGGCCGGCGCCAGCACTTCCAGATATTCCTTCATGTGGCGCGCCGGATGCGCGTAGGACATCCCGAACATGCCCTCGATGATGGGCTTGTGGGACAGCCCGATGCCGAGTGTGAAGCGGCCGCCGGACGCGGCATTGGTGGTCGCCGCCTGCTGCGCCATCACCAGCGGGTGGCGGGGATAGGAGGGCACCACTGCGGTGCCGAGCTTGATGCGCCGGGTCGCCTGCCCGACGAGGGCGAGCGCGGTCATGGCGTCGAGCCCGAACATGTTCGCCATCCAGAAGGTGTCGAAGCCGAGTTGCTCCATTTTCTGCGCGCGGGCAATCAGGCCGGCGACCGTCGTCTCGGGTCCGGAGGCGGCGCCTGAATTTATTCCGATTCTCATGACAATCACCTAATATTTTGATTTTAAAGGTTGTTAAAGTGATTTATTAACAGGATTTTTCGCCATTCAGCCGAAATTGAGATCCGCCACGAAGGGGTTCATCTTGCGCTCGGCACCGAAGGTGGACATGGGACCGTGGCCGGGAATGAAGCCCACGTCGTCGCCCAGGGGAAACAACTTTTCGCGAATCGAATGCACCAGGGTGTCGAAGTTTCCCTTGGGGAAATCGGTGCGGCCGACCGAGCCCTGAAACAGCACGTCGCCGACAATGGCGATGCGGGTGACCGGATCGAAGAACACCAGGTGCCCGGGCGTGTGGCCGGGGCAGTGCAGCACCTGCAGGGTCTGGTTGCCGACGCTGACGGTATCGCCGTCCTCCAGCCAGCGGTCGGGCGTGAAGCTGTCGGTGGGCGGAAAGCCGAACATGCGGCACTGCTCCGCAAGTTTGTCGATCCAGAAACTGTCCTCGCGCTGAGGCCCTTCGATGGGCAGGTGCTGCTGGCGCGCCAGCGCCGCCACGCCGCCCACATGGTCGAGATGGCCATGGGTGCAGAGGATTTTTTCGAGCGTCACGCCCTGCTCGGCGACGGCGGCGAGGATTTCATCCAGGTCGCCACCGGGATCGACCAGCGCGCCCTTCATGGTTTCCTCGCACCAGATGAGGCTGCAATTCTGCTGGTAGGGAGTGACGGGAATGATCAGAAATTTCATCGTGGCCTGCGTGCAAGGTTGGCAGCACGAGAGAATACCATTTCGAGCGCCGGGTAACGGCTAGTGCCACGGCACGCAAGTTTCGACACATACCAGCCGTCGTCATTCCCGCGCACGCGGGAATCCAGTCCCTGTTCCCCAATGGCCGCTGGATTTCCGGGCAAAAACTGGATGCCCGCCTTCGCGGGCATGACGTTGCCTTATTTATGTGTCGCACTACTAGGCGCCGAGCGAGCACGCCCAGGTGGCGTGCCGCGTTTAGCCATATCAGTTATTCGGCAGGGTTTGACCGACTGCTCTACTCTCGGTTGGTACGGCTGGGGGGCAGGTCAGGATGTCACAGGCGCCGCGCGGTTTTGTCGCGCAGCGTCCGTGACGACTGCCGGGTTGTGGCTTGGCTGTCAACGTACGCGTCGAGAAGCCGCCTGATCATGCGCTGGTACTGCGTGTGATGCTTTGTGGCTTCCGATTTGAAAAACTCGATGCTCTTCTTGCTCAGAGCCAGGGTTACCTTCACCCCTTCTTCACGAAATGCCAATTCGGCTGGCGAAGGAAGGAAGTCGGGAACTACCTGAGTCTTACCAATGGGCTCATTGGTGTATTTGATTTTCGCGCTCATAAATGATCGTTCCTTCGTGCCAATAGCTGGCGTCGACGCGCAAGGACGCGCTGAATTTCAGCGCCCGAGACATGCGGCAATTTAGGCACGTGCAGGTTCAGGCACCGAGAACGTAGTGACTACCGGGTGACCCGTGAAAGGCATTGGAAACTCGGAAAGGTACAAAGCTGTAGCTTCCTGAAGATTTGCTACCGCCTCCTCGATGGTTTCGCCCTGGGTAGTGGTGCCCGTCTCCGGGTTCAGTGCCACGTACCCGCCTTCTTCTGCAAGTGTGAGAACGGCAGTCAGCTCCATAGCGATGCTCTTGGATAAAACTGGTCGTATTGTCGCGCGAAGTGGCTTGTGATGCCCAACGTTTTGAGCTCAGGCCGCGGCCTCTCAAGGGCGTCGCGCCAGCAGCGAATGGTTAGCGGCCAACACTTTGCGCATGAACGTGGACGAAGCCGGACACAGATCCGAGAACTGGGCCGTAGCCGCAATGGCGGCCGGAGCCTCGGTCCTTGGAACAGCCTCGTAACCTCGCCCGGCAAAGAACGGTGCCGCCGTTGTGGTTAGAAGGTACAGCGTTTTGACCCCCTGCTTTGCTGCCCAGGCTTCTGCGTTGGACACCAAGCTGCCCCCTAGCCCGGAATGACGGCGGTTCGGCTCTACGGCCAAGGAGCGGAGCAGGCCAACACTCCCATAGACCTCGACCCCAACGACGCCCACAAGGCGACCGCCGTCCCGAATGCCAAGCAGCTTGAGGCTGCGGCTATTGGCGAGATCGGCAACGGAAAGTTGGGCTTCGGTGAGAAACGCCTCGACTTCCGCATTGGCGCTTATGGCTTCGGCACGCATTTTTTTGGCCGCTTACGTTTGTGTTCACCCGAGTGGGAAGCTGTAGCACTCGGGTACAACGAAGGGTTAGGCCGCACTCTTGGGAGGCGACGAAGGTGGTGCCCTTTCAATACGCTCAAGCCCTGAATCCAAGCAAGCCCAGGATGGCGCGCTGGAACTCCAGATGTTGGCTGTTGGGCGAACCTGCGAAGGGTTGTCGAGCGTTCCGACGCGCACAACCGTGAATCCTTGGTGTCCAGTGGAGTTCGCGAAGAGTTGGCTTCCACAGGCAGGACAGAAGCGGCGACATACTTCGTTGCCACTCTCGGCTGTGCGGATGTACTGCGCAAGCGTGCCTTGGATTTTGACTTTGTCGGTAGGGAAGACTGCGTTAGCCGTTCCATTGCCTGCGAGGTGCTGGCAGTCCTTGCACCAGCAGACTCTCGACGCGATGGGCTCGGCGGTGATCTGGTATCGGATCTGGCCACAAAGGCAGCCACCAAGGTATTCATTCATGGATTGGGATGCCCTCGTAGCAGGCGTTGTGAGCGGTTGGGTGTTTCGTGCGGCAAAGTGCAATTTGACACACGGAATGACGCTTTGCATTACACCCGGTGGGTGCCGAATGACAGCGGCAGATTAGACAGAGGTTGCCGGTCATGTCAAAGGTTGCAGCGCACCCAAAAGCACCCGTCGATCCCACCTCATGAGCAGCCGCCAAATCGAAATCGCTTGACGAGGCTCGTGCCCGTATCCGTCGCTTGAATTGCTGCATCCGCGCTCCGGACACCTACGTCGATTGGGTGCGGCGGGTGCGCAATGGAACGCTTGGAACGGAGAGTGGTGGGTCGGCTGGATTCGAACTATGTCTAGATGGCGGAAGGGGTGGGATTCGAACCCACGGATGGTCGCCCATCGACGGTTTTCAAGACCGTTGCATTCAACCGCTCTGCCACCCTTCCTGCATGATTTCTCGGGCGCGGTACCGTCAATTGCCCGGCACCACCCCCAGCGGGGCGGCCATTATACCGCCCGCGAGAAGTCGGACAAGGTGCGCATGGGTGCTGTGCCGATGGGCTCGGCACCATTCAGCGCGCGATCATGCCCCGCTCCAGATACAGGGGGTCGTATTCGAAAATCCGCTCGCGGTTGGGCAGCAGCAGTTCGTCGCGCTTGCCGGGGTAGCCCTGGCGGGCGAGCAGGTCCCGGATCAATTCCAGGCGCGCCTTGCGTTTCTGGTCGGCGCGCACCACCACCCAGGGCGCCAGCGGGTGGTGGGTGCGCGCCAGCATGGCGTTGCGCGCCGCGCTGTAGTCGTCCCAGCGCTGTTGGGCACTGTCGTCGATGGGGCTGCGCTTCCACTGCTTGAGCGGATCGGTGATGCGCTCCTCCAGGCGTTCGCGCTGGGTGTCGCGTTCGATGTCGAGGTAGTACTTGAGCAACTGGATTCCCGACCGTACCAGCATGGACTCGAATTCGATCACGGTGTCCATGAATTGGCGGTAGTCTTCCTCGGTGCAGAAACCCATCACCCGCTCGACGCCGGCGCGGTTGTACCAGCTGCGGTTGAACAGTACCAGCTCGCCGGCGGCGGGCAGGTGCTGCACATAGCGCTGGAAATACCAGCTGCTGCATTCGCGGTCGGATGGCTTGCCCAGAGCGACGACGCGCGTCTCGCGTGGGCTGAGATGCTCCACGATGCATTTGATGGCGCCGTCCTTGCCGGCGGCGTCGCGGCCCTCCAGGATCACCAGGAGTTTCCGGTCCGACGCGATCAGCTCACGCTGGAGTTTGACCAGCTCGATCTGTAGTTCGCGCAACTCACTCTGGAAGGATTTGTCGTCGCTGGACATGGTTGGGTACCTCCTCGCTCTGCCATGGCCTGTCGTCACCGGCCCCACGGCGGGTGGCAACTGTGGCATAAATGGCGAACCCAACCAAAAGAATGGAGGCCAGTCATGGCACTTGACGTCATCGGCGCGGGTTTCGGCCGCACCGGCACCCTGTCGTTGCGCGCGGCGCTCACCGACCTGGGTTTCGGCCCGGTCTATCACATGCTCGAAGTGGTGAAACAGCCCGAGATGGCCGCCGACTGGCTGCACGCGCTGACCGACCAACAGGCGCTGACCCGCGTGCTCGACGGTTATCTCTCGGCGATAGACTGGCCCGCCTGCCATTTCTGGCGGCAGTTGATGGGGCTGTATCCGGACGCCAAGGTCATCCTGACCCTGCGCGATCCCGAGCAGTGGTATCGCAGTATCGAAGGCACGATCTACCAGGTGCTGTCCCGACCGCCACCGCCAGGAATGCCGGAGGCTCAGGCCACGATGGCGCGTCGTATCGTGCTGGACGAAACCTTCCAGGGCCGGCTTGGCGATCGCGATCACGCCATCGGGGTGTTCGAGCGCCACAACCGCGCGGTGCGCGAGACAGTGCCCGCGGATAAATTGCTGGTGTTCGATGTCCGCGAGGGCTGGGAGCCCCTGTGTGGATTCCTCGGGGTTCCGGTACCGGCGGAACCGTTTCCGAAGACCAACAGCACCGACGAGTTTCGTGCGATGTTTGGCGGAGAATGATGGTTGACGCAAGATGATGTTGCGCCGATGCACGGGCCGGTCTGTGCCGGGCCGTGCGCCAAGTGTCCGACCCGTCCGTCGAAATTACTCAGGTGTCTACGGCCGAGACACCTGCCAGCGTAGCGTCGATTGCCACCGTCTCCGCGAACACCAGACGACCGGGGTCGGGCATGGGCACCAAGCCCGGCCCCGGAGCCTCGGTGCCGATCAGTTCGTATTCCTCGATCAGGAGGCGATAGCGATTTGCAGCGATCGCCTCCGCGAACTGCACACGGCCTTGCCAAAGTGCCAGATCTTCCGCTCCGGGTGCGACCGGTTCGCGATGAAGTTCCACGCTGGCCACCGTGGCCGGAACCGTCTCCCAGGCAAGATCCGAATCGATGCCGGGAACCCTTGCCTGCACCTGAACCCGGAACCGCGTCGGCGGCACCGGCGCCGGCGGTCGACGGACATGGGTGTGGTGGATGACGGCCTCGGGTCCGCGCGGGGTGATGCCGGAGACCTGCACCCGCAGGGTGCGCGCCTGCAATGAATCGGCGTGTACCAGTACCGCCCGATCCGGCGTCAGTTGGGCGTAATCCGCCAGCACGGCGCGGGAAATGCGCGCATCCGGGAGTGCTTCGGGCTGATAGCGCACCAGCGCGAGGCGCACGAAAGGCATATAGGTGTCGCCGTGATCGAGGGTGAGATCGGCAAACCACAGCTTGCGCTCGGGATCGAACTGGGTTGCAAAGGCGACGACATCGACCTGGAGATTCTCCACATCGGGCGCTGCCAGTGACACGCCGCTCGCCTGGGCGATACGGTCCGGAAAATGTTCGATGCGCGGGACGCCGCCGAGCATGCGGGTATCCCAGATCGGGTCCATCCCCCACTGGGTGAAGTAGGACTTCAGCCGTTTGCGCTCCGTGTCGTCCGGCCAGGCTGGGCCGCTCCATAGACTCACGCCGAGCAGTTCTCCTTCTCCCGATGAATACCACGGGCGGTGCAGGTAGACACGCAGCCCACCCCCGAAGCGCAAGCTGCGCTTGATGCCGGTGTCGGTCTGACGCTGCCAGGCGAAGCTGGGCACCACATAGGCGATATCCGGCACCAGGGGCCGGCTGGAAGCGGGGATAGAGACCTCGATCGCTGCGCTGTCGCGCGCGAAACCCGGCTCGCCATCGGCGGGCACCGGGAAACAGTCGCTGTCGCGGGAGACCGCGACCGCCCGGTAGCGCACGCGGTGATGGCGGGTGTCGCCCAAGGTATGGCGCGGTGCGGCATCCCGGTAAAACTCGAGTTGCCGATACCTGGTCGCCGGCAGGGCGCGATCCCCCGCTTTGACGAACGCGATCTGATCGTGCTCGGGGTCGTAGTAGCCCACGGCGCGGCCATGGCCCTTGGAAAAAGGTTGATCCGGGTTGGGCGGGGTTGCGTCCGCAGCCAGCAGATAGCCCTCACGGGCATTGGGCAGGTCGATCCGCTCCACGATGGCCGCCTGGGGGCTGGTGCCGGGCAGCGGCTGCGCTGGATCGTCGACGGGATCGTCCCACTTCGCCAGCACATCGACGCGCGCCGTTGCGATGCCGTGCACGTGCAAGGCGCCCAGCAGATAGGCATCGCTCGCGCCGTAGTGGCGCCAGCCGGTCAGGGTGGCCAGTTCATCCCGGTCGTCGCGGCCAGTGATCGGGGCCGTCAACAGGCCGCCGTCCGTGTCCCCATGATCGACGTCCAAGCTGGTAAACACCGGATGGCCCAAGGGTTGGCGCAGGGCGTGCACCAGCTCAAGCAGGGTCGGCGGGGTCAGCATCCAGTGCCCGCCTTCCACCGCCCGCTGCAGAATGTGCGCGGTCTCGTCCACGGCGGTGCCCGGTTGTAGCCCGGGCGGCCGCGGGTCGCGGGCCAGCCGTTCGGCGATTTCCTCTTCCAGCCAGGACCAGACACCCATGCGGGGCAGGTCGAGCGCCTCCAGATAACAACTCGCCGCAACTACCGTGCGATGGCCTTTGGGCAGATAAACGGTCAGGGTGCGCGTGGCCGGATCCCAGTCCGGCACCTGTGCCTGCCCGTCGGCCGGTTCGGCAAGACGCAGGCGCAGGCCCCGTGCCAGTTGCCAGTCCGCCGCGCCGCCAAAGCCGATCAGCGTCGCCGACCCGGGACGCGGATTGGCAACTGACAGAGGTGCATAGGCCAGGGGTCCCGCCGGCGTGTCGGCATCGATGCGGGCCAGCGTGCCCGAGGGCGTACCGGGAAGATCCCGCAGCGCGACGCCGCGCGCCAACGGGTCCGGCAGATAGGGCAAAACCTGGGGTGATTCACCCGCGATCAGCGGAAAGGTTTTCTCCTGTCCGGCGACGGTCTCGGTGACCTGTGGCAGTTCGCCGGCATCGCGCGCGCCGATCAGTTGCCAGGTCGCCGGGTCGCCCCGCAGCTTGCCGTTGGCGTCGTCAAACATGCCCAGGCGCTCGCCCAGTTCCACGCTGGTGCGCGGCGGCAGCAGGTGGCGACCGGCGGCGCTGGTGTCGACCGCGCGCTGATCTTCGGCCGCCGCGATGTTGTCGGTACGGATCACCAGACGCAGCAGGGTGGAACCCGGTCCCAGAATGGCGGCCGCGTCATCCACGACGACCTGTGGCGCCGGTATCGGCTCGAAACGCCGGTACGCAAAGCCATCCTGGGCTGCATTGGGCAAGCCGAACACGGCGGACAGGAGGTCGGTCAGGGGATCGTTCAGCGGCGGGCTGAGGCCGGCAAGATTCACCAGGCGCGCGCGCACCCGGTAGCGGCGACCGAAGCGCAGGCTCGGCAGGCTGCCGGCAAGGACACGATGGTCCACCTCGATATCGAAGGGCGCCTGCGGCTTGTCGGCAAGCGCGACCGGATCGCGCTCCTGGGGCGCAACCGGTAGTGACAGATCCGGCCGCGGCGCCGACAGGCTCCAGCCCGACCAGCGCGCCAGCGCCTCGTGCAGATAAAAATGCGCTTCGCCGGGATCGGTGCCGGGCGCGGGACGGGTGGCGGCACTTTCCATCCAGCCTTCGTCGAGATCCGCAGCGAAACCTTCGCTGACCGGATCGAAATCGAGTTCGCCGATGCGGTACTTGGCGCTGCGCGCATGCAGGGAATGCCAGACTTCGCTGTGATCGTCCCACACATCGAGACGCAGCCCGCGCACCAGATCCTCACTGTGCAGATCGACCGGGAGGCCCTGCTCGAACGCCGTGTTGAGCGCCTTGCCCTGTTGCAAACTATCGATCCAGGCGGCGGCGCGGGCGTCCGCGTAAAGCGTGAACCCGCCGGAGCGCAGCGCCGGCAGCGTGGCGCTCGGGTCGTATACCTCCGGATGCGCGGCGAACGCCGGGGGCAACCCACCGGTACGCGGATGCAGACTTTCGGCGAGGACAATGTTCTTGTGCAGGCCGCCGTCCACATCGACCTGAGCGAGACCGAAGCGCAGCGCATCCAGCACCGCGACGCCGAATAGCCCACGCCCCAGGCCGCTGCGCGGCGCGGCCCCGAACAGCCAGTTCTGGCCATTGGCTACCGGGAGCAGGAAGTAAGCGGTACGCACGGGGTTCAGGGTAACCGGTGTGCGCAGGTCCAGACTGAAGCCCGCGATCGACAGAAACAGCGGTGTGTTGCCGGTGGTACCGAGGGCGGATCTCGGCACACGAAAGTCGAAAACGAGCCCCAGCGCGCGCTGTAACGCCGGATAACTGCCAAGCGCCGACAGGCCCTGGTGGAAATCGAGCGCGGCGTCCGGATCCTGCAACAGCGGGCCGTTGGGATCTCCCGGCGCCTTGCCATCGGCATAGCTGGGCGTGGGCATGCGGCTGTAGCTGGCAAGGCGCTCGGCTACCTGGTTTTTCCGGGCGGTATCCCACTGGGCGACATCGGCGGCGGGATAGGCGCCTTCGGCGTCCAGGCGCGCCGCGCCACGAAATGCCGCGAGGCCAGCCGGGTCGCGTTCCTGCAAGCTCTGGAGGCGATTGCGGGCGCGCAGTTCGCGGGCGTTTTTCTCGTCCCAGTGCACGCCAACGCCGTCGAGCAGGTCGGCGAGCACACCGCGATTGCCCAGATCCTGCTTGCGCGGACCGCCGCCGGCATCGGGCAGCGCCAGGTCGATGCTGGCGCGCCGGTACACCGATTTCAGCAGACTCAGCCCGTCGCGCATGGAGTGGCTCAGCACGCCCTCACCGGCACGCTCGGCGTGATCGTCGAAGTGGTGGCCGCGCACCGGCGTGTCTTCGTGAAACAGACTGCTCCAGAGCTTGGGGCGCAGCAGGTCGGTGTTCACCACCAACTCGCTGCTGTGACCGCCCGCCTGGAGTTTCAGGCGCAGCCCGTGTTCGACTAGGCGCCCGGTCCAGTCCAGCCAGTCGGGGAATTGACCGAGATTCTGGCCGCCCCGCAGCCGAGGCGATACCACGACGGACAGTTCGACGGCGTCGCCATGGAGCGCACCGTCGCGTGGGACTACCGTAAAAATCAGTGATTGTTCGGTGGCCATGATGTTCCTCTCAGGCGAAGGCGCCGGTGTAGTCCTGCCAGCGCTGGGCGGTATCGAAGGTCTGCAGGAACAGCGGATCGCCGGAACCGCCAAACGCCCGTTCCACCGTCAGATCCACGGATACGCTGAAAAACAGCACTTCGACCTGCACCGTCAGCGTGGCGCGGCCGTAGGCTTTGTCGGTACCGCCGTCATAGGTGAAGCTCAGATTGAACTCGATCGAGATACGGATCAGGCCCAGCACCGACAGCCGGCCGCCGAGGCGCAGATAGCCGGTCAGGCGGCACAATTCCTTGCCGTCGCTCTCCTTCTGGATGGCGAAGTAAATGCCGGCCATGGCGTGGACTTCGCCACTTGCCACGCCCAGGTTGAGGCCGAAGGCCGCGCCGAATTCCAGTGCGGCTTCCAGTTGCCGCATGCCGGCGGTATCGAGTTGCAAATGAAAGAAGCCACCGCCGGCAAAAAACGCCACCCGCAACTGAAACGGATTGGCCCGTTCCGACACGTTGAAATCGAACAGCGGCTTGCCGTCCAGAAACGGCAGGGTCAGGGCCGCGCCCAGGCTCACGTCCTTGAGGGCGAATACGCCGATCTCCAGGGGCGGCAGGGCAATGGCAAAGCCCGCGCGCACACCGGCGCCGATCAATTCGATGCTCGCGCCCTTGCCGAACAGGCCGGGCGGAATGGCCTTGCGCAGCTCCTCGACAAATTGCAGATCGCCCGTGAAAGACAGCGGATGATCGTCATGCAATGCCACACTGACATCGGGTTTGGCGCCATTGACGCTCGCAAATCCAAAGCGGACGAAGTGCAGTGTCACCGAACTCAGAATCTCGATATCGAAGTCGGTCAGACTGCCCGTGAACTCGGATCGCGGAGCAGTGGCACCGGTCAGCGGGCTCTCGATGCGGCTATCGATCTTCAGTACCGAGATTATCGTTCCCGCCGGTGATTCCTTGGGAAGGAACTTCGCTATATCCAGATCGACTTTTTGGACGGCGGGCTGCCAGTGCAATGAAGTGACCAGGGTATTCCCGATGCGCTCGCTCTTGAGCATCGGCGCCTGCTTGGCGAGTCCACCCGTGGCAAGGAGAAGGTCAAGCAGATCGAAGGTTCCAAACAGCCGTGGCGCGCCCTTGGGAAAATATGCCGCCGGATCGAAGTTGTCGGCGCGCGCCTTGGCCACGTCGCCCGCCACCGGACCCTGCTGGTCGGACAGCGCGGTAAGGATCTGATTGGGTGTCGCGATGCCGCCGGCCTGATCGGCGCGAAACGCGAGCGGCTGCGGCGTGATCAGGGTGGCGAACACGCCGGTGCGGTTGGCGGCGTCGTAGCCCTTGGTGGTGTAGGTCGAGTCGTAGGCAATATCGGCCGGTGCGCTGTTGCCGAGCAGGTCTTCAAGCTGCGAAATGTGTACGGCGGCGCTGTGCAGTGCCGGGTTCGCGCCACTCGGGTCGGCATCGAACAACAGGCTCTGGCTGGCGAGCAGCGCGTTTTCGGTGCCGCGCAGGGGTGTATAGGCGATCTTGTGGCCCCGCGCGTCGGCGCCTCTTTGGGAATCGGCGTTGTACAGACCAGCAACATCGGCGATGCGTTTATCGACATCCGTGATCGAGGCGAACACCAGTGGAATCGTGAAATCCACCGCGCGGTTGGCCTGGTCGGTACCGATGGCATGGAAATGGAATTTCTGGCGTTGCGCGCCGGGTCCGACTTCTACCCAGAACGTGCGGTGAAACGGCGCGTTCACCAGCGGTTCGGCCAGATCGGGCGTAATCAGCGTGGTCAGCCGCACGCGGGTGAAGGGGTTGTCGCGCCGGTCGAGGGTTTTCTCCGGCTCGCGCACGACGATGAACATGCGTTGTACCAGGCAGGCCACTACCAATCCGCTGGCGGAGTTGCGGCGAAATTCGCGCTCGGTGATCTTGACCAGCGCGGCGCGGTGGCGAAACGGCCACAGCTCGCCTTCGTAAACCACACGCACATAGTGATCGCGGCCCTGGGTGGCGACATGCACCCACTCGGACAGATCCAGTGCGCCGGCGGCTGCCACCGGTGCCGCGGGCACGAACATTTCCAGCAGCCGATCCGACGCTTTGTCGGCGCGTAGCAGAGGCGCCGCGGCGCGGCGGGCGATCGGTGCCAACACATCCGCCCAGTGGCGATCGCGCAGGACGTCGATCGCCTCAAGCCACCGGGACGGCTGCGCCGGTCTGGGGGGCTCCCACTTCCCGCGCGATTTCAGCCACCCGCCCAGCGGGGACAGCATGAGTTGCCGGGCGTGGAACGGTAAGGGCACATAGGGCGCCGGGGTCCGTCGCCAGGGACGCAGATTGCGCAGATATCCCGTTGCCAGATCGAATGTGACGAAGGTCTTGGGCGCGCGGTCCGGATTGGTTTCGTAACCGTGAAAGGCCGAGGTGAGGATCACCAGTTGGCGGCGATCATCTGGAGCAAGGGCGGTGCGGCCGATGCCGGGCGTATTCGAGATGTCGTTCTGTGTATCGGCGCGGTCGGTCGACCATAGAGCGCGCAGTGGCGCGGTGTGTTCGGCATCGAGCTCCGTAATCGTCCCGTCGGGGCCGCGCAGCGCCAGCCGCGTGTGCCACAGCTCGCTGCGGCCGCCATGGGTCGCGGGGGTCAGGCGGTGTTGCCAGACGCCCGTCGTACCGGGAGAAATGAGCAGTGCATAGGGCAGTTCCAGCACTGTCTGGTGTGCGTCCGGCACGCTCAGGGTCGGGGCGGCGGCGCGTTCGGCGGCGGTCGCCTGCTCGCCCAGTGCGGCGATGGGATGCAGGCGCGGTGCCAGCGCGCTCCAGTCGAGCAGACCTTCGATGGTGTAGGGAATGCGGTGGCCGTTGGGCACTTCGAACACCAGCCGACTTGACTGGGCGATCCGCGCCTTGAAGTGGCCGGGCGCGGGGCGGGGCTCATCGGGCGTGCCCGGTGGTTCCGCAGGCGGCCGGTTCGGGTCCGGGTCGCCGGTGAAGGGCGGCGTTTCGAACACCGCTTGTTCGGCGATATGCTGGGGCGGAAAAATCACCGTCAGCAGGCCCGGGCGCCGGGGATCATCCACCACCAGCGTCGGGATCGCCCCCTGTCCGTCGACCGACGCAGCGGCGCCGTCGCCAGGGTCCGCATCGAGACGCAGATTATCGGTTTCGATCCACAGATTCAGCAGGTCGTCCGGCCGAATCAAGTGTTGCAGAAGATTCATGGCGATCCCTTCCCGATGTGGACAAACCTCAATGCGAGGGACAAACCCGGTCCGGCGACAGTGCCTGTCCCTCGCGCTTTCCTCAGTTGACGAGCTTCATGCCTCAGCCCGTGGCCAGCACAAACGCGCGCACGGCGCTGGCGTCGTAGCCCAGCTCGCTGCCCCAGCCGTCGGTAGCCATCGAATCCACATACAGATTCTCGCTGAACGCGGCGACCGCGCAGCCGTCGATCGGGCAACCCGGCGGCAGGTTATGGTTCAGCAAGTGATTCACGGTGAGGCTCAACGGGCTGCTGCTACTGGCCACCGGTGTCCAACCTTCGGCGTGAACCGGGGCAGCGCCGCGCACCACTCCGAAAGCGTATTGCGCGAATCCATGCGGATGCAGGGCCCGCCAGCCGAGGGTGACGCTGTCGTTGGGTTGATAGTGGAGTACACCGCAGCAGGGATCTGCCTCCGCGACCCCGATGGTGGGTGGCGCGATGTCCGCGAAGCAGTGGTTGTTGTCGATGTGCAGGGTGACGATCATGCGGTTGCCGCTGACCAGACCCAGGCTGGATGCGTCCACCGTGTGGACGGTGCCGGAACCATCGGGGTCGGTGGGCACCGCGTAGACGATGCCGAGCGCGGCGATATCGACCGCCTGACCCTTGGCGTCGAACAGATCCACCGCGAACTGGTATTTCCCGCTGGTATCGCTGCCCACCAAGGCCCCCGCCGGGTTGTAGGTCATGCCGGCGGCAATGCTTTGCGTGGGTATTTTGGCGCTGGCAAAGTGCTGCTTGATTTCCGCGATATCCGGCGGCGTATCCCAGACTCCGGCGTCCGCGACGGAGGGGAAGGGGATCCTGAACAGATTGGGAATCTTGTTGCCCGCCCCATCGGGCACCTCCACCGGGCCGAGTGTTTTCGGCGACCAGACCGGCATAGCGCCGGTGGGCGTGGGTACGTCGTGGCGGTAGTAGTGGTGAATCTCCCCGGTCAGGGGCAGGAAGTCGCCACTCGAACCCTGACGCCAGGACATCCGATAGTAGACCACGCCGGCCGCTTCCAGGGCGTTGGAAAATTCCAGCCGCGGCAGCAGCATGCCGCCCCAGGGACGACCGTCCTGGGTCAGTCCCAGGTTGTCGGCAGCGTCACGGCCGACGAGGTCTTGGGCCGTACCGTAAATATTGTTCAGTCCGTGCGCGCCGATCGCCAGAAACGCCACCCAGCGATTCTTGCCGGGGGGGCCGATTACCGGCGGGCAGGGCGCACAGGTATGCGCCCAGGGACTCGCGGTGTAGAGCTTGACTTCGGTGCCGCAGTGATAATTCCACCAGGTGTGGCAGGCAATGGGCGTCGGCGCATGGATGTAGACGTCGAGCCAGCCGAACAATTTCTGTTTGGCCTTGAAGTACAGATCGGGCCGGTCGGGATTATTGCAGCCATTGAAGAACAACGTTTGAAAATGCCCGCAGTGGTCGGTCTTGGCGGTGGCTACCCGCTGCATGGTGACGAAACGCGGGTAGTAGAGACACAGCAGGGGCCGAATCAGCTCGGCGTGGTCGATCAGCGCCTGTTGAAATTGCAGCCGGCTGCCCACCTGGGCGCTGTAGCGCAGCGCCGTAGCCTGAGGCAGTGCCGCCAATGCGTGCGCTGCATCGGGTGATGCCGCGGACGTGGGTAGCGGGAGCAGTTGCCGTTGCGCCGGCACCATCGCAGCCCGTGCAAACGGCGCCGGATCGGGTCCGGGAATCGGCTCTGGAATGGGAATCGGCCGCAGGATGATATCGCGCAGCCGGTCGATGATCGGATCCGGCAGCTTGGGCAGGATGATCCACAGGGGGTCGACTTCGTAGATCTCCACGGTGGCATCGCATACCGGGAAATTTTCATGAATCCCGCCGATCAGCACGCGCTTGTACAGATTGCCGCGCACGACGCAGGCGCTTTTGAGCCAGCAACGCCAGATATCGGGATAGATGATGAACGGAAGTTCGTGACGCAAACTGTTGGGGTCGATCCGGACAAACTGTTCCTGAGCGCCGCGACGGAGCAGTTCGCTCAGATCAACCTGCCGGTCGTCGACGCGGGGTCCGGCGACCACGCGCAGCCGCGCAACGGCGGCGGGCGCTTCGAGGTTGAGCAGGGTTTCCTTTTCGTCCGCCGGTGCAGAGGCGAGCAAGGTGCCTTCGGAAGAGAATACATAGACGTTCAGGGGTGGGGATTTATCGCCGGGCAAGAGATCTACGAGTTGCGTCCGGACGGAGATTTGCAGCGAATTTTTGGTGGATCCAGCCATGATCGACTCCTTGTCCTTTCGATGTTAAGAGAAGAGCGCGGTGCGGGCGGCACACTACTTTTTGGCGTCCGCTTGCTCCCGCAGTAGTTGTCGCATAGTTGTCGCATAGTGGTAACGTTCTGACTCCCGCATCCTCAAGGTGGGTTTCAAGAGTATGCGGCTCTGAGACTCAGGTTCTCCCGGTACGTTCCGGGAGCCTGCGTATTGCGGCATGTGGAGGGTGTGACCCACTTCACGGTTTTTGCGCTGACCGCCGGCCGGGAGCCTCGGCAGTGGGATGTCGGGGGATGGGTCGGGAAGCCCGGCGGCTTGAACCGGGGTTCGGGCTTGGGGTGCTGCAATCGAGCTCAGCAACAACCGCCGCCGGTGCCGCCGTCGTAGGGGTCGATCCAATGGGGCAGGTCGAGCATCAGGCCCTGCTCGGCCGCCAGGCGCAGCACCGCGCGCGGGTCGATCACCCGGGGTCCGGTGCGGGTAACCGTGAGTGTGGCGCGCTGACCCGGGGCGAGTGCGCGTTCGCGATCGCCATCGAAAGCGAGAATGCCAGGGCCAGTCACAATGGTCGGCTTTTCCAGGGGCAGGCGCGTCGCGCCCCGCACATGGGCGGAGCGGAACAGCCCCGGCGAGACCGGTGCCCGCAGCAGTTGGCCGCCTTCATCGTGACCGCAGAAATCCACCCGCACGCCCCAGTCGTCCGCAAATCCGGCGGGACACAACAGCCCGCCCAGGGGCGACATGCCCACCGCGTCGGGTTCGGCGCGGGTAAGGACCAGGGTTTTCATGAACTGGGGCTCGAACGGACCGAGATTGCCGATGCGGTCGCCCTGCAGAAACAGCGCGTCGACCAGCGCCAGATCGGGCGCTTCGCCCTCGATACTGATATTGACGACCTTGGCGCGGGGTGCTGCGGCATCGGGTGCGATGCGGCCGGCGGCGATCAGACCCGCGGCCAGACCCGCGATGGTGGGCTCGATCCAGAGCGGAAAGACATTGTTGGTGCCGGTCGACAGCGGCATCAGCACGGCGTCCGGCCAGGCTTTGGTGACGGCGCGGCTGGTGCCGTCGCCGCCCAACACCACCAGTACTCGCACGCCTTGTTCGCGCATGGCGATCACGGCAGCCTGAGTATCCGTCGCGCTGTGGGTGATGGCGGTGCGGACTTCCTCGATCTTCGCGCCGATCTGCAAATGCTCGACCGCACTGATGGCGAGGCGGCGCGGCTCCCAGGGCACCAGAATGCGCTCGCAGCCGGCGGCTACCGCACCCACCACGATGCGGGCAATCTGGTTGCGCTTGCTCTCGTGACTGACGGTATCGGCGCGCGCGGTGAGGCGGCGGCTGTCGCGGCCGGAGAGGGGATTGACGATGATGCCGAGGCCGCCCATGGCTGAGTCCCTGTGTTGGAAGCGACGCATTATATCGATGCGCGACTCCCGGTCACGGCAGCAACACAGGGAGAGCCTATTGCAGGCTGGCGCACTCCAGGCAGTGCAGGAACACGCCGCGTCGGGAGGCGCTCATCCAGTCGCTGGCGGCGCCCCGGTCGAGCAGACGCAGCAACTCGCCAAGGCGCGCGGTGAGAGACGCCGCGGGCGCCGGGATCAGGGCTTCCGGCAGTTGTCCGCTCTCCATGAGCTGGCGCAGGAACCGCTCGCGCAAATCGAGCGGCGGTTCGATCGGCACGGTCTGGTAGTTTTCCACGCCGGCGCGACGGGCGGCGGCGGCCACGGCGGCGTCCAGGCCGCCCAGACGATCCACCAACCCGCGCTCCTGTGCCTGACGCCCGGTCCAGACGCGGCCCTGGGCAATGCTGTCGACCGCCGCGACGTCCATACCCCGACCGCTGGAGACCAAACCCACGAAACGCCGATAGATATTGTCCACGCTGCCCTGGATGAGGCGCGCGGCCTGATCGCTCAGCGGGCGGTCGATGCGCAGCGCGCCGGCAAGCGGGTTGGTGCCGACGCCATCGTTGTGGATGCCGATCGCGGCGAGACTGTCCTCGAACGTGGGCAGCATTCCGAACACGCCGATGGAGCCGGTGATGGTGGTGGGTTCCGCCCAGATTTCGTCGGCTTCCGCCGCAATCCAGTAGCCACCCGAGGCGGCGACCGTGCCCATGGATACCACCACCGGCATTCCGGCCGCCCGGGTGGCGAGGAGCTCCTGGCGGATCAGGTCGGCGGCAAAGGCACTGCCGCCGGGGCTGTCGATACGCAGTACCAGCGCCTTGATGGCGGCTTTCTCGCGGGTCTGGCGAATCAGCCGGGCCAGGCTGTCGCCGCCGATGGCGCCGGCCTGCTGATCGCCGTCGTAGATCACGCCGCTGGCAACCAGCACGCCGATTTTCGGTTGTTCGGCGGCTGCGGGTTTGTGCAGATTTACATGGACCAGATATTCGCGCACGTTGACATAGTCGTAATCGCGCTCTTCATCGCCGTTGCCGGCAAGTCCGCGCAGCCGGGCAAGCAGTTCCGGGCGGGTGCTGACGTGATCGATGAGACCGGATTGCAGGGCCAGCTGTGCGCCATCGCCATGGGTCGCGGCGAGTTTGATATCCGCCGCATTGACATAGTCGTCGATGGCCCCCGGCGCGAGGTGGCGACGGGTCTCGATCCCGGTGGTGATCTCGCGCCAGAGTTCAGTCAGCCAGGCGGCGGTGTGCTCGCGCGAGGCATCCGACATCCCGGTACCGATGAAGGGCTCCACCGCATCCTTGTAGGTGCCGACCCGGAAGACATGGAAATTGATGCGCAGCTTGTCGAGCGCTTCCTTGAAATACAGGTGGTAGCTGCCGATCCCGGTGAGCAGAACATTGCCAAAGGGATTGAGATGGATTTCATCCGCGAAGCTGGCCAGATAGTACTGTTGCTGGGTGTAGCTGTCGCCAGCCGCGATTACGGGCTTGCCGCTGGTCCGGAAGGCGAGCAGCGCCTGGCCCAGGGTTTCCAGCTTATCGATGCCGCCACCTGCCAGCTCGTCGAGTTCCAGCACGATGCCGGCGATGCGGGTGTCGGTCGCGGCGGCGCCGATGGCTTCCACCAGATCCGCGACGCGGGTTTCGGGCGCGGGTCCGCCCGGACCCAGCAGTTCACGGGGATCCGACCAGGTGCGCTGTTCCACCAGTGTTCCCGTCGGCGCAATGCGCAGCAGCGCATGTTCCGGCAGGGGCTTGAGGTCATGCCCAAACAGGCTGGCCAGCACCGCGATGAAGATCAGCAGGAGCGCGGTGCTGAGCAGGGTGCGCACAATCCGCACCAAAGCGCCCAGGAAACGGAACAGGCGACGCAGGATTCCGGGTTTGGTGTCACTCACTTCGACTGTCTCCGGTAGCATCGGAATCGCGCAACTGCTGTTTGCGCCAGCGGGTCAACAACATCGCCGCCACAAAGAGGGTGACGACGGCGAGCATGGCGATCACGTCGAAAGCCGTGCGGTCCGGCGCAAACAGACGCACGGTAATGACGCAAAAATACAACAGGCACACGAAGCACAGCAGGGCGAGGCTGCGGGGATCGCCGCGCCAGGCGCCGGGGATAAAAATCAGCAACGGCAGCAGGGCAGGGAGCAACATCAGCGGGGAGGTGCTGCCGCTCAGCATCCGGCCGGCGATGGCGCCGATCAGCAGCCCCAGACTGCCCAGGGTCAACTGACGCGCGACCCCGACGCGTTGCACGAGCTGCTCCGTGGTGAGCTGTTTGCGAACGCGTGCGGCCCGGCTCAAAGGATTGTCAGCACGTTTTCGGGCGGGCGGCCGATGACCGCGTGCGCGCCGGCGACCACGATGGGCCGTTCGATCAGCTTGGGATGCGCGACCATGGCAGCAATCAGTTGCGCCTCGGTGCAGTCGGCGCGGTCGAGTCCGGCGCCTTGGTATTCGGGCTCGCCCTTGCGCACGAGTTGCCGGGCCGTGATGCCCAGCTTGCGCAGCAACTCGCGCAGCTTGGCGGCGGTGGGCGGCGTGTCCAGGTAGAGAATCACTTCCGGCTCGATATTCCGCGCACGCAGCAGTTCCAGTGTCTGGCGGGATTTGGTGCAGCGGGGATTATGGTAGATGGTCACCATGGGCTGTGTAGAATGCGTCGGCGGAAACCGCGGGCATTCTAGCAGCTTGTTGAAAGGCGTCGCGAGGCGGCCGGACGCGAGGCGCATGGCGCGCAGCGACCGCGGCATATCCGCTGGATGGGCGTGGGAGCGAGCATCGTGCATCCTTGCACGGTGCACGGTGCACTGTTCACGGTGCACTGTTCACGGTGCAACAAGGCAGATGGCTGCCGCGGCAGTTTTTCGACAAACCGCCGATTCCTGACCACGGGCAGAACAGTTTGACCGATTGGCAACAGCGCATCCGGAACCTGGCGACGACGGGCTGGACCTTTCTGCGTTATCTGGCGCGCCGCTACCGCGCCGACGGTTGCCAGACCCGGGCCGCCGCACTCACCTTCGTCACCCTGTTCGCCGTGGTGCCCTTGCTCACGCTGACCTTCGCGGCATTTTCGCTGATCCCCTCCCTGGGCGAAGCCGGCGCCAGGTTTCAACAGCCGTTGCTGGATGCGCTGGTGCCGGCGGGCAATCCGGAGGTGAGCGAATATCTGTTCAGTTTCTCGCGCCGGGCGCGCACGCTGAGCGCAGCCGGAGGGCTGATGCTGGCAGTTACCGCGCTGCTCATGCTGCGCACGATCGAGCAGACCTTCAACCATATCTGGGGCGTGCCGGACCGGCGGCGCCGCCTGGCGGATTTTCTGCGTTACTGGGCGGTGTTGACGCTGGGGCCGGTACTGTTCGGCGCCGGGCTGCTGCTGCACACCTACCTGGTGGCATTGCAGGCGCTGGTGGACGGGGTGGATATTCTCGGTATCTCCCGCTGGGCACTGGTGTATTTGCCCGCACTGCTGAGCTGGAGTGCCTTCACGTTGCTGTTCACGGCGGTGCCGCACGCGCCGGTACCGCTGCGCTGGGCGATGATCGGCGGCCTGGCCACCACAGTGCTGCTGTACAGCGCGCGCTTTTTGTTCGGCGCCATGGTCACCAACAGCAACTACCATACGGTTTATGGCGCCTTTGCCGCGTTGCCGCTGTTCCTGCTCTGGATTCACCTGTGTTGGTTGATCGTACTGGGCGGCGCCGAGTTGGTGCGCGCACTGGATACCTTCGGGGACGCGAGGGGTAACGACCGGCTGTCCGACCTGCTCGCGACACTGGCGGCGGTGGAACTCTGCGTGAAAGCACAGGCCACCGGGACGGTCGTCGTCGATCGCGATATCCTGCGCGCCGGCGTCGCGCAAGCCCAGTGGCATCGTCTGCGGACGCTGCTGCTGGAGCACCACATGCTGGCGCGGACGGCCGACGGCGCCTATGTTCTGGCACGCGATCCCGCCCGGGTCTCGGTGGCGTGGCTGGCAGCGCTGTTGCCCGGCAATGCACCGGACGGGTTGCCGCCGACCACGGCGGCGCGTGTGCATGGGGCGCCCTGGATGGCACGGCTGGAAACGCTGCTGCAAGCCAGCCGCGATGCCGCCCAAAGCCATCTCGACCTTTCCCTGAAGGAGTTATTCGATGCCGATCCGGCCGTTTCCCGGGGCGACCACAAGACGGGACCCCCGTGTGCGTGAATCGAACCCTCTCCTCGGAATGCTGCTCGTCGCAACACTTGCGCTGGCGGCCTGCGGTCGATCCGATACGAGTTATCCCGTGCTGGGTGGCGGCAACCTGGCATTCGCAACGCTGAAGGGCAGGGTGGTATTCATCAACTACTGGGCCGAATGGTGCGCGCCGTGCCGCGAGGAAATCCCCACGTTCAATGCGTTCTCCGCCGCACACCAGGATCATGTGCAGGTACTGTCGGTCAATTTCGATGGTGTTCCTGCCGATGCGCTGGCGACACAAGCGCAAGGGCTCGGCATTGCGTTCCCGACCCTGTTGCGCGATCCGCGTGCGGAACTGGGCGTGCCGCCGCCCATGGGGCTGCCGGAGACGCTAGTGCTGGATCGCGGTGGCAATCTGGCGCGCGTACTCAAGGGCCCCCAGACCCGCGCGGATCTGGAAACGGTGCTCGCCGCGCTGCCACCCTGAACCTGGCGGCCCCGCTGTTCAGGCCGCGCGCAACCCGCGATACTGGCCGCGGCAACAGCCGACGGAGATCGACGTGGCGGCATCCGCTCAGCACGGCTTCGCGATACCGAACTCCTACTGGCACCCGGTCGCCGAGCTGGCGGCGTTGCCCGAGCGCAAGCCCACCGGTGTCAGCGTCCGCGGAATCGAGCTGGTATTGGTGCGTACCGAAGATGCGGTACATGCCTACGAGGGCCGCTGTCCCCACCAGGGTACATTGCTCGCCGAGGGCGAAATCCGCGACGGCGCGCTGATCTGCCGCGCCCACCAGTGGCGCTTCGACTGCCGCAGCGGACAGCGCCTGGATGCCCCCGATATTTGCTTGCGTCGCTTTCCGGTCCGGGTCGAGGGCGGCCGGATTCTGGTGGAACTTCCAGAGTCTGCGCCGAGCCCATCGCGCCCGACCATGCCCGTCGTCTCGATCGCGGAGTTGCCCGGGCCGCGCGGCCTGCCGCTGATCGGCAACCTCCATCAAATCCAGCGTACCGCCTTTCATCTCAGTCTGGAGCGCTGGGCCGCGCACTACGGCCCGCTCTATGCTTTCCGCTTCGGTCGTAGCGCCATGGCGGTGGTGTCCGATGCGGACCTCGCCAACGCGGTGCTGAAGGCCCGCCCCGAAGATTTCCGCCGCAGCAGCCAGCTCGAGCAGGTCTCCATTCTCGGCGTGAGCACCCGCGGGATTTTCATGGCCGAAGGCGAGCGCTGGCGCCGGCAGCGCCCGGTGATCGTGCAGTCCCTCGACACCGGGCATCTGCGCCAGTTTTTCCCGACCCTGGTAAAAGTCACCGAGAGATTGCAGCGCCGCTGGCAGGCGGATAGCGCCGACGCCGGTGGGCGCGATGTCCAGGCCGATCTGATGCGTTTTACCGTGGACGTCACCGCCTCGCTGGCGTTCGGCCAGGACATCAACACGCTGGAAAAGCAGGGCGAGGTGATCCAGCAGCATCTCGACAAGATTTTCCCCACCATCCAGCGCCGCCTGCTGGCGCCGTTTCCCTACTGGCGCTACCTGCGCCTGCCCGGCGACCGCGACCTGGCGCAGTCGGTGCACAAGATCTACGCCATGATCGCGGACTTCGTCGCGGCCGCCCGTGCGCAACTCGCCGCGCGGCCCCAACTGCGGGAACATCCGGAGAATCTCTTGCAGTCGCTGCTGGTGGCGGCCGCGACCGACACCGCGTTCGACGAACGCGAGATCGCCGACAACGTCCTCACCATGCTGTTGGCGGGTGAGGACACCACCGCAAACTCGCTGGCCTGGACGCTGTACTTTCTGGCTCGGCACCCCGAAGTGCAGGCCCGGATGGGCGCCGAAGTGGACGCGGCGCTGGGCGATCGCGCGCTGGAGTCATTCGAGCAGACCCGGGAGCTGCCCTATATCGATGCCGTGATCAACGAAGCCATGCGCCTCAAACCGGTGGCGCCGCTGAACGTCGTCGAAGCCAACCGGGATCTCACCATTGGACAACTGCGTGTGCAGCGGGGCGATGCAGTGGCGATCCTGAGCCGCGCCATCGCCCTGCGCGAGGCCGCCTTCGAGCAGCCCTTGCAGTTCGATCCCGAGCGCTGGCTGCTGGCCGAAGGGGGACGCCGCGGGTTTAATCCGCGCTCCTTCATGCCCTTCGGTTCCGGCCCCCGGCTGTGCCCCGGCCGCAGCCTGGCGCTGCTCGAAATGAAAACCGTGCTCGCGATGATCGCGCGCCATTTTCGCGTCGAACCCGCGTGCGATCTCGACCAGGTCAGCGAGCGACTGGCGTTCACCATGAGTCCCCAGGGGTTGCGCTTGGTGCTCCGGAAGCCCAATGCCGGGCATTCGTAAGCGCGTCGATACCGTCCGGCCGCAGCCGGCCGTTATGTGACTTTCCACGCATTGGCATGGCGTGTTTTTCGGTAGTATTGCCTTGGTCCTGTTGGTCCGGGGCAGGTTCGGGTGTCGGCGATTTCGCCAATCGGGCAGGCAGCACAACGACAGCAAACGTATTTGCAACGAGGATCGCCGCATGAAATCGCAAAATGTATTTTCCCGTACCGCTCGCCGCATTGCGCCCATGATCGGGGGCGCCGGCCGCTTCGGGCTCGCGGTGCTCGCCGCGTTCATGTTGAGCCTTGGTGCCGCCAGCGCACTGGCCGCCGAGCGCGTGGTCCTGGGCGATCCCCTGGGTGTTCCGCCGGTGGCGAGTGCGAGTCCCGACACCGCGCAAACGTTGAACAAGCTGCGCCAGCAGGCGAGAACCGACGGCGTGGCGCGACTCATCGTCGGTCTGCGCGTCGGCTTCGCCCCGGAGGGTTTGATGTCCGCCGGCAACGTGGCGCTGCAGCGCGGTGAAATTTCCCACGCCCAGTCCGCGATCCTGGACAGAATTGCTTCGCTCAAGCGAACTCCCGGCAAGTCGAAGCGCTTTGCCAGTATCCCCTTCATGGCCATTGAGGCGGATCCCGCGGAGCTGGAACAACTGGCGCGTCTGCCCGAGATTACATCCATCGAGGAAGACCGGCTGGCCGAGCCCTCGCTCGCCGAAAGCGTGCCCTTGATCGGGGGAGCGGCCGCGTGGACCAGCGGTTATACCGGGACCGGCCAGACGGTTGCGATTCTGGATACGGGTGTGGATAAAACCCATTCGCTCCTGACGGGGAAAGTGATCTCCGAAGCCTGCTATTCGACCAACTACGCTGCTCAAGGCGCCAGTTCGATCTGTCCCGGCGGCGCGACGTCCTCTACCGCCGCCAACGCTGCGATGCCTTACGCGGGCACCTGTCCGGCCGGTGAATGCGATCACGGCACCCATGTGGCCGGCATCGCGGCGGGCAAAAGCTCCAGCTATTCCGGCGTCGCGAAGGATGCCGCCCTGATCGCGATTCAGGTCTTTTCCCGCTTCGACAGCGCTGTCCAATGCGGCAGCTCCTCGCCCTGCGTGATGAGCTATACCAGCGATCAGATTCTGGGGCTGGAGCGCGTGTATGCGCTGCGCGGGACGTACAACATCGCTGCCGCCAACATGAGTCTTGGCGGCGGGCGTTACTACGATCAGAGCAGTTGCGATGCGGCTGGCGGATCCATCAAAGCCGCCATCGACAATCTGCGCGCGGTGAACATCGCCACCGTCATCGCATCGGGAAACAATGGTTATACCGACAGCATGAGTGCGCCGGGCTGCATTTCCAGCGCGGTGAGCGTGGGTGCAAGCTGGGATACGGCGGGGTGGACCTGTGGCGGAGCCGCCACCAGTGTCGACCAGGTCGCCTGTTATTCGAACTCGGTGTCCTTCCTCAATCTGCTGGCTCCCGGTTCGGCGATTACTTCTTCGATTCCCGGCGGCGGCACCGCGACCTGGCATGGCACCTCCATGGCCACTCCCCATGTCGCCGGCGCCTGGGCGCTGCTGAAGCAGAAAGTGCCGAGCCTTCCGGTTGCCGGCGGGCTCGACGCCCTGAGTTCAACGGGCGCGCCGGTTGCCGATGCGCGCAATGGCCTCGTCAAACCGCGCATAGACATTGCAGCCGCTCTCGCGGCCCTGACAGCTTCATGCAGCTATTCGCTGGCGCCCGCGAGTATTTCCACCGGCGCCGCAGCCGTGGCCGGAAGCGTCAGCGTGACCGCAACCGCCGGTTGCTCCTGGACCGCGGCCAGTAACGCGGGCTGGATCACCGTCACTTCCGGGGCGTCCGGCAGTGGCAATGGTTCGGTGGCTTATGCCATCGCCGCGAATACGAGCACCGGTTCGCGCACCGGCACGCTGACCATCGCCGGGCAGACGTTCACGGTCAACCAGGCCGGAGCCAGTGCACTGTCTACCGGGTTCCGCGCGCCGACGGCGAATCTGTCCGACAGCGGTGGCGATGGGAATGGTTACGAGCTCAACCCCGGCTACGCCTACTCGACCAATGGTGTTTCTGCGGTGGACTACAACAGCGGTACCACTACCAGTACCTCCTGTACGCACAGCGGCAAGGACAAACACCGCTTTTACAACTTCGGCTTCGCCATTCCCGCGACCGCGACCATCAGGGGCCTGGAGGTCCAGCTGAAAGCCAAAGCCGACAGCAGCTCCGGTTCCCCGAAGATCTGTGTGCAGGTATCGTGGAACGGCGGACAGTCCTGGACCACGCCCAAAAGCACCGCGACGCTGGGAACAACCCTGACGACTTATACCCTCGGCTCGACGACCGATACCTGGGGGCGCACCTGGAACGCAAGCAACTTCGCCGACGCGAATTTCAGGGTGCGGCTGATCGACGTATCCAGATCCAGGGTACGCGATTTCAGCCTGGATAGCGTCGCGGTCAACGTCAGCTATTAGTGGGGATACGGCGAATGACCGTGATGCCCGCGGAGGCGGGCATTCAAACGGTGCTGATCTCCGGCGGCCCAGGCACCAGGCCCGCGACCTTCCGACAATTTGCGCGGATTGGGTGAAGGCGGCACGTTTCCTGTCAGGGAACGCGCCGCCGTGACCGGAACAGCATGCTGGCTTCACTTTTCTTGGCTTCACGCTTGGCGTCGGCTGCCAGACTCGCCACCTCCTTGTAGGTGTGGCACTGTTCAGGGTCGGGATGGACCGCCCCGATGGCCAGCCCCATGAGTGGATAGAAGGTCTGGTTGCCACGGCGATCCTGCGCCAGAAGTCCTCCTTCCTCCCGATGCGCGGAGTCATAGTAACGACCGATGCCGCGGTCAAACTCGGCCAGAATCCGCTCGCAGCAGTGCTGCCACTGTGGCGAGCCGAAAACCACGATGAAATCATCGCCGCCTACATGTCCCACCAGGCTGTTGAGTGCTCCGGCCTCTCTGGTCAGCAACTCGCCGAGCCATTGCAGAACCTGATCGCCCTTGGCATAGCCATAACAGTCGTTATAGGGCTTGAAGTGGTTGAGGTCGAAGTAGGCCACATGAAAGTCGGCCTGTGCCTGCAATAACTGGTCGATCTTCGAATTGATGGGCACGCTGCCCGGCAGCAGGGTCAGCGGGTTGGCGTAACGGGCGTTATGAACCTTGAGCTGGGTGATCTTGCTCAACAGATCGTCGAGATAACCCAGGCCGAGGTAGCGTCCAGCTTCGGTGATCACGACATTTTGCTGTAGATCCCCGCCATTGAGGGTGATGAGTCGGCTCACCTCCTCCAGCGGTGTGGTGCTTTCGACCACGACTGCAATGTCATGCATCAAATCGACGGCGCGCTTTTTTTCATAGAGCGCATGACCGAAACGTGACGAAAAGCGGTCCAGCAACGCGTTGCGCTGCAGCACGCCTGCCACCCGTCCCTCTTGCAGTACCGGCAAGGTATGAATTCGGGGGAACCGCTGTAGCAGGTCGAGCGCCTTCAGCAATGGCCACTCCGGTGCTGCCGTAGGCGCCGGGTGCGCCAGTACCCGGGCGGTCTCCGAGATGCTGAGAAAGCGGTCCGTCAACAAGCGTTTGTTCAACCCCTGCTGGTTATCGATGTCGTAGCGCAGTCGCGGTTCCGGACGGGCGAACAGATAGCCCTGTCCGATCTCGATGCCCAGTCGGCGCAACACATCGAGCTCATCGAGGGTCTCGATTCCTTCGGCGATTACCCGACAACCGAGTCCCTGGCTGATGGTGACGATCGACTTGACGAACTCCCGCTTCACAATGGAGTCATCGATGCCATCGATGAAGTGGCGGTCGATCTTGACATACTCGGGATTCACCTCCGACCAGAGCTTCAGACCGGAATAGCCGGCACCGAGATCGTCGATCGCGATCTCGAAACCAAGTTGCCGGTAGGCGATGACCTGCTCGCACACCTGCTCGAGATTCTCGTAGGGATGCTGCTCGGAGAGCTCCAGAACAATCTGCCGATGGGGAATGGCCAGCTCGCGTAATGCAGCGATAAAGCGGCTGAAAGCGCCGTTGCCATCGCACAGCGCCTGCGAGCTGATGTTGAGGAACAGCTTGTGCTCGCCGCCGCCGGCTGCATAGCTGCGCAGCGCGCAGAGGCGGGACAACAGATCCAGCTCCATGAGGCGACCACTGCGTTGCGCCGCATCGAACAGCGCTATCGGCGAGTGCAGCGGACTGTCTTGGGGGCCACGGATCAGCGCTTCGTGGCCAAGCACCACTGAGTTGGTCAGGTCGACGATCGGTTGAAAAACCGTGGTCAGGGCGCAGTGGCGAACGATGGTGTCGAGTTCGTCGACGACATCCTGCGCCGCCAGAGAGCTGATGCAGTTCATTGCGGATACCGCTACTTCAGGGTTCGAAAGGTTCTGGTCTGGATAGCCTTGAAAAGGGTAGGCAGTTCATGTGTAAGGATTATTGCAATCCCGTTGATCTGGGCTCAGAAATGGAATGGTTTGTGCAAGCTGGACCGCCCCGGGTTCCGTGGAGGCTGTTTGGTTTAAGTCATGCCGCGATCTTGGCCTGACTGGCGAGTTGCCTATAGAAGTTTGCCTCAGCTTCTGCCGGAGGAATATACCCCAGGGATTCCA
>JBFWOQ010000032.1:0-34747 GCA_050250395.1 Porticoccaceae bacterium
CGGCGATGAGGATGACGACGAGGAATACGAACGCAAGGTCATGACCATCGCCAACCAGATGAACTGCGTCGGCTGCGAGGCCTGCTCCAAGATCTGCCCGAAAAAATGCTACACCCACCAGCCCATGGCGTTACCCGCATGACAGCCTCCGCGTACACCGCGCAGGTGCCGGCCGAACCCCGCGCGCTCCTGCTGGCGGTGGCGCGGGATCCGCTCGCACCGGAAACCCTGGCGCTCGCCGCAGGCATCGGAATTACCTGGGGCTGGCGCCTCGGGCCGGTGCGCGGCGGTGTCCTGGGCTTGACGGCGGCGGCCAGCAGCGCGCTGTTCGCGCAGTATTTCCCCGGTGCGAGCGGGCTGTTGGCGTCGACGCATTCCCCGAGTGCTCCCGCGCTGGATGATCCCCGGTCGGATGAATTCGCGGACCTGCTGGAACTGCTGCTGGCGCACCGCCAGGATGACTCCGCCCAGACCGAGTGGATTGCGCGCGCAGTGGCGGCGGCCTGTCTCGGCGACAACCATCTGTGGGAGGATCTGGCACTGCCCGCTCGCGCGAGCCTGTCCGCGCTGCTGGGCGCGTACTTCCCCGCCCTGGTCATGCAGAACACTCACAACCTGCGCTGGAAGCGGTTCTTCTACCGCCAGCTTTGCGAACGCGCCGAAGTCAGCCTGTGCAAGGCACCCAGTTGCGGTGTGTGCAGCGACTACGCCGCCTGCTTCGGGGGTGGCGAGGAACTGGCGCCCGCTCCGGCGCTGCGCGTCAACCCTACGGAATCCGGGGTGACGAATGGCGGATGTCGGTGAGGTAAAGGTTTCCCTGTTCGCGCGGGTCGGCGGCGCGCCGACCATCGACCGTCTGGTGGAATCCTTCTACGCGCGGATGGATACCTTGCCGGAAGCACGGACCATCCGCGCCATGCACGCGCCCGATCTGGAGCCGACCAAGGAAGTGCTCAAGCGCTATCTGGGCGAATGGATGGGCGGGCCGAAACACTATTCCGCGGAACGGGGACATCCGCGGCTGCGCCAGCGCCATCAGGGCTTTGCCATCGGCACTGCCGAGCGCGATGCCTGGCTGCTGTGCATTCGTGGCGCCCTGGACGAAACGGTTGGCGATGCCGAAGCCCGGCTGGAAATCCATCACCTGCTGAGCCGGCTCGCCGACTGGATGCGCAACCAGATGGGAACCCCCCACGACGGGGGTATCCAGCGCCTGTAGCGGGACGTTTGGCCTCGCCTCCCCTCCCGCGCTACTTCTTCCCCCGCGCCCCCGCGCCGCAATCCCGCGATAGTCTTCCGCGGCGCTACCCTTGGCGGCGCACTGGGTCAGGGTGTGGTGCAGCCGTGCGTCGGTGCGGGCGCCGCCGGCGATCGGTTCGCCGGCTGCATGGCATGGGCGCCGCATTGCAGACACAGATCCAGCACGCTGAACGCCTGGCCGGTGCACTGGCCCACGCGGGCCTGCTTGCAGCCGCGGTGGTCGCACTGGCCGCAGACATGAAGCGTACCGTTGCATTGCTGCTGGCCGGTGCGGGTACCGGTGCAAAGTGCGAGATCGGTTTTCAGCGGGTCGTATCCGACGGCCATGGTTGCTTGCACCTCTTGGCGTGGGGGGATTCAGTGGCCGGGCGGGCGCGACTCAAACCGGGACACGCTTGCCGGGTCTGGCCAGGGCTCACCCGAATTTGAACAGGATGCCGAAACCGCCCCGGGGGTATTCCCATTCCACGTTGCGAAACTCCGTGCAGATGACCCGGCAGGTACCGCATTCCAGGCAGCCGTCGGTAATCAGGGTCACGGTGCCGTTGCCCTCGGCGGTGTAGCAGCCGGCGGGACAACAGATGGTGCACTGGCGGTTCTTGCATTGGGTCTGGCAGACGGTCGCGTCCTTGATCTGGATATGGGGATGCCCGGTATCCACCTTGTAGCGGTTCTGGAACAGCTTCTCTTCCACATTGACCTTGATCATTCGAAAGCCCTCCACAGCTTGAAGGAGTCGCCCAACAGACCGAAGAGACTGCGCCGGCTGCGGAACGCATGCCGGATCTCACGCTCCTTGGTTTTCTTGTCCACGTCATCCACCTTCACGAGGTGGTGTACCGCCTGATTGAGCAGCTCCGGATAAGCGGTCAGGAACTGCGAGTTCCTGGTCAGTATCTCGGGCAGGCGGCGGTATTTCTTGAGATCCTTGATCACGAAGCTCTGGTCCAGCTTGCGCTTGTAGGCCGCGAGGTTGGCGGCGGTCATGGGTTTGCCCTGGGCACGCAACTCCACCGCGGTCTCGCCGGCCAGACGGCCGCTGGTCATGGCCAGGTTGGAGCCTTCCCGGTGCACGGCATTGACCAGTCCCGCCGAGTCGCCGACGATCATCCAGCCGTCGCCGAAGAGGCGCGGGATGGCATCGTAGCCACCTTCGGGGATGAGGTGGGCCACATACTCCTTGAGTTCGGCACCTTCCAGCAGAGGCCGGATCGCGGGATGGGCCTTCAGTTGTTCGAGCAGGCTGTAGGGCGGGATTTTCTGGCGGGCAAAATCCGACAGCAGGCAGCCGATGCCGAGGGTCAGGGATTCCTGGTTGGTATAGAGGAAGGCGGTGCCCACCATGCCCTGGGTGATGGTACCCGCCATCTCGATGGCGACGCCCTCCTCACCCTTGAGATTGAAGCGCTGTTCGATCGCCTCGGGGGCCAGGAACAGGGTTTCCTTCACCGCCAGGGCGACCTCCTTGGGCTTGAGTTCCGGGTGAAAGCCCGCCTTGGTCGCCAGGGTCGAGTTGACGCCATCGGCCAGGATCACCAGATCGGCGTAGATGGAGCCACCGTCCCGGTCGGTGCGCACACCCCGCACCCGATTGCCGTCCATGATCAGTTCCCGCACCGTGGTCTCGCAGATGACCAGCCCGCCGGCCTCCTGCACTTTCTTCGAGAACCACTTGTCGAACTGCGCCCGCACGATGGTGTAGCGGTTGTACGGCGGGTTGTTGAAGGACTCGGAGCGGTAGCTGCCGCCGACATAGGAATCGTCGCCAAGGAGCCAGAAGCGCTGCTCGATGAGGTGGCGTTCGAGAGGGGCCTCGTCGCGGAACTCCGGGATGATGCGTTCCAGGGCATCGGCATAGAGGATCGCACCCTGGACATTTTTGGAGCCCGGCGTTTCGCCGCGTTCAATTTGCAGCACGGACAGCCCGGCCTTGGCCAGGGTATAGGCGGCGGCATTGCCGGCGGGACCGGCGCCGACCACGATCACATCGAAGGTTTCGTTCATGGTGTGCTGCTCCTCAGCCGGCCTTTTGGGCCACGGCCAGATGCTGGCGGAAGGCATCGGTCAATGCCGGCAGAATCTGCATGGCGTTGCCCACGATGCCGTAGGTGGCGAACTCGAAAATGGGGGCGGCGGGATCGTTGTTGATAGCGATGATCACGTCCGCCCCTTCCATGCCCACCCGGTGCTGGACCGCGCCGGAGATACCGGCGGCGATGTAGAGCTTGGGCCGCACCGTCTTGCCGGACTGGCCCACCTGTCGGTCCAGCTCCACCCAGCCGGCCTGCACCACCGGCCGCGAAGCGCCGACCTCGGCGCCCAGCACCCGGGCCAGATTCCACACGAGCTGGAAATTTTCCGGGGTCTTGAGGCCGCGGCCACCGGACACAATGATGTCCGCGAACGGCAGTTGCGGGGTGTCCTGGCGGGTATCCGGGATGTATTCGAGCACCTTGGTGACGATGGCGGTCTCCAGGAGATCGAGGTGCTGCTCGATGATCCGGCCGCTGCGAGTGGCGTCGCAGGGCGGCATCGGCATCACCCGCGGCCGCACGGTCGCCATCTGCGGGCGGTAGTTGAGGGTGAGGATGGTGCACAGCAGGCTGCCGCCGAAAGTGGGGCGGGAGGCCGCCAGGCTGCGGTTTTCCAAATCGATGTTGAGCTCGGTGCAGTCGGCGGTGAGCCCGGTCTGCAGGGTGGTGGCGACCGAACCGGCCAGGTCCCGTCCCAGCGTGGTGGCACCCAGCAGCAGGATTTCCGGCTGATGCGCATTCACCAGCTCGGTCAGCGCCTGGGTAAAGGGCTGGTTGCGGTAATCCGCGAGGACCGGATCCTCCATCAGGTAGCAGAGGTCGGCGCCGTAGTGAAAGGCCTCCTGACAGAACTGGCGGGTCTCGGGTCCGGGGGCGCCCATGACCACGCCGGCCAGCGGGACGCCCAGCTTGTCGGCGAGCTTGCGACCTTCGCCCATCAGCTCCCAGGACACCGAATGGACCTGGCCGCGCTCGTGCTCCACGAACACCCAGACTCCCTGATAGGCCAGCAGACGCGGATCCAGTTGAACCTTGCGGCCGGCGGAACGTTTGGCGGGTGCGTTGTCTTCACTCATGGTCGGGTTCTCCTAGCGGGCGATGGCGTGCTCGAGGCTCGGGTGTTGGGTGAACAGCTTGGCGATCAACGTCACCGCCAGATCGCCGGGCGCGTTGCTCTCGCAGGTGACCAGCTCCGCCTTGCTGGCGCGGGGCTGGGGCACGAAGACCTTGCTTACCACCGTGGGCGATCCCTTGAGGCCGATCCGGGTGGGATCCTCGATGCCCGCGGCGGTCTTGTCCCAGACCTTCAGGGGATGGCGGGCGGCGCGGAAGATGCCGGCCTGGGTGGCAAACCGCATCTCGTTGGTCCCTTCCAGGACGGTGATCAGAGCGGGCAGCCGGGTTTTGAGCACCTGCACGCCGCCCTCGGCCCGGCGCTGAACCACCAGTTCGCGCTGGTCCGCGTCCACGGTTTCGACCTTGCTCACATAGGTGAGCAGCTCCATGCCAAGCCGCTTGGCGATGCCGGGGCCGACCTGGGCGGTGTCGCCGTCGATGGTCTGCTTGCCGCAAAACACCAGATCGACCGCCATGTTGCGGTTGATCTGTCCGATGGCTGCCGCCAGGGCAAAGCTGGTGGCGAGGGTGTCGGAGCCGGCAAACGCGCGGTCGGTCACCAGAACGGCATCGTCGGCGCCGAAGGAAATCGCCTTGCGCAAGGCCGCTTCCGCCTGGGGCGGTCCCATGCACAACACCGTGACATGGCCACCGTAGGCATCCTTCACCCGCAGCGCCTCTTCCAGAGCAAACAGGTCATAGGGGTTGACGATGGCCGGCACGCCCTGACGCATGATGGTATTGGTCACCGGGTGCACGCGGATCTGCGAGCTGTCCGGCACCTGTTTGATACAGACGATAATGTGCATGATCACTATCCTCTCTGACGTCGTGAGGGCAGGCTGGCGCGCAGGCTGTCGAGGCCAACACGCTGGCCGTCGGCATCCTGAAACACCTTGAATACCTTTTCTTCCGCCGGCGTGGAGCGGACAAAGTCGCCGTAGGCGCGCGCGAGCAGCTCCTTGCAGGTCTGCCACTGGGTCGATTCGTCCAGGTCTTGCAGCGCCGGGCCGCGCGCCAGGTATTGATTGAAACGCTTGAGAATGTGCAGTCGATTCACGTTCACGACCGCCTGTTCGTAGGGCACCTGGAAGAAATCCAGAAACTCCTCGGCTGCGGAAAAACGCTCCAGTTGCTGGCGCAGTTGGCTCATGGCAGGACGGCTTCCTTATCGGTGAGGGGCCGCGGATTCCAGTACCCGTCGCCGCGCTGGGCCGCGCCGGGTGTCGGAGTCGCGGGGGCCGGAACACAGTCGTCGATGCAGGAGGCACACGCCGGATCCCGCGCCGGGGGCGCAGTGCCGCCGGTGCCGAGCAATGTTTCCAGTGTGTTGACCCGCTCCAGCAGGCAGGCGAGCGCCTTGCCCACCGGGTCCGGCATCAGGTGGTGGTCGAGATCGATGCCCTGGACGGTGATGCGGCGCTGGTGGAGCGGCAACACCTCGCGGCCGGGGATCCCCACCACCGTCATGCCCGGCGCCACATCCTGAATCACCACCGAATTGGCGCCGATGCGGGCGTTGGCGCCCACGCTGATGGGACCGAGAATCTTGGCGCCGGCACCCACCACCACGCCGCTGCCCAGGGTGGGGTGGCGCTTGCCGGGATGCCAGGAGGTTCCGCCCAGGGTGACGCCGTGGTAGAGGGTGACGTCGTCGCCGATCTCGGCGGTCTCGCCGATCACCACCCCGCAGCCGTGATCGATGAAAAAGCGTCGGCCGATGCGGGCGCCCGGGTGAATGTCGATCTGGGTGAACATGCGGCTCAGCCAGCTCAGCAGGCGCGCCGGATAGCGCCAGCGGCGTCGCCACAGGACGTGGGCGAGGCGATGTCCGATCAGGGCGTGGACGCCCGGATAGGTGGTGAACACCTCGAACCGGGTACGCGCCGCGGGGTCGCGCCGAAACACGCAGTTCACGTCTTCCCACACCTGGCGCAGCAGGCCGGATTTCCCCGCGGAAAGTTTTCCCGCGGAAGGTTTGCCTGCGGAATGGGCCGACCCCGTCAACACGCGACTGGCCATCTGCCCACCTCCGCACGGAACCGCTTCAGCTCATCCCCGTTGGGCGCGCGTTTTTCCGCGAGGGCGTGGCGGCGCACCAGGGCGAGGATTCGTTCCGCCTCCCTGGGGGTCAAGGCAATCCCCAGGTCTTTTTGATACGCCGCCTGCACCGCATGGGCGCCGGAATGCTTGCCCAACACCAGGCGATGCTCGCGCCCGACTTCCGCCGGGTCGAAGCCCTGGTAATTGAGCGGGTTTTTCAGCAGGCCATCGACGTGGATGCCCGACTCGTGGGTGAATACGTCTTCGCCCACGACACTCTTGTTGGCCGGTACCGGCCGGCCGGCGGCGGCGGCCACCAGCCGGGAGATTTCCGGCAGCCGCCGGGTATCGATGCCGGTTTCGTAACCGTAGAGCAGCCCCAGCGCCATCACTGCCTCTTCCAGCGGCGCATTGCCGGCCCGTTCGCCGAGACCGTTGACCGCGGTGTTCACATGACTGGCGCCCGCCAGCACCGCTGCCAGGGTATTGGCCGTGGCTAACCCCAGATCGTTGTGGGCGTGCATTTCCAGCTCCAGATCCACCGTGCGACGCAGGCCGGCAATCACCTCGCGGGTAGTGAAGGGGTCGAGGACGCCCAAGGTATCGGCGTAGCGAAAGCGGCGGGCGCCGGCGCGCTGTGCGGCCTCGGCGACTTGCAGTAAAAACCCGGGATCGGCGCGGGAAGCGTCTTCCGCCCCCACGCTCACTTCGAATCCCCCGTCCAGTGCCTGGCGGACATGGCGGTCGATGGCCGCGAGCACAAACGCCCGGTCGCGACCCAGCTTGCGCAGGATCTGCACGTCGGATACCGGCACGGCCAGATGCAGACAGGGGGCACCGCAACGGCGGGCCGCTTCGATGTCCTCGGCCCGCATCCGGCCCCACACCGCCAGCCGCGCCGGCAGCTTCGCGGCCAGCACAGCACGAATGCCCTCCTGCTCCTCGGCGCCCATGACCGGGATGCCGATTTCCAGCTCCGGCACGCCCAGATCCACCAGCGCGCCGGCAATGGCAAGCTTTTCTTCGAGCGTAAAAGCCACGCCGGCGGTCTGTTCGCCGTCGCGCAGCGTGGTGTCCTGGATGGTGACGAATGCCATGACTCGAACTCCGGCGAGCAGTCCCGATTGCACTCTCTGCCATGGCATCGGCAACTTTGATGCCAGTCCCGGACGGCTTTCTCAACACCATGAAAAATCAGGTGTTATTGCTTTTTTTTGGGCCTGTTGCAGAAACCCGGAACGGGATCGGGACAGGGTGGAAAGCCGACATGTCCGATGCGTGTCGGGTTTGCGACACGCCGGCGCCCGGCCGCACCGGCGCCGCAAGGGGCGCCGCAACGGGCGTTGACAAACGGCGCCGAAAGGTCGCCAATATCCGTGGCGCCGGCAATGGTCGGCGCTGGAGATGCAGTAAGGATCTGCCCATGGTCGCCCTGGCTCCCCGCGCCGAAGAAGCCGATTTGCTGGCCATTTATGAGATCAGCAAGGTGCTCAGTTCGTCCCTGGACCTGCAGCGGACCATGCGCGAGGTGGTGGCCATCCTCGCCGGCCACCTGAACGGTCGCGCCGCGGTCAGCCTGATCCAGGAGACCGGCGAACTCCACATCTTCGAGGCGTCCGGCCTGTCGGCCGAGGAAAAGACGCGGGGACGGTTCAAGGCGGGGGAAGGCATCACGGGCAAGATCATGAAGAGCGGCATGCCCATGGTGGTCCCCGATATTTCGGTCGAGCCCTTGTTCCTGCACCGCACGGGCGCCCATCGCGGCCTGGCGGACGAAGTGGTGGCATTCATCGGCGTGCCGATCCAGGTGGGCCGCAGCACGGTGGGGGTGCTCAGTGTCGCCCGCGCTGCCCCGCGCGGCGTCTCCGTCCGTTACGAGCGCATCGTCCGGCTGCTCAAGATGGCGGCCAACCTGATCGGCCAGACGGCCCATCTGCATCAGCACATCGGCGCCGAGCGCGCCGCCCTCATGGAGGAGAAGCACCGGCTCCAAAAGCAGTTACAAGGCAAATACCGCCTGGAAAACGTCATCGGCGCGTCGAAGCGGATGCAGGAGGTTTTTGCCGAGGTCCACCAGGTGGCGGCCAGCCGTTCCACTGTCCTGCTGCGCGGGGAGAGCGGTACCGGCAAGGAAGTCGTCGCCCGCGCCCTCCACTACCTGAGTCCTCGCCGCGAAGGGCCTTTCGTCTCGCTCAATTGCGCCGCTCTGTCCGAAACCCTGCTGGAATCCGAACTGTTCGGGCACGAAAAAGGCTCCTTCACCGGCGCCACCGCCGAACGCAAGGGGCGTTTCGAGCTGGCCCATCGCGGCACCTTGTTTCTCGACGAGATCGGCGAGATCTCGTCGACTTTCCAGACCAAGCTCTTGCGCGTGCTGCAGGAACGGGAGTTCGAGCGGGTGGGCGGCAACAAATCCATCCAGGTGGATGTGCGGCTGATCTGTGCCACCAACAAGAATCTCGAGGAAGCGGTGACCAGGGGCGAATTCCGCGCCGACCTGTACTACCGCATCAACGTGGTCACGATCTTTCTGCCGCCGTTGCGCGAGCGGCGCGACGATATCCCGCTGCTGGCCCAGTTTTTCCTGGAGAAATTCAATCGCGAGAACAACCGTCACCTGATGTTGAGCCCCGAGGCGCTCAAGATCATGCTGGCGTGCAACTGGCCGGGCAACGTGCGGGAACTGGAGAACTGCGTGGAACGGGCCGCGACCATGACCCGCGAGGACGTGGTGCGCGGGGCCAATCTGGCCTGCCAGAACAATCGCTGCTTTTCCCTGGTACTGCAATCCTACGGTTCCGGGCAGCGCCCTTTTCCGATCGAGGTGGTGCCGGCTCCGCCACCGGCAGAGCGGCCCACAGAGCGATCGACAGGCGCCGGAGATTCTGCGCACGAGCACGAACCACCCCTCGGGGGCCTCCCCGACCGCGATCGCCTGATCAGTGCCCTCGAACAATCCGGCTGGGTGCAGGCCAAGGCCGCCCGCCTGCTGGATCTCACCCCGCGCCAGATCGGTTACGCCATCCGCAAACACGGCATCACCGTCAAGCGTTTCTGAAGCAAACCTTTCTGAAAGCGGCCTGAAACGCCTGCGGAGATCCGCCGGAGCTGTTGAAGCTGTCCGTGCTTTCCGAGCTTTGCGCCTGAGCGCGCCCGCTCGCGGCGAATTCCATGGCCCCGCCGCGCTGCCACCCGTGCCGATCGGCGTGTCGCATTCCGGACATTCGTCCTTATCCGTCTCCCCGACTGTGTCGTGTGCGCGACATCAATAGTCTGGGCATCAAGCAAAACCCCTTTGATTCCGCATAGTTGGCCGCTGGCACGGCAGTTGCTCAACAGGCTGGTGTCAGCGCTGGATACGTTTCGTATTCAGACGCGCAGACAGGACAGGCGCGGAGGACGTCATGCAGCAACAACGGGTGGTATTGAACGACAGGCTCAAACAGATCGGCGTCGCGGTAGCCGCATCCGCGACCGACGCGGCGGCGAAGATTGCCGAGGACCACAAAGGCTGCGGTACGTCCGGCGGCAGCGGCAAGTCGAGTTGCGGCGCGTCGGGCGGTCCGGAGGACATGGCGCCGGAGGTCTGGGAGAAGGTCAAGAACCATCCCTGTTATTCCGAGGAAGCCCATCACCACTACGCGCGCATGCACGTGGCGGTGGCGCCGGCCTGCAACATCCAGTGCAACTACTGCAACCGCAAGTACGACTGCGCCAACGAATCCCGCCCCGGCGTGGTGAGCGAGAAGCTGACCCCCGAGCAGGCCGCCAAGAAGGTGCTGGCGGTGGCCTCGACCATCCCGCAGATGACGGTGCTCGGCATCGCCGGTCCCGGCGATCCGCTGGCCAACCCGGACAAGACCTTCAAGACCTTCGAGCTGATCGCCAAGACCGCGCCCGACATCAAGCTGTGCCTGTCGACCAACGGCCTGGCGCTGCCGGACCACGTCGACACCATCCAGTCGTTCAATGTCGACCATGTGACCATCACCATCAACATGGTGGACCCGGAGGTCGGCCAGCACATCTATCCGTGGATTTACTACAAGAAAAAGCGCTGGACCGGGATCGATGCGGCCCGGATTCTGACCGAGCGGCAGATGCAGGGTCTGGAGATGCTCACCGAGCGCGGCATCCTGTGCAAGGTCAACTCGGTGATGATCCCGGGCATCAACGACCGGCATCTGGTCGAGGTGAACCGGGCGGTGAAATCGCGCGGTGCCTTTCTGCACAACATCATGCCGCTGATCTCGGCGCCCGAGCACGGCACCGTGTTCGGCCTCAACGGCCAGCGCGGCCCGAGCGCACAGGAACTGAAGGCCCTGCAGGATTCCTGCGAGGGCGAGATGAACATGATGCGCCACTGCCGCCAGTGTCGCGCCGACGCGGTAGGTCTCTTGGGCGAGGATCGCAGCGCCGAGTTCACCACCGAAAAGATCGATGCCATGGAGGTCGTCTACGACGCCACCACCCGCCACGCCTATCAGGAGCTGGTGGAGCAGGAGCGCCAGGCCAAGGTGGCTGCCAAGCAGGAGGAGCTGGCGACCCTCGCCAATGCCGACAGCGATATCAGTCTGTTGGTGGCGGTGGCGACCAAGGGCGGCGGCAAGGTCAACGAACACTTCGGCCACGCCAAGGAGTTTCAGATCTACGAACTCTCCACTGCCGGCGCCAAGTTCGTCGGCCATCGCCGGGTCGATCTGTACTGCCAAGGCGGCTACGGCGATGAGGATGCGCTGCCGACGGTGATCCGCGCGATCAACGATTGCCATGCCGTATTCGTGGCCAAGATCGGCGGCTGCCCCAGGGACGAACTGCGCCAGGCCGGCATCGAGCCGGTGGACCAGTACGCCCACGAGTTCATCGAGCAGTCGGCCATCGCCTGGTTCAAGGACTATCTCGCCCAGGTGGCAACCGGTGAAATCACCCACCAGACCCGCGGCGATGCCGACATCCGTCAGGGTGCCTTTATCGCCGCCTGATGACCTGTCGCCCTGATTTTTTGCCCCAGAGGAGTACCCGTCATGGCTTACAAAATCGTCGCTTCCCAGTGCACCGGCTGCTCGGCCTGCGAGCCCGAGTGCCCCAACGTCGCGATTTACGAAAAGGATGGCGTGTTCGCCATCAATCCGAAAAAGTGTACCGAATGCATCGGCTATTTCGATGATCCCCAGTGCGTGGCGGTATGCCCGGTGGACAAGACCTGCATCATCGATCCCGCCCAGCCGCGCTATCAAGCCAGCGCCTGAAGGGGATGCACACCATGGAACTGACGATTTTGCCGGCTGCCGAGAGATTCATTCAGCGCATGGTGCGGTTTGGCGGCGGCGACGGCTGTGGCTTCCGCCTGGTGGTGACGCCCGGAGGCTGTTCTGGATTGAACAGCGAGTTCAGCGTGGAGCCTGCCCCCCGCGACGGCGACGTGATCGTGGAACAGCCGGGACTGCGCCTGTTTCTGCCACCCGCCAGTGCCACCCTGCTGGCGGGCGGCAGCATCGATTTTACCGACACCGCCACCCAAAGCGGCCTGGTGTTTCAGACTCGGGAAGGAAATCCCTGCGCCTGCAGCAGCAGCGCGGGTGCCACCGCATCCGGTGTCGCCGCGGTAGCCCTGGGTGCCATCGAGCGCCGGGTCGCCCCGGCAGCCGAATCCTGAGGGCGAAACCCGGCCATGACCGCCCTCTCCCACCCTGCGCCCGCCGCCCCGTGGCTCCCGGACCAGACCGGGACCTGGGACTGGCCGTGGGGTGCCACGGCGGTCATCTGCTGCGCGGCGGGTTTGCCCGACGCGGCCCGGGCTGCCCTGGAAGCGGCGGGACGCGCGTATCCCGACGAGGCGCTGTGCCGGGCGCACCTGAGTCGCGCCCAGACCCAGGCTCCCGACCACCCCGCGGTACTGATCGGCTGGTACCGCTTTCATTTTTACGGAGGACGGCTGCGGGAGACCCTGGCCGTGGGTTTGCGGTGCCTGACCTGGGCGGCCACGGCGGCCGGTCTCGCCCCGGACTGGCGGGCGGTGCGTCCGGAGGACGCGCCGTTCGGGGATTTCGCCGCTGCGCTGTCCCGCTTCTATCTCTTTTGCCTCAAGGGCTGCGGTTACCTGAATTTGCGGCTGGGGGAGCTTGCGGCCGGGCGGGCCATGCTGGAAAAGCTCGCCGAACTCGACCCCGGCGACCGGCTGGGAGGCCGGGTGCTGTTGCAGGTACTGGAACGGCAAGGGAGGGAGGAGGATGACTGAGCGCCCTCTCCCCCGCAGCGAGATCGACGCCGCCATCGACTGGACGGGACGGCCGGTCGATTGCAGCCGGTGCCCGCATCGGGCGCTGCTGGAGCAGACTGGGTGCGCCCCGTGCTGGTCGTGCGTCCAGGACCGCTATGCCCGGCGTATCGACCGGTTCTTCAGCATGCATCCGCAACTGGCCAACGCCTATCTGTCCCACCCCTACTTCGAGGTGCGGGCGGTGGCGGCCAAGTACGCTGACCTGTTCCGTCTGTCGGCGCTGCTCACCGATCCCGACGAAACGGTGCGTTGGAGTGTGGCGATGCGCCTGCCCACCCGCCAGCTGCACAAGCTGAGCCGGGACCCGGACCGCGAGGTGCGCATTCGCGTCGCGGCCCGCATCGATGCTGGGCATCTGCTCCAGATGATCCACGACCCGGATTACTACGTGCGCCAGATCGTCGCGCGACGCCTGCCGGAACACCTGTTGCATCTAATGACGTCCGATCCCGACAGCGAAGTCCGCAAGGTGGTGGCGACGCGGGCCAGCGGGGCGCTGCGGGTGTGCCTGGCCCGCGATCCCGATCCCGCCGTCCGGCTGGTGGCCATCGAACACCTGCCCGCCGATCAGTTGCTTTCCCTGCGCACCGATGCGGACTGGCGGGTGCGCTATGAGCTGGCCGCGCGCCTGCCCAGGATGCAGCTCTGGCCGCTGCTCAGGGATGAAGACACCGAAGTCCGGGAGCTGGCGCGGGCACGCTGGGAGGCATCTCCCGACCACCTGGATCCGGCTTCCGGCCGTGGGTGAACCGTCCACAAGCAGGGATGAACCATCCGCTAACCTGGATGAACCATCAACCTATGCGGACCCACGGTCCGCCAGAGGAGGCAGCCATCATGGCCGACGGCGATATCGTTGAACTGGGCTCCGACCCCGTGTTTGAGTTCGGTGAAAAGGTCCAGTCCCGCAAGACCATCCGCAACGACGGCACCTATGTCGGCAAGGACATCGGCGCCGTCCTGGTACGCAAGGGGGATGTGGGCTATGTCAGCCATATCGGGACCTTCCTGCAGCAGTTCTATATCTACGGCGTGGATTTTCTGGACAGCGGTCACCGCGTCGGCATGAAAGCCAGGGAGCTCACCTCGCTGGACCGGGGTCCCCAGGCCCAGGCCGCGCCCACGGGCAGTGGCGGCGCAGCGTGAGTCCGCTGTGGTTCGTGCTGGCGGGGCTGCCGCACTGGCCCGGGTCGGGGCTGCGACCGCGGGTGCCGCAATCCCGGGGGGTGCCGGCACGACTGTGGCGCGTGCCGGACCCGGGGTTTATGTGGCGCGACGCCCACCCGGAGCGCGGCGCGGCCGGGGCCAACCTCATGCCTAGGCAGCCCGCCCCCGGTGTCGCCGCGGACCGCGTCCATCCCAATGAATTCGACTGCCGCCGCATCGTTCGTCTGCTGGAGAGCCGGCGCCGCTACCGCTACGTCGAACCCCGTGTCGTGCCGATCCCGAACGGCTACCGGATCGAGAGTCCCTGCTGTTCCCGCAATGTCGATCCGGCCGGTGGCGTCATCGATATCGCACTGATCGAACACTGCTCCGACCAGGATCCCTGGGTCCAGAATCCCTGGGTGTTGTACCGCAAGGTGCATCCCGAGGACACCTGGATCATCGACAGTCGCCACCCCTCGCTCACCGCCGTGCTGGCGTTGCTGAACCAGGATGTCGACCGGCTGTTTTGGCCCTGAGGTATCGCGATGACCGCCATTTACCTGGATCACAACGCCACCACGCCCCTCGCACCCGAGGTGCTCGACGCCATGCTGCCCTACCTGCGCGATGCGTTCGGCAATCCCTCGAGTCCCCACGGGTTCGCCGAACGGCCGGCCACGGCGGTGCGCGAGGCGCGCGCCCGGGTCGCCGCCCTGTTGGGTGCCCAACCCCGGGAAATCCATTTCACCAGCGGTGCAACCGAAAGTATCCATTGGGCGATTCAGGGGGCACTGGCCATGCGGCCTATGCAGCGCCAGCTCATCACCACGGCGGTCGAGCACCCCGCCGTGCTGAAACTGTGCCGACACCTGGAACAGCAGGGCATCAGGGTCATTTATCTGCCGGTCGATCGCGAGGGTCGGTTGCGGCTGCGTTACCTGGAAGCCGCCCTGACGCCGCAGACCGCGCTGGTATCCCTGATGGCGGCGAACAATGAAACCGGCGTGCTGTTTCCGATCGAGGAGATCGCCGCCCTGACCCGCGCCCGGGGCGTACTGCTGCACGTCGATGCCGCCCAAAGTGCGGGCAAGTGGCCGCTCGACCTGGCGCGGACGCCGATCGACCTGCTGTCCCTGTCGGGACACAAACTGCACGGTCCCAAAGGCGTCGGAGCCCTGTATATCCGCAACGGACTCAATCTGCCACCGCTGTTTTTCGGCACCCAGGAGCGCGGCCGGCGCGGCGGCAGCCTGAATGTGCCCGGCATCGTCGGCCTGGGCGAAGCCTGTCGCCTGGCCGCGGCGGCGCTGGCGACCGCGAGCGCGCCCGTCGCCACCTTGCGCGACCGGCTGGAAGCCGGCATCCGGGCGCTCTTTCCGGACGCCCTGATCAACGGCGGCAATGCCGAGCGGCTGGCAGGCACCAGCAACATCAGTTTTCCGGGCCATGACGGCGAAGCTCTGGTGAACCGCCTGGATCGCGCCGGGATTGCCGCCGCCAACGGCGCCGCCTGTACCGTCGGCGGCAGCCAGCCGTCCCATGTACTGATGGCAATGTACCGGGACGCCGCGCGCGCCCGGAGCGCGGTGCGGTTTTCCCTGTCCCGCTACAACACGCCGGAGGAGGTCGAGCGGGTGCTCGCCGTGCTACCGGAAATCCTGTCCGTCCTGGTGCCCGAAGTCGCTTCCGGCGCGAGCGCCGGCGGCTGAAATCACCCAGCACGGGAGTGCGCGCCATGAAAGTCATGATTCGTCGGGATGCAGCCGGAACCCTGTCGGCCTATGTACCCAAAAAGGACCTCGAGGAACCTATCGTCGGGATGGAAAACGCCCGGATGTGGGGCGGCATCGTGACCCTGGCCAACGGCTGGCGCCTGGAACTGCCGGACCTGGCGGCGGATACGCCGCTGCCGCTGACGGTGAACGCACGCCGGGTGGGGGAATGACCATGCAGTCCGCCGAGCTGGAACGCATCGACGCCATCCTGGGCGCCGAAGCGGCGGGCGACTGGCTGTCCCGGTTGCGCCGCGACCTGCCCGGCCGGGTGATCACCCTCTGCGACGCCGCGGACATGACCGAGGGCCGACCCTACCGGGAATATCCCCGCTTCGATCTCTATCTGGTCGACGGCACCTCCCATTGCTGGCAGCTGACGCACGACGTGGCAGCGGCCACCGGTCTGGTAGTGGCCCGACGACGGGAGGCGCGCGCGTCATGAAACCGAGGGATTTCGACATCCTGCTCAGCGACCCGGACGTCAGCGACCTGGAGCTGGACATGGTCTCTGCCGTGCTCCGCTCGCCCTGTATAACGACCGGCCCCCTGACCGAACGCCTGGAGACCGAGGTGGCGTTGCGCATGGCGCGCCGCTACGCCATTGCGGTGAGCAGTTCTACCATGAGTCTGTGGCTGGTATTGCGGGCGGCCGGGATCGGGCCCGGTGCCGAGGTGGTGGCGCCATCCTACGGCTGGCGCCAGAACGCCGATGCCATCACCCTGGCCGGCGCCAGCGTGGTGTTGGCCGATGTGGACTACTGGTCCGGCTGCCTGGCCCCGGACAAGGCGGCCGCCCGCATCACCCCCGCGACTCAGGCGCTGGTGGCGGCGAACGCCAACGGCCACCCGGCCGCCTGGAACGAGCTGCGCAGCCTCGCCAGCCGGCATGGACTGTTGCTGATCGAGGACTCCAGCGAGGCCATCGGGTCCACCTATCGCGGCCGGGTGGTGGGCAGCTTCGGCGACTGTGCGATCCTGGACTTCACCCAGCCGGGACCCTTGTCCTGCAGTCAGGGCGCCTTGGTGCTGACCGACGATATCGACCTGGCCAGCAAGTTGCGCCTGCTGCGGGATCGCAAATTATCCGATCGCGGATCGGTGGTGGCCGGGGGATTGCCGGTGGCGCACGCGGGCATCGGCGAACTGAACGCCGCGCTGGGACTGGCGCAATGGACCCGGCTCGACGACATCCTCGCGCGCCGCAAGGCGGTGGAGGCGCACTACCTCAAGCTCATCCAGTCCTTCGAGGGCATCAAACCGCCCTATGTGGCGCCGGACGTGGACGAGGTGCACTGGTTTCTGTCCCTGGTACACCTGGGTACGCGTTTTAGCCGCGGCAGCCGGGACGACATCGTCGAGGACCTGCATACCGCGGGCGTGGCGGCAGCGGCCTATTGCCTGCCGCTGCACCGCCAGGCGCGCTATTTTGACCGGCAGCGCCCCGCCCAGGACCTGTGGGTGACCGACAAGCTGGCCGATCGCGCCCTGGCGCTACCCTTTCATGCCCACCTCGACGCGGAGGAAGTCGAGTTCATCGTCCAGACCGCCAAGGATGCCTCCCTCAATGTGGGGGCCGGTTCGGCCATCTATCTGTAGGCAGCGACTGCCGCCCGGGAGAACCCGTATGAGCACTTCGGAAATGACTATCCACGTCCGCTTCGCCCCCGATGGTACCGTGACCGAAATCGGTGAACGGCCGTCCGGCTGCACCGGCCAGCAGTGGTTCAACCTGCTGAGCCAGCAGAGCGGACTCTCCTACCTGACCCTGTCCGGCGGTCGCGCCCTGTTTCGCGGGGCGCCCGACGTCATCGCCGCGCTCCGGGAGCAGGCTCTGGCTCCGGGAGCCGGCGCATGAACGACGCCGGACTCTGCGCTGCAATACTGGCCGGCCTCGACCAAGGTAGTGTGATCCCCTACCTGGGACCCGGCCTGCTCGATCTCTGTCCCGAAGCCGGCGCCGTTCCGGCCTCACCCAGGGCGCTCGCGGATTTTCTCGGCAGCAAGGTGACCGTGCCTGGCCGCGCCCGGGGCAATCTCAGCGCCAGCGCCCAGTACATCGAGAACTTCAAGCACCGCAAGACCCTGGTCGAGTTGATGGTGCAGGCGTTCGCGCCCCGGCTGACACCCTCCGCCCTGCACCGCGCGCTGGCCGGTCTGCCCCGGCTCCCGCTCATCGTCCAGCTCTGGTACGACGACGCCATGCGCGCCGCGCTCGCGGGCCGGACCGATGCGGGGTTGATTCAGGGCGCAAGCCAGGCCGAGCAGTTCGGCACCTGGGTGAATTACCTGACCCTCGCGGGCGCTCCGGTGGAAGCGAACGCGGCGGCGGATTGGTCACGCATCCTCTATCAGCCCTGGGGCGCGGTGGCGCCCAACCGCAGCTTCCTTGTCTCCGATGCCGATTTCGTGGAAGTCCTTACCGAGATCGACATCCAGACCCCCATTCCCGGCCTGGTCCAGGAGCGGCGCCGCGAGCGCTCCTTTCTGTTCCTCGGCTGCCGCTTCACCAGTCAGACCGAGCGCATCTTCGCCCACCAGATCATGAAGCGCTCCTCGGCCACCCACTACGCCGTGCTGGCGGAGGAACCCAGCCGCAACGAAGCGCGCTTCCTGGCGCAGCACGGGATCGCGCGCCTGGACCTGCCGCTGGCCGAGTTTGCCGGCTGGTTACAGGATCAGCGCGCAACCGTACTGCCAGTGCCGCGGAGTGCCTGATCGCCACTCCCGGACGGGTCGTGCCCAGGGTGAAAAATGCAGCAGCACAAAGGGAGAGGACCGATGAGACCGGATGAAAGGCAAATGGGCGACCTCGTCTATGCCGCCTTGGCGATCCACAACGACGGCAGTCTGCCGGACCATGACGCGGATGCCCTGTTGGTCGCCGCCGGCGGCCGCGGGGTCATCGTGAACATCGGCCACCTGGAACAGGATCCGCAGCAGGTGCTGTATCTGGTGCGCTTCGAGCGCGAGGACGGGGTGTTGGGGCCGCCGGTGGGCTGTTGGCCACAGGATCTGGACAGCGCGCCGCCGTCGGTATCCTGAACGCGGAACCGGATCGGCGTTGCCCCAGACCTGTCACCGTGTTTCCCGAGGAAACATCTGCCTCGGCGCCATACCATGACATGAGGCATAACGCTGGCCGATCGGAACCCCAGTCACAACGACCTCCGACCAACGCGCCCAACCCGGCATCCTCCATCGGCAAGGTGGAGTACGCCACGGGCCTCAGATGCCGCGTCCCGCCACCAACTCACGAATCCGCCGCACCACCACCTCGAGATCGTCCGGCGGCACGGTGCCGCCGATCCGGAACGGCTCCCCGACCCAGATCGCCAGATGGCGCTCCACCAGCAACTGGTGAAAATAGCGAAAATCCCGGGTGCCGTTCAGCAATCCGAAGTAATCGAGGCGGTAGACCAGCCGCGCCAGCCACTGCCGGACGCGGTCGGCGCGCGTCTCCCCGCGCGGGTCGAACAGTTTGCGCAACAGCGCGCGGCGCAGCTGGTCCACGCCGCCGAGCAGCCCGGTCGGAAGCGGAAAGATCGCCAGCGGCTTGCCCAGTGCGGCCACCTCCACCAGCATGGAAATACTATCGCCGGTGACCACGAACCCCTGCGCCGTGCCCAGCAGGGCGCGATAGGGATTGTCGACCAGACTGCCCTGGGCAGCGTCCGGTTCGGCCGCTGCCGGCCAGGCAAAAAACGGCACATCCGACGGCAGCTGCTTCCGCAACTTCGCCACCACCGCCGCCGGGGTGCGCCGGCTGGTCACCACATAGGGGGTGCCGCCCAGGTCGCGAATGCGCCGGGTTTCCGCGAGCAGCGCCCGGGCGACCCGGGCGTTCATGACGAAGGGACCGGTGGGGCCGCCCACGAATACCGCGATCAATGGCCGTTTCAGGGGTGCCAGGCGGCTGCGCCAGCGCTCCGCCTCGGCCCGAATCGCGTCCGCGCCGATGCGCATCAGAGGCAGGGTCACCGGCAGGTAATTGGGCAGCGGCGGCAGATGATTCTCGCCGCTCGCGACCACCAGATCGAATTCGTGCATGGCGCCCGAGGGCTTGCCGATATGAATGACGCGGGTGCGGTTGCCGGATTGCTGGCGCACCCAGAGTGCCGCCATCGCGGGCCGGCGGCCGACGGTGATGATCAGCTCCGGCCAGGGTGCCGTGAGGGGAGCGGAACGCTCCAGATCCAGGTGGTCAAGCGTGCGCCGAAAGCGTGGCTTGGCGACCACATACTTCGAGCGCATCACCAGGATCTTGCGATCACAGGGCCAACCCAGGGCGGCGGCGACCGCTTCGACCTGACCGTTGTCGCCGCGTTTGTCGCCCAGCAGCAGCCAGGTGACGGGAGTCAACGTCAGCATCCCGGGTCAGCTCGTGGCGCGATAGCCGAGTGCCGGCTCCAGATTGGCCGCGACCAGGGCTTCGAGTTCGGCGACCTGCTCCGGCGTGAATTCGTCCCGATAACCGCCGACCTTGCCGCGCCGGGTCTTGAGCGCGGTGGGATCGCCGGACCCACGCAGACGCATGCCGCCCTGGCGGAAGAAGCCGCTGGCTTCCATCTTGCGCAGATTGTCGAAGGCGCCGAACTCCACGGCTTCGGCGATCTCCTCGGCACTGAAGTTTTCGCCCATGAAACGGGTGATCTCCGTCAGCGTCTCGGCGGGACGGGCACGGAGGTCTTCGTAGCGCACCATCAGCGCGTTTTCGAGTGCTTGGCTGTTGCGATGCCACTGGTTCAGATAATCGATCAGAAACGGCAGCCCGATATCGCTGTGGCGGACAAAGTTCCACATATCGATGGTCGTGCGATCGATGGGATGGGCGATGGCGTGGTTGATCAGCTCCTGCTTGGCGCGCGACTGGCGGCGGGTGAACTGGTAATACCAGGACACCGCGATATCGATCGGATTGCGCACCAGAATCAGCACCGGCTTGTGGCGCAGGGCATTGTCGGCAGCACCCGCGGCGAGGCGCTCGCCCACCGCGGTTTCGTAGCTGTAGCAGCCATTGGTGGCGGCGAGGCGCGGGATCGCCGGATTGCGGCGGGCGAACTCGTCGGTGTTGATGAGCCGCGAGGCCGGCAGGCCGTGGCGCACCTGGTAGAGCCGCGACAACATCACCTTGAGCCAAGTGTTGCCGCTCTTGGGATGGCCGATGATGAGCAGGCTCGCCCGCTCCGCCTTGGCGAGCTCGAGCCGCGCCAGATACTTGCGGCGCAACGCGACCCGCGGGGACGTCGGCAGCAGTTCGGTGGGCCCGATGATGAGCGCCTTTTTAACCCCATCACTGAGTTGCACGGCCACGTACCCCGCTGAATCGGCTGACAAAAAAGGGGCGTCAGTATGCGGCAGCGACCCCGACAGTGCCAGCGCACGGCGGTGCCCAAACACTCGACCGTTGAACCCGAACCCGCCGCGGCTGGATGCTGAGTCGATGGTAAACTGCCGCCCGACGCCGGGCATCCCACTCCACAATTTTCGCGTCGGGGTGGGCGACCTGTTCCGGTTCCCCGCGCAGCGTCGCCGGCACTGCTTTGTTGCAACCGCTTCCCCAGCATCGAGGACACCCGACACCATGCAGCTAATGCTGGCCCTGTTTCGCAAGCATCGCTGGCGCACGATCCTGATGCTGCTGGCCCTGCTGGCATCGGGATTGGCCGAGGGCATCGGTCTCTCCGCCCTGCTGCCCCTGCTCAACGTCGCCATCGCGGCGGATCGCGGCGCCGGCGCCGCGGCGACACCGCCCGGCCAGTTCGAGCAGGCGGTGCTCGACGTCCTCGCCCGGTTGGGCATCAGTCCCGCCATCGGCCCGCTGCTGCTGGTCATTGTCGCCGGCGTCGCGTTCAAGAGTCTGCTGTTGCTGGTGGTGCAACGTCAGGTGGGCTATACCGCCGCGCAGATCGGCACCGAACTGCGCCTCGATCTGCTGCGCGCCATTCTGCGCAGCCGCTGGGAATACTTCCTCCACCAGCCGGTGGGCAAGCTCACCAACGGACTCGCTACCGAAGCGCAGCGCTCGTCGGATTCCTTTGTGTTCGGCGCCACCGCCGTCACCTTTCTGATCCATGCACTGATCTATGGCGCCATCGCGGTGGCGATCTCCTGGCAGGCGACGCTGCTGAGCCTGATCGCCGGTGTGATGGTGATCGGTTCGTCGCATTTTCTGGTGCGCATGACGCGCCGCGCCGGTCGGCGCCAGACCCTGCTGCTGTCCTCCCTGATGGCGCAGCTCACCGACACCCTGCAATCGGTCAAGCCGCTCAAGGCCATGGCACGGGAACACCTGGCCGACCAGGTGCTGGCCGGCGAGACCTTTCGCCTCAATCGCGCATTGCGCAAGCAGGTGTTCAGCGGCGCATTGCTGAACTCGGTGCAGGATCTGCTGTTTGCGAGCTTCATTGCGCTGGGCATGTATCTCGCGCTGGTACTGTTCAGCGTCGAACTGAGCACCGTCCTGGTGCTGGCCATCGCCCTGGGACGGGCGTTCGGCTCGCTCGGCAAGGTGCAGAAGCAGTATCAGAAAATGGCCCAGGGCGAGAGCGCCTACTGGTCCCTGCAAGACTCCATCGACGCCGCCACCACCGCCGCCGAACATCTGGGCGCCGGTCGCGCGCCCAGTCTCGAAAGCGGCGTTCGATTCGCGCATGTGGCCTTTGGTTATGACGCGCACCCGGTGTTCGACGACTTGTGCCTGGACTTCCCCGCGCGGACATTGACCACCCTGATCGGCCCGTCGGGCGCCGGCAAGACCACGGTGATCGACCTCGCCATCGGCCTGGTGCGGCCCTCGGCGGGCGAGATTTTCATCGATGGCGTCGCGATGGGCGAACTGGATCTGCGCGCCTGGCGCGGCCTGATCGGTTATGTGCCCCAGGACACCGTGCTGCTGCACGACAGCGTGTTCCACAACGTCACCCTGGGGGACACCGCGCTGACGCCCGCCGACGCGGAGAACGCCCTGCGCGCCGCCGGCATCTGGGACTTCGTCGCCGCGCTGCCGGCGGGCATGAACACGCTGGTCGGGGAACGCGGCGGCAAACTGTCCGGCGGTCAACGCCAGCGGGTCGCCATTGCGCGCGCGCTGGTCAACAAGCCGCGTCTGCTGATCCTGGACGAGGCGACCAGCGCGCTCGATCCCGTCAGCGAGCGGGAGATCTGCCAGACCCTGGTCGGCCTCAGGAAGGATCTGACCATTCTGGCGATCTCCCACGACAGCGCCCTGGTGGATATCGCCGACCGCGTCTACGAACTGGCGCGCGGAAAGGCCCGATTGCTGGACCGGCAGCCGTCAGTCGCCGAGATCAAATAGCGCCCGCACCCGGGCCACCGCACGCTCCACATCCCCCCCGTCGGCGCCCTGCCGGTGCGGCTGGGGATCGCCGAGCCAAGCCGCGCGACCGCTCGCCACCAACTGGCGGTGAACCAGAGTGATATCACGGGACAGGCGCTGCCAGCCCCAGCGCATCAGCGCGCGGTACAGCCATCCGCTCAGACGAACGTCGTTCCCGCCGGGGTCGGCGCGCGCATCGCCATCCCCAGCACCGGCGGCGCGCATACTGTGACGCCCGGTGCCGAGGTCGAAGAGGTACAGCGGCTTTCCGGTCGCGCAGGCCTCCGCCAGCATCGACACGCTGTCGGCGGTGACGATGAAGGCATCCGCGAGCGCCAGGTAACCAAAATACGGATTGTCGGCGGCGCCGGGTTGCCAGGCGTAAAAATGGGTGGGCACTCCCAGCTCCCCGGCAAACACCCGGATCGCCGCCGCCGGCGTGCGCGGGCTGGTGGTGATCAGCAGGGATCCACCGCGCTGGCGGGCCAGTGCGGTCGCCGCGGTGGCCAGCCGGCGCGCGGCCTTCTCGCCGAGCGTGAAGGGGCCGCTGTTCCCGCCCAGGATCACCGCGATGCGCGGCGCCGGCAGTGGCGCCAGCGCGTCCTGCCAGTGCGACGCCGCCGCGCGCAGGCGCGCGGCTTGGACGCGGTGCAGCGGCAGGTCGTTGTGCAGCACATTGGCGCGCCGGGGCAGCCGGTACTGCGGCGTGGTGACGACCAGATCGAAGCGCTCGGGATCGGCCCAGGGACGGCCGATATGGACGATCCGGCAGCGTCCGCCGGACTGCTGGCGAATCCACCGCCCCACGGGCTCGTTGCGCATGCCGGCCGAGATCAGCAGATCCGGCCAGGGCGCCGCCAGCGCATCGGAGCGGCGCCGGTCGATACCCCGCAGCGAACTGCCGCGCAACAGATTGGTGCCGAATCCCCGGGCCCTGTAGTGCAGACGCTTGGTCGCGAAGGGCCAGCCGAGCGCCTCGGCCAGCGCCAGCACCTGCTGCTGTTCGCCGGTGCGGTAGGGTTCCAGCAGCCACACCCGAGGGGTTGCCGCAGGCTTCCCGGGCAGGGTGGTCGGGGGCGGTGAAGTGGTAATGGCACGGGCCTGCGGGTATATTGGCGCGGGGCAATGTAGCCCACCGCCCTGCCCCTAACAAGGCACTTCCAGCCCGACACGCGAGTCCATGCCCGATTACATCAGCTACGTCCAGTTCATCTGCGCCCTGCTCCAGGGGCAACAAAAAGGCGCGCCCAAACCCTTGAGCGCGGCGACCGATCTGATCGCCGACATCGGGCTCAGTTCGCTCCAGGTAATGGAGCTGATCGAAAAGCTGGAAGATCACTTCGATCTTTCCATTCCGCTCAACATCCTGCCCAACATCACCACCATCGGCGATCTGGCCAGGTCGCTGCACAATCTGAAGCACTGACCTGACGCACTGACGCCGCCGCACCGCGCGGCGCGTGCAGCCCGATCATTGGGGTTCCGGACTACAATGCCGGCCAGGATGCCTGGCCCGCGAACTCCCCGCCGCTAGCGTCGTCGGACCGGCTCCGCCCCGTCGTTGAATCACACCGCAGGTTTTTCGAGGAGTCCCGATGCTGCTGGATAAATTCGAATCCATGGCCCGCGTGCAGGCCGAACTGGCCGCTCTCGGCATCAAGCCTTTCGGGGCCGTCACCGAGCAGTTGCTGTCCGCCACCGAGGGCGTGGTGGAGGGCCGCCGGGTGATTCTGGCCGGTACCAACAACTATCTCGGCCTGTCCTTCGATCCCCGTTGCATTGCGGCGGCGCAGGCCGCGGCCGCGCGCTGGGGCACCGGCACCACGGGTTCGCGAATGGCGAACGGCACCTTCGCCGAGCACCTCGCCCTGGAAGCCGAGCTGGCGGATCTCTACCGGGTGCCCCACGCCATGGTGTTCACCACCGGCTACGCCGCCACCCAAGGCATGTGCGCCACCCTCGCGGGCCCGGGCGATGTAATCCTGCTGGATGCCGACAGCCACGCCAGCATCTACGGCGGCGCCCAGTTGAGCGGCGCCGAAGTGATCCGCTTCAAGCACAGCGACCCCGCCGATCTGGAAAAACGCCTGCGCCGTCTGGGCGCGCGCGTCGCCAATACGCTGATCGTGGTCGAGGGCATCTACAGCATGCTGGGCGACACCGCGCCGATGCGCGAGATCGCCGCCATCAAACAGGAATACGGCGGTCTGATGCTGGTGGACGAAGCCCATTCCCTGGGCGTGCTGGGCGACCAGGGCGAAGGCGCCGCCGTGGCGGCGGGCGTGGGCCATGCCGTGGACTTCTTCGTCGGCACCTTCAGCAAGAGCCTGGGTGCCACCGGCGGTTTTTGCGCCAGCCCGCACGCCGAACTGGAAGCCATCCGGTTTTCGACGCGCGCCTATATCTTCACTGCTTCCGCTTCGCCCTCGGTGGTGGCCTCGACGCGCGCGGCGCTGGCGATCATGCGCGCCGAACCCGAGCTGCGCTCCCGCCTCTGGGACAATGCCCGGCAACTCTACGACGGGCTCAAGGCGCTGGGTTTGCGCGTCGGCCCCAACCCGAGCCCGGTGATCGCCGTGACCCTCACGGATCGCAATCAGGCCTTCACCTGGTGGCGCCGACTGCTGGACGCCGGTGTCTATGTGAACATGGTGGTGCCGCCGGCATCGCCCAGCGGCGACAGCCTGCTGCGGTGCAGCATCAGCGCCGCCCACAGCCGCGCGCAGATCGAACACATGCTCGCGGCCTTCGCCGCGCTGCGCACGGACGCCACCGGCTGATGGCGAACCCGGCGCCGCAGCCACCGACCGATAGTCCCGCGACGGAGGCTGCGTCGTTCAGCTTCGCGCATCTGTCCGACCCGCACCTCAGCACGCCGACACCGCTGTCGCCCCACGCATGGTTCGGCAAGCGCGTGCTCGGCTATCTGTCCTGGTACCGCAAACGGCGCTTCGAACACCGCGCGGAAGTGCTGGCGGCCTTGCAGCGGGATCTTGCCCGGACGCGCCCCGATCACCTGGTGATCACCGGCGACCTCACCCAGATCGGCCAGCCGGCGGAATTCGCTCAGGCACGGCGCTGGCTCGAAACCCTGGGACCGCCCGAGCAGGTAAGCCTGGTACCCGGCAACCACGACAGCACGGTCGCCGCTCCCTGGCGCGAAACCTACGCGCTGTGGGAAGACTATCTGACGGCCGAGCGCCGCGCCGAAAGCGGCGCGGCCGTGTTCCCGAGCCTGCGGGTCCGTCAGGGCGTCGCCCTGATCGGGCTTTCCACTGCCGTGCCCTCGCCGCCCCTGCTGGCCATCGGGCGGCTGGGATCCGAACAGCTCGCGCGCCTGGATGAGTTGCTGGACGCGACGGGTCGGCGCGGATGGTTCCGGGTGATCTATCTCCACCACGCGCCCATGCCGGGTCAGGACAAATGGCGCAAGCGCCTCGTCGATGCGCCCGCGCTCGCCGCCGTGGTCGGGCGCCGCGGCGCGGAACTGCTGCTCCATGGCCACAACCACCGCACCCGGGAGCGCTGGCTGGATGCGGGCGGACGCCCGGTCCCGGTATTCGGGGCGGCCTCAGCCTCGGCACTGGGCGCCCACGGCGAAGCCGGCGGCTACTGCCTCTACCGGATAGGGCGGGCACAGGGGGAATGGCAACTGGAACTGGAGCGGCGGCGCTATGACCGCGGCAGCGGCGACTTTGTCGCCGCGGATCGGTGCCGGCTGCTCCCTTCCGCCGGCATAACGAACTTTTAGCCGCGTTTGAGCGATCAGGACTTCTGCTGCGCCGCCACCACACCCGCCTGCACCAACTCAAAATCCGACAGGGTATCGACGTCCACGGCCGCGTGGGCATAAGGCAGGATCACCGCGCGAATGCGGATATCGAGGCGGCGCGACAGCCTTGCCAGCGCTTCGTCCAGGGGCAGCCATCCCAGCCGGTAGCGGATCACCGCGCGCCAGCCCAGCAGGCCGATCAGGCGCAGGGGTTTCTTGCGCTGGTTTTCGATCTGGCGCCAGAACGCCGCGATCTCGCGGCCCCGTGGGGTCAGAAAGGCGAACAGATTACAGCCGCAGAAATCGCCATCGCGAAACCGCAGCACGGTTTTTTTCATGGCGGGAAAGGCTTCGCGCACCAGCTCGTAGCGCGCGAGCCCCAGGGTAACGTCGGCATCCCGCTCCAGACTGGCGCTGCAGAAGGTATCGACGATCTCGCCGGTGAGCAGCGGGTGATCGGCGGTGGTCAACAGCACCGGGGCATCCGCCGACAGCATCGCCATGGCGGTACAGGCGCTGGTGCTGGGGGTTGCTTCCGGCGGACACCAGCCGAGACTGCCCCCATCGACGGCATCGGCGAGCGGCAGGCTGGTACGCAGATCCACTTCCGCCGGCCCGGCCAGCGTCACCCCGGACACGCGCCGAGCGCTCGCCAATGCCGCCAGCACGCGTCGCACCATGGGCACGCCGTCGATCTCGATCAGCGCCTTGCAGTTGACGCCGGAATGATCGCGCAATTCATCGCGGGCGCTGCGGTCACCGGCGAGCACGATGGCGGCAAAGACGGCGCCGGAAGCGTTTTTCAGCATGAGAGCCCTACAACCCCTTGCGGTAGATCCGATAGCGTTTGTAGGCGGTGCCGCCGATGGCTTCGGTAATATTGCGCATGCCGGAATTGCCCTCGAGAATCCAGCCCAGTTCAACGTCGTCGATGCCCCGACGCACCAGTCCGCCGCGCACCGCATCGATCACCATGAACGCCAGTGTCGGCCCCAGGCGGGTGTGATGATATTCGCGCCGGACACCCAGCAGGGGTACGCGACCGCTGCGCACGCCACTCACCTTGAGACGCCACAGCAGCTTCGCCCAGCCCAGGGGGAACAGGCGCCCGCGCAGATCCCGCGCTGCCTCGTTGACATTGGGCAATGCGACGACAAAGGCGACCGGGCGCCCGTCGATTTCGGCGATCTGCACATAGTCGTCGGGGAGCAGCGCCGCCATGACCTTGCCGAGCTCGGCGAACTCGGCACGGGTGAACGGCACGAAACCCCAGTTCTCCGCCCAGGCATCGTTGAAAATATCGCGCAGGATCTCCAGCTCAGTCGCCAGATCGCGGCGGTGCAGCGCACGCAGTTGAACGTGCCGCACCGCGCGCTCGGCCAGCTTCAGCATCGCCGGGGGCGGCACGAAATCGGATTTCACGGTGTAGGCGAACAAATCCTGGGCTTTCTCATAACCCTGTTCTTCGACCCGCGCGGGGTAATAGGGCCGGCCGTGGCCCATCATCACGCAGGGCGGGGTTGCGAAGCCCTCGACCAGCAGACCGGCTTCCTCGTTGATCGACAGATTGAACGGACCCCGGACTTCCGCGCAGCCGTGCTCGCGCAGCCAGCCTTCCGCCGCAGCGAACAGCGCCGCGAAGACCCCGGGGTCGTCCACGGCTTCGAGCATCCCGAAGGAGCCCGCCCGATTGTCCTGGGTTTCCTGTTGCAGACGGTCGATCTGCGCGGTGATACGCCCCACCGGACGGCCACCCCGGCGCGCCACCCAGGCACTGACTTCGGCATGTTCGAACAGGGGATTGTTGCCGAACACCCGCATCCGTTCTTCCAGGCGCAACGGCGCGATCCAGTGCGGATCGTCCCGATACAGCGCCGTGGCCAGCCCGAGAAACTCGCGCCTGTCGACACGACTGGACACCGGGGCCACGCTGAGGATCGTCTGCTCGGTTCTGGTCATGCGTGGGGCCGTTAGCCGTGGGATGGGACACTGTGCGGCCAAGTCTGGGCGGCACCCCCAAAGCGCTAGCTACCCGCGGCACTGCGCCGGACTATACCAGAGCCCATGCGGCCGGCCCGGATAGCGCCAAGTCGGACCCGGCCCGCGTCATGACGCGGGTCTCGGGACATTGGTTTCGGAACATTGGTTTCGGAACACGGGTTTTTCGAATCAATCGATGTCCCGGGGGAACTGCTGTTCGGAACAACGCTCTTTCCGGAAAAAAGCAAAAAAATGGAGGCTGGAGTCGGAATCGAACCGGCGTACGCGGAGTTGCAGTCCGCTACATGACCACTCTGCCATCCAGCCCAGAGCGGGCGCCATTCTAACCGAGACCCGCGGCGGATGTCATACCCCGGCGGTGCAACACTGTCTTTGGTCGTCGACCTGCCGCCTGTGCAGCGGCAGCCGATCTGAAGCTTGCGCCACCCTCGGGGACCCCGACCACAGGGCTCATTTGCCGGTGGCACCACAGTTTTCGTGGGTGGGTGCGGCTATACTCCGGCAGGCACGAACCAGGGAGCCTGCGTCATGGCACTACGGATCAAAGTTTCGCTCGGCGTCGCACTGCTGCTGGCCAGCGTCACGCCACTGGTGGGCGCGGAAACCGTTTACAAATGGGTGGACGAACAGGGCGTCACCCAGTTCTCGGCCCTGCCGCCGGCAGGCCGGAGCGCGGAAAAGCTCAAGGTCGAAGCGCCTGAAACCACCACCGGCACCACCCCGGAAGCCAAATCCGCCGCCGGTGACGACGGGCGTCCCAAGGACATCACCGAGGGCGTCGCGAATCCCAGTGCGGCGGATCTCGCTCGGGAGGAAGCCAAACGTGCCGAAAATTGCGCCGCCGCCAAACACAATCTGGAATCCCTCAATACCCGGGTTCACATCCGCATCAAGGACGAGAAAACCGGCGAGGACCGCTACCTGACTCCCGACGAACACGCGCAGCGGAAGAAGGACTCGGCGCTACAGGTTGAGGAATACTGCAAACCGGCGCGCCGCTGACCCCGTCTAACCCCGCCCACGGACCCCGCGCGGCCCAGCTTGTCCGCGCGGGAGCCCTCAGCCCGCGGCGAAGTCGACCACCCCGTTCTCGCGCCGGGCACGGATCGTTTCGCCGGGAGCGAATTTTCCGGCGAGCACGGCCTGCGCCAACGGATTCTCGAGTAACTGCTGAATCTGCCGCTTCAGGGGTCGCGCGCCATAGACCGGATCGAAGCCCGCCTCGCACAGCAGATCCATTACCTCGTCGCTGACCTCAAGGCCGAATTCACGGTCCGCCAGCCGGCGGCGGAGATAGCCGAGCTGAATCTCGGCGATGCCGCGAATCTGCTCCCGTGCAAGGGGATGAAACACCACCACCTCGTCGATGCGGTTGATGAATTCGGGGCGAAAGTGCGCGCCGACTTCCGCCATCACGGCCGTCTTCATCCGCTCGTAGTTGGCCTCGCCCGCCAGCCGCTGGATGATGTCCGAACCCAGATTCGAGGTCATCACGATCACTGTGTTGCGGAAGTCCACGGTACGTCCCTGGCCATCGGTGAGGCGGCCGTCGTCCAGTACCTGTAGCAGGACATTGAACACATCGGGATGGGCTTTCTCGACCTCGTCGAGCAGCAGCACCGAATAGGGCCGGCGCCGTACCGCTTCGGTCAGATAGCCGCCCTCTTCATAGCCCACATAACCGGGGGGCGCCCCGATCAGGCGCGCCACCGAGTGCTTCTCCATGAATTCCGACATGTCGATGCGCACCATGGCGCCCTCGGTATCGAACAGGAACTCGGCCAGCGCCTTGCACAGTTCGGTCTTGCCGACGCCCGTGGGCCCGAGAAACAGGAACGACCCGCTGGGCCGGTTGGGGTCCGACAGACCCGCCCGCGCCCGCCGCACGGCGTTGGCGACCGCAACCACGGCTTCTTCCTGTCCCAGCACCCGACGGTGCAGGGCTGCCTCCATGCGCAGCAGTTTCTCGCGGTCGCCTTCGAGCATCTTGGCGACCGGGATGCCGGTCCAGCGCGATACCACTTCCGCGATTTCCTCGTCGGTCACCTTGTTGCGGAACAGCTGCCTTTCCCGGCTCTCGGCCTCGGTGGCCACCACCAGTTTGCGTTCGAGCTCGGGAATGACGCCATACTGCAACTCCGACATCCGCGACAGGTCGCCCGCGCGCCGCGCCGCGTCCAGCTCGGTCCGACGCCGATCCAGCTCGTCGCGAAGCTGGCCGGCTTCCAGCAGCGAGGCCTTTTCCGCCTTCCAGATTTCTTCCAGATTGGCATATTCGCGCTCGGTCGCGCCGATCTCGGTCTCCAGATCCGCCAGGCGCTGCTGCGACTCCTTGTCCTTTTCCTTCTTCACCACCTCCCGCTCCATCTTGAGCTGAATCTGGCGGCGGTCGAGACGATCCATCTCCTCCGGTTTGGAGTCCATCTCCATACGGATGCGGCTGGCCGCCTCGTCGATGAGATCGATGGCCTTGTCGGGCAGCTGGCGATCGGTGATGTAGCGCTGCGAAAGCCTGGCGGCGGCGACGATGGCGGCATCCGTGACGCTGACGTTGTGGTGCTTTTCGTAACGCTCCTTGAGACCGCGCAGGATTGCGATGGTGTCCTCTTCCGAGGGCTCGTCCACCAGCACCTTCTGAAAGCGCCGCTCCAGCGCCGCATCCTTCTCGATGTACTGGCGATACTCGTCGAGGGTGGTGGCGCCGACGCAGTGCAGCTCGCCGCGCGCGAGTGCCGGTTTCAGCATGTTGCCGGCATCCATCGAACCTTCGGCCTTGCCGGCGCCGACCATGGTGTGCAGTTCGTCGATGAACAGGATCACCTGGCCTTCGGCCTTGCCGAGCTCGTTGAGTACGGCTTTGAGGCGCTCCTCGAACTCGCCGCGGAACTTGGCACCCGCGATCAGCGCGCCCATGTCGAGCGACAACACGCGCTTGTTCTTGAGCCCCTCAGGCACTTCGCCATTGACGATGCGCTGCGCCAGCCCCTCCACGATGGCCGTCTTGCCCACCCCGGGTTCGCCGATCAGCACCGGGTTGTTCTTGGTGCGGCGCTGCAACACCTGGATGGTGCGGCGAATCTCGTCGTCGCGACCGATCACCGGATCGAGCTTGCCGGCGCGGGCGCGCTCGGTGAGATCGACGGTGTACTTGTCCAGCGCCTGGCGCTGGCTTTCGGCATCGGCGCTTTGCACGGTTTCTCCTCCACGGATCCGGTCGATGACGGTCTTGAGCTGCTGCTTGCCGCCAAATTTGTTGAGTGCGGCACCCACCGCGCCACTCTGCTCGAGCGCGGCCAGCAATACGGTTTCCGCCGCGATGAACTGGTCACCCTGCTGCTGCGCCTGCTTGTCCGCCAGGTTCAGCAACCGCATCAGATCGGGCGAGATATTGACGTCGCCGGTGGGGTTCTTGATCACCGGCAGACGTCCCAGCTGCGCTTCCAGCTCGCCTTCCAGACCGGCAAGATCGAATCCCGCCCGGGACAGCATGGGGCGCACCGAACCGCCCGACTGCCGCAGCAGAGCGACCAGCAGATGAACCGGCTCGACCGCAGTATGATCGCGACCAATGGCCAACGACTGGGCGTCGGCCAAGGCTTCCTGCAGGGCACTGGTTAGGCGATCCTGTCTCATGGTGTCTCCACTGGCACTGAATGACGGTCTATGTTGGGCGCCATGGCGACAATTTCAATCACTGCATCCCGTTGTCCCTGTGCGGGATCAACTGCCGCATCGATACCGGCATCGCGCTGGCGCGCTGCCCGGCGCGGGACCACACTGCGCCGTCGGGGACGGATCGGGATCCCGGTGCCGGAGCTGCGTTGGATCAAGAAGCACCAAAGACGAGGCAATCGATATGGGCGATGTGCTCGAATTCAAACCACGCAAACCGCACAGGCTCGGTCTCTGTCAGCATGGCTTCCACGCCTGGGATATCTGCAAGAAAAAGCAATTCGATGTCAAAGTCGGCAAATTGGTAACCGTCTATAAGTGCACCCGTTGTGGCGCGGAAAAGGTGAAAGCCACCTGATCGGAATGTGCGGCGCCGCGGCGGGCAATTTTTCCACACGAGCACTACTGCGGCAGAGAGACCGGTATGCACGCCTTACCCTACCGTCGCGAAGGCAATGATCTGCTGATCGAAGTGCGTCTCAACGCGGTGCGGCAGCTGTTCAATACACTCGATCCATCCCCATTCCACGAAAAGGATCTGGACAGCGCCGCCGAGCACTATCTGGTGAGTGCGGTGGAAGAATTGCCCGCGGATGCGGCGTTCAAGGTGGTGGTTCACCTGCCGGCGGCGGAACTGGCCAGCGAGCAGGCCCGACTGCTCCCGGACGCCATCCACAACTATTTCGCCTGGCAGACGAGCGAAACCCGTCGGCGCCTGCGCAGCCACTTGCGCGAGGCCCGGGACGCACTGGCGATGGGGGCGCTGTTTCTCGCCCTCTGCGTGGCGATCAGCGCCTTCGTCGGTGGCCACCTGACAGGATTGCTGGCCGACTTCCTGAGCGAAGGCACCCTGATCATCGGCTGGGTGGCGCTGTGGCGGCCGGTGGATCTCTTTCTGTACGCGTGGCGTCCGCTGCGGCGCCAATGGCGCAATCTGGAGCGCATCGCCGACGCGCCCGTGGAACTGCGGTCGGACGACCGGCTGAACGCGCCCGGCGCAGCGCGCTGACAGCCTGTTGAAAAACGTCGCGAGGCGGCCAGCTGCGAGGCGTACAGCGCGCAGCGACCGAAACATATCAACTAGATGGGCGAGGGAGCGAGCACCGCACAACGAAGCAGATGGCTGCCGCAGCAGTTTTTCAACAAGCGGCTAAGGCACCGGGGCGAGCACTGCGTCCGGGGTCGGCAGCCGCATGCGCCAGTCGCCGCGCTTCGCCCGATAGACCCAGCCCCGCACTTCAAGCGATTGCCCGCGCCAGGCCGCAAGCGTCGATCGCGCCCAGTACGGCTGATGCTCGGGGTAGATAACGGCCCGAAAGCCGCCCTCGAACTCGATCCACCAGGTATCACCGAACAGAACCCGCTCGACCCGCCCGCGAACCCGCTGAAAGCCGCCGCGCGCAATCGCCGTACTCGCGGTCGGACCTGCGGCGGACGGACTCCACAGGCCGATGCGCGCCCTGCGCGCGGTGCGCTCGGCGGCACGCAGGCAGTCCGCCAACGCCACATTGGGCGGTATGACGGCTTGGTAAGCGAGGCCCTGGCGCAGCAACTCCCGGGCGAGATTGCGTCCGCCGCTGCTGACATGGGCGAGCAGGCGGCCGTAGCGGTCGCGTCGCTCGCGATCGACGTGCAGGGCGACGGTGGCTGAGGTGTTACCGGTGCGACGATCAGCGTCGAGCAACTGTTCGAGCGCCGCCTTGGCGGCTCGCGCCAAAGGCTCATCGACGGCGCCGCGATGACCGAGTTCCGGCGCATTGATGCCCAGTATCCGTAGCTGGCGCCCGTCGGCGAGCGCCAGGGTGTCGCCATCGGTCACCCGTGCCGCCCGCGCAGTCTCGCCGGCACCGGGCGGGTCGCAGTCCGCTGCGTTGGCGCGGCCGCAACCGGCCGTCAACGCCAACGCCACCACAACGAAAAACGCGCCGCGGGAACAGCTCCCGGGCGCGTTGCGAACGCTCATCAGGTTTGGTCGGGCTATTTTGCCGCCATGACACCGAAACGCTTGTTGAAGCGATCGATACGACCGCCGGCGTCGGCATGCTTTTGCTTGCCGGTATAGAACGGATGACAGGCCGAACATACGTCGAGGTGGACATTCTCGGTCGACGTGGAACCGACCACGATCACGTTGCCGCAACTGCAGGTCGCGGTGAGCTTGCCGTAAGCGGGATGAATATCTGGTTTCATGGGATTGTCTCTCGGACGTGACTTGCGTGCCGCCACCCGGTCAATTACCTTGCCGCACCGGGTACCGCGCGCTCCGTGCCTGTGGGAGCGCGCATACTACCAGAAAGCGACTTTCGTTCA
>JBFWOQ010000033.1:0-31805 GCA_050250395.1 Porticoccaceae bacterium
CGCACCAGAACCTCACGCTGTGCTGACGAGATTTTCGGGGGGCGTCCGGTTCGGGGCATCGGCGGGCCTTTTTGTGCATCATGAGAGCCCCGCATTTTACTACATTTTGTAAACACCCTCTAAGGAAACGCTGAACAATACGTGTCGGCCGTCATGCCCGCGAAAGCGGGCATCCAGGTTTTCCCGCAGTCTCAATCAGTTGCGGACGTATGGATTCCCGCTGAAGCCTGCCCCCGACTCCGATCGGGGGCGGGAATGACGAATAAATCAGCGCTTCCCTAAGGCAGAGTGCGAACCGCCCACTGGCGGACAACCCGGCCAACCGTTTTCTGAATAGCCGCCGTTACCTGGTCGCACCGGAGCGCAGTTTCACGCGTGGGTCGATGCGATCAGGCCTCCTTCCGGCTCGAACCAACGGCAGAACCTGACTGTGCTGGCTGACGTTGTCGCCCACGCCATCGGGATTGTTACCAGAGGGTAGATTTTTGCCGGCGATTTCACCAGAATTGCCGGCCAAGTGCCGGGCGCCGCCCTTGGCGCCGACAGTATCCGGCGGCTCGACCCCCTACTCAACGATCTCACATGCGAGGAGCGTACAGCGTGGATATATTTGATTTGACGGGCAAGGTCGCGATAGTCACCGGCGGCAACGGCGGTCTGGGTCTGGGCATCGCCAAGGGCCTCGCGTCTGAAGGCTGCGCGGTGGCGCTGGTCGGGCGCAACCAGACCAAGATCGATGCCGCCGTCGCCGAAATGACCGAACTGGGTTACAAGTCCCTGGGCGTACAGGCCGATGTCTCCAAGGAGGACGATGTCAATCGCATGGTCAAGGAGACCGCCGAGCACTTCGGCCGCGTCGATATCCTGGTCAACAACGCCGCCATCAGCTGGGGTGTGGCGCCGGAAAAACTCACCCTGGAGCAGTGGAACGAGTTCATCGCCATCGATCTGACCTCCTGCTTCCTGTGTTCCAAGGCCTGTTATCCCGAGTTCATCAAGGCTGGCGGCGGCAAGATCATCAACATCGGCTCGGCCATCACCAAGAAAGGTTTTGGCAAGCTGGTGCACTATGCCGCCGCCAAGGGGGGCATGGACCACATGACCCAGAGTCTGGCCCGTGCCTGGGGCAAGGACAACATCCAGGTCAACGCCGTGCTGCCCGGCCTGGTCCACTCCGAGATGATGCCCTGTTTCGGCCCCAACAAGATCGGGCCCCTGGTGGATTACATCGTCAAAAGGTCTCCGGTCCGGCGCTTCGGCATGCCCGATGACTTCGAGGGCATCTCCATCCTGCTGGCGAGCGACGCCTCCAGCTTCATCACCGGCTCCATCATCGTCGCCGACGGCGGCATGACGGTTGGGGGCATTTGATGAGCGCTGCGGATACCCGCGGCGCTTCACCAGGACATCTATCGGGAGAACCTGAATGAACAGCAAGTTTGATTTGACCGGCAAGGTCGCGATCATTACCGGCGGCAACGGCGGTCTGGGTCTGGGCATCGCCAAGGGCCTCGCGATGGTGGGCGCCAAGGTCGCGGTAGTGGGTCGCAACCAGGACAAGATCGACAACGCCGTGGCACAACTCAAGGCCGAAGGCGCGGACGCACTCGGCATTCAATGCGACGTGTCCCAGGAAGACGATGTCAACCGCATGGTCAAGGAGACCGTGGCGCGCTTTGGCCGGATCGACATCCTGTTCAACAACGCGGCGATCAGCTGGGGGATTCCGGCCGAGACCATGACCCTGGAGCAGTGGAACAACTTCATCGGCATCAACATGACCTCCTGCTTCCTGACCAGCAAGGCGTGCTTTCCCGAGATGGTCAAGGCGGGCGGCGGCAAGATCATCAACGTCGGCTCGATCATCACCAAGCTCGGCTTTGGCAAGCTGGTGCACTACGCGGCCGCCAAGGGCGGCATGGACCATATGACCCAGAGCCTGGCGCAGGGCTGGGGCAAGCACAACATCCAGGTCAATGCGCTGCTGCCGGGCCTCGTCGACACCGAGATGATGCCCTGCGAAGGACCGAACAAGAACGGGCTGGTGGACTACGCGGTGAAGCGGACGCCGGTGGGCAAGTTTGGTCGGCCATCGGACTTCCATGGCATTTCGATCCTGCTGGCGAGCCCGGCATCGGACTTCATCACCGGTTCCATCATCGTCGTGGATGGTGGTCTCTCGCTATCGATTTGATCCGGCTTTGATTGCGCCCGTCTCGGGCATCTTTCGCGCCGCGATAGCCGAACAGACCGCGCGGTGTTTCGATTAATCGGAATTTTTCAAGGGGGAAGACATGAAGCTGTTTGATTTGACGGGCAAGGTCGCGATAGTCACCGGCGGTAACGGCGGTCTGGGTCTGGGCATTGCCAAGGGTCTGGCCTCGGAAGGCTGCGCGGTGGCCCTGGTCGGGCGCAACCAGACCAAAATCGATGCCGCCGTCGCCGAAATGACCGAACTGGGTTACAAGTCCCTGGGCGTGCGGGCCGATGTCTCCAAGGAGGACGATGTGAATCGCATGGTCAAGGAGACCGCCGAGCACTTCGGCCGCGTCGATATCCTGGTCAACAACGCCGCCATCAGTTGGGGCGTGGCGCCGGAAAAACTCACCCTGGAGCAGTGGAACGAGTTCATCGCCATCGATCTGACCTCCTGCTTCCTGTGTTCCAAGGCCTGTTATCCCGAGTTCATCAAGGCTGGCGGCGGCAAGATCATCAACATCGGCTCGGCCATCACCAAGAAAGGTTTTGGCAAGCTGGTGCACTATGCCGCCGCCAAGGGGGGCATGGACCACATGACCCAGAGTCTGGCCCGTGCCTGGGGCAAGGACAACATCCAGGTCAACGCCGTGCTGCCCGGCCTGGTCCACTCCGAGATGATGCCCTGTTTCGGCCCCAACAAGATCGGGCCCCTGGTGGATTACATCGTCAAAAGGTCTCCGGTCCGGCGCTTCGGCATGCCCGATGACTTCGAGGGCATCTCCATCCTGCTGGCGAGCGACGCCTCCAGCTTCATCACCGGCTCCATCATCGTCGCCGACGGCGGCATGACGGTTGGGGGCATTTGATGAGCGCTGCGGATACCCGCGGCGCTTCACCAGGACATCTATCGGGAGAACCTGAATGAACAGCAAGTTTGATTTGACCGGCAAGGTCGCGATCATTACCGGCGGCAACGGCGGTCTGGGTCTGGGCATCGCCAAGGGCCTCGCGATGGTGGGCGCCAAGGTCGCGGTAGTGGGTCGCAACCAGGACAAGATCGACAACGCCGTGGCACAACTCAAGGCCGAAGGCGCGGACGCACTCGGCATTCAATGCGACGTGTCCCAGGAAGACGATGTCAACCGCATGGTCAAGGAGACCGTGGCGCGCTTTGGCCGGATCGACATCCTGTTCAACAACGCGGCGATCAGCTGGGGGATTCCGGCCGAGACCATGACCCTGGAGCAGTGGAACAACTTCATCGGCATCAACATGACCTCCTGCTTCCTGACCAGCAAGGCGTGCTTTCCCGAGATGGTCAAGGCGGGCGGCGGCAAGATCATCAACGTCGGCTCGATCATCACCAAGCTCGGCTTTGGCAAGCTGGTGCACTACGCGGCCGCCAAGGGCGGCATGGACCATATGACCCAGAGCCTGGCGCAGGGCTGGGGCAAGCACAACATCCAGGTCAATGCGCTGCTGCCGGGCCTCGTCGACACCGAGATGATGCCCTGCGAAGGACCGAACAAGAACCGGCTGGTGGACTATATCGTGAAGCGGACACCGGTGGGCAAGTTCGGTCGGCCGTCGGACTTCTACGGCATTTCGATCCTGCTGGCGAGCCCGGCATCGGACTTCATCACCGGCTCCATCATCGTGGTCGATGGCGGTGTTTCGCTGGCGATCTGAGCCCGACCCGACTACGTCGCATTTCCCCCGGGCCGCCCGGGGGTTTTTGTTTCTGCTACGCTCGCGGAATCTTGCGACTCACCTCTCCTCCAACTCCAACCTATCGAGGTCTTTGTAATGGATGTAGGGCTGTCCATCATTTTTCAGGGTGTCGATCCCAAGCTGACCGACAAACAGGTATACCAGAACGACCTCGCGCTCGGCGATCTGGCCGAAGGGCTCGGCTTCCAGTCGATCTGGGGCGTGGAACACCACTTCACCGACTACACCATGTGCCCGGACGTGACCCAGTTTTTGTCCTACTGGGCCGGCCGCAATCCCAACCTGGGGCTGGGCACCATGGTCATGGTGCTGCCCTGGCACGACCCCATGCGCGTCGCCGAGGAAATCTCCATGCTCGACAACATGTCCGACGGCCGCATGATCCTGGGCATCGGTCGCGGCCTGGGCCGGGTCGAGTTCGAAGGCTTCGGGCGCGACATGAACACCAGCCGCGAATACTTCACCGAGTCCGCGCAGATGATTCTGGCAGGCCTCGAAACCGGCTTCTGTGAATTCGACGGCAAACACATCAAACAGGTGCGCCGGGAAATCCGCCCGCGCCCGTTCAAGACCTTTCGTGGCCGCACCTATGCCGCTGCCGTTTCACCGGAATCCTCCCGGATCATGGCGGAACTCGGCATCGGCATTCTGATCATTCCGCAGAAACCCTGGGAACATGTCGATCGGGAACTGGCCGACTACCGCGCGTTGTTCCAGCAGGTCAACGGCTTTGCCGCGCCGGCGCCAATCCTTGCCGGCTGGACCCTGTGCCACGAGGACGCCGGCCGCGCCGAGGAACTCGCCTATCAGTACATCGGCGGCTACTACCGTTCCGTGGTCCAGCACTACGAAATGGCCGGCGACCATCTGAAAAAAACCAAGGGCTACGAAACCTACGCGGCCATGCAGGATCACGTCAGCAAGAGCATCGAGGACGTGGTCAAGTTCTTCATGAGCATCCAGGTCTGGGGCACTCCGGAGAAATGTTTCGACACCATCAAGAATTTCACCGAGCGCACCGGCGCCGGCGCCTATACCGGGGTCTTCAGCTACGCGGGCATGCCCCACGCTGAAGCCGAACGGAGCCTGCGTCTGTTCGCCAAGGAGGTATTGCCGGAAGTCCGCAAACTCCCCGGCGAACCCCTGCTGAAGGCCGAAGCACCGCGCCGCGCCGCCACGGGCTGAACGAGGCTGAGCGGAAGCCCCCGATGACCGGCGCCCTGCCCTGCTATTACATCCCTCACGGGGGTGGGCCCTGTTTTTTCATGGACTGGACCCTGGGGCCAGCCGACACCTGGGATCGCATGGCCGCGTTTCTCCGCGGTCTGGCGGCGACGGTTGGAAGCCGGCCCCGCGCACTGCTGATCGTCTCCGCGCACTGGGAAGCCGACCCGGTGCGCGTCAACAGCGCGCTAGCGCCAGCGCTGATCTACGACTATCAAGGCTTTCCGCCGCACACCTATCAACTGCGCTACGACGCGCCGGGAGCGCCCTGGCTCGCCGACCGCGTCGGCGCATTGCTGGCCATCGCCGGCATCGCCGCGGTGCAGGACCCCGAACACGGCCTGGATCACGGGGCTTTCATTCCCTGCAAACTGATCTATCCGGATGCCGATATCCCGGTCGTGCAGATTTCGCTGCGCCCGGATCTGGATCCCGGCGCGCACCTCGCACTGGGCGCCGCGCTGGCCCCGTTACGGCGCGAGGGCGTGCTGTTGATCGGCAGCGGCATGAGCTACCACAACATGGCGATCCTGATACGCCAACCGGAGGCAAATCCCGCCGGGGACGCCTTTGACACCTGGCTTCGGGACGCCTGCACCACCGAGCCCGACGCGCGCAACCGCCACCTCGCTGCCTGGCGCAAAGCGCCGGGTGCCAGCCACGCGCACCCGCGCGAAGAGCACCTGCTGCCACTGCATGTCATCGCCGGTGCCGCCGGCATTGACGCGGGCATGTGCGTCTACCGCGACCGGGTGCTGGGCGCGCCCGTCTCGGCGTTTCGGTTCGGCGGCTGATTACTCGCGACGAACACGGGATTGCCGCAAGTCGGCTGCGCCGCACCATGCGCATGCGTCCTCCATGCGCGGCCCAACACCCTACAATGACCGCCTCGCAGTTTCCCGGCGGCACCCATGTCTCACCCTTACGATGCGCTGACACCTGACACCGTCATCACCGCCATCGAATCCCTGGGGCTCGTCAGCGACCTGCGCATCCTGACCCTCAACAGCTACGAAAACCGGGTGTATCAAATCGGCATCGACGAAGCGCAGCCCGTCATCGCCAAGTTCTACCGGCCGGATCGCTGGTCCCGGGAAGCCATCCTCGAAGAACACGCCTTTCTGGACGAACTCCACGCCGCCGAAATACCCGTCATCGCGCCGCTCACCATAGCCGGTGCCAGCCTGCATCGGTTCAACGAATTCCTGTTCGCCCTGTTTCCGCGCAAAGGCGGCTCCGCGCCCGAGCCGGGCGATCTCGATTACCTGTTCCGGATGGGTCAGCTCCTGGGGCGTCTGCACGGCATCGCCAAAAATCGCGATTTCAGGCACCGGCCCACGATCAACATAGAGGGTTTCGCCATCGAACCCAGCGCACAGCTCTTGCGCCTGGGTTTCATCCCCGGCGACCTGATCGCGCGTTACCAGGACGTGGTCGCGCAAATCGTCGTCCTGTGCCGGCAACTGTTCGCTTATGTGTCCGATGTGCGTTACCTCCGCACCCACGGGGACTGTCATATCGGCAACATCCTCTGCACCCGCGACGACGCCTTGTTCGTGGTCGATTTCGATGACAGCCGGATGGGTCCGGCGGTGCAGGATATCTGGATGCTGCTGTCGGGCGGCGCTCACGAACAGCGCCAGCAACTGGATGAAGTGCTGTCGGGTTACGAAGATTTCAACGAATTCCGCCGCACCGAACTGAAGCTGATCGAGCCCTTGCGCGCCTTGCGGATGATTCACTACACCCACTGGCTCGCGAGCCGCTGGGACGACCCGGCATTTCCGCGTGCATTCACCTGGTTCAATACGCCAGCCTACTGGACCCAGCACCTGGGCATGCTGGAACAGCAGTTGCTTTCGTTGCAGGAGGTCGCGGGGGCGCTTTAGCCGCCTTCGCCGATCCGAACCACTTCATGATCGATCATCGTCATTTTTTCCGACCCAGAACCGCCCGACGAACACGAACACCGCCCCTCTCACTCAAATTTTTATATATGAATACCCCTGCTTCTGAAGCGCGAGAATACGGGCGATGCTGCCCTCGGTCAGCAGTTCCACGCCGTCCAGAAGGCTGGAGTGCAACAGACCCTTGCGCACCATCGACACATTGCAGACACCGATATCGACGCCCCGAGCAAGAATGCGTTGAAAATCGGTGCTGAGATAATCGTCGCGCCGCAACCGGGTAACGGCGGCCCCGTGCACCACCACCTGCACGTCGGCGTCCGGATTCGCCTTGGCGATTTCCTCGACGACATTGATGAGGGTTACAGCCTGATCCGCCTGATCCAGATGCAACAGCACCTTGATCGGTTCGGCGCAGGCGCTGAAAGCCAGCAGCATCGATGTCAGCAGCGCCAATACAAGATGCATCGCCGGCTTGCTCCGGATCCTGTTCATCCAAGTATGCGGTTAATGTGCACTGCGGTCATTCGCGGCCGCCTCTGCCAATTCATGATCCCGGTGGGAGCCGGATTTGAAGATTCGCCGGATAACGACATAGAACACCGGCACGAAAAAAATCGCCAGCAGCGTGCCCGTGATCACGCCACCGAGGACTCCGGTGCCGACGGCATTCTGGCTCACGGAGCCCGCGCCTGAGTTGAGCGCCAATGGCAGCACGCCCAGCATGAAGGCTATCGAAGTCATGATGATCGGGCGCAGCCGCAGGCGCACCGCCTGGAGCGTCGCTTCGACGATCCCCAGGCCGCGCGCCTGGAGATCGCGCGCGAACTCCACAATCAGAATCGCGTTCTTGGCGGACAGGCCGACCGTCGCCAGGATACTGACCTGAAAGAAGATATCGTTGGACAACCCGCGGCCATAAGCCGCCAGCAACGCACCGATAACCCCCAAGGGCACCACCAGAATGACGGCAAAAGGTACCGACCAGCTCTCATAGAGCGCGGCGAGCGCCAGAAATACCAGGGCGATCGATAGCGCGTACAAGACGGGCGTCTGGGCGCCGGACTGGGTCTCCTGCAACGAAATCCCGGTCCATTCGTAACCGAACCCCGGTGGCAGCTTGGCCGCCAACTCCTGCAACGCCTGGATGGCCTCGCCGGTGGTATGGCCTGGCGCCGCCTCCCCCACGATCTCCATCGAAGGCACGGCGTTGTAGCGCTCGAGCCGCGGCGATTTCTTGGTCCAGGAGGCGGCGGAAAACGCCGAAAAAGGCACCATCTCGCCGCGTTGATTGCGCACGAACCAGTGCTGAAGGTCCTCGGGGAGCATCCGGAATTCCGTGTCGCCCTGAACGTAGACTTTCTTGACGCGGCCGTTGTGCAAAAAATCGTTGGTGTAGGTCGACGCCCAGGCGGTAGCCAGGGTGTCGTTGATGGCCGCGATCGACAGGCCCAGCGCACGCGCCTTTTGCCGATCGATCTCGATCTGGAAGTGAGCCGTGTCTTCGAGCCCGTTAGGCCGCACCTTGGCGAGCCGGGGATCCTGCGCCGCGCCGGCGAGCAGTTGATTGCGCGCCGCCAGCATGGCCGCGTGGCCGCGGTGGCCATTGTCCTTCAGCTCGAAGACGAACCCCGACGAGGTACCAAGAGCGCGAATGGGCGGTGGATAAAAGGCCACCGCCCGCGCGTCCTTGATCTGGGCAAACGCACCAATCGCCCGCCGTGAAATTGTCTTGACGTCCTGCCCGGGCTCCGAGCGATCGTCCCAGTGGTGCATCTGGATGTAGCATTGGCCGTTGTTCTGACCGCGCCCGGTGAAACTGAACCCCGTCACGCAGTACACCGTCTTGATAGTGTCCTTTTCGTTTTCCGCGTAGTAACCCTCGACCTGCTCGAGCACGCCACGAGTCCGCTCCATGGTGGCACCAACCGGCAGTTGCACCTGACTGAACATGAGGCCCGGATCGTCCTCGGGCAGGAAAGCCGTCGGCAGGCGCGCAAACAGGATGGCGACGCCCGCGATGATGGCGCCGTAAATAACCAGATAACGGATCGTTCGGCGCAGCATTCCGGCCACCAGACCCTGGTATCCGGACGTGCTGCGTTGAAAGGTGCGGTTGAACCAGCCAAAAAAGCCCCGCTTGTCTTCGTGGTGGCCGGCCACTACGGGCTTGAGCATACTGGCACAAAGCGCGGGCGTCAGAATCAGGGCCACGAATACCGATAACACCATGGCCGAAACAATGGTGATGGAAAACTGGCGATAAATTGCCCCGGTGGTCCCGGGAAAAAACGCCATCGGGATGAACACCGCGGACAATACCGTCCCGATACCGATCAGCGCGCCCTGGATCTGGCCCATGGATTTGCGCGTCGCTTCCCGCGGCGACAGGCCTTCCTCCGCCATGATCCGTTCGACGTTTTCCACCACCACGATGGCGTCGTCCACCAACAGTCCGATGGCGAGCACCATGGCGAACATGGTCAGCGTGTTGATCGAATAACCGAATGCCTGCAGGATCCCGAAAGTACCCAGAATCACCACGGGGATGGCAATGGTGGGAATCACGGTGGCACGAAGATCCTGTAAAAACAGGAACATCACCAGGGTAACCAGGATCACCGCCTCGACCAGGGTTTCCATCACTCCGCGGATCGCCACCTGGGTAAATGGTGCGGTGTCGTAGGCGAGTTCCATCACCATGCCCTCCGGCATGAAGGGTTCCAGTTCGGCAAGTTTGGCCTTGACCAGTTCGGCCACCTCCAGGGCGTTCGAATAGGGCGCCTGATTGACCACGATGCCGGTGGCTTCGTAGCCATTGAAATGGCTCAAAAACTGGTAATTCTCGCCGCCGAGCTGAATCCGGGCGACATCGCGCAGCGCCACGCGGGAGCCGTCGCTGTTGACCCGCAACAGAATGTCACCGAACTCCTGGGGATTTTTCAGCAGCGCCTGGGAAACGACCGTGGCATTGAGCTGCTGCCCGGGCGCGGCGGGACCCGCGCCGAGCTCGCCGGCCCGCACCTGAAAGTTCTGCTCGCGGATAGCGTCGGTGACATCGCCCGGTGTCAATTGATAGCTATTGAGCTTGTCCGCATCGAGCCAGATACGCATGGCGTACTGGGAACCGAACAGGGTCACATCGCCCACCCCGTTGATGCGGCTCACCGGCTCGATGATATTGGCCGCCACATAGTCGGACATGTCGTAGCGGTCCAGTTCCCCCTTGGGCGAATAAAAGGCCACCACCATGATGGCGCCCGGGCTGCTCTTGGTGACCTTGACGCCCTGATCCCGCACCGTTTGGGGCAACTGGGGCATCGCCACCGCGAGCTTGTTCTGTACCTGGACCTGGGCGATATCGGGATCCGTGCCGGAGGCGAAGGTGATGGTGATTTCACCCACCCCGGCGGAATCGCTCTTGGAGGACATGTACAGAAAATTGTCCAGCCCGACCATGCTCTGCTCGATGATCTGGACCGTGGTGTCCTGCACCGTTTCGGCGGACGCGCCGGGATTCACCGCGCGAATCACCACGCTCGGCGGCGCGACCTCAGGGTACTGTTCAATGGGCAACCGAATGATCGCGAGGGCGCCCGCGATCATCACTACCATGGCGATAACCCAAGCAAAAATGGGTCGATCGATAAAGAAATTCGACATCTCAGTGCGCCTCGGCCGTGCCGCCCGCCGCGGGAACGGTCGTCACTTCGACGCCTTCGCGAATTTTCTGGAGGCCATCGATGACAATCCTTTCCCCGGCGGCGAGACCCTCAAGCACCAACCATTGGTCACCCATGGCGCGGCCCACGTTCAGGAATCGGCGCTGTATCTTGTTGTCGCCATCGACCACCATGGCAAAAGCCTTGCCGGTGTAGTCGAAGCTCACCCCTTTCTGAGGCGCGAGAATCGCATCCCGTCGCACCGCCTGATCGAGGCCGGCCCGCACGAACATGCCGGGCAGCAACAGATGGTCGGGATTGGGCACGGTACCGCGCAGCGTGACATTGCCCGTGCTCTCGTCGACACGAACCTCCGAAAATGCCAGCGCGCCCGGGTGGGCATAGGGAGTGCCATCCTCGAGCACCAGCCGCATGGCCGCGCCTTCGCCGGCGGGCGCAAGCCGGCCTGCGGCAAGATCGCTTTTCAGGCGAATGAGATCGACACTCGACTGGGTGATGTCCACGAACAGCGGATCGATCTGCTGGATCACCGCGAGCGGGGCCTCCTGTTCCGCTTCCACAAGCGCCCCCTCGGTGACCAGGGAGCGGCCGATACGGCCGGAAATCGGCGCCCGGATGCTGGTGTATTCGAGGTTGATGCGCGCGATGTCCCGCTCGGCGCGTGCCACCGCGACGGCGGCACTGGCTTCCTTCAGGGCCGCATCGGCATCGTCATAGTCCTGCTGACTGATCAGTTTCTTGGCAATCAATCCCTGGTAGCGATCCGCCTTCAGACGCGCCACCTTTTCGCTGGCCAGCACACGCTGCAGCGCTGCCTCCGTACGCTGTAGCTCGGCGCGATAGCTTTGTGGATCGATCTGGTACAGGGTTTCGCCGGCAACCACATTGGCGCCTTCCGTGAACAGCCGGCGCTGGACGATCCCCGCCGCCTGGGGACGCACTTCGGCCACACGGTAGGCCACCGTTCGACCGGAAAACTCTGCCGCCAGCACCACATCGCTGGCCGCGAGGGTGACAACCCCGACTTCCACCGGCCCCGGGGGCGGCGGTGGCGCCGCTTTCTCGCCGCATCCGGACAGCACCAGTGCCAACAGGATCGCCACAGCCGGCACCCCGCCCAACAGCTTGCAATGGAAAGGACTGGTCTCGCCTGGCACGCGCTGTCTCCTCGGTGGCTAGCGGCTGACGGCTCGCATGCGCGGCGACAACCGGTGGGAAAGTTATTGCGGACTCAGCCGGGGCCGGCACCGGGTCACTGCCGTCCGCCGTTTCCCGGCGCTATCGGCGCTATCAATGGCGTTGTTTCGAACTACCGGCTCGGTGCGGTTCCCGATTTAAGCGTGAACTATCGATCGAACACAACCCGATGGACTGCCCCTGGATTGGGTGTCGTCAAGGCTCACTGGGGAAGCCTGATGTCCGGGCAAGCGCATCAAATCGCCATCGAGGCCGGCTGGCCACGAAAAGCCGATCCGTCGTGGCGGGCATACGGAATCGCACACCGCGGACAGGCTCCGCCAGCGCCCCTCAATCCCGCCTTGCTCGGTTGCCGGCATCACAACGCTGAAGCCACTCCATGCCTGCGTGGGGGATCGTATCCCCCCCGGGTGCGGATTTCCGGTCAATAAGAGCGCGGCAGGTCCAGCACATTGGTGGCGATGAAGTTGAGCACCATGTTCTGGCTCACCGGCGCCAGGCGCGGCAGCATGGCTTCGCGCATCAGGCGCTCGACGTGGAATTCCTTGGCGTAGCCCATGCCGCCGTGGGTCAGCACCGCCTGCTGGCAGGCCTTGAAGCCGACTTCGGCGGCCAGGTACTTGGCGCCATTGGCCTCGGCGCCACAGGGCTTGCCGTTGTCGTACAACCAGGCGGCGCGCATCACGCTCAGATAGGCTGCTTCGAGCTCGATCCAGTTTTCCGCCAGCGGGTGTTGCACCGACTGATTCATGCCGATCGGGCGCCCGAAGACATTGCGATCCTTGGCATACTGCGCCGCGCGCTTGAGCGCGCTGCGGCCCATGCCGACGGATTCCGCGGCGAGCAGAATGCGCTCCGGATTCAGACTGTGCAGAATGTACTGAAAGCCCTTGCCCTCTTCGCCGATGCGATCATCCACGGACACTTCGAGGTTGTCATAAAAAGTCATGTTGGAGTTGACCGCCTTGCGACCCATCTTGTGGATCTCCCTGATCTGAACGTGCGCGGGGTCCATGTCGGCGTAGAACAGGGTGATGCCTTCATGAGGCTTCTTGCACTGATCGCGCGGCGTGGTGCGGGTCAGCAGCATGATCTTGTCGGCCTGCTGTGCCGTGGTGGTCCAGATCTTCTGGCCATTGACGATGTACTTGTCGCCCTCGCGCCGGGCGAAGGTCTCGATGCGGGTGGTGTCGAGTCCGGCGTTCGCCTCGGTGACACCGAAACAGGTTTTCTGTTCGCCCGCGATCAACGGGGGTAGAAAGCGGCGCTTCTGGTCTTCGGTACCGAATACCAGGATCGGGTGGGGTCCGAAGATATTGATGTGCATGGACGACGCCGCCGACATGCCACCGCCCTCGGCGACCGTCATCATCATCAGCGCGGCTTCCTGCACGCCCAGCGCCGAGCCGCCGTAAATCTCGGGCATGGTGATGCCGAGCCAGCCGCCCTTGGCCATGGCCTGATAAAAGTCCTCCGGGAATTCGCCGGTATCGTCATGTTCGAGCCAGTAGTCGTCGCCGAAATCGGACATCAGCGCCCGGATGCTGTCGATGATGGCTTGCTGTTCTGTGGTGATGGCAAAATCCACGTGATTATCCTCTCGAAGTTAATCTGATAACCTATTGATTATTTGTCGGTAACTGCCGTAATTTTTGGCCAAAGCTGATCCGCACCCCAGCCGAGCACGGCATCGCCCAGGCGGCGCGCCCAGACCGTCTCGTTGCCGAACTCGTCGCGCCAGGCCCAGGCCCGGCGGGTGAAATGGTGCAGGCGGTGCTCGTAGGTAAAGCCCATGGCGCCGTGGACCTGGTGCGCGATCGCCGGCCCGACACTGGCGGCCTGCCCCAACCGAACCTTCGCGGTGGCAATCTCGACCCAGGCATCGGCGTCGACCGCGCCGGTTGCGGCGACGGCTTCGGCGGCCGCGTCCGCCGCCGCATTGACGGCCGCTGCTTCGCCGGCGAGGTCGGCGATCATGTGCTGAATGGCCTGGAACTTGCCGATCGGGCGGCCAAACTGCTCCCGTTCGCCGGCGTACTGAATGGCGAGTTCGAGCGCGGTGCCCAACGCACCCGCAGCCTGGTTCACCCGCACCAGCGCGCCCATCGCATCCAGGCTCGCGGCGTCGAGGCCTGCCGGCGCCGCGGCACTCAGGGTCGCCGTCGCGCCGTTGAAATCGAGGGTATCCCAGGGTTCGCCCGCCAGATTGCGATCCGGCGTGAGCGCACAGGCGGCGACCGGGACCGCGACCACAAGAAGGCGCGCGCCATCATGGGCCAGAGCGACGATCTGCCGCGCCGAGCACGCATGGGGCACCGCCAGCGCCACACCGGTGACCGCACCGTTACTGATCCGATGCTCGCCGCGGGCGATGGTCAGCGGGCCTGCCGGAATTTCCAGCCCCGCCTGAGCCAGCAGCCAACCCGCCAGCAGGGTCTCCGCCAGCGGCACCGGCACCGCCGCGGCACCGGCCGCCTTGATCACGGCAAAGCCGTCGAGGATGCCGGCGCCGGCCCCTCCGCATGCTTCCGGCACCCAGGTGAGGTGCAGGCCGGATGCTTCGATGGCCTGCCACAGTGCGTCTGGCCACGCGCCCTTTTCCGCGCCATTGATGGTCTCGGGCGTACTCAGATCGGCGAACAGGCGCGTCGCCGTATCGAGAATGACGGTGTCGAGAATGACGGTATCGAGAGTTTGGCTGTCGGTTTCGCTCATGGATCGCTTCCGTGGGTTGTCGGGGCAATGATGCAGAGAATGCGGAACCGGTTAACGCAATCCCAGTTGGCGAACGATCATGCCCTTCAGCACCTCGTTGGTGCCGCCGCGCAGCGTCGAGGACGGCACCCGCAGGATGGCCTCGCGCATCAGGCGCGGCAGTACCCCGCTGGAACTCAGCAACACCGCCTCGGGCAGCACCACTCGCAACTGCTCGATCAGTTCGCGTTCGAAGCGGGTGGCCATGTCCTTGACCAGGGCCGCTTCGGTTTCCGGCGATTTGCCTTCCTGCAGCAGGCCCGCAATCCCCAGCGACATGCGCCGCAGCGTCTTGATGCGGGCCACCAGGTGACCGAGTACCTCGCGCGTGCGGTCGTCGGGATTGGCGGCCAGCAGTTGCATGGCCTCGCGCAGCGCGATGAAACTGCTCAGAAACCGCTCGGGGCCGGAGCGTTCGAGGGCGAGTTCACCCACCACCAGACTCCAGCCCTGCCCTTCCTTGCCGAGCAGATGGGACTCGGGCACGAACACATCCTCGAACAGGGTCTCGTTGAAGTGAACCTGACCGCCGATGTCCTCGATGCCGCGCACCGTCACACCCGGCGCCTTCAGATCGACGATGAGCTGCGAGAGCCCCTTGTGGCGCTCCTTCTCATCCGCCGGCGCGGTACGCACCAGGGAGATCATGTAGTCGCAGCCTTCGCCGTGGGCGCCGGTGGACCAGATCTTGCGGCCATTGACCTTCCAGCCGCCCTCGACCCGGTCCGCGCGGGTGCGCACCGAGGCGAGATCGGAGCCGGTGCCGGGCTCGCTCATGCCGATGGCGCAGAACGTCTGGCCGGCAGCCATGCGCGGCAATGCGCGGCTTTTCACCTCCTCGCTGGCGTGGCGCAGCATCTGGGTGCCGCTCTGGCGATCGGCGATCCAGTGCGCCATCACCGGCGCGCCGGCGGCGAGCATTTCCTCGGTCACCACATAGCGTTCGAGAAAGCTGCGCTCGTGGCCGCCGTACTGCTTGGGCCAGGTCATCCCGAGCCAGCCGCGCTGACCGAGCTTACGGCTGAACTCGGCGGAAAATCCGGACGCCCAACAATCGGCCATGGGAACATAGCCACCGCTGGCGCGTTCGGCGGCGAGGAACTCCCGCACCTCCTGCCGCAGCGCTCGCGCTGCCGCCGGCATGGTGACGCGGGGAAAACGAAACCGACTGCTGGACATGCGCCCCGCTCCTCTCTCTTACCGCAGTTAAAACGATCTGTGGATTTGGTTTGGCGTGCGGGCGCGCCTCAACCGCCGATCAGAATGGCCTTTTCTTCGGTGTACTCGACCAGGCCACTGGCGCCCCATTCGCGGCCGTTGCCGGACTTCTTGTAACCACCGAAGGGCGCGGCAAAGCTGAACGCGGGGCCGTTCACCTTGACCTGGCCGGCACGCAATTGGCGCGCGATACGCATCTGGGTCTCGCGATCTTCCGCCCACACACCGCTGGACAGACCGAATTCGGTGTCGTTGGCGATGGCGATGGCTTCGTCTTCGGTACGGTATTTCAGCAAGCAGATCACCGGCCCGAAAATTTCTTCCTGGGCGATGGCCATGTCGTTGGTGACATCGGCAAACACCGTGGGCTTCACATAGGCGCCGCGCGTCAGTCCTTCGGGCCGCTCGGTACCGCCCGCCACCAGGCGCGCGCCTTCGGCAATGCCTTTCTCGATGTAGCGCACGACGCTGTCGCGGGCGCGCATCGAGCTCAACGGACCGAGGAACGACGCCTTGTCGGTGGGATCGCCGACTTTCAGCGAATCGGCTACGGTCTTGGCGACCTCTACCGCTTCGTCGTACTGGGATTCATGGACCAGGATACGACTCAACTGGACGCACATCTGCCCGGAATTGAACATCGAATCCTTGACCACATACTTGATGGCCTTGGCCACGTTGGCACCCGGCGCCACCACGAAGGGCGACTTGCCACCCAGCTCTTGGCACACCCGCTTCACGCCGCCGGCCGCGGCCTTGGCGATCTGCACGCCGACTTCGGTCGAGCCCGTGAAGGACACCATATCGACTTCGGGATGGGTGGACAGGGCATCGCCCATCACCGAACCCTTGCCCGTGACGAGATTGAACACGCCCGCCGGCAGTCCGACCTGCTCGCAGGCTTCGGCGAAAATGAAACACGACAGCGGGGTCTGCTCACTGGGTTTCAGCACCGAGGTGCAGCCGGCGGCCAGTGCGGGGCCCACCTTGGCGATGACCTGAAACAGCGGAAAATTCCAGGGCGTGATGAAGGCACAGACACCGACGGGTTCGCGCACCACCAGATAGCCTTCCTCCTGGCGCTCTTCCTCCATGGTGTGCGCCAGATTGCCGAAGATCGACAGACCCTGAATGGGACCGGTCACCTGAATGCCCTTGGCGAAATGTACCGGGATGCCCATTTCCTGGGAAATGAGACTGGCGAGCTCGTCGGCGCGCTCGGTCAGCCGGGCGCAGATCGCATCGATATAGCCTTTACGCTCCGCGGCGGAAGTCCGCGACCAGGAGTGAAACGCGCGGCGCGCGGCGGCCACGGCTTGATCGACATCCTGCGGGTGCGACGCCGGCACCCGTGCAAAGGCTTCTTCCGTGGCGGGATTCACGAGCGTACTGAATTCCCCGCTGCTCGCGGATACCCATTTGCCGTCGATAAAAATCTTGCTGTACTCGATCATGTTGTTATCCCCCTGCAAAAAGTGAATATCCGCAAACTGTGAATCGCGCCGCTCAGGCGAGCCCGAGTTTCGGCCGCATCCAGGCCGCGATCTTGGCGATGGCATCATCCGCCTCGGGCGCGTTGCCCGCCATGAACTGGAATACATGCTGCATTTCCGGAAACACCTGGAGCTGCACATCCACGCCGGCGGCCTTGGCCTTTTCCGCAAAACGTTCGCTGTCCGACAACAGTCCTTCGTAGGCACCGACCTGCACCAGCGTGGGCGGAAAGCCCTTGAGATCGGCATACAGGGGGTTGGCAAAGGGATCGGTCGGCGAGCCCTTCTCGCCCAGGAACGCGGCGCTCATCCCCTCCAGCACGCCGGGCGCAACCAGCAGATCCTTGTCGGCATTGGTCTTCAGACTCTCGCCCTTGCCTTCCATGTCGTACCAGGGCGAGATCGGCGCACAGGCGGCCGGCAGCGGATGGCCCTTGTGACGGGCGTAGAGAATCATGCTGGTGCACAGGTTGCCGCCGGCGGAATCGCCCGTGGTGCCGATATGCTCGGACTTGAAACCCAGCTCCAGCAGCTTGGCGTACACCGCCACCGCCTGTTCGACAATGCCCGGATGCGGGTTTTCCGGCGCCCGGGTGTAGTCGAGCGTGAAGGTAGGGCAGCCCAGCGCCTTGGCCAGATGGCCATACATTTTGCGGTGGCTCTTGCTGGAACCCACCACGAAACCACCGCCGTGGCAGCAGAGTACCGCCCGGCTCTTGTCGGAGTCCGGCGGCGTCGCCCAGATGCCGGGCACGCCGGCAATGGTCGCCTCGCGGAATTCCACCCCCTGGGGTTCGGAGGACAGATCGCCCCAGCCATCGAACAGCTCGCGCAACTGATCGAGGGGCATGTCGCCGCCCAGGGTCAGTTTGCTCTGCCATTCCCGGTAGAGATTGTCGATCAATTGCGCCTGTTTGCTGGCCATCGGGCTTACCTCTTTTATGGCTTGTTAGCGAAAATCCGGATACGCCGGTGGTGCGGCGGGCTCGGGGCATCATAGAAGCCCCCCCGCGGCCCGGCAACAGGGACCGGCAGTCCCGTTAGGCGGCAGGGCCGGCCACAATGCCGGCGTCGTGGAGCCGGCCGATTTCCGCGCCGGACAAACCCAGCTCATCCGCCAGAATCTGGTCCGTGTGCTCGCCGAGGCGCGGCGCGGGCGCAACCGGCGCGCGCGCAAACTGGGCGAAATTGAGCGGATTGCCCGGCGCCAGATAGCGGCCGATGCCGGGTTGCTCGATCTCGTCGAACAGCGGATTGGCGGGCGAGCACTCGGGGTCGGACGCGACCAGCTCGCTCACGGTCTGGTACTTGCCCCAGCAGACGCCGTGCGCGTCGAGCTGCGCACAGACTGCCTGGAAGGAATGCGCCGCGAACCAGGGCTCGAGAATATCGGTGATCGCCTCGCGGGCGCGAAAACGGTTGCCCTCGGCGCGCAGATCGAGTCCCAGACGCGTGCCCAACTGGTCGAGCGCATCCCCGAGTCCGGTGGCCTTGCGGATCGCGCTCCACTGGTTGCCGGTAAGACCGACAATCATCACGCGGCGACCGTCGGCGGTCACGAAATCCTTGCCGTAGGCCCCGTACAGATAATTGCCACAGGCTTCGCGCTCGCCGTTGATCTGCGCCTCGGCGATGAAGCCGAGATGACCCAGGGTGGCGAGCGCCACATCGGCGAGCGCGAGCTGAACGAACTGGCCGGCGCCGGTCTTGCGGCGGTGGCGTTCGGCGGCGAGCAGCCCCAGCGCGAGCGTCTGACCGGTGATGACATCCCAGGCGGCCAGCACATGATTGACCGGTTCGTCACCCTTCCCGGTGAGGTAGGGAAAACCCACCTCGCAGTTGACGGTGTAATCCACCGCGCTGCCGCCGTGGCGATCGCCGGTGAGATTCACATAGATCAGGTCGTCGCGCCGGCGCTTCAGGCTTTCGTAGGACAGCCAGCCGCGCGCAGGAAAATTGCTGATGAACAAACCCGCGTCCGCGCCGGGCGCGCCGATCAATTGGGCCAGAATCTCCTGGCCTTCGGGTTTGCGGAAGTCCACCGCAAGGGAACGCTTGCCCTTGTTGAGCCCGGCCCAGAACAGGCTGTTGTCGCGCGAGTCCACCGGCCAGCGGCGGTAGTCGAGACCGCCGCCGATCAGGTCGAAGCGGATCACATCCGCCCCCAGTTGCGCGAGCGTCATGGCCCCCGAGGGAGCGGCGACAAAGGCCGCGCCCTCGATCACCCGCATCCCCGAGAGAATCTGCCCCACCGCCGCCACCCCTCAGCCGACGTCCGCGAAGCCGTTGTCGATTACTACCAGATCGCGCTCGACCACCCGGCAGCGAAACGCCACACCGCCGCGCAGTCGCCACACCTGGGTGCGGATGGTCTCGCCGGGATACACCGGCGCGGAAAAACGTGCCTTGATGCGACGAAACCGCGTGACATCGTAGTCGCAGCAGGTTTTCAGCAAGGCGTGCCCGGCCACTCCGAAGGTGCAGAGCCCGTGCAGGATGGGCCGCTCGAAACCACCCTGGCGCGCGACCGCCGGATCGGCGTGGAGCGGGTTGTAATCGCCCGACAGGCGATAGATCAGCGCGGCCTGGGGCAGCGTCGGCAGATCGCAACTGAAGTCGGGCGCGACTTCCGGAATTTCCTGGGATGCCGGTGTCGGCGCCGTGCTGCCACCAAAACCGCCGTGACCGCGCGCCATGGTGTTCTGGGTCAGGGTGCACAGCGGTTGACCGGTGGCGGCATCCGCGACCGTACGCGAGGAATAGATGAACGCGCCCTTGCCCGGTCCCTTGTCGATGATTTCGTCGACACGGGTGGTCGCCTTGACGGTGCCCGTCGGCGGCAACGGCTGGTGGATCACGATCTCCTGATCGGCGTGCAGCACCTGGGTCCAGTCGACGCCGGTGTCCGGCTCCTTCAGCCAGAAACCGGGATAGGCCAGCACGGCGGCCATGGTGGGCAGCGCCTTGAGGTTCGCCTCGTAGACGAAATCGAGCGCCTTGGCATCGAGAGGATCGCTGCCAACGCCCACCCCCAGCGCGTAGAGCATGGTGTCGCGCGCGCTGTAGGTGTGGACGATCTCGTCGAACTTGCGATTCTTGAGTTTCCGATAGTCGATGGCCATGGCGCCTTTCCCCTCAGACCGGATCCCAGCTGAATACATCCTGCGAGCGGTCGAGCGCATAGAAATGACTTTGCAGCGCCGGCATCGCGCGCTCGAAGATGCTGTCGATGGTCCAGCCCTCGCCCGCATGTACCGAGCGCAGCGGTCGCGATTGGCTCATCAGGAAAATCTCGTTCATGCGCACCGCGAAAATCTGCCCGCTGATGTGCGCGGCCTGATCGCTCAACAGCGCGGCAGCCACGATGGCGACCTTGTCGGCAGTCATTTTCTTCAGCTTTTCGACGCGCGCCACCTGATCCGGCGTCTCGGTGGGAATGGTCGCGATCAGGCGACTCCAGGCGAAGGGTGCGATGCAGTTGGAGCGCACGTTGTAGCGCTGCATGTCGAGGGCAATGGATTTGGACAGCGCGGCGATGCCGGCCTTGGCGGCGGCGTAGTTGGCCTGACCGAAGTTGCCGATCAATCCCGACGTCGACGTCATGTTGACCACGGCGCCATGTTCCTGATTGCGGAAATGGGTGGCGGCGGCGCGCGCGACGTTGAAGCTGCCCTTGAGGTGGACACCGATCACCTGATCGAAATCGTCCTGGGTCATCTTGTGAAAGATCACATCGCGCAGATTGCCGGCGTTGTTCACCACGCCGCCGACATTGCCGAAGTTGTCCACCGCCTGAGTGACCATGTTGTTGGCGCCTTCCCAGGAGGCGACGCTGTCGGTGTTGGCCAGGGCTTCGCCGCCGAGCGCCTTGATTTCGGCGACCACCTCTTCCGCCACGTCACGATCAAGATCGTTGACAATCACTTTGCCGCCGGCGCGTGCCACGGCCAGCGCAATCTCCCGGCCGATGCCGCGTCCGGCCCCGGTCACGACGACGCCCTTGCCTGCGAGATGTTTGGTTGTGCTCATAGCGGTTTCCCCTCGTTGCCGAATAGTGTTTGCTGGATCAAAGTTTGCCGAATAAGAGTTTGCTGAATAAGAGTTTGCCGGACCGCGACCAGGGCGTGTTCGTCAGGCGTTGGCGATCAGATCGCGCGCAATCACCTTGAGCGCCAGGGTTTCCTCGGCGCCTTCGAAAATCGACAGTACCCGGGCATCGACAAAATAGCGGCTCACCGGCACTTCTTCTGCGTAACCCATGCCGCCATGAAGTTGCAGCGCCTCGCGGGTCACCCATTCGGCGGCCCGGCAGGCAAACAGCTTGACCAGGCTCGCCTCCATCCTGCCGCCGCCGGCGTCCACCAGGCGCGCCACCGCGTAGCTGAACTGCCGCGATGCCGCCAAGGTGGCGATCATCCGGCTCAGCTTCACCTGCGACAACTGATAGTCGACGATCGGCTGGGCAAACACCTTGCGCTCGCGCGCATACCCGATGGCCTGCTCGCAGGCCGCCTGCATCACGCCCGCGGCACGCGCCGAGGTCTGGAGACGGCCGCCGGTGAGTCCGTTCATGGTGTAGTAGAAACCCTTGCCGAGCCCGGCCTCGCCACCCAGCAGGTGACTGTCGGCCACAAAGTAATCCTCGAACGCCAGATCGAACGAATGCATGCCGCGATAACCCAGGGTGGCGATGGCGCGGCCGCCGAGGCGCCCGCCCCCGGGCTGGGTCACCGCGATGCTGTGCCCGCTGGTGCGCGGCTTCTCCACCAGAAACAGACTCAGGCCGCGAAAGCCGTCGGCGTCGCTGCCGGTACGCGCCAGCACCAGAATCAGGCTCGCGGTGCCGGCGAAGGTGCACCAGGTCTTGCCGCCATTGAGCAGCCAGCCACCGTCGGTGCGGGTCGCCCTGAGTTTCGCCGCCGCCAGATCGGAGCCGTAATCGGGTTCGGTGAGGGAAATGGCGCACAGCGTCTCGCCGCGCGCCACCCGCGGCAGCCAGTGGTCGCGCTGGGCGTCGGTACCGCCGGCCATGAGCGCGCGCGCGAGAATTTCCGGACGGGTGATCAGGCTCCCGGCCGCGCCCAGGGAACCGCGCGACAGCTCCTCGGTGACCAGGATCATGTACAGGCTGTCGTCGCCGGCATCGGGCTGCAAACCCTGGTAGCGCTCGGGAATGGAAATCCCGAAACAGCCCATCTCGCGCAGCGGCTGCAGGATGGTCTCGGGAATATCCAGATCCTCGCGGTGAATCCCTTCGGCGAGCGGCATCACCACGGTGGTGGCGAAGCGGCGAAAGGTGTCGCGGATGATCTCTTTCTCAGTATCCAGATGGGCGGGGAGGAAGTCCCCCTCCCGGGCGCTCAGGCGGCGTCCCAGTTCCGCCATGCGGGCTGCGGTCAGATAGTGCGCGGCCAGACCCAGATCGTCGATGGCAAGGCTGCACTCCGCTATCCGACGCGCGTCGAGGCCGTAATCGGCCGGACGGTTGCCGAGGCGGCCGAGCACCGTCTTGATGGCTTCGGCGCTGAATTGGGCCGCGGCCCAGGGCGCCAGCGCATCGGCCGCCGCGACTTCCCCGGCATAGGCCACGCAGGCGTCGGCGGCGCTCAGATCGGCGGCGCAGAAGGCGATTTCATAGCTCGCGAGCTGGTGCCGGTCGAGCAGTTCCGGCACCAGCGCACCTTGGGCGTCGCTGCACCGCGCGCGCAAATGAACGAGCGCGGCATTCACCAGCGCGCGCGCTTGAGCCAGGGCCGTGCGGGCGATGGCGAGATCGCCGTCCCAACTGCCGCTCAGGCTGTTGATGAGCGTCTGTTCGATGGCGCTATTCATGGTGACGGACCTCGCCGGCAACCTGGCCGCAAATAGGTAACACCGCAAAAGAGAACCCCGGGCGGATAGCCGGCCGGGGTTCGGTCGGTGCCGCAAATCAGGCGTCGTAACGCCCGACGATGGCCACGCTGACCACGTTCTGGTGGGGGAACCCACCGAGATTGTGGGTCAGGCCGATCGTCGGATTGGCCAGCTGGCGCGGCCCGGCGCGACCGGTGAGCTGCAAATACATCTCGTAGATCATGCGCAGACCGGAAGCACCGATGGGATGACCGAAGCATTTGAGGCCGCCGTCGATCTGGCAGGGCACTTCGCCGTCGGCATCGAACACGCCATCGAGCACATCCTTGACCGCGCCGCCGTCGGGCGACAGGAACAGATCCTCCATGGTGACCAGTTCGGTGATGGAGAAGCAGTCGTGCACCTCCGTCATGCTGACTTCCTGGCGCGGATGGGTGATTCCCGCCTCTTCGTAGGCGCGCTTGGCGGCGATGCGGGTAGTGGCGACATAGGAGCCATCCCAGTTGCCGAACCCGCCTTCTTCGCCATTGGAGGCGCACAGTTGCAGAGCCTTGACGCTCACCAGATCGCGCTTGCCCAGGCTGCGGGCGATTTCCGGCGTGGTGACGATGGCGCAGGCGGCGCCGTCACTGACGCCGCAGCAGTCGAACAGCCCGATCGGCTCGGCGATCATGGGTGCGTTCATGGCCTGATCTTCGGTGATCGCGCGCTGCAGGTGCGCCTTGGAATTCTTGGCGCCATTGGCGTGGCTTTTCACCGAGACATGGGCCATCGCCCGTTTCAGATCGAGTTTGTCGGTCTTGTACTTGGCGCGGTAGCCGGACGCGAGCTGGGCAAACATGCCGGGCGCGGACAGGTTGGGGTAGTACATGTCGTTGGTGACGCCGCGCGAACGCTGCGGCAAGCCGCCGTAGCCGGTGTCCTTGAGCTTCTCGAAGCCCATCGCCAACGCGATATCGCAGGCGCCGGACGCAACCGCGTAGGTGGCGGCGCGGAACGCCTCGGTGCCGCTGGCGCAGTAGTTCTCCAGCCGGGTGACCGGAATGTACGGCAGGCGCAGCGCGATGCTGAGCGGCATGGCGCCGGGCCCAACGCTGAACGCGTCGATGCCGGTGGACTGCCAGGCGGCCTGGATCTGGTTTTTCTCGATACCGGCATCGGCCAGACATTCCTCGAAGGCCTCGGTCATCAGATCGGCCGGCTCGGCATCCCAGCGCTCGCCGAATTTGCTGCAACCGGCACCCAGGATCACGACTTTGTCTCGAATTCCCTTGGCCATGGTGGTGGCTCCTCTAGGTAAGTGATGAATTCAACGGACCGGAACGGCTTTCCAGAAATACTTGCGGAAACCGCGCTGGCTATCAATCTGCTTGATCCGGAAGTGGACGCTGACCGTGGCACCGGTGTCAAAGGTCGCGGGGTCCACCTCGGTCATGTCCATCATCAGGCGACCGCCGCAGTCGAACACCACCAGCCCGAAATAGGCCGGCGGATTGAAATCGAAGGTGAGCCGGTCGGCGGTCCAGGTCGCAACCTTGCCCTGCTGCCCGGACATAGGATAGGGCTCCTGGGTATCGTAAGCGCCACACTCGGGATTGACGCAGTAATGCGCCCTGGGAATCTGCACGGTCTGGCAACTGGTGCATTTGCCGCCGATGAAGCTGTTGGCCAGAGCACGATTGCGGTACATGGCGGAAAGAAACGCGTTCTTGTCCAGTTCGGAGCGCTTGCCCAATTCCTTCTCGAGCAGATTGTTGAAGGACTGGAACTTGTTGTAGTTGGTCTCCGCCACCCCGGCGGCCAGCGCGCCACTCACCCCGCGCGCCGGTTTCCAGGTCGCGATCCTTGCGGTGGCGCGGAACAACAACGCATCGCAGCCCTGCCCGAAACCCACCAGCAACAGCAGATCGCCCGGTTTGGCCTGCTCCAGACGGTGAGCGAGCAACACCAGCGGGTGCGCGGCGCCCGTGCTGCCCACGGTTTGCAACAGGTTATCGGTGGCGGCCGTGGCCGGCATGCCGAGCTGCTTCACCAGCGCGCCCGGCACCGTGCCCTGATCGGTGGGCATCACGAAGTGGGCAATGTCGGCGGCCGCTACTCCGGTGCGCTCCAGCAGCGCGGTGACAGCGCGCGGAACGATTTTCAGGTAGCCCTCGTCGCGCACCCAGCGCTCTTCCCAGCCGGTGTCGTAATCGCGGCCTTCGGCGCGGTAGTGATCGACGAAATCCACGGGCTGGCTGACGCTGCCGACCAGTTCGGCCAGCAGATTGTCGCGACCCACGGCTATGGCCGCCGCGCCATCGCCGTACAACATTTCTTCGCGCGAGGCGCATTTGGTGAGTCGGTGTTCGGAGGCGACCACCACGGCATCGCCATGCCCCGCCGCCGCGACATCCAGCGCCGACAGCAACGCCGAGGTACTGGCGCGCTGGGAACAGGTGACATCCATGGTGCGCAGGTTGGTGGTATCGAGATTCATGGCTTCCGCCACCACCACCGAGTTCTGGCGGTCGGCGAAAGGCAGCGAGGTGGAGGCGAGAATCACCGCCGCCAGCGTCTGGCCGGGCGCGCGCCCCATGGCATCGGAAAACGCTTCGGTCGCCATGGTGATGGTGTCTTCGTCCCAGTTGCACATGGCTTTCTCGCCCTTGGCCAGGCCGCGCAACCCCGAGTCGAACCAGGCGTTGGCGTCGGCGATCACCTGCTTCTGTAACCGCGCGCGCGGCAGATAGGCGCCGTAGGCTGTAATACCGATCATAGTGAATCCCCGTCAGTGTGGTGAATGGGTGCGGCCCGCTAAAGCTGCCGGCTGATAAAGAGCTTCATGATCTCCGAAGTGCCGGCATAGATGCGCCGGATACGGGCATCCACATACATGCGCGAAATCGGGTATTCGCGCATGTAGCCATAGCCGCCGAACAATTGCAGACACTCGTCGACGATGCGGCCCTCGCGCTCGGTGGTCCAGAGCTTGGCCATGGCGCCCTCCTCGGCGGTCAGGGTACCGGCGATGATCCTCTGAAGGCACTGGTCGAGATAGGCCCAACCCACGGCGAGGTCGGTCTTGATCTCGGCCAGTTTGAACGCGCTGTTCTGGAATTCCAGCAAAGGCTTGCCGAAGGCGGAGCGTTCCTTGACATAGGCCACCGTGGTTTCGAACGCGCGTTGCGCCTCGGCCCAGGCCCGAAATGCCACGGTGAGGCGCTCGCGCGGCAGCTCCTGCATCAGATAGGCAAAACCCCGCCCTTCCTCGCCGATCAGATTGCCGACCGGTACGCGCACGTCGCTGAAAAACATTTCGGAGGTATCGGCCGCCTTTTGCCCGATCTTGTCGAGATTGCGCCCTCGCTCGAAGCCGGGCCGGTCGGTCTCGACCAGGATCAGGCTCATGCCCCTGGAACCCTTGGCCGGATCCGTCTTGCAGACCACGATCACGAAATCGCAGTGCTGACCGTTGGTGATGAAGGTCTTCTGACCGTTGATGACATAGTGGTCGCCGTCGCGCACCGCCGTGGCGCGGGTGGCCTGGAGGTCGCTGCCCGCGCCGGGTTCGGTCATCGCGATGGCGGAGACGATCTCACCGCTCACCATGCCCGGCAACCAGCGCTGCTTGAGCGTTTCGCTCGCATGATTGAGCAAATAGTAGGCGGTGATATCGGATTGGAGGGCAAAACCACAGCTGCCGCCACCGATGGCGTAGCCGATCTCCTCCGAAGAGATCATGTTGTAGGAAAAATCGCCGCCCGGTCCGCCGTAGGTCTCGGGAATGCCGCAACAGAGCAAGCCTTTGGCACCGGCCTTGCGCCAGAATTCGCGCGGAATGATGCCTTCGTTCTCCCACTGCTCGATATTGGGCTCGAGCTCTTCGCGGTAGAAACGGCGTGCGGTATCGCGAAACAGTTCGTGGTCCGCGCTGTAAACGGACCGGTTGCGCATCGGCATTGGCTGACCCCGGTGTCGGATTGTCGCGATAAAGCGGGAACTGGGGGCCGCCGTCCGGACCCGGAAAGCGGCGGACCCCGATTGTAACCCAATTCGGCGTTTGCCCGGTCGCGGCGCAGTCTTGCGCCCCGACCGGGCGGAGAGTCAGCGGATCTTGTCGGTAAAGTGCGGGAGTACTTTCTCGGTCAGCAGCTCGAAATGACGCATCATCTTGTGCTGCGGAATCAGGCCGTTGTAGGTAAACAGCCAGAAATAGTCGCAGGGCAGGTCCTTGAACAGTTTTTCAAGCTTGCGCTTGACGGTGTCCGGACTGCCGCAGATCACCAGACCTCGCTCCTCGATGGTTTCAAAGTCATTTTTGATCGTAAAGGGGTCTTCGCCCTTCTTCATGATCGCGGCGTTGAAACCGAAGGGCTGGAAGAAGTTGCACCATACATAGGCGCCCGCCCGGCTGGCGATCGCCCGCGCCTCTTCATCGGTGTCGGCAACCACGATTTCCCGGGTCATTCCCATCCGGTAGGCGGTACCACTCTCCGCCGCCGCCTTCCGCGCCGCGCGAATATGCTCCTGCGCGGTAGGCACGTCGGTAATGATGGTGATGGGCGTGACCTTGTTTTGCAGCGCCCAGACGATCGAGCGCTCCGACACGCTGAAGGGCTGGAACAGGTCGGGCATGCGCTTGTTGTAGGTGGACGGGACAATCCCGATCTCGGTCAGATAGCCCTTGTCGTCGACGCCCTGGCCGTATTTGCGGGTGACATCGTGGGTGGCCCAGTAGGTGTTGGCCGGGGGAATCTCCCAGAACTTGCTCTTGTGGGAGAAAGTATCCTTGCCCCAGGCCTTCATGATGATCTCGAAATGATCTTCATAAAGCTCGCGCTTGAGATTGTCGTAGGCCTGGGCGCCAAGCTCGGGCTCCTTTCCCATGCCGTCGATCTGCTGGCCCAGCGTGGCCACCCAACGCGGCTGGTAACCGCGCGCGAAGCCGGCAAAAGCACGGCCGCCGGTCATCTGGTCCACCATGGCGATGTCTTCCGCCAGGCGCACCGGGTTGTGGGCCGGCAGGACGTTACCCAACTGGCCGACTTTCAGGTGCTTGGTCTGCATTCCGATATAGAGATCGAGCAGCACCGGGTTGGTGGAGACTTCCTCCCCTTCGATGTGAAAATGGTGCTCGGTGGTGCCCATGCCGTAGTAACCGTGCGCATCCATGTACTGGGCCTGCTCGGTCAGCTCCTTGAGCATTTGCTGGTACAGGTCGGTTCGTTTGCCGGCCATGCCTTTCTCGATTTCTTCGATATTGCCGATCACCGGCAGATAAAACGCACCTATTTCCACGTTGACCTCATTGAGCGGAGGGTTGCAAAACGCCGGCCACTGGCCGGCACATCGGGTGGCGGGATCAACCCGCCGCGGTTGCCGGGCGAGGATCCGTTTCGGTCAGCAATGACAACAAACTGAGTGCGGCCAGCGTGGTGGATGCCACCGCCACGCCGTCCCTGATCCGCCGCGCCAGGTCGTCGTGGCTGAGCAGGACCACCCGCAATTTTTCGAATGCATCGAGAACCGGACCGTCGCCATGCTCGATCACCGTGGCGAGATAGGTGTGGATCCGATTGTTCTGGGCGCCCGGATTGGGAAAATGGGCGCCCAGGTAACGCAGCGAGGACACTTCATACCCGGTTTCTTCGCGGAGCTCGCGCCGCGCAGCCGTTTCGAGCGAAGTGTCGCCGGGCTCGATCTGGCCACCCGGAAATTCCAGAAACTGGCCCTCGGCACCGTGCCGATACTGCTCGACCATGACCAGCAACCCGGCATCGGTCACCGGCACGACCACCACGGCGTCGGGCATCTCGAGCACATAGTGCTGCGCGGTAACTTCGGGATTCAGATGCAGCGAACAGCTATCGCGACGCAGGCGAAAAAAATCGTTGCGATAAATTTCACTGGTCGTCACCACCTCCCAATGGGGAAGCAGTTCGGCTTTCGAATGCGACATCGTCATGCTCTGGAATGATCGAGATATCGATACCGGCCATTATCGACCGGGCCTGCCGATTCTCCTTGATCCGGCGCAATACAAACTCCGTTCGGCGAAGCGCGCCGGTGCCACTGCCGTGGCGCTGGCGCCCCGGTATCGGGACGCCAGCCCGGACGCCGATTCAAACGGGTCGCGGCTGAAAAAACGGCAGCTGCCCGCCGTCCTTGAGGGGTTCGAACACGGCCTCCATGGGCAATCCGATGCGCAGATCCTTGTAGTCCATACCCTTGAGACCCGCCGTCATCCGGACCCCTTCTTCCATTTCGACCACCAGAACCGCATAGGGGAATACGGTCTCGAACTCCGGTGACATGGGCATGTGGCACACGGTCCAGGAATAGATTTCGCCACGTCCGTGGGATTCGCGCCAACCCCATTTTTCAGAACCACAATGCGCGCACATGAACCGGGGGATATGGCGCCAGGTCTCACAATCGAGACAGCACTGAAACGCCAGGACGCCCCGTGCGCAGTGTTCCCAGAATTGTTCGTCGAGATAATGGCGGGGTCTCGGCGCCGGGTTGGGAATAAAATCGCTCATGCTCATCTCCTCAGAATAGCGAGGCTGCCATCGCCAAAGTCGCCCCAGCCGGTCACGACACCCAGTTCAGCGTCCTTCACCTGCACCTCGCCGGCATCGCCGCGCAGCTGCCGGGTTGCCTCCACAACATGGTTCAAGCCCCACACGTGGGCCTGGGACAGCAGTCCGCCGTGGGTATTGAGGGGATAGCGGCCGCCGATTTCGATATTGCCGTCCTTGACGAACTCCTCCACCGCGCCGCGTTCGCACATGCCGAGGGCTTCCAGTTGCAGCAGGACCACGTAAGTAAAGCAGTCATAGATCTGGAGAAAGTCCAGGTCCGCAGGCTTGATGCCGGCCATCGCGAAGGCTTTGGGAGCCGAGTTGTTAAGTCCGATGTGAAACATGTCGGGGCGATTGGCGATGTCATCCGCCGGATAGGGATGCCCCTCGGCCGCCGCCATGATGTAGACCGGGCGGCGCTTCAGATCCTTGGCCTGGGCCGCGCTGCTCAGCACCACGGCACAGGCGCCGTCGGTTTCGAGACAACAGTCGAAAAGCCGGAACGGCTCCGAAATCATGCGTGAGCGCAGGTAGGCATCGAGGTCCATGGGCTGACCGCGCGTAATGGCGCGATCATTGAACTGTGCGTGCTTTCGGCAGGCCATGGCCACTGCGGCGGTCGCGTTTTCGGTGATGCCATAGGTGTGCTTGTGACGCATGGCGATCCAGGCATACATCTGCACGGGCGACGCCGCCCCATAGGGCGCGTAGTAATTGGTCAGGGTGCGCTCCAGCGCCGGGATCGAAATCACCTCGCGGTGCTTGACGCCGGGCTTGGGCCGCAGCGCCGAAAAGCCGTTCCAACCCACCATCACCACCACGTTCTTGGCGATGCCCGCCGCGATGGCCAGCGCCGCGCTTTGCAGCGCCGTCACCGGGCTGGCGCCGCCCATGTTGACGGTGACCGAGTAGCGGATGTCGCGGATGCCAAGATTGGCGGCCACTTCCTCGGCGGTGATCAGAACGGGCGGCAACACGATGCCGTCGATGTCTTGCGGGGATAGACCGGAATCGGCAATGGCTATGCGCGTCGCCTCCAGCATGGCTTCCGCCGACGGTCGATCCGCGCCGCGCACATACTGCGTCTCGCCGATCCCGACAATCGCGGCCTTGTCCCGGATGTCGATGGTCTGTTGAGCTGTCATGAGTACTCCTGGTAACGCGATCTAAGGCAGGTTCCGGTTCGATACAGAGCAGCTATCGAAAGGGCTGCGCACGGAGATTCGCTGAGAAACATTCGCCCCTGCAAAGGGCACCGCATAACACCACAAGCTCCGAATTTGGTCAACGAACAACGCGTTCGGTACCTGCCGAACGCCATGGTTGTCCGTGTGCCGAAGCGCGTTGAAGGACAAGCTGAAGGACTTGACTTGTCGCACATTCCTCATCGATAGTTATGCAAGCAATAACCACAAATAATAATCATCCGATCCGGGATCGCTCCTGCGGCCACCCGGAATCTATCAGGAGGCAGGCCGATGACCGCTACCACGGGCACCGTAAAGTGGTTCAACAACGCCAAGGGCTATGGCTTCATTCTGTCAGAAGCCAATCAGGAGGACATTTTCGCCCACTACTCGGCGATCGAGATGGAAGGCTACAAGAGCCTCAAGGCGGGGCAACAAGTGCAATTCGAGGTTCAGTTTGGCGAAAAGGGCGTTCACGCCGCGCACATCCGGCCGCTGGCCCCCGAGTTTGCAACCGCACCGACTGTACTCGCGCCGCCCCCGGCGCGCATACCGCTGAACCGCATGCGGGCAGCCACAGGCGAGCGGGAAATGCCGCGTCGGTCGCACGGGAACGGGTGAAACCGGTTCCCGAGCGACCCGCGCGGCGCAACCGTCCCGGCACGCGTGCGCGGAAAAATTGTGACCCTACATGTGCTTGATGTTCAGATCGCCAAACTCCGAACAGGACATCAGCATGGCACCGGTCAACAGACGCTCGAAATCGTAGGTCACGGTGCCGGCGGAGATCGCC
>JBFWOQ010000034.1:0-31493 GCA_050250395.1 Porticoccaceae bacterium
GTTGATGGAATCCCTGGGGTATATTCCTCCGGCAGAAGCTGAGGCAAACTTCTATAGGCAACTCGCCAGTCAGGCCAAGATCGCGGCATGACTTAAACCAAACAGCCTCCACGGAACCCGGGGCGGTTCACGCCGCCATCTTTTGCACAGCCCGACCAGTACGCGAGCGCGATATACAGCGCGGTATCTTCGGGGCAACATTTCTGGTGCCAGCCCTGATCAAGAAGGTTAAGGAAACCCAAAGGAGCTGGGAAGTAAGGGTTCCTTAGGCTGTTAGTCTCTATTCCAATCTTGCATTCGAGTAGGTCCCTAACTCGAGAATTCCATTCCTTTCGCTTCAGACCGTCAACTTTTCCGAGTCCGAACATCTCCGTCCTCCAATTCTATCGTAGACCGGCGTACCAGAAGAGTTAGTCTATTGGCTCGCGTCAGGACGCTGAGAGCTGAACGAGGGGCCCACGCATCTGCGCCTTGCGACTCTGCGCGAATCATTGCCGCTTTTACGGCAGCTATGTTCGTGTATTGTTTTGACTATGGCAGGGCTCAAAACGCGCTCAAAACGCGATACGTCTGCACACGCGGAGTCGGGTCACGGAGTCGGGTCAGGTCTTGACATGCCACTTCTAACGGAGTCGGGTCAGGTCTTGACATGCCACTTCTATCTCTCCGCCTTAATTACCTTGCTTACCGTAGAGTAATGCACGCCCGACGATTGAAACCATGATCGGGTTATCGGATACAGGTTGGCCAGGTGTGGTTGTAAAGAGAACTTGATCGCCTCCTTCATCAACACGAAGCTCATCCTGTGTCCACTTGTCCTGCCGTGGCCAATGCTGGCCCAGCTACGGCCACCCGATAGCATGACACAGCTATCCGGAGGTGGTGCGTTCGCGCTTGTTTGTGCGAAAACACCGGTGGTGTTCACCGGACATTTTCCATCTCCAGCCAGGCCAGGATGCCGCCGCGCAGACTGAAGACGGCCTCCCGCCCCGCCGCCCGCAACTGCGCGGCACCCCGGCGCGAGCGCACGCCCGTCTGGCACAGCAACAGCAGCGCGCGCCCGGCAAGACGCGGATCCTCGGGCTGAAGCGCGTCGACCGGGATATTGAGCCCGCCGATGTTGAAGGCCTGATATTCCACGGCGCTGCGCACATCCACCAGCAGATGGTCGGGGCTCTGGCGCGCCGCCGCAAAGGCAGCGGGCGCCAACTCCCAGTCCGCGCTGGCGGATTCCGCACCGGAGAATGTCGCGCAAACCGTCGCGGCCGGGATCGCGGCAATGCCGCTTGCGCCGCAGCAGCGACAGGCGGGATCGCGGCGCAAACGCAGGCGCCGCAGTTCCAGACCCAGACCGTCCCACAGCAGCAGATGATCCCGGCTGGGCGTCGCCAGTCCGGTCAGGAATTTGAGCGCCTCGCCGGCCTGGAGCAGGCCGAGCAGACCCGGCACCACCCCCAGCACGCCGGCGCCGGCACAGTCCTGGAGCTGCTCCGGCAGGCTGGGATACAGGCACTGGAAACAGGCGCCGTCCGGAGCGAACAGCGCGAGCTGACCGGCGAAGCGATCGACGCCCGCGAACAGCCAGGGGCGGCCGTGGCGTCGGCAGGCGGCATTGACGAGATAGCGCACCGCCATCTGGTCGGTGCAGTCGAGCACCAGATCGGCGTCCGCCACCAGGGCATCGACGTTGGCGGCGGACAGCGGTTCGGCGACGGCCTCGATCGCGATAGCGTCGTTGCGCGCGCCGAGCTGCCGCGCGGCGGCGACCGCCTTGTTGGTGCCCTGATCCCCACCGCTGTAGAGCACCTGACGGTGCAGATTCGAAAGCGCGACCGTATCGCCGTCCACCAGCGTCAGATGGCCGACGCCGGCGCCGGCGAGATAGAGCGCGGCGGGAGCGCCCAGGCCACCGGCGCCGACGATGAGCACGCGTGCGCGGCGCAGGCGCAGCTGCCCCGCCGCGCCGACTTCCGGCAACTGGATTTGCCGCGCGTAGCGCAGCCATTCGCGGGCGCTGAATTCGGACTCAGGCATGATCGAGCAACTCCAGCAACTGGCGCGTGGTGGCTTCCGGATCCGGGCTTTGGGTGATGCCGGAAATCATCGCGATCCCATCGACGCCCACCGCTCTCACACCGGGGACGCGCGCCGCGCCGATGCCGCCGATGGCGACCAGGAGATAACCGCTCAGGGTCCGCCGCCAGTAATCGAGGCCGTCGAGCCCGTGGGGCACCCAGGGCATCGCCTTGGCGGTGGTCTCGTACACCGGGCCGCAGGCGATATAGGACGGGCGCAGGGCATGGGCGCGCGCGGCCTCGTAATGGCAGTGGGTGCTGATGCCGAGCCGCAGCCCAGCCTTGCGCAGGGCGTCGAGATCGGCGGTCGCCAGATCTTCCTGCCCCAGATGCACGCCGTAGGCGCCCGCGGCCAGGGCCAGCTCCCAGTGATCGTTGATGAACAGGCGTGCGCCGTGCGCGCGCGCAAGTTCGACCGCGCGCCCGATCTCCCGGGCAAGATCGTCACCCGCACGCTCCTTGATCCGCAACTGAATGGTGGACACCCCAAGGGGCAACAGCCGCGCCACCCAGTCCGCACTGTCCACGATGGGATAGAGCCCGAGGCGGGGACTGTTGCAGTCGGGGAATGCGGCCACTGCGCCATGGCCGGCACCCGGGGTCAGCGCGGGCAGGTCGGCCTGGCGGTCGGGAAAATGGTCGATATGCACCGGACCCTCGATGTCGCCGCAGCCATAGCCCTGGCGCAGACCCTGATTGATCGCCATCTTGGCGATCACCACCGCATCGGCGCAGGCATGGCCGAGCGCCAGCGCGGCGGCTATGGACGAAGCCAGCGCGCAGCCGGTGCCACGGCGGTTGGCAACCGTCTGGCGCGGGCTGTGGAGCCAGAAGCCGCGATCCTCCGCCAGGAAATAATCCCGACTCTGGGCGCCGTCGCCGTGGCCGCCCTTGATCAGTACCGCGCCGACGCCCAGGGCCCGCAGGGCGCGCGCCGCGGCCATCGCATCTTCCGCGCTGCGCATGGCGATGCCGGTGAGTGCCTCGGCTTCCGGAAGGTTGGGGGTCAGCACTGTGCAATAGGGCAGCAGGTGCTCGCGCAGCGTGGTGACGCAGTCCTCGCCCGTCAGGGGCGCGCCGCCGGAACTGTGCAGCACCGGATCGCAGACCAGGGGCAGCCCGGTCCGCGCAGCGAACGCCGCGACGCGGGCGATCTGGGCGGCATCGACCAGCAGTCCGGTCTTGATCGCGCGGGGCTGCAATCGACGGGCGGCGACGAGCTGAGAGTCCAGGGCGGCGGCGGAAACGGGATTGAGCGCGGCCACTCCGCCGCCATCCTGCGCGGTATTGGCGGTGATGGCGACGGCGCCGTGAACACCGAGGGCGGTCAACACGCGCACATCCATGGCGATGCCCGCCATGCCGGCGGAGTCGCTGCCGGCGATGGCGAGAACCACCGGGCGGCTCGTCATCGGCGGTGCTGTCATTGCCGGTGCCAGAACGGCGTCCCCACCACCGGTGTGCTGGGCTGCGCGAGATCGCGCTCGGGCATGCGCCCGGCCTCGAACGCCAGGCGGCCGGCGCTGACCCCGTGGCGGAAGGCGCTCGCCATGGCCACCGGATCGTGGGCCTGGGCGATGGCGGTGTTGAGCAGCACGGCATCGAACCCCAGCTCCAGCGCCTGGGCGGCGTGGGACGGCACGCCGAGCCCGGCATCGACGATCAGCGTGATGCCGGGCAGGCGCTCGCGCAGGGTGCGCAGGCCGTAGGGGTTGAGCAACCCGCGGGCGGTGCCGATGGGCGCGCCCCAGGGCATCAGGATGCGGCAGCCGGCGGCGACCAGGCGCTCACACACCACCAGATCCTCGGTGCAGTAGGGGAACACCTCGAAGCCCTGCGCCACCAGTTCCCGCGCCGCCTCCACCAGCCCGAAGGGATCGGGTTGCAGGTTGTAGTCGTCGCCGATCACTTCGAGCTTGACCCAGTGGGTGCCGAACAGCTCGCGCGCCATCTGGGCGGTGGTGATGGCCTCGCGGGCGGAATGACAGCCGGCAGTGTTGGGTAACAACCGCACATCCAGCTCGCGCAGCGCGGCCCAGAAATCGTCACCGCCACCGGCGCCCGGCAACTGTCGGCGCAGTGCGACCGTGACCACCCCGGCACCGGACGCGCGGATCGCCTCCTGCATGATGCGGGGCGAGGGATAGAGCGAGGAGCCGATCAGCAACCGGCTGTCGAGGGTCTGCTCCGCAAGCTGCCACATGGGCTCAACCTCCCTGCATGGGAATGACAAGTTCGATGCGATCCCCATCCGCGAGCCGGGTTTCGGCATAGGCGCTCCTGGGCACGAAGACTTCGTTGATGGCGACCGCAAAATCGCAGGCCTGCGTGAGGTGCGGCAAGTGCTCGGCGAGGGTCCGGCCCGCGTCCAGGCGTTTGCTTTCGCCGTTGCACAGCACCTCGATCTGGCCGGCACTCATGCCAACTGCTCCGCTGCAAAGAGTTCCGGGCACGCCGTGGAGGGTGTACGCAACCAGGTTTCCACCGCCTCGGCCAGCGCCGGCGCCAGCAGAAAGCCGTGGCGGAACAGCCCGTTGATGCGGACCAGCCCCGGCGCCGTGAACACGCGCGGCAGGTTGTCGTCGAACGCCGGGCGGCAGTTGGCGCGGGCCTCGATCACGCGCGCTTCGGCAAAGCCATCGTGCAGGCTGTAGACGGCGGACAGCAGCTCCAGGCTGGAGCGCACGGTGATCGGCCCGGCGTCGTCGCTCTCGATCTGGGTGGCCCCGATCACGAAGCCGTGGTCGCGGCGCGGCACCAGATAGAGTCGATAGCGCGGATGCACGAGCCGCACCACATGGCGCAGCTTCACCGCCGGCGCGTGCAGCCAGATCACCTCGCCGCGCACCCCGCGCAGCCGCGGCAAATCGGCGCGCGCGCCCAGGCCGCGGCAGTCGAACGCCCAGTCGCAGGGGTGGCGCGCGCCGCCGCTGACCAGATGGCCCGGGCCGACCGTTTCCACCGCGGCGCCAAAGTGCCATTCGACGCCGCCGGCGCGCAGTGCGGTCGCCAGCGCCGCCATGACTGCGAGCGGATTCAGCCAGGCTTCGCCGGGCAGATGCAGACCCTCCTGAAAGCGGCCGGCGAGCTCGGGCTCCAGCGCGCCCAGCGCGGCGGCGTCCAGCGCCCGCCAGTGTTGCGGACCCGGCAGCCTGGCCGCGAGCACCTCGGCAAAGCGCCGGTAATCGGCGCGGTCGCCGGCGTGGGCGACCACCAGGGTGCCGCGCTCGTGCAGCTCGAGATCGGCGTCCAGCTCGGCCGCGAGCGCCGGCCACAGCGCGAGCGAACGCAGCCCCAGGCGATGCACCAGTTGTTCGGCCGATTCCACCTCGGCCCAGGGCGCCAGCATGCCGGCCGCGGTATAGGCGGCGGCGCTGGCGGTTTCCTCGGGATCGCGCTCGAACAGGCTCACCCGCCAGCCCGCGCGCAGCAGGCGCCAGGCCATGAGCCGGCCCATCAAGCCCGCGCCGGCGATTGCCGCGTGCATCTCAGTCCGCCTGCTTCAGGTAGATTTCGCTGCCGCGCGCGCGGTACTCCTTCGATTTCTCCGCCATGCCGCGTTTGGCGTACTCGCGCACTTCCTGGGTGATCTGCATGGAGCAGAACTTGGGTCCGCACATGGAACAGAAGTGCGCCACCTTGGCGCCCTCCTGGGGCAGCGTTTCGTCGTGGAAGGCGAGCGCGGTTTCGGGATCGAGCGACAGGTTGAACTGGTCGCGCCAGCGAAATTCGAAGCGTGCCTTGGAGACCAGATCGTCGCGGTAGCGGGCGCCCGGGTGACCCTTGGCGACATCGGCGGCGTGGGCGGCGATCTTGTAGGCGATGATGCCCTGGCGCACATCCTCGCGATTGGGCAGCCCCAGGTGCTCCTTGGGCGTCACATAGCAGAGCATGGCGCAGCCGAACCAGCCGATCATGGCGGCGCCGATGCCGCTGGTGATGTGGTCGTAGCCGGGCGCGATGTCGGTGGTGAGCGGCCCCAGCGTGTAAAAGGGAGCCTCGTGGCACCAGTCGAGCTGCTTGTCCATGTTCTCCTTGATGAGATGCATGGGCACATGGCCCGGCCCCTCGATCATGGTCTGGACGTCGTGCTTCCAGGCCACCCTGGTCAGCTCGCCCAGGGTTTTCAGCTCCGCGAGTTGCGCCGCGTCATTGGCATCGGCACCGGCGCCCGGACGCAGGCCGTCGCCCAGCGAAAAGCTGACGTCGTAGGCCTTCATGATCTCGCAGATTTCCTCGAAGCGGGTGTAGAGGAAATTTTCCTGATGGTGGGCAATGCACCACTTGGCGAGGATGGAGCCACCGCGCGACACGATGCCGGCCACCCGGTCCACGGTCAGCGGCACATAGGCGAGCCGCACCCCGGCGTGGATGGTGAAGTAGTCGACGCCCTGCTCCGCCTGTTCGATCAATGTGTCGCGGAAGATTTCCCAGGTCAGATCCTCGGCAACGCCATCGACTTTCTCCAGCGCCTGGTAGATGGGCACGGTGCCGATGGGCACGGGCGAGTTGCGGATGATGTGGTCGCGGATGCCGTGAATGTGACGGCCGGTGGACAGGTCCATCACGGTGTCGGCGCCCCAGCGGGTCGCCCACACCAGTTTTTCCACTTCTTCTTCCACGCCCGAGCTGACCGCCGAATTGCCGATATTGGCATTGATCTTCACCAGGAAATTGCGCCCGATGATCATCGGTTCCAGTTCCGGATGATTGACGTTGGCGGGAATGATGGCGCGCCCCGCCGCCACTTCGGCGCGCACGAACTCGGCGCTGATCTCGCGCGGCAGATTGGCGCCCATGGGATTGCCGCGCAGGCGTGCGACGCGCTCCGCGCTGTCGAACTCGGTGCCAGCGAGCGCGCGGGCCTGGTTCTCGCGCAGCGCGATGAACTCCATCTCCGGCGTGACGATGCCCTGGCGCGCATAGTGGAGCTGGCTGACATTGCGGCCCGGCTTGGCGCGCAACGGTGCCCGTTGCAGCGCCGCGCTATGGTTGGGGTCGGCACTGCCGTTGGTGCGCCGGTTGTAGGGATTGGGTTCCGGTTCGCAGTCGCCGCGCGCGGCGATCCAGGCGCCGCGGTGATCGGGCAACCCCTTGTGGATGTCGAACGCCAGGTCGAGATCGCTGTAGGGTCCGGAGGTGTCGTAGACCTGGGCGCTGGTGCCGTCGGTGAGCGCGATCTCCCGCATCGGCACCCGCACCGTGCCGGCGGCATTGCACACATAGATCTTGCGGCTCGCCGGCAAAGGCTGCCGGGGCAAGGGCTCGGGTTTCGGGGTGGTGACGGTGGGTTTGGCCATGATGGTCTCCTCGCGTGGGATGGGTGACCAGCGTGGAGTACGGAAGGCGGGCGTTCACTCTTCCCTACGCCGATGCGAGTCGGATCAGGTTCCACGGGTCTGCCGGTTCGGCATCTCAGCCCCGCAAGGGCGCCCCGAGAGTTGCGCGTCGATTATAGGCCGGAGGGGAACCGGCGCAAGACAGAATCAGCAGCGCTGTTGGCTGGGAGGAATCGCCGGCGTCGCGCCAGCATTTCCGTCGGTTGCATTTCCGTAGGTTGGATTGCCGTCGGTTGGATTGCCGTCAACCGCACAGGCGGCGACTCAAGCCAGTGCGGCCAGGTTCGTCGTCAGTACATGGATTTTCTTCGCGAACCCCGGATCCGCCAGTATCGAGCCAAGATCCTGTAAACCCGCGCGCGTCAGATAATCCCGCAAATAAAAAAATTCGTCCGCTTCCTGAAGCCTGACGAAAGCCAAACTGCAATCACCCAGATGGGCCTGAATCATGGTGTCGGCGAGACGGTGGCAGACATAGCCGAGGATGAAGGCGCGCAGGTCGCCGAGGGCGCAATCGTCAGCCGGCGTGGTCAGCGGAGTCAGCCCTTGCGCCAGGGCGTCGACCAGCGGGTCGGGCAACTCCCAGTCCCGCGCGAGCACCGCGCCGGCCACCGCGGGACTGAAACCAATCCGATCCTGTACCGCAAAAACGCGATCCGGCAGGCTGGACGAAGCGGCGTACAGCGGTTTCAGCGCGGGGAAAGCGGTAAGCACGCCAAGGTCGCCCAGCGAGAAAAACAGCGCCTGCGTCGCGATATGCGAAGGTGCGTTGAAACGCAGTTGCAGCGCCATCAGGGAGGCGAGTCCGCTGGCCAGATAGCCCCCCTGCCAGAGCTGCTGGTAAATCCGCTCCAGCTGCGAATCCGTCATGCGCACCTCGGCGCTGATCAGGTTGTGCAGCAGAATGTCGCGCACCAGATTGGCGCCCAGATAGGTGATGGCGTGGCGCACGCTGTTGACCTTGGTGGTCAAATTGAATTGCGCCGAGTTGACAGCGCGCAGCAGCAGCGCCGCGCTACCCGGGTCGGTGCTCATCAAATCGGCGAGCGCGGCAGGATCGTGGTCGCCGCGCAACAGCTGCACCAGGGTACTTCTGGGGCGCGGGATCAACTGCCGAAAATCATCGAGCCGCTGTCGCGCCACGGCATCGAGCGCGGACTCCACCAACAGGCTCCGGCCCACATGGGCAGGCGCGGGCCGCAGCGGCTCCCGGTTGTCTGGCTCCGTGGTCGGTTCCGCAGCGGTGTTGGCGGCCAGCGCCCGGCGCGCCTCGGTCAGGCCGCGGGCTTTTTGTTGCCCGACCTCTTGCTGCCGCCGGGATCGCTGGGCCTTGTTGTGATCGATGTTGTGATCGATGTTGTGATCGGTGTCGCGATCGGTGTCGCGATCGACGCGGTGGGCGAGCTTCCACAACCCCACCACAATGCCCAACGACACCAGCGCCGCCAGTCCGTACCAATAGGTCATAACATGCTCGCCGCGGCCATCGTCCCTACCGGAGCAACCGGCCCCCGATCCCGTCCGTCAACCGCGGACCCTCTTCCCGCGCGCAGATTACGCACGCCGGCAAATCGGGACAAGCCATGCCCCGCAGGGGCTCCCGAAGCCGGTCGATGTGCGTGGTAAGCTGCGCGCAACCGCGCAGCGACGCCACTGGTTCACCTGACCACCCACTTCGTATCCGGCCCGATGGAAACCGATGTTCCCAGCCTCATTGTCAACCTCGCGGTGGGTACCGCCATGGGTACCACCACCGTGCTGGTGCATTTCTGGGGCCTGATTTTTCTCACTTACCTCATGAGCCGACACGGCCATCGGCTGCATCCCCACGACAGCCACACACGCCGCGCCGCGGTCATCCTGGCAGTGGTGTTCGGCATCTTCGTGCTCCATGGCATCGAGATCTGGCTCTACGCAGCGCTCTACTTGTGGCTCGGTGAAATGCAGAACTTCGAGCAAGCCCTGTATTTCTCCACGGTAACCTTCACCACCGTGGGATTTGGCGATGTCGTGCTGTCACCGCGCTGGCGGATAGTCGGCGCGATCGAGGCCGCCAACGGCTGGATTCTGTTCGCCTGGTCGACGGCTTTCCTGTTGACAGTGACCACGCGGCTCAAACTGCTCGAACACGACTGGCTCGACCGGCGCGACTGAACCGACGCGAGCGGCGGGAAATATGCGACGGGAAGTATTCAGCTCGCTGCATCGGGCAGGGCTTCCGAGACCAGAACGCGTTCCTGTTCCAGCACCGCAATCTCCGCATCCGTATAAGCGAGCAGATTTTTCAGCACTTCCCGGTTGTGCTCGCCCAGATAGGGCGCTTGCAGATCCGCGACGTTGGCGTATTCCGAAAACCGCAGTGGCATGCCCGGCATCTGAAAGGTGCCGAACTCGCGCTCGGTCACCGTGCGCACCGTGCCACGTTCGATGAAGTGCGGATGCTGCATGGCCTCTGCGATGCTGAGCACCGGCGCCACCGGAATGCGGCGCTCCTCCAGAATCCGGATCACTTCCTCGTCGCTCGCCCGGGACTGAATCCAGTCTTCGATGATGGCGACCAGCGCGACGCGATTTTTGGCCCTGTCACGAGGATCCTTGAAACGCGGATCGGTCAGCAACTCGGATTTTCCCATCGCCTCGCAAAACTCCTTCCACTGGTGCAGCACCGCGATGATGATCAGATAGCGGTCCGGCGCCTTGCCCCTGAAGCAGCCCAGGGGCGCCATGCCCGGATGATGGGAACCGCCGCGGGTGGGTTTCAATTTGCCTTCGCTGGCGCTGATCATGCCCACGTTGAGCTCGTGGCAGTGGAAATAGCTGTCGATCAGCGAAATATCGAGCAGCTGGGCGGGACCGCCGAGGGCGCGCCGGTACAGGGCCGCGTTGATCGCCGCCAGCGCATGCACGCCGGTGGTGACATCGCCGATCGCCGCCATCGGCAGGCTGGGCGCCCGGTCGCGCTCGCCGATCAGGCTGGTGATACCCGAGTAGGCCTGGGCGATGTAGTCGAATCCAGGTCGGTCGGCGAGCGGGCCGGTCTGCCCGAAGGTGGATATCGAGCACATGATCAGCCTGGGGTTGAGGCGATGGACCGTCGCCCAGTCCAGCCCCATGCGCCCGATCACGCCGGGCGCGAAGTTCTCCACCAGCACGTCGAACTTCGGCACCAGGTCGAGCAGCAGCTTGCGTCCCCCGGGCGTTTTTACATCGACACAGAGACTTTTCTTGCCGCGGTTCTGCTGCAAGAAATAGGCGGAACGCCCGCCTTTCAGGTAGCCCGCCTTGCGCACCTGATCGCCCCGGGGCGCCAGTTCCAGCTTGACGATCTCGGCGCCCATTTCCGCCATCAGGCGGGTCGTGGTGGGGCCTGCAAGGTGCTGGGTGAAATCCAGCACGCGCAGACCCTCCAGAATTGGCTCTCCTCCCATGTGCCGCACCCTCAATCTTGTTGTTATCTGGAATCGCTTGCGCCGCCCGGCCCCGGTCTGTTGTTCGGCGCGGCGCCATGTCAGGATATTCCCATAATCCGCCACCGCTGACCAAACCGGCGCTAACCAATCGCTAATCAATACGGAGGACATCGGCATGACCTCGCCCGCCACCCACCGCGAAGATCCGCGCGCACTGATCGACTATCCGCTGGTCGATGCGGACTGTCACTATTACGAGCCCGACGACTGCTACACCCGCCACATGGAAAGCCGGTTCCGCGACGACGCCATCACCGTGGTGCGCGGGTTGAGCACCCATGCCCAGGTTCACTTTCGCGGCCGCCGCCTCAGCTTTTTCAGCGCCCCACCCGGCGAGCACGCGGGCAAACCCGGCTCATACAAAGCGTTCTACCGCAGCGACCAGCCCAAGGGCGCCCATATTCTCGCCGCCGATCCCATCTCCTGTTTCGACCTGCCCGAATCCATGCAGCGCGACGCGCGGCTGCGCTGGTTCGATCGCCATGGCGTCGAAGCCGGCGTCTTCCTGCCGTCGCTCGGCGTCGGTGTCGAAATGCAGTTGCGCGATGCCGGGCCGGAGGTGGTCATGGCCAACCACCGCGCCTTCAACCGCTGGCTCCGGGACGACTGGGGCTGGGATTACCGGAACCGCGTCTTTGCCGCGGCCCAGCTGTCGCTGGTGGATATCGATCTCGCGGTCGCCGAGCTCGAGCGCGTGCTGGCCGAGGGCGCGCGCATCGTCAACCTGATTCCCGGCCCGGTGCTCGGCCGTTCGCCCGCGGATCCCCATTTCGATCCCTTCTGGGCGCGCTGCCAGGAAGCCGGGATTCCGGTGGCGTTCCATCTCGGCAACGCCGGCTTCGAGGAACTGGTGTCGGCGGCCTGGGGCGAAAACCCGCGCCCACCCCACCACCGGGTCACCGCGTTTCAGCATGTGATCGGGATGATGGAACGACCCGTCACCGACACCCTGGCGGCACTGATCATGCACAACCTGTTCGGCCGCTTCCCGCGCCTGCGCGTGGCTTCGATCGAAAACGGCTCGTCCTGGGTCACCCCGCTGCTGCGCAAGCTCGACAAGTCCGCCAAAATCGCGGGCAACAATTTTACCTTCGGGCCACTACATGCCCGCCCGAGCGCCATCTTTCTCGACCGCATTCGCGTCTGCCCCTTCCCGGAGGACAACATCCCGGAGCTGATCGCCGCGGTCGGCCCGGATGTCGCCCTGTTCGGCTCCGACTGGCCGCATCCGGAAGGCCTGGCCGAGCCTCTCGAATTCGCCGACGGCCTCGGTGGACTCGACTACACCCAGGTACGCAATGTGATGCGCAGCAACACGGCGGCACTGCTCGGATTGAGCCCCTGAACCCGGAACCGGCGCCCGCGGCGCGGCCGGTACAGCACTTTCCGCCGCAGCCATCGGCGGTATGCGGACCATTCCTGATCCTGGTCAAGGCCATGGTCAGGGACCGGCCACCAGGGCGCCGTTGGCACTATGATGTTCGTCATCGGTGGGGACGGGCCGGAGCCGGCGGTTTGCGTTCGGGAACGGTCGCCCCCAACTAACCCGCCGTGACTCAAGGACCGGCGACCGGGAGTGTCTCGATGTCATCGCGCGATATGGAAAACTGGATGTGGTCGGAGGCGGTGCGGATGCTGGACCGCGCCGAGCGCATGCAGCGCCATTTCCTCCAGCCGGGCTCCGGCAATCGCCCCTGCCGCTGGGAACCGCCGGTGGACGTCTACGAAACCGATGACCGCCTGTGGGTGGTGGCCGCGCTGCCGGGCGTCGCTGCGGAGCGGATATCCGTGCAGGTGCAGCAGGGCGTGCTGATCGTGGCCGGCGAGCGCCGGCTGCCGGAAGCCGTCCACCGCGGACGCCTGCACCGTGTCGAAATTCCCGCCGGTCGCTTCGAACGGCGCCTGGTACTGCCGCCCTACCCCCTGGAACTGGCCCATCACGAATTGCTGGATGGCTGTCTGTATCTCGGCTTTCGCAAACTCTAGTGCCGCGCCATGAATGACCAACCATTGCCCCAGACCGCCGAACCCGTGGCCCGCGACTGGCCCGAAGATTTCCTGATCCTGCTGCCGGTGCGCAATGTCGTGTTGTTCCCGGAGCTGGTGATGCCGCTCGCGGTGGGTCGTCCCGCGTCGATCGCGGCGGCCCAGGAAGCGATTCGCGCCGAGCGACCGATCGGGCTGATCCTGCAGCGCGATCCGGCGCTACAGGATCCGGGGGCGGACGATATCTATCGGGTCGGCACCATCGCCAATGTGCTGCGCTTCGTCACCGGCGACGACGAACAGCACCACCTGATCTGTCAGGGAGAAGCGCGCTTCCGAATCCTGGATTTCATCCCGAGCGCGCCCTTTCTCGCGGCGCGGGTGGAACGCCTCCACGAGCCGCACGCCGCGGGCGACAAGGAACTCGAAGCGCGTCTGCTCGCGCTGCGCGAACGCGCCCTCGAAGCCCTGCAACTCCTGCCCCAGACACCCCAGGAGCTGGTCAATGCGGTGCGCCTGATCGCCTCGGCCGGGCTGATGGCGGATACGGTCGCCGGTTACCTGGACCTCAAACCCGAAGACAAACAGGACATCCTCGAAACCCTGGATATCAAGCAGCGCGTGGACAAGGTACAGGCGCTGCTCGACTACCGCGTGGAAGTGCTCAAGCTGTCGCAGAAAATCCACCAGCAGACCCGCGAGCGGATGAGCGAGCGCCAGCGCGAAGCCGTGCTGCGGGAGCAGATGCGCTCGATCCAGCAGGAGCTGGGCGAAGGCGAAGAGCGCGGCGCGGAAATCCGCGAACTGACCGCGGCCGTGGACCAGGCCGGCATGGCGGAGGAAGCCAGAACCCAGGCGCTGCGGGAGATCAAGCGTCTGGAACGCATGCCCGAGGCGGCGGCGGAATACTCGATGGTACGCACCTATCTGGAGTGGCTGACCGAACTGCCCTGGTCCAGGGAATCCGAAGACAAGATCGATATCGAAGCCGCCCGCACGGTGCTCGACGAGGATCATTACGGCCTCGACAAGGTCAAGCGGCGCATCCTCGAACACCTGGCGGTGCACAAGCTCAACCCCAGGGGCAAAAGCCCCATCCTCTGCTTCGTGGGTCCGCCCGGGGTCGGCAAGACCTCGCTGGGCCAGAGTATCGCGCGCGCCATGGGGCGCCAGTTCCAGCGCATCGCGCTCGGCGGCGTCCACGACGAGGCCGAGATTCGCGGCCATCGGCGTACCTATATCGGCGCCCTGCCCGGCAACATCATCCAGGGCATCCGCAAGGCGGGCACCCGCAACCCGGTGTTCATGCTCGATGAGATGGACAAGTTGAGCGCGAGCTTCCACGGCGATCCCGCCTCGGCCCTGCTGGAGGTGCTGGATCCGGAGCAGAACGCCAGCTTCCGCGACAATTATCTGGGCGTGCCGTTCGACCTCTCCCACGCCATGTTCATCGGCACCGCCAATGTGCTGGACCAGATTCCCGGCCCCCTGCGCGATCGCATGGAAGTGATCGAGCTGCCGGGCTACACCCGCGAGGAAAAGATCGAGATCGCCCGACGCTATCTGGTGGGACGCCAGTTGCAGGCGGCGGGGCTCAGCGCCGAACAGTGCCGCATCGGCGACGCGACCCTGTCGCAGCTCGTTGCGGACTACACCCGCGAAGCCGGCTGCCGCAACCTGGAACGGGAGATCGGCGCGGTGGTGCGCCATGTCGCCGTGCGCATCGCCGCGGGCACCCTCGTGCGCGCCGAAATCGGCCCCGACGATCTGCGCGCCATTCTGGGACCACCGCGCTTCGAGGACGAATTGGCGATGCGCACCAGCGTACCGGGCGTGGCGACCGGGCTGGCCTGGACCCCCACCGGGGGCGATATCCTGTTCATCGAGGCGAGCCGCGCGCCCGGCAACGGCCGTCTGATCCTCACCGGCCAGCTTGGCGACGTGATGAAGGAGAGCGCCCAGGCCGCGCTCTCCCTGATCAAGGGACGCGCCGCGAGCCTGGGATTGGCACCGGACCTGTTCGAAACCAGCGACATTCACATTCATGTGCCCGCCGGCGCCATCCCCAAGGACGGCCCCAGCGCCGGCGTGGCGCTGTATATCGCCCTGGTGTCGCTGCTCACCAACCGTACCATCCGCCCCGAAGTCGCCATGACCGGAGAAATCACCCTGCGCGGCCTGGTGCTACCGGTCGGAGGCATCAAGGAAAAGACCCTGGCCGCGCTGCGCGCCGGGATCAAGACCGTGCTGCTGCCCGCCCGCAATCGGAAGGACGCGGAAGAGATTCCCGAAAGCGCGCGGCGCCAGCTCGATCTGCACTGGATCGCACGGATCGACGAGGCCGAGGCGCTGGCCCTGGTGTCGCCGGCCGCGACGCCAGGCACGGATGGCGCCGCGGCAACGACCGCCTAGCGGCACCCGCGTCGACCGCCGTCCACACCCGCGCTCCCCCCACGCTGCGACGACCGCTGGATTCGCGTACCATCCTGCCCGCGGCCGGACCAGCCGTGCGCCAACAACAAATCACTTCACCTGTCAGGCCTGAATCTTCATGCCGCCAGAACCCACCGATAGCCTGCTGGAAACCCTCGCCGCCATGTTTCGCGCCATGGCGCTCTATCCGCTCGTCGACGCAACTGGCAGCGCGACGTTCTACGGCGACCACGAAGATTGGGCTCTGCACTTCCTGAACGGCACGCCACCGCCCGGGTTGGCGGCGTCAACCACTGCATTGCCGCGCACGGGCGATGCCCAGTTATTTTTCCGCGAGCGCCGTCTCGCCGAACAATCCCACGTTCAGCACCGCGCTCGCGAATACAGCGCCCTGGTACGGGATCTGCTGGAAACCCTGCGCGACGCCAATGCCGCCGCGGGAGCATCGGCAAGTTCGGTAGACGCAAGTTTGCAGCGCATACAGAAGCTGTTGACCACCAACGCCGTAGATCAACTGCGCGCCGAATTCGCCGGCATGGCCGCGCAACTGCGGCAATCCATCGCGGCCCAACAGGCCACCCTGGAACGCCAACTCGGCGAACTGCGTCAGCGGGTGGAGGCGGCGGAGCGCGCTCGCGAGCGGATCGAGGTCGAGGCGCGCGCGCTGGGCGGCAGCGTTGCCGACCTGCGGCAGGCGCTCGCCGACGCCCGCGCTCAGATGCAACTCGATCCCCTGACGCAACTCTATAACCGTGGCGCCTTCGACGCCGCCTTGCTGCGTTACACCGACCTCGCTCTCGCCAGCGGCCAGATGCTCGCGCTGATATTGTTGGACCTCGATCATTTCAAGACCATCAATGACCGTTATGGTCACCCCGGAGGCGACAAGGTCCTGTCGGCCTTTTCCGATCTGCTGAGCCGAACTTTTTTGCGGGCGGACGACTTCGTCGCCCGCTACGGCGGAGAGGAATTTGCCGTGCTGCTGTCCGTGAACGATGCCGCTCAGGTGGAGCGGCTGGTCGAGGCGCTGTTTGTGCGCCTGCGGGAACTGCGCCTGCCCTTCCTCACCGAGGAGACCGTGCTTACCTGTTCTGGTGGTTATGCCCTGCTGCGCGCCAATGGCGATGGCGGCGCCTTGATCGAACGCGCGGATCGCGCCTTGTATCGCGCAAAACGCGACGGCCGTGACCGGCTGTGCGCTGCCGACTGAAACCTCGGCAATCGCCCTCGCCCCTTGCCGACGCTCCGCCGCGGAAGCGCGATCACCGCGCCGACAGTACCAGCGACGCCACCCGCAGGCAGCGCGAGATGCGCGGGGTATCCGGCACTGGATCCGGCTATCCCCGGTGTTCTGTCGAGTCGGTGTGACCGGTCCGCCCAGGCACCGCCAGCGATGCGAGCCCGCCCTCTTCCACCGACGCGATGATGTCGCTGGAACGGGTATCGATCAGCGGGATGTCCTGGTCCGCGATGGGCGCCATCCATTTTTTTCGCAGCATGGCCTGCTCGATCCAGGGCGCCAGCTCCGCGGCCTTGCGCGCTTCCCGGTCCGCTTCGCGCTCGACGAATTCGGGCATGATTTCGGCGGCGAAACGCTCCAGCGATTGACAGATGTCCTCGTGGCGGTTCATGCCGCACTGCTGTACAAAACCGATCTGATCCAGTCCCGCAGCCTGGTATTTGCGCATCGTCTGGCGCACGTCGTCCGGCGTGCCGATGCCGGGCGAAACCGGCAGCGCCCATTTGCCGCGATGGGCCTGAAAGTCCGCCCACAGGTTGGCTTGCGCCGGCCGGTGCGGTCCCTTGATGTAATAGTGCGCGCCGGCGCGGCTGAAGAATTCATAACCTTCCTGGCCTTTCTTCGCGGCCTTGTCCCGGTCGTCGTCGATGGCAAAGCCGACAATCATGGTGATATTGGCGTTGACGCTGTGGCCGATGGGCACGCAGGCCTCGCTCTTGATGATGCCGTAATACTCATCGACCCAGTGGCGGGCATCGTCGGGATCGATAAAACCGAACACCAGCGCCCCGATGCCGTAGCGCGCCGCGAGCTGGATGGTCGAGCGCCGGGAACAGGCCACCCAGATCGGCGGGTGAGGACGCTGGTACGGCTTGGGCACCACATTGCGACACGGCATGGAAAAGAAATCGCCGGAAAAACCGGGATAGGGCGTCATGGCCATCATGTTGGCGGTCTGCTCCACCACTTCGCGCCAGGCATCGCGCTTGGTGGCGGGGTCGATTCCAAAGCCGCCCAGCTCGACGTTCGACGACGACTCTCCGGTGCCCCACTCGACGCGGCCGTCGGACAGAATATCGAGCGTGGCGAGGCGCTCGGCAACGCGCGCCGGGTGATTGTATTTGGGGTGCGTCAGCACCACGCCATGGCCGAGACGGATGTTTTTCGTGTTGCGACTGGCGGCGGCGAGAAACACCTCGGGAGCGGACGAGTGCGAATATTCTTCCAGAAAATGATGCTCGACTTCCCACGCATAGTGAAAGCCCAGCCGATCGGCCAGTTCGACCTGCTCCAGCGCCTGCTTGAGGATGCGGAACTCCGCGCCGTCTTCCCACGGCTTGGGTGACTGCATTTCGTAGAAGGTCGAAAACTTCACGGCACGCTCCGATGGCTGGTTACTCTTGAGCGGTGGCTTGTCAGCTTCTTATCGACACCGAAAGTATACGGACGGTTGTGGTGGCGCAAGTTTCCCGATCGGCACTTTTCTGCTCAGGAGCCGGGCGACACCGGGATCACCTCGGACCGGATGGAACCCTGACCGACACAGTCCGACTCCCATGATTTGCTGCTGTCCCAACCTCGATGTCTCCGTACAATGCCGGCTTTTGCACCACGAAGTAACACAAGGGGATGCCGATGCCCGAAGCCATCATGTCCACCCAGGCGCCCGCCGCCAACGGCAAGGCCAGGGTGCTGTGCGCCAGCATGATCGGTACCGCCATCGAGTTTTTCGACTTCTACATCTACGCCACTGCCGCGGTGCTGGTATTCCCGAAGCTGTTTTTTCCCGCCGGGGACGCCACCACGGCGATGCTGCAATCCCTCGCCACCTTTGCCCTCGCCTTTTTTGCCCGCCCGCTCGGCTCCGCATTGTTCGGCCATTTCGGCGACCGCATCGGCCGCAAGGCCACCCTGGTGGCGGCGCTGCTCACCATGGGGCTGTCGACGGTGATCATCGGCATGTTGCCAACCTATGCGCAGATCGGCGTCGCGGCGCCCCTGTTGCTGGCGCTGTGTCGCTTTGGGCAAGGACTGGGATTGGGCGGGGAATGGGGCGGCGCGATTTTGCTCGCCACCGAAAATGCACCGCCGGGCCAGCGCGCCTGGTACGGCATGTTTCCCCAATTGGGCGCGCCCATAGGTTTCATTCTCTCCGGCGGCTCCTTTCTGTTGCTCACGCACTACCTCAGCGATGCCCAGTTCTTTCTCTGGGGCTGGCGAGTACCTTTTCTGGCGAGCAGCATCCTGGTGCTGGTGGGCCTGTGGGTGCGGCTGAACTTGCAGGAAACTCCGGTGTTCAGACATGCTCTTGCCGCGCAGGAGCGCGAGCGGCTGCCGATTCTCAGGGTGTTGCGCGATCACCCGGGGGTGTTGGTACGGGGCACGCTGATGGCGCTGTGCACATTTGTACTGTTTTATCTGATGACGGTATTCACCCTCACCTGGGGCACCACCGCGCTGGATTTATCCCGCGAGCGGCTATTGCTGATCCAGCTTTTCGGGATTGTGTTTTTCGGCCTCGGCATCCCGATTTCGGCCCATCTCGCGGACCGCCATGGCCGCCGGCCGGTGCTAATGGCCGCGACCATGGCCATCGCGCTCTTTGGCCTGTCGTTCGCACCCGTGCTGGGTACCGGCGGCGAGGCGCGGGTGATCCTGTTCATGGCCCTCGGGCTGGGCTTGATGGGTCTCACCTATGGCCCGATCGGCACGATGTTGAGCGAGCAGTTTCCGACCCTGGTGCGCTATACCGGCGCCTCGCTCACCTTCAACCTGGCGGGGATTTTCGGCGCGTCTCTGGCGCCCTATATCGCGACCTGGCTCGCCACCCGCTACGGCGTGCATACGGTGGGCTGGTACCTTGCGGGCGCCGCCCTGCTGACGCTGTGCGCCCTGTGGGGAGCGCGGGAAACCCGGGACGACCCCGCCTGACAGGCCCGCTCAGACCTTGGGTTTGACTGTGATTCCGGTCCTGCGCCGCAGTAGCTCGAGTCCGCGCGCATCGAGACTGGCAAGACGCGAATCCCAGCAGCTAATTCCCGCACAAGCTCCACACTCACCGAAGCCGGAACGACCGCCATTACCTGCGGGGACCATCGCCCAGCAGCGCCCAATGGCAGCAGCGCCCGGTGCGATCACCGCTCGCCATTCAAGCGCACCGTTGCGCGCAGATGCTGGTATTTCCATTCGCCGTCGATTTTGACGTAGTCGTCGTCATAGCGTACCGCCAGCCACCTGTCTTCGTTGTTCTTGTAAAAAGTAAATGGCCCCAGCAGATACCAGATTCCGGTGGCCCGATCTCCGTCGACTGCGATGATCGGGTTCATCACATTGTGCTGGGAAAAGCTGATGAGCTTCTGGAAGCCCCTGAACAATTCGCGGATGCCCGCGTGACCCTGGGCTTTGCCGAAACCGGCGCCTTCCCAGATACCGTCCGGGGCGAACACCGAGGCGATCCGGTCGGGATTATGGTCGTCGTCGCAAATTTCACAGTACCGGGCTTTCAACTGCTTGATGGCTTCGATGTCTTCGATGCGGGCGATGCGTTGTTCGAGTTCTGCGAGGCTCATGGCGGACTCTCCTCAGAGTGATGGTATCTACTTATGGCGCTCGACGATTTTATTTCTGTCGTGGGTCACTCGATTGTCAAGACTAACGCCGTCGACCGCCGCACGGTAGAGGACTGTCGACCGCAACAGGGGTGACAGTTGCCTGTCACCCCTTGCGGATTTCATCCGTCGGACACCATGGGCGTCAGGCGGCGTTGCCGGTGTACTGCCATTTCTTGAGCGCCGGCAGCGCCTTCTCGGCAAACAGTGTCATGCCGGTCTTCACATAATCGTAGTCCATGCCCGCGTAGGTGAAGAAGCAGTTCAACTCCAGTGGTCCGACGATGTCTTCGATCCCCTTGAGTTTTTCGAGACACTGATCGGGTGTGCCGTATATCTGCTGTTCCACATACTGCTCGGTCACCCGATCGGCATTTTCGCGCATGGCGACGGCGGAGCGGCCGTAGTGTTCGTAGCCCTTGATGTTGTCGAAGTGCTCGCCCTTCATCTCGTAGTGCTTCATGGCCGACTCCCAGTAGTCGCCCATGTACTTGTGCGCCATGTCCCGGGCACGACCGGGGTCCTTGTCGCAGATCGTGAAGATGTTGGCCGAAGTCGGCGGCGCCGGGCGGTTGTGCTGCTGCTCGAACAGTTCCCGGTACAGCTTGATGTCCTTGGCGCGCTGCTTCCAGGGGCCGACCGCGAAGGTCATCATGGTGCCGCCGAGCCGCGCCGCGTGGGGAACGGTGTCCGGCGACATCGAGACAATATAGGTGCGATCCTTGAACGTCCTGAAGGGCGCCGGGCGAAGGGCGACGCGGATCTGCTGGAAATACTCGCCGTCGTGCGCATCCATGTAACCGGACTCGAGCGCGTTCAGAATCATCGGCGCCGCCTCGTTGAAGCGGTCCCGCGAACTGTCCATGGCGACGCCAAAGCCGTCGTATTCGACGCGGCCGAGACCGCGACCGAGACCGACGATCACCCGGCCGTTGGACAGGTTGTCGAGCATCGCGATGTCGGTGGCGATGCGCAGCGGGTCCTTGTGCCACGGCAGGATGATTGCCGCCGTACCCAGCTTGATTGCCCTGGTTTTGCCCGCCATGTAGGTGAGGAACTGCAACGGGTTCGGGCACATGGTGTAGTTGGTGAAGTGGTGCTCCACGCCCCAGATCGAGTTGAACCCGAGGGGTTCCGCCAATTCCGCGATGGCGATTTCCTTCTGGTAAATCTCCAGATCGCTCAGAGGCTGATTGTGGCTGCTCTGAAAAGCCATGACTACGCCGACATCCATAATGCTTACCTTTTGGTTGATGGGAACCTGGTTAAAGAAAACAATCTGTTGCGGTTAGCTCTGAACACAGCGGGTCACGCTACGCCCTTGGGCTTCTGCTGGCTCATGAAGCCGAACATGTAGCCGGCGATGCGGCGAATCTGAATTTCGTCCGCGCCCTCGGTGATGCGATAGCGCCGGTGGTGGCGATAGATGTGCTCGAACGGCTTGTGACGGGAGTAGCCCAGGCCGCCGTGTACCTGCATCGCCCAGTCGGCGGCCTCGCAGCACAGGCGGTTGGCCGTGTAGTTGCACATCGAGACCTTGTCGGACACCGAGAAGTTGCCGTACTTGTCCATGCTCCAGGCGGTCTTGTGAATCAGCGCGCGCAGCATCTCGGCGCGGGTCTGCAACTCGACGAGCGGGAACTGGATGCCCTGATTGGACGCCAGCGGCTTGCCGAACGGCTTGCGCTCCTTGGCGTAGGCCACCGCCTGATCGATACAGTACTGCGCCGCGCCCAGGCTGGACGCCGCCTGGCGGATGCGGTTCTCGTTGAAGAAATGCTGCACCACCTGCAGGCCGCGCCCTTCGCCGCCGAGGATCGCGCTGTGGGGCACGCGGACATTGGTCAACGAGACGCGACCGTGATCGGTCGGCATGTTGAAGGTCCACAGCATTTCCTCGATCTTGAGGCCCGGCGCATTCATCGGCACCAGAAACGCGGTGATGCCCTGACCGTCGCCGGCCTTGCCGCTGGTGCGGGCGTACACGAGATCGTAGGGCGCCCGGTGAATGCCGGTGTTCCAGGTCTTTTCGCCATTGATGATCCAGTCGTCGCCCACGCGCACCGCGGTGGTTTCCATGTGGGTGGCGTCGGAGCCGTGGTTGGGTTCGGTGATGCCGTAGGCAAAGCTCTTCTTACCCGTCATCAGGTCGTCGACCCATTCGGCTTTCTGCGCGTCGGTGCCATAGGCCAGCATCAGCAGCAGACCCACGTTATTGCCGACGATGGAGTGCTCGTTCTGCAGATCGTTGTGCAGCCCCAGGCCCTTGCGCGCCAGATGCTCGCGGATGATGGCCATGCCCAGATTGGTGCCGTCGCGACCGCCGTACTCCCTGCCCACAGGATAGCGGTAGTGCCCGGCCGCATCGGCGAGACGCTTGGCCTTTTCGAGCAGCGCTTCCCACTCGGCATTGGGCAGGCCACCGCGCTCCCAGTCGGTGCGCGCGTCCTCGCGGCGGTGGTCGAAGAAGCGGATATTGTCGTCCTGGTTTTCCAGGGGTTTGATCACGCGCTCGATAAAGTCGTCGAGTTCGAGCAGATAGTCGGCAAGGTCCTGGGGAATGTCGAAGTTCATGCGGTGGCCTCGGTGCGAAATGGACAAAGAATCAGGGCGTACTATTTGAACAGATGCATGGCGAGGCCGGTGTCGCGACCGGCCTCCAGCGCCTGGGCGAACGGCAGATCGGCGGCGCGGCGGATCAACTGCTTGGTCAGGCGCAGGGCATCCTGATTGAAGCCCGCGAGCTGTTCGGCCAGGGCGCTGGCGGTGGCCAGCAGCTCATCCGCCGGCACGATGCGGTTGATCATGCCGAATGCCAAAGCCTGCCGGGCATCGATGTTGTTGCACAGGGTCAGCAGTTCGAATGCCGCCTTGCGGCCGATCTGATGCACCAGCGTCGGCGCCACCCCGGCCGCGGCCATGCCCAGCTTGACCTCGGGATAGCCGAACATGGCGTTGTCGGCGGCCACCACCAGATCGCAGCTCACCGCGAGGTTGCAGCCGCCGCCCATGGCATAGCCCTGCACCGCGGCGATGACCGGCGTGTCCATGCGCTGGATGGTGCCGTAGAAGCGGATGGTGTCGTCGAGGCGCGCGGCGATCCGATAGGCCGAGGACGCCGCGTTTTCGGCGGCTTCGCCATCCGCGGGTCCGTCGGTCGGCTTGCCACCGCCCAGGTCCGCGCCGGCACAGAAGGCCCGCCCGGCGCCGGCCAGCACGATCACCGCCACGTTGCGATCCGCTTCGGCGGCGCGCAGCGCGGCGGCGAGTTGTCCCACCAGTGCGTCGTTCATCGCATTGAGTTTTTCGGGACGGTTCATGGTCAGGTAGCGGATCGCGCCGGCGTCCCGCGTCAGAATCAGTTCGCTCATGGGATTTCCTCTGGATGAAACTCTCGCCGCAGGTCGGGATGCTGACGCGCAGTTGCTTATCGGCTGCTGCTAAAAGCTGTTCAGAGTCGCGAAGCGATCGCGATGGTAGGCGCCGTCGCCCAGTGTGGTTTCCGCGGCGCGGGCGCGCTTCATGAAAAAGCCGATCTCTTCCTCGTCGGTCATGCCGATGCCGCCGAACATCTGGATGGCTTCGCGGCCGATCAGGTTGGCGGCGTCCGACGTGCGCGCCTTGGCGGCGCTCGCCAGTGCCGACGCATCGTCGCGGCCTTCATCCAGCGCGCGCAGCGCCGCCAGCGTCACCGACACCGCCAGTTCGCGTTCGCAGAACATGTCGGCGGCGCGGTGCTTGAGCGCCTGAAAGGAGCCGATCGGCGCGCCGAACTGACGGCGGATTTTCAGGTAGGCCAGGGTCCGTTCGAAAGCTTCCGAGAGCACGCCAAGCAGCTCCGCGCTCAGTCCGGCCGCCGCGCCGTCGAACACCGGGTCGAGAATCTCCGCTGCCCGATCGACTTCACCGACCACCTGGTCCGTCGCGACCCTGACATCGGCAAACCGAACCTGCGCGGCGTTGCGCACATCGAGCAGCGCCGTGCGCACGCAGTCGACGCCGGGCGTGTGCGGATCGAGCAGAAACAGCGTCAGCCCGTGCCGCTCGCCCGGCAGCCCGCCAGTGCGCGCGAGCACCAGCAGCCGATCCGCGCCATGACCATCGAGCACGAAGCGCTTCTCGCCGGCCAGTCGGTAACCCTCGGCGACGGGGGTGGCGCGGGTGGCGACCTGCCAGGGCGCAAAGCGGCCCTGTTCCTGAAACGCGAATGCGAGCACCAATTCGCCGGCACAGATCCCGGGCAGCACCGCCTGCTTCTGCGCCTCGCTACCGCCCCGCAGGATGGCGTTGCCGGCCAGCAGCACCGTCGATAGAAAGGTTTGCGGCAACAGCCGGCGCCCCAGTTCTTCGAGCACCACGCCAAGCTCGGCATAGCCAAGGCCCAGGCCGCCGTACGCTTCCGGAAACAGGATGCCGGTCCAGCCGAGCTCCGCCATCTCCCGCCAGTGGGCGCGGGAATAGCACAGGGGCGGTCCCGCGGCAGCCTCGCCATCGCGGTAGGCACGCAATTGCGCGATATCGAACCGCGCGGTGGCGAACTCGCGCACCGAGCGCCGCAGCAATTCCTGTTCCTCGGTGAGCACCAGCGCGGACGCACGCATCGCGGTCGTCATTCCGGCAGCCCCAGAATGCGCTTGGCGATCACGTTGCGCTGGATTTCATTGGTACCGCCCTCGATGGCGTTGCCCTTGGCGCGCAGCCACTGGCGCGTGATGCGCAGTGCCGCGTCGCTGAAGCCGGGACCTTCCCAGCCCAGGCCATCCGCGCCGAGCAAGGTCATCATCAGCTCGTGGCGGCGATTGGTGAGCGCGCTGCCATAGAGTTTCAGCATTGACGCGATGTGATCGCCGCCGCGACCGGCACTGGCTTCGTCGGCGCTGCGGTTCATGGTCAGCCGCAGCGCGAGGCTGTCCAGCTCGCACTGGGCCACCTGAGCGCGCAGCACCGGATCGGCAATGCGCGCGCCCGCGCTGCCGAGCTCCTGTCTGGCCAGCTCCGGAAGCGTCTGGGCGCGCCCGAGATCGCCGCGACCGATCGAGCCCAGCGCCTGCCGCTCGTACTGCAACAGCTGCTTGGCAATGGTCCAGCCTTCGCCGAGCCGGCCGAGCAGATTCTCCTTCGGCACCCGCACCTGATCGAAAAATGTCTGACAGAACGCGGATGGACCGCTGATCAGGCGAATCGGCTGCACCGAAATCCCCGGCGTCTTCATGTCGATCAGCAGAAAGCTGATGCCCTCGTGCTGGGGCGCCTCGCGATCGGTACGCACCAGGCAGAACATCCAGTCCGCCTTGTCGGCATGGGAAGTCCACAATTTGTGACCATCTACCACGAAGTGATCGCCATCGATCAGGGCACGGGTGGTGAGACTCGCGAGATCGGAGCCCGCGCCCGGCTCGCTGTAGCCCTGGCACCACATCACCTCGTCGCGGGCGATGCCCGGGAGATGCCGCAGCTTCTGTTCCGGCGTGCCGCGCTGCAACAGCACCGGCCCGAGCAGCGACAGCCCCGCACTGATCGGCGGCGGCCGCACGCCGACACGGCGAAGCTCCTGTGCCAGCACCCGTGCCTGATCCTTGTCCAACCCGGCACCGCCGTATTCCCGCGGCCAGGTGGGGGCCAGCCAGCCACGCTCGGCACGCAGTCGGTGCCAGCGTTGCTCGGCGCTCCTGATGGTTGCGGGCGCGACCGCTTCCCGTCGCTCGCCGTTCCCGACATCCAGAGGGCGCAGTACCGTGGGATACCACTCCGCCAACCAGCCGGCGATGTCGGCGCGAAAGTCATCCAGAGAAGTAGTGGTGTTCATTTCTGGATTCTAGCCCGCACAACGCTACGGAAGAAATCGTGCGTATCCCAGGTACTGCGCGGTTGTAGCACCGTACGACCATGTCGGGTACGATCCCAGCGCGCCGCGACCGACCGGTCGCCCGTGTCCGAGCCGAGTACCGCCCATTGCGAATACCTCGCCGCTAGAGCGAGCTTCGTAACAGCTACCCCGGATGCTTTGCTCCGAACCCGCGCTTTTTATCGGTATCACCAAGCTGCGTTGGAGATCGGCGATCAATGCGATTCCGTCTTGCGAAATGGATCATGGATCACCGCGGCGCGGTCGCGATCGGCTTTGTGCTGGTGACACTGGCGTTTTGCGCCGGCATCCCCAATGTGCAGATCCGCACCATCTTCAAGGATCTGCTGCCCACCGACGATCCCTTTGTTCAGGTCCACTTCGACCACCCCAACTTCGGCAATCCGCAGTTGATCTCGGTGATGGTCAAGCGCAAACAGGGCGACATCTACAATGCCGAGACCCTGAACAAGGTCTGGAAACTGACCCGGGATCTGGACCTCACGCCCAAGGCCAATCACGACACCCTGATTTCGATCTCCACGGAAAAGCTCCGCTACGCCGAAGCCACATCGGATGGCGTCGAACTCCAGCCGCTGATGGACAACGAGGCGCCGAGCACGCCGGAGCAAGTAGCCGAGTTTCGAAACCGCGTGGCCATGTCGCCCAACGCGCGGCTGTTTTACATCTCACCCGACGAAACCGCGACCCTGATCAACGTCGCCTTTCTGGATTCGATCGACTATGGCGAATCCTTCGCCTTTGTGCAGAACCTGGTCGAAAAGGCGCGGGACGCCGACCACGATGTCCATGTCGCCGGCCAGCCGACCCTGACCGGCTGGGTCTACAAGCTCCAGAAGCAGACCTACAGCATTTTCGCGGTCACCGTCATCGCCCTGATGGTTGCGCTGCTGTTCTACATGCGCAATGTCGCCGGCGTGACGACGCCCATCGTCTGCGCGGCGGTGGCCGGATTGTGGGGCTTTGGCTTCATCGGCTGGCTCGGCCGACCGATCGAGCCGCTGCTGATGATCGTGCCGCTGCTGCTGGTGGCGCGCTCATTCTCCCACTGCGTGCAGTACACCGAGCGCTATTACGAAATCCTGATGCAGGTGAAGGATCGGCGCAAAGCCGCCGAAATCACCATGGGAATCATGATGGCGCCCTCCATCCTGGGCATCATGACCGATGTGTTCGGCATCATTTTCATCGCCGTGGCGCCGATCACGACCATGGTCAATCATGCCCTGTTCTGCGGTTTCTGGGCGCTGTGGATCATCCCCACCGGGGTGTTTCTGATTTCCATTCTGCTGTCGTATCTGCCAGCGCCGAAAAATCTCGAAAAGATCGTCGGCGGCAAGGAAAAGGAATCCGGCATTCATTTGCTGGAAGAGAAACTGCTCTCGGGCATTGCCGGCATCACGGTGGGCAAGCCGGCGCTGGCGACCCTGGCGGTCACGGTAGTCGTCGGCGCGATTGCCGTCTACACGAACTCGCTGATCAAGATCGGCAACCCCGTCGAAGGCAGCAACCTGCTGTGGTACGAGTCGGAGTACAACACCGCCGTCCGCGCCATCAACGCGCATTTTCCCGGCATGAATACCCTGGAGATCGTGCTGGAAGCCAAGGAGCGTGAACGCGATCGGCGCGTCGCCCGCACGCCGGATGTAGTAGCAGTATCGACAAAAATCCAGAGCATCATGGAAGCCGATGCGGAGGCGCCGCCGCGCGCAACCCTGTCGTTTACCGACTATATGCGCGAAGTGTTTCGCCTCTACTCGGGCGGCAACCCCAAGTGGCTGGATCTCGATCCCACCGAGGAAGCCGTAGCCGCCGCCGGGTTTGCCGCCACCTTCGGCTCCGACCCGCTCAACTTCGCCACCATCGCGGATTTCCAGTTCCAGAATTCCACCGTTTCGGTCTGGTTCAAGGACAACAAGCAGGAGACCGTGGACGCGGCGCTCGCCAGCGCCAGACGCGCGGTCGCCGCCGTCGGTGAAGACCATCCCGAATTTCGCGTGCGCCTGGGTACCGGCGTGATCGCGTTGCAACAGGCGATGAACAGCGTCGTCGAACGCTACCACTGGTTTATCCTGGGACTGGTGAATCTCGCGGTGATGGTGATCGCCGCCTACGCCTACCGCTCCCTCGTCGCCGCGTTCGTTTTGCTGGTGCCGGTCAATCTGTCGAACTTCATGCTGGGCGCATCCATGCATGCGCTCGGCATCGGCATGGATATCAATGCCACCATCGTCGCGGTGATGGGAGTCGGCGTCGGTATCGACTACGGCATCTATCTGCTGAGCCGCATCTGCGAGGAATATACCGCGCGCAATCACAATCTGAAGGCCGCGATTCACGCCGCGCTCACCACCACCGGCAAGGCGATCATGTTCACCGCCAGCATCATGCTGATGGGTATCCTGCCCTGGTACTTCCTTTCCGATCTGAAGTTCATGGCCGATATGGGGATGCTGCTGGTGGCCATCATGTTGATCAACATGGTGCTGGCGTTGGTGGTACTGCCCCTGGTCGTGTGGTTCGTGAAGCCAAAATTCCTCGCTCGCGACGATCTGATGGTCGGCGAGCAGGTGGACCTGTCGCAGTTCGCCCTCGGGACCGCGCCCTGACGGTCGCACCACGGAAAACGACAGCCTGAGAATGTCCGCCGCAACGGAGGTATGTCGATGAATTCGTCCGCAACAGCAGACGTCCTGTTGTCCGAATGCCGGGGCGCGATCGGCGTCCTCACCTTCAATCGTCCCGCACAGCGCAATGCCCTGTCGCCGCAGTTGCTCGAACGTTTTTGCGAAGTGCTCGCGACCTGGGCGGAGCGCGGCGACGTGCGCGTGGTGATCGTGACGGGTGCGGGCGACAAGGCGTTTTCCGCCGGCTACGACATTCGCGCCATCGAAACCGTGGGACCGGCGGGGGAATCCCGCGAACCGGAGCGCCGCCCGGGCACACCCTTCGACCGTGCGCTCGCCGCCATCCGGCACTTCCCCTACCCCACCATCGCCATGATCAACGGCCACTGCTTCGGCGGCGCGCTGCACCTGGCGCTGTGTTGCGATCTGCGCATCGCCGCCGACCATGTTTCCATGGGAATGCCACCCGCCAGACTGGGCGTGGTCTACGGCGCCGAGGGTCTGTTGCAGTTCATTCAGGTGCTGGGCAGCGCCCGCGCCCGCGAAATGTTTTTTACCGGTCGCACCTATCGCGGCCAGCCGCTGCGGGAACTCGGCATCGTCGACCACTGGGTAAGCGCGGACCAGCTCCACGCGCAGACCTTTGCCATGGCCGAGGACATCGGTCGCAGTGCGCCGCTGGCGCTGCGCGGCATCAAGCGCATCATGAATCTGGTCGAGGCGCCCGTATTCTCCGCCGAGCTGCGCGCCGAGGCGGCGCGCCTGGTGGCCGAGTCCTTCGCCAGCAGCGATCTGAAGGAAGGTCAGGCCGCGTTTCTGGAGCAACGTGCACCCCGCTTCACGGGAAAATGATCTTCACCGCGAACGCTTCCTTACGCCAAAATGCTCCCGCCAACACGACAAGCACGCGCCATACGACAACCGCACGCACCGGAGACCCACCATGAAAGACTTTGCCGCTCGCGTCGAACGCTTCGCCCGCGCCGTCGAAGCATGCGATGGCGCAGCCTTCGGCGGCCTGTTCACGCCGGACGCGGTCTATCACGACGCCATCTACGGCGCCGTTCGCGGCCGCGATGCCATCGCGCGCATGCTGGTCGACGACTGGTACAAGGACGGCGACCGCTGGCTCTGGGACATGCACGACCCGGTGGCCGACGACCGTCGCGGCTACGTCCGCTATACCGCCAGCTTCCGCTCGATCAACCGCTTCAGCACGGGCAATCGCATCGTCGCCCAGGGCGTCGCCATGTTCGGCTTTGCCGACGATCTGTTCGACAGCTACCACGAGATTGCCAACGGCACTCCGGCGCTGTGGGATCTCAATGTGCGCGGCGAACACCTGGAGCGCGTGGTGCGGCGCATCGCGGATGCCCAGCGCGGCAGCGCCGCGCTCGCGCGCCACTATGCGGGGTAACCCCAGGCTGGGCACCGACGCGGCCGTCGCTGGGTTCACCGCCGATCCGCACCGCTGGAATTCGTCATTCGTGAAACAGGTTGGGCGCCCATGACCGCACCCCAAGCCGATCCCGGGGTCTGGGTGTTGCTGGGCCAGAAGGCGGGCGACAACCATCAGGTGCTGGCGCTGGCCGAAGCACTGGGCTGGCCCTTCACCTGCAAGCAGATCGTCAATCGTCCCTGGGAACTCCTCACCAACCGCTGCGCGGGCACCACCCTGGCGGGCATCGACCGGCGCCGCTCCAGCGAACTGCGACCACCCTGGCCGGAACTGGTGATCAGCGCCGGGCGCCGCAACGAACCCGTGGCCCGCTGGCTGAAAAAGCGCAGCGCCGGGCGCGCCCGGCTGGTGCATATCGGCCGGCCCTGGGCGCCACTGACGGCTTTCGATCTGATCGTGACCACGCCGCAGTATTTTTTGCCGGCGGCGGCCAACATCCTTCATAACCGCTTGCCGATGCATCGCATCGACCGGGATCGGGTGCGGACGGAAGCCGCGGCGCTCGCCCCGCATCTCGGCGGACTGAAACCGCCCTATACCGCGGTCCTGCTGGGCGGCGACAGCGGTCCCTTCGTCTTCACACCCGCCAAGGCCCGCCGGCTGGCGCTCCAGGTCAATACCCTGATCGCGACCGTGGGCGGCTCGGTCCTGGTGACGGACAGCCGCCGCACCCCAGCCGATGCCGCCGCCGCCTTCTGGTCGGCGCTGCGCGCGCCGGCCTGGCGCCACGACTGGCGGGACGGTACCCGACCCAATCCCTATCGAGCCTACCTGGGGCTGGCGGATCGCTTTGTGCTGACCGGCGAGAGCATGTCCATGCTGGCCGAAGCCGTGGCCATGGGCAAACCGGTGCATCTGTTCGCCATGGACGACCCGGGGCACTGGTGGCGCGGAACCCACAACTGGCGCTTCAAGCCCCTGAGCCATCGGCTTGCGATGGCCCTGGGTCCGCGCCGGATGCGCCGCGATGTCGCGCGGATTCAACGGGATCTGGTAACGCGGGGACTGGCGTGCTGGCTCGGTGCGCCGCTGAGCGGGGAACCCGTTCGCGCGGACATCGCCCCTGGCGCGGACCTGGCGCGCGCGGCAGAGCGGGTTCGCGCGCTCTTTGCGGGTTAGGGAAACGCTGAACAATACGTGTCGGCCGTCATGCCCGCGAAAGCGGGCATCCAGGTTTTCCCGCAGTCTCAATCAGTTGCGGACGTATGGATTCCCGCTGAAGCCTGCCCCCGACTCCGATCGGGGGCGGGAATGACGAATAACTCAGCGCTTCCTTAGAGGGTGTTTACAAAATGTAGTAAAATGCGGGGCTCTCATGATGCACAAAAAGGCCCGCCGATGCCCCGAACCGGACGCCCCCCGAAAATCTCGTCAGCACAGCGTGAGGTTC
>JBFWOQ010000035.1:0-29954 GCA_050250395.1 Porticoccaceae bacterium
TCGTTGCGGCAGATCTCGGTCAGCGGCAGGCCGATGAAATGGATATCGTCGCGCATCATGCGCAGATCCAAAGGCTTGGTATTGTCGTAGATGCAATAGCCGCCGGACTCCAGATCGCGAATATCCTTGGCCATGCTCTGCGGATTCATGCAGACCACGGCATCGACGCCGCCGCGCCGCCCGGTATAGCCCTGGTCGTTGATGCGCACCTCGTACCAGGTGGGCAGCCCCTGGATATTGGAGGGGAATATATTCTTCGGGCTGACCGGAATGCCCATCCGGAAGATCGCCTTGGCGAACATGTTGTTGGCACTGGCCGAGCCGGTGCCGTTGACATTGGCAAAGCGAATCACGAAATCGTTCACGCCCTTGATGGTTTTCATAGAATCGGCGCCGCCTTGGTAACCTGATAGAGAAACTTCTGCATGTCCCACGCCGAGGTCGGGCAGCGCTCGGCGCACAGCCCGCAGTGCAGACACATGTCTTCGTCCTTCACCATGACCCGCGCCGTCTTCAGCGCGGCCGAGACATACAGCGGCTGGTCCAGATTCAGCGCCGGCATGCGAAGCGCCTGCCGCAGGCGGTCCTCCTCGTCATTGGCGACAAAATTGATGCAGTCGGTGGGACAGATATCGACACAGGCATCGCACTCGATGCACAGCGATTCCGTGAATACCGTCTGTACGTCGCAGTTGAGGCAGCGCTCCGCCTCCTTGTAGCCGGTGGCGACATCGAAACCCAGCTCGACCTCCACCCGGCGATCGCTCAGGGTGGCGGCCTTGTCGGCGTGGGGCACCTTGTAGCGCGGGTCGGCGTCGATCTGGCTGTCGTAGCTCCATTCATGAATGCCCATCTTCTGACTGATGAGCGTGGTGCCGGGCAGGGGTCGCTCCGCCACTTTTTCGCCGCGGCAGAACAGGTCGATGGACACCGCCACCTGATGCCCGTGGGCCACCGCGGTAATGATGTTCTCCGGCCCGAAGGCGGCATCGCCACCAAAGAAAACCCGGGGATTGCCGGACTGAAAGGTGATGCGGTCCACCGTCGGCATCTCCCACTGATCGAAGTCGATGTCGATATCGCGCTCGATCCAGGGAAAGGCGTTCTCCTGACCTATCGCCATCAAGACCGTGTCGCAGGGATAGAACACCGGCTCGGCGCCGGTCGACACCAGACTGCGCTTGCCGTCGGCGTCGTAGCGCGCTTCGACGCGATCGAACTTCATGCCCACCAGCCTGCCGTCTTCGACCACGAATTCGAGCGGTACATGGTTGTCGATGATGGGGATATCTTCATGGATGGCGTCTTCCTTCTCCCAGGGCGACGCCTTCATGTCCGCAAACGGACTGCGGACGATGACCTTCACTTCCTCGCCACCCAGGCGGCGCGCGGTGCGGCAGCAATCCATGGCGGTGTTGCCGCCGCCCAGCACGATCACCCGCTTGGGGACGCTCTTGACGTGCTCGAAGGCCACGCTGGCCAGCCAGTCGATGCCGATGTGGATGGCAGCATCGGCTTCCTGGCGTCCCGGCAACTTCGGCAGATCGCGGCCGCGCGGCGCGCCCGACCCGACGAAGACGGCGTCGTAGCCCTTGGCGAGCAACCCCTTGAGGCTGTCCACATAGTGATTGAAATGGGAGATCACGCCCATCCCGAGGATATAGCCCACTTCCTCGTCGAGCACCTGCTCCGGCAACCGGAACGAGGGTATCTGGCTGCGCATGAAACCGCCGCCCTTCGCCTGCTCGTCGAAGAGGTCGATGGCGTAACCGAGCGGCAGCAGGTCGCGCGCGACGGTCAGCGATGCAGGCCCGGCACCCACCAGGGCGATGCGTTTGCCGTTCTTGCGGCTCGGGACCTTGGGCAGGCGACCGCCGATGTCCGACTTGTTGTCGGCGGCAACCCGCTTGAGCCGACAGATGGCCACCGGCTCCTCCTCGACCCGGCCGCGCCGGCACGCCGGCTCGCAGGGGCGATCGCAGGTACGGCCCAGAACGCCGGGAAACACATTGGACTCCCAGTTGACCATATAGGCATCGGTATAGCGTCCGGCGGCAATCAACCGAATGTACTCCGGCACCGGCGTATGGGCCGGACAGGCGTACTGACAGTCGACCACGCGGTGAAAAAATTCGGGATCCTTGATATTCGTCGGCTTCAACTGCACCCCCACGAGACCGTGATCGCCCCCCGGTCGCGCCGCGATCAGCGCACCCGGAACCACCTGGCGCCCACAAAAATGGCCTGCATTATATATTGCATTGATGCCGGTCATGCAAAGCCAATCCGGCCCGGCAAGCACGTCCCGGTTCGCAAATTCGCCAGAAAAATCTATTTACAATTAGCGCGTTACAGGATACCCGAGGGTAGAAAACGCGGCCCCGATCTCGTCCAGGACGGCCGGATCGTCGATGGTGGCGGGCACCTTCCAGGGCTCGCCGTCGGCGATGCTGCGCATGGTCCCACGCAGCACTTTCCCGGAGCGGGTCTTGGGCAGGCGCGCAATTCCGACGCACAGCTTGAACGCCGCCACCGGACCGATCCGCTCGCGGACCATCTGGATCGCCTCGCTACAGACCTGCTCCGGATCCCGCCCGGCACCATCCTTGAGCACCACCAGGCCCAGCGGCACCTGGCCTTTCATGGCATCCGCGACGCCGATGACCGCGCACTCCGCCACATCCGGATGCGCCGCGAGTACTTCCTCCATGGCGCCGGTGGAAAGCCGATGGCCCGCCACGTTGATCACATCGTCGGTGCGCGCCATCACGAAGACATAGCCCGCCGCATCGATATAGCCGGCATCGCCGGTCTCGTAATAACCGGGAAAGGTCTTGAAATACGCATTGATAAAGCGCTCGTCGTTGCCCCACAGGGTGGTGAAGGTTCCCGGCGGCAACGGCAGCTTCAGCACCAGCGCGCCGATTTCGCCCGGCGGTTGCGGTTTGCCGTCGCTGTCGAGCACGGCGAACACGAAGCCGGGCACCGGCTTGGTGGGCGATCCCGGCACCACCGGCAACAATTCGATGCCGCGACAATTGGCGACGGCGGGCCAGCCCAGCTCGGTCTGCCACCAGTGATCGATCACCGGCACGCCGAGCTTGTCCCGGGCCCAGGCGAGGGTATCGGGATCGCAGCGCTCGCCGGCAAGAAACAGGGTTTCGAAGCCGCCGAGATCGTATTTTTTCAGGTACTCACCGCCGGAATCCTCTTTCTTGATGGCGCGAAAGGCCGTGGGCGCGGTGAAGAACACCTTGACGCCGTACTCCGCGATCACCCGCCAGTAGGCGCCGGGGTCGGGCGTCCCCACCGGCTTGCCCTCGTACAGAATCGTGGTGTTGCCGTTGAACAGCGGGCCGTAGACGATGTAGGAATGGCCCACCACCCAGCCCACGTCGGACGCCGCCCAGAACACGTCGCCGGGGGCAACGCCATAAACCTTCCGCATGCTCCACAGCAGCGAGACGATGCAGCCGCCGGTGTCGCGCACCACGCCCTTGGGCTGGCCCGTGGTGCCGGAGGTATAGAGCACATAGAGCGGATGGGTCGCGGCGACCGGCACGCAGTCGACGGGCGCGGCCGCCGCTTCGAGCTCGCGCCAGTCCAGATCGCGCCCGGGCACCATGGCCGCCGGCAGCTGCTCCCGTTGCAGGACGATGCAGGTCTCCGGCTTGTGGCGGGCGAGCTCGATGGCCTGATCCAGCAGCGGCTTGTAGGGCACCAGTCGACCGGGCTCGACGCCGCAGGAGGCCGCGATCACCAGCCTGGCCTGCACATCGTCGATGCGCACCGCGAGCTCGTTGGCCGCAAAGCCCCCGAACACCACCGAATGGATGGCACCGATGCGCGCGCAGGCCAGCATGGCGATGGCGGCCTCCGGCACCATCGGCATGTAGATGACCACCCGATCGCCCACTCCGATGCCCTGGGCGCGCAGCGCGCCGGCCATGCGGGCGACGCGATCCCGCAACTCGCGATAGGTGAATTCCTGTTTGGTGCCGGTGACCGGACTGTCGTGGATGAGCGCGAGCTGCTCGGCGCGGCCGCCCTCGACATGGCGGTCGAGGGCGTTGTAACAGGCATTCAGGATGCCATCGGGAAACCAGCGCACGAACGGCGACTGGCTGTCGTCGAGCACCACCTGTGGCGCCCGGTACCAAGCCGCCGCCGCCGCGGCCTCTCCCCAGAAACCGCGCGGATCTTCACTCGCGCGCCGGTATTCGCTGGCGTATTCCCCGCTCACTGTTGCCCCCTGATGCGATTTTTGCGAAGCGACCGGGCCACGAACGGCCAGGCCGGAATGCCGGCATTAAACAATGTCGCCAACCGAAGCGCCAAGCGCGCCACGCCCGCCGGGCTCCCCGCGACTTCCAGCGGCTGGTACGCTGACGCCCTGCGCGCGCGGCGGCCGCACCCCGGCCCATCGGAGCCGTGGACCCGGCGCGCGCTGCGTCTTACCTGCCGGAACCGGAGACTGCCCATGGCATTGCCCACTACCATGAACTGCATCGAGATCGCGCGCCCCGGCGGCCCGGAAGTGCTGACGCCCGCACGGCGTCCGCTACCCGTGCCCGGCGCCGGTGAAGTGTTGATCCGGGTGATCGCCGCCGGCGTCAACCGGCCCGACGTGATCCAGCGCCAGGGCGGTTATCCGCCGCCCGCCGGCGCCTCCGATCTGCCGGGGCTGGAAGTGGCGGGCGAAATCGCGGCGCTCGGCCCCGACAGCGGACCCTGGCGCATCGGCGATCGGGTCTGCGCGCTGCTGGCCGGCGGCGGCTACGCCGAATACGCCGTCGCTCACCGCGATCTGTGCCTGCCGATTCCGGCGGGCCTGTCGACGACCCAGGCGGCGGCGTTGCCGGAAACCGTTTTCACGGTCTGGCACAACGTCTTCGAACGCGCCCACCTGCAAGCAGGCGAAGTGCTGCTCGTACACGGTGGCACCAGCGGCATCGGCACCACGGCAATCCAGTTGGGCGCGGCCTTCGGTGCCCGCGTGTTCGCCACCGCGGGCAACGCCGAAAAAGTCAGGGTGTGCGAAATGCTCGGGGCGGTCAAAGCGTTCGATTATCAGCGCGAGGATTTCGTCGAAGGCATCAAGGCCGCCACCACCGGCGCCGACGTGATTCTCGACATGGTGGGCGGCGACTATGTGCAGAAGAACATCCGCGCCGCCGCCTTTCGCGGCCGCATCGTCTCCATCGCCTTTCTGCGCGGTTCCAAGGTCGAAGTCGATTTGATGCCGATGATGTTGAAGCAGCTGGTGCTCACGGGCTCGACGCTGCGCAACCAGCCGATCGCCGACAAGGCGCGCATCGCCCGCGCCGTCCTGGAGAATGTCTGGCCGCTGCTGGAAGGGGGCGACATGCGACCCCTGATCCACGCGACTTTCCCGCTGGCCGAAGCATCCGCGAGCCACGTCCTGATGGAAAGCAGCCAGCATCTGGGCAAGATCGTGCTGGAGGTGGCATCGTGAGTGGAAATTCCCGGCTGGTCTACAGCACCGACCGCGGGCGTATCGGTTCGAAGCCAGAGGTCACGCCCAGTAAACCCGCCGGCGACGGCATCGTGCGCATTCGCCGCGAGACCAGCGGACGCGGCGGCAAGGGCGTCACCACGATCGCCGGGGTTCCGCTGGCGGAAGCGGAGTTGCGCGCGCTCGCCAAACAGCTCAAGCAACAGTGCGCCACCGGCGGCAGCGTCAAGGCGGGCGTGATCGAAATCCAGGGCGACCACCGCGCCGCCATCCAGGCGACGCTCGAAGGCCTGGGTTATCGCGTCAAGCTGGCGGGGGGCTGAAGCCATCGCGACGCCACCCGATCATTTGCCCTGCGGCAGCTGGCCCAGCCCCATCACCCCGGAGCTGGCGGCCAGCGCGGCCGGCGCCATCGAATGGCCACTGGCGGAGGGCGATACGCTCTACTGGCTTGAAACCCGCCCCGCCGAGGGCGGCCGCGGCGCGGTCGTCGCGCTGGCCCCGGACGGGACCCGCCGCGACCTGCTGCCGGCGCCCATCAATGTCCGCAGCCGGGTCCACGAATACGGCGGGCGGCCCTACACGGTGGCCGACGGCATTCTCTATTTCGTGCTCCAGGACGATCAGCGCATCTACCGTCTGGACACCCGCGATTCCCGCGCCCTGCCCCTTCCCATTACCCCCGCCGAGCGCGGGCTGCGTTTCGCCGAACCCTGCCTGGACCGGCGGCAGCGCCGCCTGCTCGCCATCGGTGAACGCCACTATTCAGACACCGCCCACGGTCGCGACACCGGCAGCAGCCCGCAGCGCGAACCCACCAACTTCATCGCCGCCATTGCCCTGGACGGCAGCGGCGCGGTCGATGAACTGGCATCGGGAGACGATTTTTACGCCTATCCAAGCCTGAGCCCGGACGACGGCCAGCTCGCCTGGATCAGCTGGAACCATCCGGACATGCCCTGGGACAACACGCGCCTGTGGCTGGCGGACATCGGAACCGACGGCGCGTGCGACAACATCCGTCTCATCGCCGGCGGCAACGCCCTGTATCCAGCGGGCGAAGCGGTGCTCCAGCCGGGCTGGACCGCCGCCGGCGAGTTGCTGTTCGTCTCCGACCGCAGTGGCTGGTGGAATCTGTATCGGCTGACGGCGGACCGCGCGACCGTCGAGGTACTGCCCATGGCGGCGGAGTTTGCCGCGCCGCTGTGGTCGCTCGGAATGTCGACCTGGGCCGCGTGCGCCAACGGCCGGCTCGCGACCGCGTACAGCCGCGACGGGCGCTGGACGTTGGGACTCATGGATCCCGCCACCCGTAGTCTCAAGGACATCGACACACCGCACACGGAATTCGCCGCGCTCACGGCAATGGGCAACCGCCTGTGGTGCGTGGCCTCATCGCCGACCCACGGCAGCGAACTGCTGGAGCTCGACGCCACCAGCGGCGCCTGGCGCTGTCGGCACCGGGTCGGCGCTCCCGGACTCGATCCCGGCTTTCTGCCGGCGCCGGAAAATTTCTCTTATCCCACCGACGCCGACGCCGAGGCCCACGGCATTTACTACCGCCCGGCACACCCCCGTTACTCCCCGCTGCCGGGAGAACTGCCACCACTGATCGCCCTCTGCCACGGTGGCCCCACGGGCGCGACCGGCACCGCCTACAGCGCCAAGGTGCGGTTCTGGACCAGTCGCGGATTCGCGGTGGCCGACTTCAATTATCGCGGCAGCAGCGGCTACGGCCGCGCCTACCGCGACGCCCTGCGCGGGTGCTGGGGGATCGCCGACGTCGCCGATGTGGTGGCCGGCGTGCGCCATCTCGCCGCGCACGGTCGCGCCGACCCCGAACGGCTGCTGATCCGCGGCAGCAGTGCCGGCGGTTACACGGTACTGGCGGCACTCACCTTCGCGGATGTGTTCCGTGCCGGCGCCAGTCTCTACGGCATCGGCGATCTCGAAGCCCTGGCGCGAGATACGCACAAGTTCGAATCCCGCTATCTCGATGGCCTGGTCGGCCCCTGGCCCGCGACGCGCGAACGCTATCGGGCGCGGTCGCCGATCCACCATGTGGACCAGCTCAATTGCCCGGTGATTTTCTTTCAGGGCCTCGACGACAAGGTGGTGCCGCCCAACCAGACTCAGGCCATGGTGGCGGCGCTGCGCGCGCGCGACCTGCCCGTGGTCTATGTGCCCTTTCCCGGAGAAGGCCACGGCTTTCGCCGCCCCGAGCACGTCGCCCGGGTGTTTCGGGAGGAACTGGCGTTCTATCTGCAGGTACTTCGCATCGAGCGCACCGACTGATGCGCTGGCGCCCGCCCGCCGCCGGCAGCTCGCCCTATATCACCCCCGCGGGCGCGGCCGCGCTGCGCGCCGAACTCGACCGGTTGTGGCGCGAGGAGCGCCCCCGGGTCACCGCCCAGGTACAGGCGGCCGCGAAGAACGGCGATCGCTCGGAAAATGGCGACTACATCTACGGCAAACGACGGCTGCGGGAGATCGATCGTCGGGTCCGCTATCTGCGCCACCGGCTCGAAGCACTGATCGTGGTCGCCGACCCGCCCGCGGATTCCGCACGGGCGCGCTTCGGTGCCTGGGTAACCCTGAGCGACGCCGCGGGGGCGGCCGTTACCTATCGTCTGGTGGGCGCCGACGAGATCGATCCTCGGCGCGGCTGGATCAGCATCGATTCGCCGCTGGCGCGCGCCTTGCTGGGACGCACCTGCGGCGACCAGGTGACGGTGGCAGGCCCCGGCGGGACGGCGGACTACCGACTGGTTGCGCTGGCTTACGGGGAGATCGCGCGCCCTGATCCTGGTGAACCTGACCGATGAATCTGACGGGTGAACCGGACACTTGACGCTCGGGCCAGGGCGCCGGGCTTTTTTGTCGAGGTCACTCCGGGCGTTCCGGGCACGGTCCCCAGTATCCCGACGACCCCACTACAGGAATATGGATTCGTGCTGGACCCGATATTCGCGCAACCAAATACCGAAGCTACCGTCCGGCAATGTGCGTCTGATGAGAAACTCCTTGCCGAGCTCGCCGGTATCGGTGTGATCAAGCTCCACGGTACGCTCTTCCGTGGGTTGCTTGTTTTCGTCGCGCAGCAACAGCACCGTGGGCAAATGGCGGAAATGCAGCTTGCCGGCCAGCACAATGCCCGCCATGCCGTTGCGCAACTCGACCAAAGTGCCCGGGGGATAGGGGCCGATCGCCCGGACGAACTGCAGCGCCACCTCCTCGTCGAACTGGGCGCCGCGATTCTCGAAGATGACCTTCTGGGCATCGGCGGACGGTAGCTCCGGTGCGTAGCAGCGGTTGCTGGTGATGGCGTCGTAGGTGTCCACCACCGAAACGATGCGGGTAAACTCGGCGATCTCCCGCGCGCCAAGGCCGCGTGGATAGCCGCGGCCATCGGGCCGCTCGTGATGGCTCAGGGCGACATCCAGGGCGAGGTGGTGCAACCGATCAGCCTGGTCTTGCAACAGCAGGTGGCCCTGTACCGTATGCTGCTTCATCACCTCGAATTCTTCCACGGTGAGCTTCCCCGGCTTGTCGAGAATCTCGGCGGGAATGCGCATCTTGCCGACGTCGTGCAACAGTCCGCAGAGGCCGAGCAGATGCAGTTCTTCTTCGGACATCTTGAGATGGCGCCCGAACGCGATGGCAAGGATGCAGACATTCAGGCAGTGTTCGGCCGTGTATTCGTTCTGGTTCTTGATCCTGCTCATCCAGAGCAGGGCTTCCGGATTGCGCAGGATGGAATGCACACAGGCGTCCACGGTAGCCTCGGCCATTTCAGTGTCCAGCATCTGCCCCATGTGGGCGGAATGGAGGAGGCTTTTGACATTGATCCGACCCGCGTCCAGCACCTGGCGCGCCACCTCGTGCTCCAGGCGCACCGGCTTCTGGACCTCATAGGCTGGCCGTGATCTGACCTGAGTCCGCTTGGTCCGGGGCCCTTGCGCTGGTCGTTGCGCCAAGCGCGCACGTGGTCGCGGAGCGTCGGTGTTTTGTCTGGGTGGCGGCTCGAACTTGGGATCCGGCATTCCCGGATCCTGGCTTGGTACGCCTGTCTTCAACACATAGACGTGGTGACAATAGTCCTTGAGGGTGCGGATCTGGCGCTCGCTGCGGATCTCGAACCCCTGGAGCAGAAACGGCGTCCCCAGCCAGGGGCGATCCAACTCAGCGACAAACATGCCGATTTCAAGCTGGCCGACCGGGGTCTCGACCAGATTCTCTCGTGCATATCGCTTGTTGTCGGATCCGAAAATATCCACCATCTTCGTACACTAACATCCCTGCTGTCCTGCCGACCCGACTATAGCACTGGCAACCGGCGCGACAATACGACGTACTTCATACTTGACCGCACTTTCAGCAGCGTTGCGCGATGGACAGGCAGGCGGCCACGCGCCGGCGGTACACCGGAACCACTTCGGCCTCGAACCAGGGATTGGTCTTGAGCCAGCGTCGATTGCGCGGCGAGGGATGCACCAGGGGTAACTGCTGCGCCGCCAATGCCGGCCAATCGCGGATGCGTGCGGCGAGCGAGCCGCGACCGCTGCCCAGGTAGTAGTCCTGGGCGTAGCGCCCCACCAGCAGGGTCAGTTCGAGTGCCGGCAACTGCGCGAGAATCCGCCCGTGCCAGCGCGGCGCACACTCCGGCCGCGGCGGCAGATCGCCGGTGCGGCCACGGCCCGGGTAGCAGAATCCCATGGGCACGATGGCGATGCGGCGCTCATCGTAAAAGGTCGTGCGATCGAGGCCGAGCCAGTCGCGCAGGCGATCGCCGCTGGGATCGTCCCAGGGAACGCCGCTGGCGTGCACCCGGGTGCCCGGGGCCTGTCCGACGATCAGGAGTTTCGCCCTCGCGCTGGCGCGCACTACCGGTCGCGGCCCAAGCGGCAGATCGGCGCAGAGCCGGCAGCCTCGCACTTCCGCGAGCAGGTCACGCAGCGCCATGGGGTCGGACGCGCGATCACCGGCGTTTGTGGCTCCGGGTGTCGCGCTGCTAACATCGGTCGCGCCGCCCGCCGGCTGGCGCTGCTTGGCGCCCCTCCCGTTCAATGTTGTAGGCATCCGCGATGACCCCACTGCTGCGATCCTGGCCCGAACTGGCCGATGCTGCCGATTTCCAGCGCCGCCATATCGGCCCGGACGACGATCAGCAACGCGCCCTGCTGGCGGCGCTCGGCGCTACCGACCTCGAACGCTTCGTCGCCGCCATCGTGCCCGAACCCATCCAGCTCGGGGAACCCCCGAATCTGCCCACACCCTGCCCGGAGCGGACCGCGCTGGCCGAGCTGCGCGCACTGGCGGCGCAGAATCAGGTATTCACGTCGCTGCTTGGACTCGGCTACCACGACTGTATCCTGCCGCCGGTGATCCAGCGCAATGTGCTGGAAAATCCCGGCTGGTACACCGCCTACACGCCCTATCAGGCCGAGATTTCCCAGGGCCGCCTCGAAGGACTGCTCAACTTCCAGCAGTTGATCATGGACCTTACCGGCATGGACATGGCCAATGCGTCCCTGCTCGACGAGGCCACCGCCGCCGCCGAGGCCATGGCCATGGCGCGACGGATCGGCAAGAACCACCGCAGCAACCGCTTCTTCGTCGCCCATCAGTGCCTGCCGCAAACCCTGGCCGTGTTGACGACGCGCGCCGAATATTTCGGGATCGAACTCGCGATCGGCGATCCGGCCACCGATCTCGCGGCGGGCGATTGTTTTGGCGCGCTGCTGCAATACCCCGGCCGCGACGGCGCGGTGACCGAACTCGCGCCGCAGATCGAGGAAATTCATCGTCGGGGCGCAATCGCCGTCGTCGCGGCGGATCCGCTCAGCCTGGTGCTGTTGCGCTCGCCGGGGTCACAGGGTGCCGACATCGTGGTGGGATCCAGTCAGCGCTTCGGCGTGCCGCTCGGTTTCGGCGGCCCACACGCGGCCTTTTTCGCGTTTCGCGAGGCGCACAAACGCTCCGCTCCCGGTCGCATCATCGGCGTTTCCGTGGATCGCCGCGGCAAGCCGGCGCTGCGCATGGCGTTGCAGACCCGCGAGCAACACATCCGCCGCGAAAAAGCCAACTCCAACATCTGTACGTCCCAGGTGCTGCTGGCGCTGATCGCCGGGTTTTACGCGGTCTACCACGGCCCCGGGGGCCTGCGCCGCATCGCCGAGCGCGTCCACGCCCTGACCAACGCGCTCGCCGCCGGGTTGCGCGCGGCCGGCTTCGCGCTGCGCCACGACACCTGGTTCGATACGCTGACCGTTGTGGTGGATGGTCGGCAGCAGCATCTCCTCGACCGCGCACGGGCCGCGCGCATCAATCTGCGCGCCATCGGCGCCGACGCCATTGCGATCAGCCTCGATGAAACCAGCTCCGCCGAACTGGTGGCGCAATTGCTCGCATTTTTTGCCGAAGCAGACGCGCCGCGCGCCGACGCCGTGCCCAACCTCGCCGCGCACGCAGCCGGGCTGCCGGCGGCGCTGGTGCGGGACGACCCCATCCTCGTCCATCCGGTATTCAACCGTTATCACAGCGAAACCGAGATGCTGCGCTATCTCAAGCGCCTCGAAGCGCGCGACATCAGCCTCGCCCAAGGCATGATCCCGCTCGGATCCTGCACCATGAAACTCAATGCCACCGCGGAAATGCTGCCGATCACCTGGCCGGAATTCGCCAACCTGCACCCGTTTGCGCCGCTGGATCAGGCGCGCGGCTACCGGCAACTGTTCGCCGATCTGGAATGCTGGCTCGCCGCCTGTACCGGATTTGCCGCGGTCTCGCTGCAACCCAACGCCGGTTCCCAGGGCGAGTACGCCGGGCTGCTCGCCATCCGCCGTTATCACGCCAGCCGGGGCGAAGCACAGCGCGATGTCTGCCTGATCCCCGCCTCGGCCCACGGCACCAACCCGGCCAGCGCCCAGATGGCGGGACTGCGCGTGGTGGTGGTGGCGTGCGACCGCAACGGCAACGTGGATCTCGCCGACCTCGATCGCGCCATCGCCGCCCACCGCGAGCAACTCGCGGCCCTCATGCTCACCTATCCCTCCACCCACGGCGTGTTCGAGGAAGTCGTGACCGAAATGTGCGCGCACATCCATGCCGCCGGCGGCCAGGTCTATATCGACGGCGCCAACCTCAACGCCCTGGTGGGCATCGCGGCGCCCGGCGCATTCGGTGGCGACGTCGCCCACATCAATCTGCACAAGACCTTCTGCATCCCCCACGGCGGTGGCGGGCCGGGGATGGGGCCGATCGCGGTGCGCGCGCATCTGGCACCCTTCCTGCCCGGCCATCCGCTGCAGCCGATCCCGGGCACTGCCGCGGACCAGGGCACGATTTCCGCCGCGCCCTGGGGATCCGCCTCCATCCTGCCCATCGCCTGGATGTACATCCGCATGATGGGCGGCGCGGGGCTCCGGCGCGCGACCCAGATCGCCATTCTCAACGCCAACTATCTGGCGCATCGGCTCGCCCCCCATTTCCCGGTGCTCTACACCGGGCGCGGCGGGCGCGTCGCGCACGAATGCATCATCGACATCCGTCCCTTGAAAGCCGCCACCGGCATCGGCGAGGAAGACATCGCCAAGCGGCTGATGGACTACGGCTTCCATGCGCCGACCATGTCGTTCCCGGTGCCCGGCACCCTGATGATCGAACCCACCGAGAGCGAAGCGAAGCCCGAGCTCGACCGCTTCGTGGACGCCATGATCCGCATCCGCGCCGAGATTGCCCGGGTCGCCGACGGCACCTGGCCGCGCGACGACAACCCCCTGCTCAACGCGCCCCATACGCAGGCGGATGTACTCGCCGAGACCTGGAACCACCCCTACAGCCGGCGCGAGGCGGTGTGGCCCGCGCCCTGGCTCGCGGATGCCAAGGTGTGGCCGACGGTGAACCGGATCGACAACGCCCATGGCGACCGGCATCTGGTCTGTTGCTGCCCGCCGCTTGCCGACCAGGAATTTTGAGATCGGGGGAGTTCAACGGAAGGTGACGATTCGCCCCAATTTTTCTACCAGCTCTCAGTGCGCTTGCTCGATTGCCGCAATCGCGGCCGCTTTTGGCCGCACCACCAGATACAGGACGAAGACGGCGGCGACGATGCCGCCCGCGATATAGACCGGCGCCATTTCGCCGGACCGCATACCCTCGATCACGCGGTTGACGATGAACATCAGGGCGACGGCGGCGCCGCCCAAGGGCACCGCGAGCGGGACTTCGAAGCCGCCGCGGGGTTCGCCGGGACGCCGCTTGAGCACCACCAGCGCCAGATTCACCAGCGTGAACGAACCCAGCAACAGCAGACTGGTCGCGCTAGCCAGGGTCTTGATGCTGCCCGCCAATGCCAGACCAAGCACAATGGCCAGGAGCAGCAGAATCGCCACATGGGGCGTCCGCCGCCGCGGATGGAGACGCCCGAGCAGGGCCGGCAGCAAGCCCTGGCGCGCCATCCCGTAAACCAGCCGCGAACCCATGATGTGGTTGAGCAAGGCCGTATTGGTCACCGCAAACATGGCCACCACGGTAAACAGCATGGGCGGCACCCAGGGCGCGGCGACGCGCACCACCTCGACCAGCGGTCCGCTCGCCGCCGCGAGCTGGGCATGGGGCACCACGGACACGGCGGTGATACAGACCGCCATGTAGATGATGGTCGCTATACCCAGCGCAGCAAGCAGCGCGATCGGAAAATTGCGGCGCGGATTGCGCACCTCTTCCGAAATGTTCAGCAAGTCTTCAAAGCCGATGAATGCATAAAACGTCAGGACGGCGCCGGAGAGAATGAGCGACACCGAAAAATCGCCACCGGGATTCTTGATCGAACCGGCATCGAGATAATCCACGCTGCCCCAATAGCGCGCTCCCACGGCGATCACCAGCAGCAACCCGCCGGCTTCGATAGCGGTGCAAACGGCGTTCGCCCAGACCGATTCGCGCATACCGGCATAATTGATCGCCGTCAGCGTCAGCAGAAACATCACCACTACCGCATTGATTGGCACCCCGGTGAAAATCTCCTGCATGTAATTGGCAAACACCTGACTCGCGGTCGCCAGCGAGGTGAGACCGGACATCGTCACCGCCAGGCCCACCACATAGCTGATCGCGGTGATGCCGAAGGCACGGTGGGTGATATAGGCGGCCCCCGCCGCGCGCGGATAGCGGGACCCGAGCGAAGCGTAGGAGAGCCCCGTGAGTCCGGCCGCGATCATGCTGGTCAGGAAACCCAGCCACACCATATTGCCCAGTTCCCCGGCCGCCTTGCCCACCAGTCCGTAAATTCCGGCCCCGAGCATGTTGCCCACGCCATAGATCATGAGGGCGATTACACCCAGGGTTGGCTTGACGGTAAGTTGCGCGGACTCGGGTTGCGGCATCGGCATTCCTCACACTGATTTCATTGCGGTCGCGCTTGCGCTGTCGCGGGACCAGGCCCCCGCTATTTTGCCGGCGCCGTCGGGGTACGGTAGCTTTTCAGCATATAGGTGAGAACGACGCCGATCACAAAGGCCGCCCCCATGAAATAGAAGCAGTCGTTGTAGGCCAGCACCAGGCTTTCGCGGCGGGCGGTGGCATCGATCACGCGCAGCGCGCGCTCGCCGGCCAGCACTGGATCCGCGCCCAGACCGATGAAATAGCCCTGCAAGGCCTCGAGACGCTCGACCGTCGCCTGACTGTAGAGCGAAATATTCTCAACCACATGGTTGGAATGGAAGTGCGCGCGAAGGGTGAGAAAGGTGGCAAGAAACGCGATCCCCACCGAGCCGCCCAGATTGCGGGTGAGGTTGTAGAGACCCGATGCCGAACCGACCTGCGCCGGCTCGATGCCAACCGTCGCGATCACCGCGAGCGGTACCGAAAGAAACGGCTGGCCGATGCCGCGAATGAAGTTGGCGAGCCGCAGCTGGTCGTACGCTGAATCCGCGCTCATATCGATATTGATCAGCAGGCTCCAGGCAAAAATCGCGCTGCCGATGGCGACCAGATGCCGCAGATCCACGGTTTTCATCAGCCGCACGATCAAGGGCACCATGATCAGTTGGGGAAAGCCGAACCACATCATGGTGACGCCGGTCTGCCAGGCGTTGTAGCCCTGTACCTGCGCGAGATAGAGCGGCGTGATGAACACCGAGCCGTACAGCCCGAGTCCGAGAATCACCCCGATGAGGTTGGCAAGGCCGAAATTCCAGCGTTTCAGCAGCCGCACATTGATGAAGGGATTCGGCCCGCGCAGTTGGCGGTAGAGAAAAATCACGAAAAACACCGCCGCGATCGCGGCGCCGCGCTGAATGAATTCGGATTCGAACCAGTCCTTGCGGTTGCCCTCTTCGAGCGTGACGATCATCGCCCCCAACGCGACGGAGAGGCTCGCGATTCCCAGCCAATCGCCATTTTTGAGCAGTTGGAGCTTGCTCTGGGAGCGTGCCAGACCCCACCAGAGAATGGTAAACATGATCGAGGTCGGAATGATTTGCAGGTAGAAAATCGACTGCCAACCGAAGGTCTCGGTCAGATAGCCGCCAAGGGCCGGACCGATCGCTGGCGCCTGGGTCGCGGTCAGCGAAAACATCGCCATGCCGATGGGCTGTTTGCTCGGCGGCAACAGCGTGAGGATGACCGCGAACGAGAGCGGAATGAAGGTGCCGCCCGCCAGACCCGCGATGGCCCGGAACACCAGCATGGCCTCGAGATTCCAGGACAGCGCGCACAGCAAGGTGGCGGCGATGAACATGGCGGAAGCCGACAGCATGAAGCGGCGCAGACCGAACACCATCGCGAACCAGCCGGTAAGCGGGATCACCACCACTTCCGCCGTCAGATAGGCGGTGGAGATGAACGACCCCTCTTCCAGCGTCGCCCCCAACGCGCCCTGAATATCCTTCAGGGACGCATTGGTGATCATGATGTTCAGCACCGCGATAAAGGCGCCGATCACACTGCCGAACACCGTCAGCCAGGTCGCCAGGGAGACATGGTCCTTGTTGTCGGCGACGGGCGGCATGGCTTTCGAATCCGCCGGCTCCGGTGCGGCGTTGGCAGCCGTTTCGCTCATGCGCTATCTCCCCTGAATCGGCGTTCAAAAACCGTCACTCCCGGACAAGGGTCCGGAAGTGGCGGCCGCAGTCGGCCACGGGCAGGCCGGTGTGGATTACTTGATGACGGCGGGATTGACCGGCGACCCGGCGCCGGCCACGACCTTGAGCGGCGCGCCGACAAACAGGAAGCTGTACTGACCGTCCCTGGCGCAGTCCTCCGCCAGATCGTGCAGCCAGTCGATCTCGTTGAACACCACGCCCAGGTTGCGCAACAGCGCCGCGTGCAGCGGAATCATGGTGCCCGACTCCGGGTGCAGGGTCTGTTCCGAGGCCACGGTATCGGTACCGAAGGAGGGAATTTCCATTTTGTGGAACCAGTCGACCAGTTCCGGGCTGTAGGCCAGCCCAGGTTCGCTCATGGTCTTGCCCGGAAAGAAGGCGGCCTCGCCCTCGTCGTAGAAGCGCTTCAGCCAGCCGGTGTGGATCAGCAGGATGTCGTGCTTTTCAATCGTGCACTTCTGCATCTCGGCCGTTTTCAGCAAGTCGTCGAGGGAGATGGCTTCATTGGCCTGCAAGTGCTTGACGCCCTTGTAGCGGGCGACATCGAGCAGGAGGCCGCGTCCCACCACGCCGCGATCGGCGATCTTTTCGACGCTGCATTTGTGCAACCCGCCGATGGTGGTCTTGGCGTCATAACCATTGTAGAGCTGGTCGTCGTACCAGACGTGGCCCAGGGCGTCGTACTGGGTGGTGCCCTGGAGATACATGAACACCACGTCGTCGGCGTATTCCAGCCCGCCCGGCATCGCATGGGCGTGGCAATTCATGTAATGGCCCTTGTCCATGGCCATGGTGCGCGTGGTCTTGCCGCGCCCGGGATAGATGGGATCGCCCGCCGGCCGCGCCACAGGTACGCCCAGCATGAACACCTTGCCCTGCTTGACCGCCTGCACGCCGCGCAGGATTTCCTTGCTGGTCAGAAAATTGAGCGCTCCGACTTCGTCGTCGGGGCCCCAGCGGCCCCAGTTCTTCGGGCTGTTCCGCAAGAGTTCGGAAAAGAGTTTTGTCGTCATGGCGCATCATCTCCAGTAGGCCCTGGCCTTCGCTGCGAGCGCACGCGGACGCAGCCTTGCCTTGGTATGAATTATTGGTATGGGTTCGTCTGCCACGGATTTGGCACTTGCACCGCGTCCTGCCGGAGCCCGGGTTCAACCCGATCCGCCGGCGCGCCCCGGCCATTCACGGCACCGCGGCGCGACCACAAGTTACCATAGACGTTCGGACTGTTGGAGCGGCCCGGATGCGTGGCGTTTGGCCGCAGTTAATCCGGTTTTTTGCAATTCGGGCGCACGCCTTTATCGGGCTTAGCAGCTTGTTGAAAAACGTCGCGAGGGGGCCAGATGCGAGGCGCACGGCGCGCAGCGACCGAGACATATCAAGTAGATAGGCGAGGGAGCGAGCACCGCGCAACGAAGCAGATGGCTGCCGCAGCAGTTTTTCAACAAGCTGGGAGACCATCGCCGTGATCCTTGGCTGTAACCAAACGTACATTGCGCGATCCGCAGGACTGCTGGTTGCGTTGCTGCTGAGCCTGCTGGCAGGCTGCACCAGCGCACCCGCGCCGGTCGGCCAGCATCCCGGTGTTACCCACAAAGCGAGCGAAGCGCGCGCCGATGTCCAGGCTCGGGCCATGGACCTGATCGGCACCGACTACCACTATGGCGGCAGTTCGCCCGCCACCGGTTTTGATTGCAGCGGACTGATCCACTACGTCTACCGCGAGGCCGCCGGTATCGACCTGCCGCGCACCACCGCGGAACTGGGCGCATTGAAGACGGAAACGCCGCCGGCCGACGCGCTGCTGCCGGGCGATCTGGTGCTGTTCCGGGTGAAGGGCGGCCGCAAGGTGAATCATGCCGGCATCTACGCCGGTGACGGGCGCTTTGTTCACGCCCCGAGCAGCGGCGGACAGGTGCGCCTCGACCGCCTGGACGACCGCTACTGGCAGCGCTGCTTCGCCGGCGCGCGACGGGTACTCGATTAAGCGGACCTTGCCCGCGCATGACCCCCGCGGCGTCAGGGTGAAACGCGCGCCTGCTATCCCGTGTCGCCAACGGCTTCGATGTCTTCCACATAAAACAGCTCGCAGGCGCCACTGCCACTGTCGGTGCGGCTCAGCGAGCTGCGCCAGCGCCAGCCATCCGGGCGCGACGCTTCGACCAGACGACCTTGCAGGGACACCAACTGGCCGGGCCGCAGCGCGGCGATACGTGACGCGATGTGACGGCTCGCCGGAATCAGATGCATGTTCGCGGCGGAACCTGTGATTTCGCTTTCCGGTATCGGTGGGGCGTCGCGCCAGCGCCAGTGCAGAAAGCGCGCCGATTGCGACAAACTCAGTCCGCGCAGCACGGCGGAATCCGACATCCGCTGCCAGCCGATCCCGAGATCATAGGGCGCCAACGCCGATTCCCGACCCAGACGGTAACGCGACACCAGCAGCACCCGACCGTGCAGCGAAAATCGTGCGAGCGGGGTCAGAGTGAATTCCCGGTAGGCAAACGGTCCCGGATCCTCGACGTGCGTTTGCAGCGGTACGGTCGCGACCAGCACGCCGTCGGTTCGTGTGATCGCCCGATGCGTGAAACGATCCCAGACCTGCGCCAGGCCCAGCAGCACGATGACCGCAAGGACGCAGCGCTTCAGCATCGCGATATTCGCCATGGTCTGCCGTGCGGCCCGCACGCCACAGCGTTGTGGAGCACCGCCCGCAGCGGACCTCCCGGCGACTCGAACGCCACGACCCGAATCACTTGCCCGCCATCCATGCCGCCTGGATGCAGCGTAGCACGCCGTAATCGACGCGCCCCCCGAGCGCCTCGAACACGGGCTTCAATCCCGGGCCGTCGTGAAGTTCCATCATGGCGAGAATCCGGTCGATGGCATTGTGATCGAGCCCCACCACCTCAACCAGTTCCACCTGACGCTGGCGCACGGCTTCGGCCATATGGGTGTAGATCGTGCTCTCGCGCAGACCGCGCCGGCGCGCAATCGCCGCGACGTCCATGCCGGCCCGAAACAGTGCCAGCGTTTCCGCCTTGGTGTCGCCGCCATCAGCCTCTTGGCGGGAAGCGCCGTATTGGCCGATCAGTTCCACGAAGGTGTCACCGTAGGCGGCCAGCTTGCGGCTGCCGATGCCGGAAACGCGCGCCATCTCCCGCAGGCTTTGGGGCCGTTGGGCCATCAGTTCCATCAGGGTGGCGTCGTGGAAGATGGCATAGGGTGGCACACCCTGTTCCGCGGCCAACTCGCGGCGCCGGCGCCGCAGGGCTTCCCACAGTTCCGCGTCCACTCCGGAGACGCCTCCGCCAGAGGTTCGCGATTTTCGGGTCGCGCGCTCCGCCGGCAGTTCCTTGCGCAACCACAGCTTTTCCGCGCCCTGCAATACCGGACGACAGCGCTCGGCCAGACGCAGGCCGCCGTGGCCCTCGGCATCCACGTTGAGCAGACCGCGCGCGATCAGTTGCCGAAACAGGCTGCGCCATACCGGAGTGGTCAGATCGGCACCTATGCCGAAGGTCGTGATCTTGTCGTGGCCGAAGCGCTGCACGCGCTCATCGACCTTGCCCTGCAGCACGTCGATCAGATAATTGACGCCGAACCGCTGCCCGGTGCGGTGAACGCAGGACAGCGCCTTGCGCGCGGCGTCCGTGGCATCCCAGGTTTGCGGTGGCGTGAGGCAGTTGTCGCAGTTGCCGCAGGGATCGGGTTCCGGATCGCCAAAGTAGGTGAGCAGTGCCTGACGCCGGCAACCGGTCATCTCGCACAGGCCGAGCATGGCATCGAGCTTGTGGCGCTCGATGCGCTTGTACTGCTCCTCCGCCGTCGAGCCCTCCATCATCTGGCGCAGGGTAATCACGTCCTGCAGGCCATACAGCATCCAGGCGTCGGCGGGCAGGCCGTCACGACCGGCACGGCCGGTCTCCTGGTAGTAGGCCTCGACACTTTTGGGCAGAGTGAGGTGGGCGACGAAGCGCACATTGGGTTTGTCGATACCCATGCCGAAGGCGATGGTGGCGACCATGACGATGCCTTCTTCATCGAGAAAACGGCGCTGGTTGGCCTCGCGCTGCTCGCTGCTCATGCCGGCGTGGTAGGGCAGCGCCACCAGTTTTTGCGTGCCGAGCCAGTCAGCGATCTCATCGACCCGCTTGCGGGACAGGCAGTAGACGATGCCGGCTTCACCGGGATGTTCATCGCGGATGAAGCGCAGCAGTTTGTCGCGCCCGCCGCTGCCCCCCTCGGCGATGCGGTAGCGGATATTGGGGCGATCGAAACCGCTGATGAACACCCGCGCCCGCTCCAGATCGAGGCGGCGCAGGATCTCGCGCCGGGTGGGCTCGTCGGCGGTGGCGGTCAGCGCGATCCGGGGCACGTCGGGAAAACGCTGGTGGAGCACGTCGAGGCGGATGTATTCGGGGCGGAAATCGTGCCCCCACTGGGACACGCAATGGGCTTCGTCGATGGCGAACAGGTTGATGCGCACCCGCGCCAGCAGGTCCAGCACGAACTCCTGCACCAGGCGTTCGGGTGCGAGGTAGATCAGATCCAGCTCCCCGGCCAGCAGTCGGCGGGTCACCGCACGGGATTCGTCCGCACTCTGCGATGAGTTGAGGAAGTCCGCCGCCACGCCGGCCTGCCGCAACGCGGCCACCTGATCCTGCATCAGCGCGATCAGGGGCGACACCACGACGGCGGTGCCCGGCAACAGGATGGCCGGCACCTGGTAGCACAGGGATTTGCCACCGCCGGTGGGCATCAGCACCAAGGCGTCGGTGCCCGCCAGCAGCGTATCGATCACCTCGCCCTGGGGTGGGCGGAAGGACGGATAGCCGAAGACGGACCGGAGGATGTCGAGCGGGGTGCGGGTCATCCGTGGCATTGTAGGGGCGATGGGGCCGTATCGCTGGTGCGAGTGCAGCAATCAATCCCTGAACAGCCCCCCCGACCCGGCCGACAGGATTGCCGCCGACCGGACGCGGGCCTTGCCTTGGGCACGAGACATCGTCCAGCATTGGGGCGCGGGCCGATACCTCGTCTTCGGCGTCGCCCACGCGGCGCCGTCCGTGCCCGGGGTCGTCATTACAATAAATCACGCAACCGGAAGGCTCAGCCATGACACAACCGAACCAACATCTCCTGACCGGCGTACGCATCCTGGATCTCACCCGGGCGCTGGCGGGACCGAGCTGCACACGCATGTTCGCCGAACTGGGCGCCGAGGTGATCAAGATCGAGCCGGCACCCGGCGGCGATATGGTGCGCGGCATTTCAAAACTGCGCGGGGATCGCAGCCTCTACATCATCCAGCAGAGCCTCAACAAAAAGAGCCTGTGCGTGAACCTGCGCGATCCCGCCGGTCTGGCGCTGGTGCGGGAGCTGGTGCCCCATTGCGATGCGGTGGTCGAAAACTTCAAGCCCGGCATCATGGCGGACATGGGCCTCGGCTATGAGGACCTCCGCCAACTGAAGGACGACATCATCCTGTGTTCCATCTCCGCGCTGGGGCAGAGCGGGCCGCTGTCCCACAAGCCCGGCTACGACTACATCGCGCAGGCCTATTCCGGGATCACCTCGATGATCGGCGAAGCGGACGCTCCACCCTACATCCCGCTCGCCGGTATCGGCGATGTCAGCAGCGGAGTACACGGCGCCTTCGGTATCGCCGCCGCCCTGCTTCACCGCGCCCGCACCGGTCGCGGCCAGCATCTGGATATTTCGATCCTCGACTGCTACTACCACTGCCACGAGGTCAATGTGCATCAGTGCAGCGGCAGCGACGGGGCCATCCAGCCCACGCGCGCCGGCCGTCACCTCGCCTACCTCTGCCCGGCCGGCATCTACCGGGCGCCCGGCGGCAACATCACGCTGATGGGCTTCATGCATCACTGGAAAGACCTGTGCAAGGCGATGGGGCGCCCCGAGCTGGTGAGCGATGTGAACTACGCGACCGACGCCGCCCGCCTAGCGCAACGCGACCGGGTGGTGAAGATGATCGAGGACTGGATGGCCGGATTTCCGAACGTCGCCGCCATCGTCGAGTTGCTCGAAGCCCATGGCGTGCCCTGCGCGCCGGTGCTCTCCATCGCGGAAACCCTCACCCACCCCCATCTGGTGGCGCGCGGCACGGTGCGCACGGTGAACGACCGCTTTGCCGGCGAATTCCAGATTCCCGGCATGCCCATCAAGACCTCCGAGTATCCCGACAACCCCGACTATCGCGCGCCGACCCTCGGCGAGCACAACCGCGAACTGTTGGGAACCCTGCTCGGCCGCAGCGCAGCCGAGATCGATGCGCTCCACGAGAACGGCATCTTGATTGAACGCGAGCGGTGATCGCGGGAAACAGAACCATTTCCGCGCGCGAATGGGTTATCGCTGCTCGGGCACGCACGTTGAAAAACCGCCTATCCGCGCGCTAACCGCTTGTTGAAAAGCGTCGCGAGGGGCCAGATGCGAGAAGCAGATGGCTGCCGCAGCAGCCTTTCAACCAGCGGCTAACCGGTCCGACGGGCAAGCGTTGCCTCGGCCATCGCGGTGGAGACCGTCAGCGGCGTCGCGGCCTCGGTCCCGGGCAACCTCAGTCGCCCCCGCGCCGCCACCACATCCCCGACGATCAACAGCGCCGGTGACGACAGCGGGTCTGCTTGCACCCGCCAGGCAATGTCGGCGAGGGTACCGAACACTTCCCGCTGGCGATCCGTGGTGCCATTGGCGATGACCGCCACTGGCGTTGTTGCCGGGAGACCCTGCTCGATCAACCCGACCGCGATTTCGGCGAGGCAGGACAGCCCCATGTAGACCACGGTGGTGTGGTGGGGCCGGCACAGCAGGGACCAGTCGAGCGCGAGTTTGCCATCCTGGCGATGCGCGGTGACCAGGGTAACCGCCTGGGCATGATCGCGGTGGGTGAGCGCAATGCCGGTGGCCGCCGCGCAGCCGGTGGCGGCGGTGATGCCGGGTACCACATCGCACGGGATGCCGGCGGCGTTCAGGGCGTCGATTTCCTCGCCACCGCGACCGAAGATAAAGGGATCGCCGCCCTTGAGGCGCACCACGCGCTTGCCCTGTCGGCCGAGCGTCACCAGCAGTTCGCAGATGCGTGCCTGCGGCATGCTGTGGCAGTGCTTGCGTTTGCCCACATAGATGTGCGCGCAATCCGGCCGACAGTGTTGCAGCAGCGCCGGATTCACCAGCCGGTCGTAGACCACCACTTCGGCCTGCTCCAGCAGGCGCACGGCCTTGAGCGTGATGAGTTCGGGATCGCCGGGGCCAGCGCCGACCAGATCGACGCGACCGGCGGTGCCGATTGCGGCTGAGACTGGCCCGATCATTTCCGGTGCTCCGCTCCCGGCAGCGGCTTCCAGATCAGGATTTCCTTCAGGTGCGCCAGCACAGCGCGCGGTCGCGCGGCCTTGACGGTCGCCCACAGCTCGTCGCCCTTGAACTTGCCGTGCAGTTCGCGCACCACGCCGACCTGCTCGCGATCCACCAGCCCGGTCGTGCGGGCGTGGTCGATGAAATCCTGGTTTTTCCAGAAGAAGGCGCCCGGCATGGTGGTGGGAATCACCACCACGAAGAACAGCGAGCGACCGATGGCGGCGGCGGCGATCAAGCCCGGCGCCAGCAGCAGCCAGGCCACCACCGCACCCCAACCACTGAGCGCGCCGGCCGCGGCGATCAGGGCCAGCGCCGCCGTCGCGACGATATTCAGCGCGAGCAGCCCATTGCGCAGCAGCCAGGGGTAGTAATAGCGCGTGGTTTGCAGAAACCAGGACACCGAACCCTCCTTGCCGAGCACTTTCATCGCGCGAGCGTGGCCGACATGGCCGATGGCTTCGATGCCGAGCCCGGCGCAGATCACGGCGGCGAGCCCCGCGACCAGGGGTGCGGTGGTGGCCCCGGCGAAGGCCAGGATGGGCAGTGCCACCAGACCCGCGAGCAGCCCGCCCAGAGCCAGCGCGCTGCCGCCGAACGCGGTCGCGGTCTGCCAGTGATCCCAGAACGGCCGCGCCGGGATACGGTAGATGCGGTACATGAAATACAGGCCGGCAAGCCCGCACAGGGCGGCGCCCACGCCGATCGACTGGCGCAGCGCGAGTGCCAGCGGGTGCGCGAACGGCGCCAGCAACACGAAGCCGATCAGCAGCGTGTAGAACCCGGTGATGCCCGCAATCTCGCGGCTCACCGGCGACCAGCGCAGATTGTTGAAGCCGCGGTAGAAGCGGTGCGGCTTGCCCAGGTGCATGTTGAGTTTGAATAAGCCATAGGTGAGCAACGCCAGCAGCGTCACCGCGAGCGGCGCAACGACGGGCGCGGTAGCCAGTGGCGCCAGCGCGGCCTGCCTGCCCGCGGCGCCGAACAAACCGCCCAGCAGCGTCAGCAGGAAGGCGCCGAGTACCGCCTGGGTGCTGAGCGTGAACACGACGTGGGCGCTCTCGTGGGAAGTGAGCAGCTTGCGCCAGTTCCACTCGCGCGCGGCGCCGCGCTTGCGCGCGTCCACTTCCGGCGTGAAGGCGCCGGTGGCGTCGTCCTTATGGTATTTCACCGGCAGGCCGTCGGGGCGGGTCATCTCCCGATGGGTCGAGCGCGTCTGCTGGAAGCGGATGTTGGGGTGGGTGATGGACGGGTCGGGGAAACCCGGAATTTCGGTCTTGGCCTCGATGCGGTTTTCCGGAATGTTCTCGATCACGCCGAAATCCAGCGCGTTGCCCAGGCAGGCGCTGACGCAGGCGGGTTTGAGGCCGACTTCGAGGCGGTCGACGCACATGTTGCACTTGGTCACCTGACCCTTGACCGGGTCGAGCTGGGGCGCGTTGTAGGGGCACACCCAGGTGCAGTAGCCGCAGCCGAAGCAGATGTCCGGGTCCTGCAACACCGCGCCGTATTCGGCGAACTTGGTGTAGGCGCGGGTCGGGCAGCCCTTCAGGCACACCGGGTCTTCGCAGTGGTTGCACGCCATCGAGATGTTGATGCGCTGGTAGTCGGGGAAAGTGCCGCCCTCGACATAGCCCACCGAGCGAAACGCGATGTGCGCCGGGTTGTCGTTTTTCTCGCTGCACGCGGATTCGCAGGCGTGGCAGCCGATGCAGTTGTCGGCGTTGAAGAAAAATCCGTGCTGTTTGTAGCGGTTGGGATTGCTGCCGACTTCGGGATTGGCGTTGATATGGAGGCTCTCGCCGCGCAGCTCGCTGTCGGCGGCGACCAGCTCGATCAGGTTGCCATAGCGGTTGGTGGCGCGCGCGTCCTTGTCCCACAGATAGGCGTAGGCTGGCTCGTCGTCGCGGACCGGAAAGATCGCCTGGTGCTGCTCGGCGCGGGTGTCGACGGGCCGTTCGATCTTGTTCATGTCACTCCGGGGGACAGCACAGCATGGTTGGTGCCAGTGGTATCAATAGGTCCGCAGGTCGCGATCCATGCGTGCGGCACCGACCTGATCGGCGATGCGTTCCACACGCACCGCCGCCTGCTTGAATGCCGGCTGCCGCGAGTGGGGGTCGAGCAGGCCCAGGGTCAGACGGTTCACGCAATCGAAAAAGTGAAACGGGATGAACACCATGTCGCGCGGCACGCGCTGGGTCAGCATGGCCATGACCACGGCGTCGCCGCGCCGCGACACGCAGCGCACATAGTCCTGATGGCGGATGCCGAGCGCGGCGGCGGCATCGGGGTTGATCTCGACAAAGGGAATGGGGCTGAACTTGTTGTTGTTGCCGACCTTGCCGGTGCGGGTGCGGGTGTGGAAGTGCTCGACCAGCCGCCCCGAGTTGAGCCAGAACGGGAACTGTTCGTCGGGCCGCTCGTTGTTGTCGACAAAGGGCAGCGGAATCAGCTTGGCGCGGCCGTCCGGGTGCTGGAAGCTGCGCGGCTGAGTGTAGAGACGTACCCCGCCGATGGGTGGTGGCAGGCCGGCATCGCGCTGCTCATCGGTGAACGGCCACTGGATACCGCGGCTGTCCTCGATCAGGTCGTGATCCATGCCGGAGATATCGCACAGGCGGCCTTTCGACAGTTGCGTCATCTCGGCGAACACCTGCGCCGGCCGCTCCGGAAAATGCACCTTGCCCTCCGGGTCGAAACGTCGCGCGAGTTCGTTGAAGATCGCCAGATCGGCCTTGCAGCCGGCGCGCGGCGCCGTGACCTGACGCACCAGATTGATGCGGCGCTCGGTGTTGGTGAAGGTGCCTTCCTTTTCGGCCCAGACTGCGGCGGGCAGATACAGGTGCGCGTACTGGGTGCTCTCCATGTCCTGATAGGAGTCCTGCACCACCAGGAATTCGAGTTTTTCGAGCGTCTTGCGGATGCGCGCCGTGTTGGGCATGGAGGTCAGCGGGTTGGTGGCGACCAGCCACAGGCCCTTGATCTGCCCGGTTTCGATGGCGGGAAAAATATCGGTCTGAAACAGCCCGCGCTTTTTCGGGAAGAACTCCGGATCGACGTTCCAGAACTTGCCGATCTCGGCGCGGTGTTCCGGGTTTTCGAGCGCGCGATAGCCGGGCAGACCGGAGCAGGAGGACCACTCGCGGGTGCCCATGGCGTTGCACTGGCCGGTGATCGACAGCGCCGTGCCGCCCGGCTTGCCGATATTCCCGGTGAGTAGCGCCAGATTGTTCATGCCCACCACGCCGTCGGAGCCGTGGGTGCTCTGGTTGATGCCCATGCACCAGATGTGCATCGCCGCCGGCGCCTTCGCGTACAGGCGCGCGACGGTGCGAATGCGGTCCTCGTCGATGCCGCAGATTCGTGCCGCCGTGGTCGGATCCCAGTTCGCGACTTCGGCGCGCAGCTCCTCGATGCCGGTGGTGTTGGCGGCGACGTAGTCCCGATCTTCCAGCCCTTCGGCGAGGATCACGTGCATCAGCGCGTTCTGCAGCACGACATCGGTGCCGGGGCGAATGGGCAGATGGATGTCGGCGAACTGCGCCAGCATGGTCACCCGCGGATCGATGACGATGAGCGGAAACCGGCGTTTTTCCAGCGCCTCTTTCAGGCGCCAGTAGATGATCGGGTGCTGCTCGGGCAGGTTCGAGCCCCAGGCCAGCAGGCAGTGGGTGTGCTCGAAATCGCCGTAGCAGCCGGGCGGACCGTCGGAGCCGAAGGAGCGCTTGTAGCCGGACACCGCGGAGGCCATGCACAGCGTGGTGTTGCCGTCGTAGTTGTTGGTGCCGATCAGCCCGCGCGTCAGCTTGCCGAGGGTATAGAACTCCTCGGTGAGGATCTGCCCGGTGGACACCACGGCAAACGCATCGCGGCCATGCTGACCCTGGATGCGGCGAATCTCGCTCGCCATATGGTCGAGCGCGTTATCCCAGGTGGTGGGCGCGAAAGCTGCGCCGATATGGCGGCGCAGCAGCGGCTCGTTGCCGCGGCCCTGGGCGTCGAACAGTTCGTGCTCGAACATGCCCTTCAGGCACAGCTTGCCGCGATTGACATCGGCGCCGCCGACACCGCGCGAGGCGACCACCTTGCCGTCGGCGTTCTTGCCCACTTCGATGGCGCAGCCGGTCGAGCAGTAACCGCAGGTGGTGTAGGTCCAGTTCGCGACCTCCTTGTCGGCGATGGCGATGGGATTCTTGCTGTGGCGACCGAACAGCATATGCGCCTCTAGAAATCCAGGGTCAGGGTGCCTTGGGTAACCAGCACCGCATCGCCGCCGACCCTCAGCATGGCGGGCCGGTCGCGGCGTTTGTCGATTTCGATATGCAGCAGACTGCGCCGGGTTTCCGGTGTGCCGCGGTCGATGGTGAAGGTGTAGGTGCCCTCGCGAATATGCGCATGGTCGGCCAGATACCCGGCAAAACAGGGCATCACCGAACCGATCGGCGGATCGCTCCGCGGCCCGATGGCAGGCCCCAGCAAACGGCCGTGAAAATCGGCATCGCGAGTGCGCGTGCGGCCGCTGAACAAAAAAATCTCCTGCGCCGCCAGTGCCGGCGCGCCGGACTGACTCCAGGCTTCGAGATTGAAGCGCGCCTTTTCGACCGCCTCCTGGGACAGGATGGGCACGATCAGGTAGGGCACCTCGATACTGGCCAACCGGGTGGCGAACAGCCGGGTGTCGATCTCCCGCTCCGGCAATGACAACAGCGCCGCAAGCTCGGCAGGGGTGGGCGTGTAGCGGTCCAGCACCGGATTGACCCGCAGACTGAACTGCACGAAACAGGCATTGCCGCGCGCCGGGCCCAGGTTGACCGAGATGGCACCGCTGTTCTGCACGAAGGTCAAGGGCAGCGGACGTTCCCCGAGTGGACCGAGCCCGGTTCCCAGCAGCACCCGCGCTGCCGCGAGCATCGGATGCCCGGCGAAATCCACTTCCCCCGCCGGACCGAACACCCGCAGCCGGAACCGCTGTGGCGGAGTAGCTGGGCTGGTGCTGGAAGCCGTATCGGAAATAGTGTCGGTAACAGTGTCGGTAACAGTGTCGGGATAGACGAACACGGTTTCCGACAGATTCAGCTCGCGCGCAATGGCCGGCAGCAACGCCTCGGGAATGGCGGCCGCCTCGGGAAATACCGCGATCGGCGCGCCCTGAAAGGCGCGGTCGGTGAATACGTCGGCGGTGTAAAAGCGATACTGCGCCATGCGCTCAGCACTCCCCGCCGGATGCGGCGACCCAAACGCGACCGTCGCTGACCCGCGCGGCATAGGTGGCGATGCGCACCGCGTCGTCCTCGAAGCAGCGGCCGTCGCGCAGACTGAAGTGCTGTTTCAGCACCGGCGAGGCGACCGCGGGTTCGCCCTGGATATGACACAGGATGCCGCGCCCCAGCACATTGGCGTGACTGAACGGATCCAGATTGGCCACCGCGTAGATCTCGGTCGAATCCTCGATGCGAAACAGCGCGATCTGGCACTCGCTCGATAGGCCTTCGTCGAGCAGCGCGGCCACGCCGGCGTCGAACGGCAGGTCGTCGAGGGCGCAGACATCCACCCAGCGCAGCGCATCCGGAGCGGGGTTGGCAGGGGCGGGTTCGGTGCGGGTCATGCTGCTCACGCCGGCTCCACCTCGCGTTCGTCTTCACGCGCCGGCCGAATCTGGTCGCGCTCGCGCACGAACACCACCTGCTCGTCGCTGCGATTGCTGTTCACAAAGGGCCGGAACAGCTTGAGTTTTTCCGGATCCTCGATGGTGGTCTTCCATTCGCACTGGTAGGTGTCGATCACCGCGGTCATTTCGGCCTCCATTTGCGCGCCGACGCCCAGGCAATCCTCGATCACCACGCGGCGCAGATAATCGAGTCCGCCGTCGAGATTGTCCAGCCAGGTCGCGGTGCGTTGCAGACGATCGGCGGTTTTCACATAGAACATCAGGAAACGGTCGATGTAGCGGATCAGCGTCGCCTTGTCGAGATCGGTGGCGAACAGATCGGCGT
>JBFWOQ010000036.1:0-29227 GCA_050250395.1 Porticoccaceae bacterium
GTGGGGCGGTTACATGGCGCAATAGCAATACCGCGGTCCCTGTCGTGAAATCTGCGGCGACAGGGACAAGCGCACGCCTATACCCGCCTCGGATTGGCGCGGCGCGCGCGGATGGTTTATCGTGGCGCCGCGCTACCGCGTGACCACGACCGCGTGACCACGACCGCGTGACCACGACCGCGTGACCACGACCGCGTGACCACGACCGCGTGACAAAGACGACATCGCACCCCCGCTCATGCCCGAGTGGTGAAATCGGTAGACACAAGGGACTTGAACCAATTTGAGCCCCGCCGGGGAAACCCGCCGGGTGACACCCGTCAAAGTCGGCGAACGCCCTGGGCTGCACCAAGCCCGCGCCAACGCCGAGCCAAGCCCGCCTCCGGACGGGAAGGTGTAGAGAGCAGACGGCGGGCACCTACAGCCGCAAGGCCAGGGTGAAGGCGTGCTCCAGACCACGAACGCCGGCGGCTTGCCGTGGGCGGCGGCGAAAGCCGAAGTGGTACGAAAATCCCTCGACCTTCGGGTCGTGCCGGTTCAAATCCGGCCTCGGGCACCATGTTAGTCCAGCAGGACATCGCAATAAGGTTCGTTTCCGCTTTCAGGATCAATGAGTTGCCAACCTCTGTTGCCGGCAAGTATCCCGTTGTGTTTCAGCTGTCACCGTAGACTATTAACCCGCGCTGGCCGAAGGCCAGCGGCGGCACATCCTTGTGCCGCGTTATTAACCCAGCGATATTTATGGTCGGGTTAATAACACGCTGCATTGATGGGATTGGGGATTGGGGATTGGGGATTGGGGATTGGGGATTGGGGATTGATGGGAGTCTGATGCGGCCTCCAAATCCCGCATTGCAGTGAGGGATAGTTGCGCGCTGCATGTGGCTGATCGCGCTATCACGGCTGTCCCGGCGCGGGGCGGTCAATTTTACCCGCATCTATCAACGGCGCGGCGTCATTTGTGTCGGCATCCAGTAACGCCGTCAGCCGTTCAAGCATGGCGGCGATCATTGCTTGTTCCCAGTCCGGCAACGCCTCATAACGCGTCTGAAACGTGTCTTGCAGCATATCTGGCGCCGCAGACAATGCGGAACGTCCATTGGCGGTGACGGTGACCCAAACCTGACGCCGATCCTGTTCACCGCGCCTGCGGACAACCAGCCCATTCTGCTCCAGCCTGTCGACAATATTGGTAACCGTCGCGTGCCCGAAGCGCACCGCCGTGGCAATCGCGCCGGCTGTCGTCTTTTCGTGGCGGGCCACCTCCTGCAATACAACGAGTTGCGAGGGCGTGAGGCCCGTGGCCGCGGCTAGCCGTTTGCCTTCCAGTTCCGCGGCACGGATCAGGCTTCGGATTGCGCGCAAGGCCGATTCCGTTCGGTGTTTGTAGTTTACCATCTTCAAATCCCGCGAAAAAACCCGGAAAACGACAAACATATTTTACTCAAAAAAATATGTTTGTCTCCGAAAAATCAATTACATAGCTTTGATTTCGGAACATTCTTGCACAATTTCGCCATTTCCTTCATGACATCTCCTCAAATGGGGGGTTTTATTCTTGCGGGCAACAGACTATATTTTACAAACTAAAATATTAAAACATGGAAATAACTTATGCTGAATAACCAACTCACGAAGGTGAGTGGTATGCACCTTGCCGACACAAGATCATTGGGTGAACTGACAGAAAAACTCGTTTTTCGCACGCCAACAGCAGGCGATGGCCCCGCCGTCTCGCAGCTGATTGCAGCTTGCCCACCGCTTGATTCCAATTCGCTATATTGCAATCTCTTGCAGTGTACCCATTTCGCCGACACCTGCATTCTGGCCGAACATGCCGGCGGCATTGTGGGTTGGATTTCGGGATACCGACCGCCGCGAGAGCCCGACAGCATGTTCGTGTGGCAGGTCGCCGTGCACGCATCGGCGCGCGGCCATGGCCTTGGCCAACGTTTGCTTAACGAACTCTTTCAGCTCCCAGGGGTGCGCGGCGCCGCACGTCTGATCACCACCGTCACCCCCTCCAACATAGCGTCCCGCAGAATGTTCGAGGGCTTTGCCAAGCATCATCGGGCGACGCTGCAAGCTCGCCCGCACTTCAGGAGCGACGTCCACTTTGGCGGCGCACACGAGTCCGAAGAGTTGATTTCCATCGGGCCGATCAGGGTGCCCCAAAATACGCCCTGATGTTACCAGAGCGAGGAAAATATCATGATGCTTTCACCCGCACCTTCGAACGTGAAACCCGATATATCCGTCTATGAACGTCTGGAGTCCAATGTGCGGAGCTATTGCCGCGCAATACCGCGCCAGTTCGTGCGCGCCGAGGGTCCGTGGCTGTATGACAGCAAGGGCGGACGCTACCTTGATTTTCTATCCGGCTGCAGCAGCCTCAATTATGGACATAACCATCCGGTCCTGAAGCAGGCGCTGCTCGATTATATCAATGCTGACGGCGTGACCCATAGCCTGGATATGCATACGAACGCCAAGCAGGCATTCCTTGAGGAACTGGAAGCAACCATACTGAAACCTCGCGGCCTGAAGTATAAGGTCATGTTCCCCGGACCGACCGGCACCAATGCGGTGGAAGCGGCGTTGAAGCTGGCCCGTAAGGTGACGGGGCGCTCCAATGTCATCGCCTTCACCAATGGATTTCATGGCATGACGCTCGGTTCGCTCGCATGCACCGGGAACGAGAGCAAACGCGGTGGCGCGGGCGTCACACTTGGCGACGTTAGTCATGAGCCATTCGATGGCTATTTCGGCGATGGCATCGACACAGCCGATATGCTCGAGCAGCGCCTCAGTGATTCGTCGAGCGGGCTGGACCCGGCTTGCGCGATTCTGGTTGAAACGGTTCAGGGCGAAGGCGGTCTCAACGTGGCGTCGCCTGAATGGCTGCGCAAGATCGCACGCATCGCGAAGGCGCATGGCGCATTGCTGATCGTTGATGACATCCAGGCAGGATGCGGTCGGACCGGCGGATTTTTCAGTTTCGAAGAATCCGGCGTCAAGCCTGACATCGTCACCATGGCGAAATCACTTTCCGGGATGGGGCTACCCTTTTCGCTCACCCTTTTCAGCCCGGAACTGGACCAATGGAATCCCGGCGAACACAACGGCACTTTTCGTGGCAACTGCCATGCCTTTGTGACCGCGACAGCGGCGCTTCGGCACTTCTGGCGCACAGACAGTTTCGCGACCGATGTGCAGCGCCGCGCCGACTTGCTGGCCAATAACCTCGAACAGATCGTCGCGGATCACGACATCCCGCTCAAAATCAAGGGCCGCGGCATGATGCTGGGCATTGATACCGGATCCGGAAAAACTGCGGCAACCCTGACCCGAGCGGCATTCCAGAATGGGCTGATCATCGAAACCAGCGGCGCCGAAGATGAAGTTGTCAAAGTACTGGCGCCGCTTACCATCGAAGATGATGTTTTTGCGGCCGGCCTCGGCATCCTGCGGCAGGCGTTCCAGACTGTTCTTTCCGAAAGCCGTTTTCATCGCCGCAGAATAGGAGAAGTATCCAGATGCTGATCAAAAAACTCGATGAAATCCGCAAGTCGGACCGAAACGTCACCGATAAAGGTTGGGAGAGCAGCCGTCTGCTTCTGAAAGAAGACGGCATGGGATTTTCCTTTCACATCACAACCTTGAAGGCAGGTGGCGAATGGACCTTCCGTTATCAATACCACCTTGAGGCGGTGTTCGTCATCAGCGGGACAGGTAGCGTAACCGAATTGGCCACGGGAACAGTTCACCCGCTTGCCCCCGGCACGCTGTATGCCCTGAACGAACATGATCACCACACCTTGCGCGCCGAAACCGAACTGGTGACGGCCTGCGTTTTCAATCCGCCGGTGACCGGCAATGAAGTGCACGACGAGACCGGCGCCTACCGACAAACCGAAACCGTGTAGAAATTTTATGTATTGACAGGCTGCACCCGACCATCCGAGGACGCATAAAATGACTGATCTTTATCCTTCCCGTGGTCAGCGCATGGCGGAACTTGTTTCCCGGCGTGATCCCGTCGTTCACAACACATGGCATGAAGGCGCGCCAATCAGCCAGGCCCAGACGCAGAAGTTCGAGCGTGACGGCTATCTGGAGCTTGATAATCTGTTCACAGGTGATGAAGTGGCAGTTCTGCAGGCGGAATCGGCGAAGCTGCTTGCCGATCCACACTTGCTTGACGCGGAAACCGTCATCACCGAACCCGGTGAAAAGGCAATCCGTTCGATCTTCATGATCCACCGGCAAAACGCCGTCGTGGCGCGGCTCGCGGCGGACGAGCGCTTGGCGGGGGTCGCACGCTTTCTTCTGGGCGATGATGTCTACATCCATCAATCACGGCTGAACTATAAACCGGGTTTTCAGGGCAAGGAGTTTTACTGGCATTCCGATTTCGAAACCTGGCACGTCGAGGATGGCATGCCGCGGATGCGCGCGCTTTCGATGTCCATATTGCTTTCGCCGAATACCGTTCATAACGGTCCGTTGATGCTGATGCCCGGATCGCACAAAAAATTCCTGAGTTGCATCGGGGAAACCCCCGAAAACCATTACCAGATGTCGCTCAAGCGGCAGGAATACGGCGTCCCCGACCGGGACAGCCTGGCCGAACTGGCGGTCGAGCATGGTATCGTTGCGCCCGTCGGAGATCCCGGCACCGTGGTCATTTTTGATTGCAATATCATGCATGGCTCCAACGGCAACATCACCCCCTTTCCGCGTTCCAATGCCTTCATGGTCTATAACGCGGTGTCCAACCGGCTTGTGGCTCCCTATGGCCCAAAGACGCCACGCCCTGAATTCATCGCTGCGCGCGAGCACACGTCCGCGATAGAAAAGCCCGTACTCACATTGCTTGAGGTTGCGATATGAGCGGGCCATCCAGTTCAATATTGCCGCGGCATTCCGGCCCGTGATACTCGCCAGTTTCAGTGGATTTCTGCTGGCGTTCCTGGCCATCGGGCTTGCTTCCTACTTTCGTTCCAGAAAAACCCCAGAAGATTATTATCTCGCCAGCAGGCATGTATCGCCATGGCTGGCGGGTTTGTCGGCGGTGGCGACGAACAATTCCGGCTATATGTTCATCGGCGTCATTGGCTATACCTATACCGTTGGTCTGGTTGCCGTTTGGCTGATGATTGGATGGATAGCGGGCGATTTACTTGTCTCACAGTTCATCCACCGCCGCCTGAACATGGCAACCCAGAGGACCGGTGAGGTTTCGTTCAACGGCGTGCTGGCGCGCTGGAACGGTGGCGACATGCCAGTTTGGCGGCGTGTGGCGGCGATTTTCACAGTTGTCTTTCTTGGCGCTTACGCCGCGGCGCAGATTTCGGCCGGCGGCAAGGCCTTGCACGGGGTACTGGGCTGGGACCAGACACTTGGCGCCTGGCTGGTGGCGCTGATGGTGCTTGCCTATTGTATTGCCGGAGGCATCCGCGCCTCGATATGGACCGATGCGGCACAGGCCACAGTGATGATGGTTGCGATGCTGCTGCTGTTCTCGGTCGGCGTCCACAATCTGGGAGGGCTGTACGCGACAGTCGAGATGCTGGCCGATATACCGGGCTATCTCAACCTGACACCGCCCAATCTGCTTATTCCTGCGGCGCCCGGGCTGCTGTTGTTCATTTTTGGCTGGATGTTCGCGGGGGTCAGTGTCATTGGTCAGCCGCACATCATGGTGCGGTTCATGGCGGTCCACGACCCGCGCGGTATAAAAGTGGCCCGCATATGGTATTACGCCTATTTTGCGGTTTTCTATGCGCTGGCGACCGGGGTGGGAATGTTATCCCGGTATTACCTGCCCGAACTGCAGAACATGGACCCGGAGCTCGCACTTCCCACCATCGCGGTCCAACTGCTGCATCCCGCGCTGGTGGGCGTCATCCTGGCGGGGATTTTTGCGGCGACCATGTCAACGGCGGACAGCCTGGTGCTCTCCTGCTCCGCCGCGATCACCAATGATCTCGTGCCCGGCATGATCAATAATCCGGTGCTGATCAAAACAGCGACCGCCCTGATCACCGGCTTTGCCCTGATCGTAGCCCTGAGCAATTCATCCAGCGTCTTCAGCCTGGTCATCCTGTCCTGGTCCACCCTGGCGTGCGCCTTCGGGCCATTGCTGATCTTGTATGCGCTCCAGCGGAAAATTGCGGAACCCGCCGCCATCGCGATAATGCTCGCAGGCATTGCCGTTGCGTTGGCCTGGCGGCAGCTTGGATGGCATGAAAGTATTTACGAAGGCATGCCGGGTATATTGACGGGCGTGGCGCTTGGTCTGCTGCTTTCCAAAAGCCGTCATGCAGCCATGGCGGCAAACCCCATACCACACGAATGATCAAAAACATCCGTTCGGTCAGCACGTTGCCGATCGCCATTTTCATGTTCATGGCGGCAGCGGTTTTCTTCTCGCCACGGACGGACGCACTCTGGCAAACTCGCCGTGGCCACCGCCACCGCCACCGAATGTCATGCACCGGGCCCGCAGCGACGCCAGCGCTCAACCGGCGCCGAATGCACCTCCGGCTTGCATCGCGCGAATTTCCGCAGCGCTGAAGCCCAGGGCGCGCGCCAGTTCTTCGTTGTGCTCGCCCAGACCCGGCGGCTCGGGGTCGATGCGCCCGGGTTCGTTGCGGAACTTGATGGGAATGCCGATGTGTTCGCGACCCGCCGCGTCCTCGACGATCATTTCGCGGGCGCGGATCTGGGGATCGTCGGCGCCCTGACGCAGGTCGTTGACGGGCGCAAAGGCCGCATCGACATCCGCAAACCACTGGATCCACTCGGCCTGGGTGCGCGACAGAAAGGTCGCGGTGAAAAACTCCTTCACCGGCTGCTGCGTCGGTCCCGGCGGCGGTTCACAGAACGGCAGCAGATCGAGCCGGCCCATTTTGGTCAGCACGTTTTTGGCGAAATGAATTTCCGACGCGCCCAGCACGATGTACTTGCCGTCGCGGGTTTCGTAGATGTTGTACATGGCGTAGCCGCCCCAGGTGCGCTCGTCCTTCACTACCGGGGCTTTCTTCTCGGCGAATACGCTGCCCAGATTGTTGGGCACGCAGGCGATCAGGGAATCCATCATGGCGAGGTCGATGTAGTCACCCAAACCCGTCTGCTGTCGCCGCAGCAGCGCCATCAGCACCGCCGACAGACCCATCATCGCGGTGAGCATGTCGGCATTGGGAATGGCGGGAATCGCCGGCTTGCCGTCGAAGCCCAGATTGACGCTCAGAATGCCGGCGTAGGCTTCGGTGGCGAGATCGTGGGCGGGCTTCTTCACATAGGGCCCGGTCTGCCCGAAGGCGGACAGCGAGGCGTAGACCACGCCGGGGTTGCGCGCGCGCACCTGCTCGTAACCCATGCCCAGACGATCCACCACGCCGGGCCGGAACGCCTCGATGACCACATCGGCGCGCGCGGCGAGCCGCAGCGCCATCTCCCTGCCCGCGTCGTTTTTCAGATTCAGCTGCACGCTTTTCTTGCCGCGATGGGTGTTGGCGAAATACACCGACACGCCGTCGCGCTTGGGGCCGATCTCGCGATTGGGCTCGCCGCCGTTGGCGGGCTCGAGCTTGATCACCTCGGCGCCGTGATCGGCCATCATCTGGGTGAGCGCCGGACCCGGGAGAAACAGCGATAGATCGAGAACCTTGATACCTTCCAGTTTCATGCGTGAGGGCCTGTGTGGGCGAATGTGTCGATCAGACGGCTTCGGCTTCGATCCGCTGGCAGATGCCCATGAACTTGTAGATCAACTGGGCGGCGGCGAATTCGTAGGCGTGAAAGCCGGGGATGGGCGCGAACTCCATGACATCGAAACCGACGATGCGGCGCTGACGCGCGACGGATTCAAACAATGCCAGGGTCTGATACCAGCCCAGCCCACCGGGCACCGGCGTGCCCGTGCTGGGGAAAACGCTGGGATCCAGTCCGTCCACGTCCACCGTGAAAAATACCTGCTGCGGAAAATCCGCCGGCAACTCCAGCGTCATCCGGTTGCCGACCACCAGCTCGCGGGCATCGATGGCACCGACGTGGAAGTCGCGCCGCGCGCGCAGCTCCTCCTCGCAGCAGGCGCGCACGCCGAGCTGGAACAGCGGCACGCCGTCCTCCACCACGCGCCGCATCACCGACGCGTGACTGTAGGGATTGCCTTCGTAACGATCGCGCAGATCGGCGTGGGCGTCGATCTGCACCACGCCGAAGGGACCGATGCCGCTGCGCAGCAGACCGCGTACCACACCGCAGGTAACCGTGTGCTCGCCACCGATCGCCACCGGCAGGGCGCCGGCACGCACGGCCGCTTCGGTGGCCGCGGCGATGGCTTCCATCACCGCTTCGATGTCGCCATCCACCGCCACGGTTGGCTGGGTGTGAATGCCGAGCAGCGAGGGATTGCTCTCGCCGTCCCAGGTTTCGAGCTGTTGCGACGCTGCGAGGATCGCGCCCGGCCCTTCGCGGGTGCCGCCGCCATAGGAGGTGGTGCGCTCGAACGGCACCGGAATGACGTGAAAGCGCGCCTGATTGGCAGGGGTGTTCTCCACTTCCGAGCCGAGAAATCCGGCATTCGTCGTCGCAATCATGGTCCCGGGTCCGCGCAGCGCTTCAGGGCGCGGATTATAGGCAACTCCACGCGTGGTGGTTCCTTGTCTGTGGTTCCTTGTCTGTGGTTCTTTGCCATGCAGGGCTGCCGCAGCGGTTTTTCAACCAGGCGTTAGCTGCACTCGGTCGGCCTCAGCGGCGCGAGGCGCGTTTGCTCTCGCCGTTCCATTGGTGGTTTGATGCATTGCAATCGATTTCGCAACCCACCACAGCTTCCATTTCACACAACCGGAGATAACAACATGACAGGTATTCTGGCCAACAAGGTAGGCATGATCACGGGCGCGGGTTCGGGCATCGGCCGTGCCACCGCGAAGATTTTCGCCGCCGAAGGCGCGCGCGTGGTGGTCTCGGACGTGGACGAGGCCGGCGGTAACGAAACGGTGAGCCTGATCAAGGCCGCCGGCGGCGACGCCGTGTTCGTGCGCTGCGATGTGTCCAAATCCGCCGAGGTCGATGCGCTCGTCAAGGCCTGCGTCAGCCATTACGGGCGGCTCGACTGCGCCTTCAACAACGCCGGCATTTCGGGACGCATGGCGAACACCGTGATGTGCACGGAAGAAAACTTCGACCGCAACATCGCGGTGAATCTCAAGGGCGTATGGCTGTGCATGAAGGCCGAGATTCAGCAGTTTCTCGACCAGGACAGCGCCGGCGCCATCGTCAGCACCGCCTCGATAGCCGGCCTGGTGGCCGCCGCCATGGCGCCCGCCTATGGGGCCGCCAAGCACGGCGTCAACGGGCTCACCAAGTCCGCCGCCATCGAATTCGCGAAAAAGAAGATTCGCGTCAATTCGGTCTGCCCCGGACTGATCGAAACTCCCATGGTCGCCCGCGCCGGTTCCGACTCCAGGCTCATCGCCGGCATGATCGCGGCGGAGCCGATCGGACGCATGGGCCAGCCCCACGAGATCGGCCACGCGGTGGCCTGGCTGTGCTCGGACCAGGCGTCCTTCGTGACCGGCCACTGCATGCCGGTGGACGGCGGTTACGTCGCCCAGTAACCCCCTGCCCAGTAACCCCCTGCCCGGAGACGCGCCTTGTCCATCCGCAACCTCGACGCCTTCTTCCGCCCCGGCGCCATCGCCCTGATCGGCGCCAGCAACGCGCCGGGGTCGGTGGGCGAGCGGGTGCTGGGCAACCTGATCGGCGCGGGCTTTGCCGGCGCCATCCTGCCGGTCAACCCCAGACGCGCGGTGGTGCATGGGATCATCTGCTATCCGGATGTGGCGGCGCTGCCCGTGGTGCCGGATCTGGCCGTGATCGCGACGCCGCCGGCGACGGTGCCGGCGCTGCTCGCCGAGCTGGGCGCGCGCGGCACCCGCGCGGCCGTGGTCCTCACGGCGGGGTTCAGCGCCGACCCGGCCGGCAGCGACAGTCGACAAGCGCTGCTGGCCGCCGCGCAACCCCATGGCCTGCGCCTGGTCGGCCCCAACTGTCTCGGGATTCTGGCCTCGGGCACCGGCATCAACGCCAGCTTCGCCCACCTCGATGCCCGGCCCGGCAAGCTCGCGTTCCTGACCCAGTCGGGCGCCATCGTCACCTCGATTCTCGACTGGGCCGAGGCGCAAGGCATCGGCTTTTCGCATCTGGTGTCGCTCGGCGACATGATCGACGTGGACTTCGGCGATCTGCTCGATTACCTGGCCGGGGATCCCGGCACCGAGGCGATCCTGCTCTACGTCGAGTCCGTCACCAACGCGCGCAAGTTCATCTCGGCGGCGCGGGCGGCGGCGCGGGTGAAACCCCTGATCGTGGTCAAGGCGGGGCGCCATGCCGAAGGCGCGCGCGCCGCGGCCTCCCATACCGGGGCGCTGGCCGGCAACGATGCCGTCTACGACGCCGTATTCCGCCGCATCGGCGCACTGCGGGTGAATACGCTGGAAGAACTGTTCGACGCCGCCGCGATCCTCGCCACCGGGCGCCAACCGCGCGGGCCGCGCGTCGCCATCCTCACCAACGGCGGCGGCATCGGCGTGCTCGCCACCGATGCCCTGATCGAACAGGGCGGCATGCTCGCCGAGCTCGCCCCGCAAACGCTGGCGGCGCTGAACGCCAAGCTGCCCGCGACCTGGTCCCACGGCAATCCGGTGGACATCGTGGGCGACGCCCCCGGCGCGCGCTATGCGGACGCCGCCGCCGCGCTCGCCGCGGACCCGAACGTCGATGCGGTACTGGCGCTCAACTGCCCCACCGCCATCGCCTCCAGCGAGGAAGCGGCCAGCGCCCTGATCCAGGCCTGGGGCGGGCGTACCGAGCCGATGCTGGTGACCAGCTGGGTGGGCGCCGCCAAGGCCGAACCGGCGCGCAAATTGTTTGCCGCCGCCGGCATCCCGAGCTACGCGACGCCGGAACAGGCGGTGCGCGCCTTCATGTACCTGGTCGAATACCGGCGCCGCCAGGCACTGCTCACTCAGGTGCCGCCGTCGGTGCCCGAGGCCTTTGCGCCCGATCGCGCCGGAGCGTGCGGACTGGTCGCGGCGGCGCTCGCCGACGGCCGCGACTGGCTCACCCCGCCGGAGGTAAAGGCGCTGCTCACGGCCTATGCCATCCCCACCGTCGGCGGCGGCATCGCACCCACGCCGGCAGCCGCGGCGGCCGCCGCGCGCACGCTGGGCGGCAAGGTCGCGCTCAAGATCGTCTCGGCACAGATTCAGCACAAGTCCGATGTCGGCGGCGTGGTGCTTGACCTCAGCCGCCCCGAAACCGTGGCGGCGGAAGCGACGGCCATGCTGGAGCGCGTGCGCGCGCTGCGCCCCGAAGCGCACATCGACGGCTTCATGGTGGAACCCATGGCGGTGCGCCGGGACAGTTGGGAGCTGATTGTCGGCGCCACCCAGGACGCTCAGTTCGGACCGGTGCTGCTGTTCGGCCAGGGCGGCACCGCGGTCGAGGTGGTGCGCGACCAGTCCCTCGAACTGCCGCCCCTCAACATGCACCTCGCCCATGCCCTGATCGATCGTACCCGGGTCGCGCGCCTGCTGCACGGCTACCGCGATCGCGCGCCGGCGGATCTGGATGCGCTCGCGCTCACCCTGATCAAGGTCGCGCAACTGATCACGGATCTCGCCGCCGTGGTGGAGCTGGACATCAACCCGCTGCTCGCCGATGCCAAGGGCGTGCTGGCCCTGGACGCACGCGTGCACATCGCGGCCACGACGAATGGCGGCCCCGAGCGCCTCGCCATTCGCCCTTACCCGCAGGAACTGGAAGCCACCCTGGCGCTGGCCGACGGTCGGGAACTGCTGCTGCGCCCGATCCGCCCCGAGGACGAGCCGGCCCTGCGGCAGGCCTTCGCGACGCTGACGCCCGCCCAGATACGCGGGCACTTTGCCGCCGCCACGGGCGCATTGGCGCAGATCGACGCCGCGCGCTTCACCCAGATCGACTACGACCGGGAGATGACGCTGATTCTCACCCTGCCCGGCAGCGCCGGCCGCACGCCCGTGTACGGCCTGGTGCGGATGTTCATCGACGCCAATCGGGAGGGTGCCGAATTCGTGATCGCGCTGCATCCCGATGTCACCGGCCAGGGGCTCGGCCAGCGGCTGATGCAGCACGGCATCGCCTACGCCCGCGGTCGCGGACTCACCGAACTCCACGGCGACGTCATGCGCGACAACCGGGCGATGCGCCGCCTTGCCGCCAAGCTGGGTTTCGTGGAGGAAACTTCGCCGCGGATCCCGGCGGCGATACGGGTACGGCTTGCAATTGCCAATGATGACTGCTGATATGGAGCCGCACTGAACCACTCAGGCTGTATCCATATCGATAACAACAATAACAAGGGCAAACGCCATGAAAACCCAGCATGTGATGGACGGGTACCGGATACTCGACTTTACCCAGGTGGTGGCCGGCCCCACCGCGACCCGCCTGATGGCGGAGATGGGCGCCAAAGTCATCAAGGTGGAGCTCGCTCCTCTCGGCGACATGACCCGCTATCTACCGATCCAGAACAACGGGCGGAGCTCGTATTTTCTGCAACAGAATCGCGGCAAGAAAAGTCTCTGCATCAATCCCAAGAAGCCGGCGGGCATGAAAATTCTTGAGGGACTGATACGCCAGTGCGACGTCCTGATCGAAAATTTCGCCGCCGGCGTGATCGGTCGCATGGGACTTTCGTACGAGCGGGTCCAGGCCCTCAACCCCCGTATCGTGATGTGCTCGATCTCGGGTTTCGGCCAGACCGGTCCGCTCTCCACCAAACCCGGCTATGACTTCATCGCCGCCGCCTACGCCGGGGTGCTGGACCTGATCGGCAATGCCGACGGCCCGCCGCTGTTCCCCCAGCTCGCCATCGGCGACGGCACCACCGGGGTGCATGCCCTCGCCGCCATCAGCACCGCGTTGCTCTACCGTGAACGCAGCGGTGAGGGCCAATACATCGACATCTCGCTGATCGACTCCTACTTTCACCAGCACGAGATCGCGGTGCAGGCCTACAGCGCCTCGAACGGCGCCTTCATGCCCAAGCGTTCCGGCGCCCACCACTTCATGCTGCACCCACTCGGCATCTACCGGGGCCGTGGCGACGACGAGTATTACGCGCTGGTGATTCCGCCCATGCGCTGGCAGGAATTCTGCGATTTCATGGAGCGGCCCGAATACGGCAGCGACCCGCGCTTCGCCACCAACGATGCGCGCATGGCCAACCATCAAGACGTGGTGGATTTCATCGAGGCATGGCTGCAACGCCAGCCCAGCCGCGAAGTGATTCTGGAGAAATTCGAAACCGCCCGCTTCGCCATCGGGCCGGTGCTCTCGGTGCCGGACGCCATGCGCCACCCACACTTCGTGGAGCGCCGCGTCGTGCGCACCGTGCAGGACCGCTGCTTCGGCGAGATAGAAATTCCCGGCATGCCGCTGCGCTTCTCCGCGTTTCCGGATGAGCTGACCCTCGAAGCGCCCTATCTCGGCGAACACAACCGGGAATTGCTCACCGAGTTGCTGGGCATGAGTCCCAAGGAACTCGATGGCCTGGAGGCCGCCCAGGTACTCCAGTCCAAGCTGCCGGAACTGGCCATGGATTAACAGCTTGTTGAAAAGCCGCTGCGGCGGCCTTGACGAGTTTTTCGAACAGCAATGAACGATCACTTCAGGCAACGCGAGGAAACACCATGTATCCAGGCATCTGGGCACAACGCACACCGGACAGGGCCGCGGCCATCCATGCCGTCAGCGGCGAGACCCTCAGTTACCGCATGCTCGACGACCGCTCGAACCAGCTCGCGCAACTGTTCTGGAGCCAGGGCCTGCGGCCCGGCGACCATGTCGCGATCTTCATGGAAAACAATCTGCGCTATTTCGAAGTGATCTGGGCCGCGCTGCGTTCGGGGCTCTATCTCACCACCATCAATCGCTATCTCACCGGGGAGGAAGCCGGCTACATCCTCGACAACTGCGACGCCCGTGTGCTGGTCGCGTCCCACTATCTGGCCGAACCCGCGGCCGCGCTGCCCGGGCTGGCGCCGCGGTGCCATACCTGGTTGATGACCGACGGCAGCGCGGCCGGCTACGCATCCTACGAAGACGCCATCGCGCGTCACCCGGCGCAGCCCCTGGCCCAGCAGCCGGCCGGGCAGTTCATGCTCTACAGCTCCGGCACCACCGGTCGGCCCAAGGGCATTCTGCGGCCGCTGTCCGGCGCCGACATCGCGGACGATCTGGGTCCGGTGGCCAAGCTGCAACAAGCCTTGTGGAAAGTCACCCAGGATTCGGTCTACCTCTCGCCCGCGCCGCTGTACCACTCGGCGCCGCTGTCGTTCTGCACCGGCATCCAGTCCCACGGCGGCACCGTGGTGATGATGCCGCGTTTCGACGAACGCGCCGCGCTCGAAGCCATCGCGCGCCATCGCGTCACCCACAGCCAGTGGGTGCCCACCATGTTCACCCGCATGCTGAAGATGCCGGAAGCGGACCGCGCCGGCCTGGATCTGTCGTCGCATCGGGTGGCCGTGCATGCGGCGGCGCCCTGCCCCGCGGGCATCAAACGCCAGATGCTCGACTGGTGGGGGCCGATCCTCTACGAATACTACGGCGGCACCGAACTCAACGGTCTCACCCATTGCACGCCGGAGGAATGGCTCGCCCATCCCGGCACCGTCGGCAAACCCATTCTCGGCAAACTGCACATCTGCGCCGAGGACGGTCGCGAACTGCCACCGGGGGAAGACGGCATCGTCTATTTCGAACTGCCCAGAATGTCGTTCGAGTACTATCAGGACGCCGCCAAGACGCGCTCCGCCCAGCATCCCGAGCACGCCAACTGGAGCGCGCTGGGCGATGTCGGCCACGTCGACGCCGAGGGTTACCTGTACCTCACCGACCGCGCCACCTTCATGATCATTTCCGGCGGCGTGAACATCTATCCCCAGGAAATCGAGGACGCCCTCGTCCTCCACCCGAAGATCGCCGACGTCGCCATAGTGGGCGTGCCCGACGCCGAGATGGGCGAAGCCGTCAAGGCCGTGGTGCAACTGGCCGCGGGCAACACCCCGAGTGCGGCGCTGGCGGACGAAATCATCGCCTACGCACGCCAGCACGTCGCGCACTACAAGTGCCCCAAAAGCGTGGATTTTCTCGACGAATTGCCGCGCCTGCCCACCGGCAAGCTCTACAAACGACTGCTCAAGGACCGCTACTGGGGCAAGACCGGTTCGCGGATCGTGTAGTCGGCCTGCGGGCGCTCCGCACGAGAGTGCGGATGCCGGTCCCTGCTGCTATCCAATTGAAATCGTTCGCCATTTTTATCGACGTGAACCGGCGAGCCAACCGGTCCAGCCACCACCATGGCCACCGCCACAATCCTGGCAAGGCTGGGCCGGCGCGCCACAGCCGAACAGGAAACCCTACTGGGCCGCGCCGCCGAAGCCACGCGCAAGTCACTGACTGATTTGGTGCTGGATGCGGCCTGGCAGGCGGAATGAATCCGAGCGCCCCGGAGCCACTGGGTGCCGACAACCAAATCCCGGGCTTCGACTGCGGCCGGCCAAGCCGCAACGACGGGCTGATCCGTCATGCGCGGCAGGCGCAGGGGGATGGCCAAACCCGGCACCAACCCACAGAATTGCGCCCGTCGCCCCCACCGACCACAGCGGCCGGCCCGCCGCGAGAACGCACATCACCCACCACCACAGGGAATCACCCGCAACCCCATGCCCACCTTGAACTGGATCGGCAAGGAAGCCGTCGTCAGGCACCACAAGGACGTGCCGTTCCGCCTGCTGGAGCCGATGCCCGAGCTGTCCTGCGGCGCTGCCGACAGCGGCAACCTGATCGTGCAGGGCGACAACCTGCACGCGCTCAAAGCCTTGCTGCCCCGCTACGCCGGCCAGGTGAAGTGCATCTACATCGACCCGCCCTACAACACCGGCAACGAGGGCTGGGCCTACAACGACAACGTCAACAGCCCGGAAATCCGCAAGTGGCTGGGCGAGGTGGTCGGCAAGGAAGGCGAGACGCTCGACCGCCACGACCGCTGGCTGTGCATGATGTACCCGCGCCTGGTGCTGCTGCGGCAGTTTTTGCGGGATGACGGGGCGATTTTCGTGTCCATCGACGACAACGAGGTGGCGACGCTGCGGCTGTTGATGGATGAGATTTTCGGGGCGCAGAACTTCGTGGCGACGGTCCTCTGGCAAAAGGTCTATTCACCCAAGAACTCGGCGCGCCATTTGTCCGAGGATCACGATTACATCGTCGTCTATGCGGCAAAGGCCGATACCTGGAAGCCAAACTTGGTCGGTCGCAATGAATCGCAAGATGCTGCATATAAAAATCCCGACGGTGACCCGCGCGGCCCTTGGAAGACAAGCGACCTTTCTGCGAGGAATTTCTACTCCGACGGCACCTATGCGCTCACCACCCCGTCCGGCCGAGTCATTGAGGGGCCTCCGAAAGGTCGCTATTGGACTGTATCGAAACAGCGCTTCGATGAGCTAGATCGAGACAGCCGTATCTGGTGGGGCAAGAAAAACGACTCGATTCCGCAGTTAAAGCGATTTCTCACCGACGTAAAGGACGGCGTCGTCCCTCAAACGATGTGGTTCTATCAAGAAGTCGGCCATACGCAAGAAGCGAAAAAGGAACTTCTCGAATTGGTCGACTTCGATACCTCCGACGATGTTTTCATCACGCCCAAGCCCACCCGCCTGATCCAGCGCATCCTGCAAATCGCCAGCGACCAGGATTCGCTGATCCTCGACTCCTTCGCCGGCTCCGGCACCACCGGCCATGCCGTGCTGAAGCAAAACGCCGAAGACGGCGGCAGGCGCCGCTTCATCCTGGTCGAGATGGACGAAGGCATTGCCCAAAACGTTACCTGCGAGCGGGTCAAGCGGGCAGCGCAGGGCTACACCAAAAGCACCCCCAACCCCGCAGGCGGGCAAGGGGAGAAGGTTGTCGAAGGCCTCGGCGGCGGCTTTCAGTTCTGCCGCCTTTCCGCTGAACCGCTGTTCGATGCGGACGGCCAGATCCGCGCCGACGTGAGCTTCGCCCAACTGGCCGAGTTCGTGTGGTTTGCGGAGACGGGTGCGGGTTATACGCCGTCATTCCGGGGCGACGCAGTCGAACCCGGAGTCCAGAGTCCAAAACTGGATTCCCGCCTGCGCGGGAATGACGGCTCGGGCATGTCGCCGCTGCTGGGCGTACACGAGGGCCGCGCCATCTACCTGCTCTACAACGGCATCCTCAAGGACAAATCCGTCGCGGGCGGCAACGTGCTCACCGGCCCGGTGTTCGATTTGCTGCCGAAGTTCAGCGGCCCCAAGGTGATCTACGCCGCCGCCAACCGCATGGGCGCCCGCGCCGCGCGCGAGCACATCACCTTCAAGCAGACGCCCTACGCGCTGGCGGTGTAGAGTGACCATCATTTTTCGAATCGATAAGGAGGTGTTTTCGTGAGCACAACCGACGTCATCGAACAGGCGCTCAAACTGCCGGCCGCCGAGCGCTATGCGCTGCTCGAACTGCTGCATCACAGTCTGGACAAACCTGATCCGGAAATTGACCAGGTTTGGCAACAGGAGGCCTTGCGTCGCCTGAAGGCCTATGACGATGGACGCCTGGAGTGCGTTTCCCTGGAACAGGCATTCCGGGATTTGTAATGGAACTTATTTTCGCCAAGCTCGCCCAGATGGAGATGGCGGACGCAAAGTGCTATTACGAACGGCAACAACGCGGACTGGGCCAGGAATTTCTGCACGAGGCATCATTGTGTGCCAAGCGTATTCTGGAGCAGCCGCTCGCCTGGAAAATTGAAATCGAGCCGGTCAGACGCTTACTGTTCAACCGCTTTCCGTACAAGATGCTGTATGCGATTCGCGCTGAGCACATCGTTGTTCTGGCTGTCGCCCACCAGCATCGCGATCCCGAATACTGGATCGACAGGATTGCACCGTGATCTCATTTCAGCCCAAAACCTACCAGTCCCAGGTGCTCGACAGCATCGAGGCCTATTTTCGCGCCTGCCACGAGCTACCGTCGCCGTCGATTGCCTACACGGTCACCACCGAGCGCCTGTGGGGCCGGGGCATGGCCTACAACCCGCTGGCAGGCTTCCCGGCGGACATGCCGTATTTCTGCCTGCGCGTGCCGACCGGCGGCGGCAAGACCTGGCTGGCGGCCAAGAGCGTTCAGCTGGCCAACACGCATCTGCTGCGTTGCGAATGCAGCGTCATTCTGTGGCTGGTGCCTTCCAAGCCAATCCGCGAGCAGACGCTGCGCGCGCTGCGGGATCGCAACCATCCCTACCAGGTCGCACTGCGCGAGACCGGGTCTGTCACCGTGCTGGACCTGGACGAAGCCAAGAGCCTGACCCGCGCCACGCTCGATACCACGACCACGGTGATTGTCGCCACCCGGCAGGCGTTTCAGGTCGAGGAAGAAGAGTGTCGCAAGGTGTACCAGTCCAGCGGCGCGCTGATGCACCATTTCGAGCATCTGAACCCGATCCAGCGCGCCGAACTGCTGACCGAAGGAACGGGCGCCGACCAGACCGTGCCGTATTCGCTGGCCAATGTGCTGCGCCTGCGCCGGCCGTTCGTAATCGTCGATGAGGCGCACAACAGCCGCACGGAACTGGCCTTCGACATGCTGGCGCGCTTTCGCCCCAGCGGGGTGCTGGAACTGACCGCCACGCCCGACCTGGAGCGTACGCCCAGCAACGTGCTGCACAGCGTGTCCGCCGCCGAGCTGAAAGCCGAGGAGATGATCAAGCTGCCGGTGGTGCTCGAAACCGAACCAAACTGGCAGCAGTGTCTGGCCGACGCCATCGGCCGCCGTGAAGCGCTCCACCAGCTGGCGGAGCAGGAGCAGCGCGCGGGCGCCGCTTACCTGCGGCCGATCGTGTTGATTCAGTCGGAGCCGCGCCGGGCCGGCGTGGAGACGCTGGATTTCGAGCGCGTGCGCCATGAGCTGATCGCCAACCATCGCATTCCCGCCGACGAAATCGCGATCGCCACCGGCGACGAACGTGGGCTGGAACAGGTCGAAATCGATTACAAGCTGGGAATTCGCGATCCGGCTTGCCCAGTGAAATTCGTCATCACGCAGCGCGCGCTGGCCGAGGGCTGGGACTGCCCCTTTGCCTACATCCTGGCCAGCATGGCATCGCTGTCGTCGGCGACGGCGGTGGAACAGTTGCTGGGCCGCGTGCTGCGTCAGCCGGAAGCCACTCACCGCCAGAACCGGGCGCTGAATCAATCCTACGCCTTTGTGGTGTCGCGCAATTTTGCCGAGACCGCGAGTGCATTGCGCGACCGCCTGGTGGCGGGCGCCGGCTTCGAGCGGCGCGAGGTGAGCGAATTTGTCACCGCCGCTCGCGCCGAGCAGGGGCGATTCGATCTGGAAGGTCATGCCGGGCGCGTGGTGGTCCGGCCGGTGGCGATTACGCTGTCCGAGAAGCCCGATCTGAAAAGCGTGCCCAAGCCAGTGCGCGACAAGGTGAGCTGGGACGGCAAGCTCAACACCCTGACCATCGGCACGCCCCTGACCGAGGACGAGACGGAGCTGCTCAAGGCGTCGGTGCAATCGGAAACCGCGGCGGCCGCCATTGTCGAGGCCGCCAAAATCAGCCGCACCACAGCCATCGAGTTTTTTCAGACACCGGCGGAACTGGGCGAGCGTTTTCGTGTGCCGCAACTCGCGCTGCGGGTGCAGGGCGAGTTGCAACTGTTCGACGATCCGGAGCTGCTGGAATACCCCTGGGAGCTGTCGACGCTCGATGCCACGGCAACCTTCGACGACCTGTCGGCGCTGGATGGCAACCTGAAAGTATCCGAAGGCGGCGAGATCGACGTGGATGCGGGGAGCGGCAAACTGGTATCGCGTTTTCTGCCCGATTTACAGCGCGACCTCAGCCTGGTCTACCAGCCAGAGCACTGGGATTTGGCGCGCCTCGCGGCATGGTTGTGCCGCAACCTGCCTGACGAAAAGCTCACGCACGCCAGCAAGCAGACCTTTGTCGCTGCCTGGCTGACAGACTTGTCGCATCGCGACGGCTTTACGCTCGCCCGCGTCAATCTGCAAAAATTCCTGATCCGTAATCGCCTCGAAACGCGCATCCGCGATCTGCGTCGGCAGGCGGTTGGCAAAGCGTTCCAGCAGGTGTTGTTCGGCGCGGATGCCACTGCCCGCGTCGCGGTCAGCGATCGTTATGCATTCGAGTTCAATCCCCACGTCTACGCGCCAAGTCGCGATTACGACGGTCGCTTCGGGCAGTTCGACTTTCGAAAACATTTCTACGGCCGCATCGGCGATTTCGACAGCAAGGAGGAATTCGAGTGCGCCTGCTGGCTGGACATGCAGGCACAGAAAGGCCGTATCCAGTATTGGGTGCGCAACCTGGTGCGACGGGAGGGCAGCTCGTTCTTTTTGCAGAAGGCGGACGGGCGTTTCTATCCGGACTTTGTATGCGGATTGCCAAACGACGCCGTTCTCGTTGTCGAATACAAGGGCGCCGATCGCTGGTCGGCAGCGGCGGACGACCGCCTGATCGGCGATCTGTGGGCGGAACTGTCAGACGGCCGCTGCCGCTTTATGATGGTAAAGGACAGGCAGTGGGAGCAGATCGAAACGTTGCTGCAATAACCCAGGCGCCGAGATAACGATAGCGTTTTGCCAACAGTGGCGAGACAGCTTGCCAGCACAAACCGTCTCCCGGAGTGGGGCAATGATCATTTCCTTCCGCGCTGCCGTCGCCGTCTGGTGGCGCATCGGCTGGCTCTCGTTCGGTGGTCCGGCGGGCCAGATCGCGCTGATGCATCGCCTGCTGGTGGAAGAAAAAGGCTGGATCGACGAGCGCCGTTTTTTGCAGGCGCTCAATTACTGCATGCTGCTGCCCGGCCCCGAAGCGCAACAACTGGCGACTTACATCGGCTGGCTGCTGCACGGGGTGCGTGGCGGCGTGGTGGCGGGCGTGCTGTTCATCCTGCCGGGCGCCGCGGTCATGCTCGCGCTGTCATTCGCCTATGTGCTGCTCGGCGGGCTGCCGCTGGTGGATGGCCTGCTGCTCGGGGTGAAGGCTGCCGTCCTCGCCATCGTGGTGCAGGCGCTGCTGCGTCTGGGCCGCCGCGCCCTGGAAGGCTGGCGCGATGTTCTGCTCGCGCTGGGCGGATTCGTCGCGCTGTACGCGTTCGCGGTGCCCTTTCCATGGCTGGTGATTGGCGCCGGCGCGATCGGCTTCGTCGGCACCCGGGATCGGGTAGCGGCCGACACGCCGGTGCCGGACACCCTGCGGCGTCCGGGCACCCTGGTCGCCGCGCTGGTGTGCCTGGTGCTGTGGCTGGGCACGGTCGGGGGACTCCAGGTTGCCCTGGGCGGTGACCATGTCTTGAGCAGGATCGCGGTCTTTTTCTCGACGGTGGCCATGGTCACCTTCGGCGGCGCCTATTCGGTGCTGTCGTATATCGCGCAGCAAGCGGTGGAAACCTACGGCTGGCTCGCGCCCGGCGAAATGCTCGATGGCCTCGGTCTGGCCGAGACCACGCCCGGGCCGCTGATTCTGGTGACCCAGTTCGTCGGTTTTCTCGCGGCGCAGCGCGCGCACGGCGGTGACCATGCACTGATCGCCGGCGTGGCCGGCGCGGTGCTGACCACCTGGGTACTGTTCCTGCCAAGCTTCTTGTGGATCTTCGCCGGGGCGCCCCATGTGGAGCGCCTGCTGCACCGGCCGCGTCTGGCGGGAGCGCTGACCGCCATCACCGCCGCGGTATTGGGCGTGATCGCCAATCTGGCGCTGTGGTTTGCGGTGCATCTGCTGTTCGCGCGCAGCCTCAGGGTCGACGACTTCGGCCTCGCGCTGCTGCTGCCGGAGCCATCCAGCCTGCATCCCCAGGTGCTCGCACTCTCGGTGCTGGCCCTGGTGCTGACATTCGCCCTGCGGCTGGGGGTGCTGCCCGTGCTGGGACTGTGCGCGGTGGCGGGTGTGGCCCTGGCCTGGGTGAGCTAGCCGCGACCGCGCTGACCCGGTTCGCAATCCGCGGCCGGCGCTGGGGTTGGGCCGGTTTGCGGAGTTCTCGTCGCCGGGAACACACTGAACTGCATCATGCGCAGGCGCAATTGCGCACCGACCCGGAAGGCAGGCGCGTCGTGGTGGAGGTGCGGCAGTTCGATACTGACCACACTGCCGTTGGCGACCAGATCGGCACTGGCGCGCACGATGGGCCCGGTGCGCTGCACTTCGGTGACGCGCACATCGATACCCGCCCTGCCCGGCTCGGCGAGGCGCAAATCGCCGGGCCGCACATAGAGATCGACCGCTCCGGCCGGATGGATGCTGTCGGTGACCAGGGCTTCGCCGGCACCCGGCAGACGCAGTTCGCGTCCGCGCACCTCGGCGTCGAGTACATTGCTGTCGCCGAGAAAATCGAATACGAAGGGCGTGCGCGGGGCCTCGTAGACATCGTCCACGGTGCCGACCTGTTCGATGCGGCCGCGATTCATGATCACGACGCGATCCGCCAGTTCCAGCGCTTCTTCCTGATCGTGGGTGACAAACACCGTGGTGTAGCCGGTCTGCTGGTGCAATTCCCGCAGCCAGCGCCGCAGATCCTTGCGCACCTTGGCGTCCAGGGCGCCGAACGGCTCGTCGAGCAGCAGCACGCGGGGATCGATGGCCAGCGCGCGCGCCAGTGCCACGCGCTGCTTCTGGCCGCCGGACAATTGATGCGGATAGCGATGTTCGAGACCGCCAAGCTGGACGAGCTGTAACAGCTCCCGCGCCTTGGCGGCGATGGCGGCCCGCGCCGGGCGCTCGGCTTTGCGCCGCACGGTGAGGCCGAAGGCGATGTTGTCGAGCACCGTCATGTGCTTGAACAACGCATAGTGCTGAAACACAAAGCCGATCTGCCGCTCCCGCACCGCGCGCCGCGACATGTCCTCGCCGCCGAACAGAATCTCCCCACGATCCGGAAATTCCAGCCCGGCGATGATGCGCAACAGCGTGGTCTTGCCGGAACCCGAGGGTCCGAGCAGCGCGATCAGCTCGCCCGAACCCACATCGAGGCTGACATCGTCGAGCGCGGGAAAGCCGGCGAACTGCTTGTGGATGTTGCGTATCTGGATATCCATGACGCTCCTCAATGCCGATGTGAGGCGGACAGCTCGCCACCGTGCCGGGCTTCCAGTATCGCTTTCAACCCGAGCGTGACCAGCGCCAGACCGGCCAGCAGCGACGCCACCGCGAAGGCGGCCGCGAAGTTGTATTCGTTGTAGAGAATCTCGACGTGCAGCGGCATGGTGTTGGTCGCGCCGCGAATATGCCCGGAGACCACCGACACCGCGCCAAACTCGCCCATGGCGCGGGCATTGCACAGCAGCACGCCGTAGAGCAGCCCCCACTTGATGTTGGGCAGGGTGACATGGCGAAAACACTGCCAGCCATTGGCCCCCAGGGACAGCGCCGCCAGTTCGTCGTCGGTGCCCTGCTCCTGCATCAGCGGGATCAGTTCGCGGGCGATGAACGGAAAGGTGACGAACACCGTGGCGAGCACGATGCCCGGCACCGCGAAAATGATCTGCAGATCGCGCTCGATGAACCAGGGGCCAAGCCAGCCCTGGGCCCCGAACACCAGCACATAAATCAGCCCCGCCACCACCGGCGACACCGAAAACGGCAGGTCGATCAGGGTCGTGACCAGCGTCTTGCCGCGAAACTCGAACTTGGCGATGGCCCAGGCCGCGGCCACGCCAAAGACCAGATTGAGCGGCACCGCGATCGCCGCCACCAGCAGCGTCAAACGCAGCGCGGCGAGCGCGTCCGGATCGGTCAGCGACTCCCAGTACAGTCCGACGCCATTGCGCAGCGCCTCGGTAAACACACCGATCAGCGGCAACAGCAAAAAGAAGCCGAGAAACGCGAGCGCCACCCCGGTGAGCAGCCAGCGCACCCAGGGCTGCTCGGTGACCACGGCATTGCGCTGCAGCAGCGGCTCGAACGGCAGCTTGGGCGGATCGAGCAGCGAGTGGTCGGTGGCCTGGGTCATGAGCCTTCTCCCTGCAATACCGGATGGGGCAGGGCCGGCGCCGCGCGACTGCGCTGCCGGTGACGATTCGACCAGGCTTGCAGGGTGTTGATCGCCAGCAGCAGCGCGAAGGAAATCACCAGCATGGCGGCCGCCACCGCCGCGGCGCCGCCATAGTTGAGCTCTTCCAGCTTGATGACGATCAGTAGCGGCGCGATCTCGGACACCCGCGGCAGATTGCCGGCGATAAAGATCACCGATCCGTATTCGCCCACGCCGCGCGCGAAAGCCAGCGCAAAGCCGGTCACCAGTGCCGGCAACACGGCGGGCAGGATAACCCGGGTGACCGTCTGCCAGCGCGTGGCGCCCAGGGATGCCGCCGCTTCTTCCAGTTCCTTTTCGGCATCGCGCAGTACCGGCTCCAGGGTGCGCACCACGAACGGCAAACCGACGAAGGTCAGCGCCACCACGATGCCGAGCGGTGTGAAGGCGATTTTGATGCCGGCGGGTTCGAGCCACTGGCCGATCCAGCCGTTGCCGGCGTAGAGCGCCGCGAGCGCGATCCCGGCCACCGCCGTCGGCAGCGCAAAGGGCAGATCGATGGTGGCGTCGAACAGGCGCTTGCCGGGAAACTCGTAGCGCACGAACACCCAGGCGATCAAGGTGCCGAACACGGCGTTGATGCACGCCGCGAAGAACGCGGTGCCGAACGACAGTTTCAGCGCGCTCAGCACGCGCGGTTCGCCCAGCACCTGCCACAGGCCATCCCAGCCGAGTCCTGCCGCCTTGGTGAACACGCCCGCGAGCGGAATGAGCACGATCAGGCTCAAGTAGGTGATCGCAAAACCCAGGGCAAGCTCAAATCCGGGCAGCGCCGAACGCGGGCGCCTGCTCACGGGGGAGGTCGCAGGGGATGCACTCAGGGAGCTCACGATTCAGCTACGCCTCGGAGGAATGGTCACGGTGTCGCGACTGAGTTGCCGGCCTTGGCCAGAATCCGATCAAACACGCCGTCCTCGGCGAAATGGATCCGCTGTGCCTGCTGCCAGCCGCCAAAATCCGCCACCGTCGCCAGCTCCAGCGCCGGAAAGCGGGCCACATCCTCGGGATCGGCCTGTTGCGGCGCGATCGGGCGATAATAATGCCGGGCGATCAGACGCTGAGCCTCCGGCGAATAGAGATACTCCAGATACGCCCGGGCGATTACGCCGGCCCCGCGCCGGACCGCATTGTCGTCCACCACCGCCACCGGCGGTTCCGTCAAAATCGACAGCGACGGGGTAACGATCTCGAACTGGTCCGGGGGCAACTCGTGCAGCGCCAGGAACGCCTCGCTCTCCCAGGCAACCAGTACATCGCCGATGCCGCGCTGGGCAAAGGTCGTGGTCGCGCCGCGCGCGCCGGTATCCAGCACCGGCACGTTGCGGTAGAGCCGGGCAATGAAATCCCGCACCGCGGCCTCGTCTTCGAGATGCTTGCGCGCATATGCCCAGGCAGCCAGGTAGTTCCAGCGCGCGCCCCCCGAGGTCTTGGGGTTGGGCGTGATGACGGCAATGCCGGGGCGCACCAGATCGTCCCAGTCCCGGATCCGGCGTGGATTGCCCTTGCGCACCAGAAACACGATGGTCGAGGCGAACGGCACGCTGTGGTTCGGCAGCCGCGCCTGCCAGTCGGCAGGAAGCTTGCCGCTGCGTGCCGCAATCGCGTCGATGTCGCTGGCGAGCGCCAGGGTCACCACATCGGCGCGCAAACCATCGATCACGGCCCGCGCCTGCTTGCCGGAACCGCCGTGGGATTGCCTGACCGTCACCGCAACGCCGGTCCGCGCCTGCCAGTACGCGGCAAACACCTGGTTGTATTCCTTGTACAGCCGGTAGGTGGGGTCGTAGGACACGTTGAGCAGCTCGACCGCGGCCTGGGCGGCAAACGGCAACGCAAGGGCAGCGACGAGAGCAAACTTTCGGAACATTCGGCGGGCTCGGCAAACAGGCAACGCGCGACCCCCGAGCACACTGGGCATGAAGGTCGTCTGGCAAGGCATGTCGCTTGCACGGGACGTGCAGCGCGGCATTTACCGGCCGCACGATAACGGACTCAACTTATCCTTCAAAAGAATAAATGTTTGTTTTCTTATTCCTCAGAGTCAGTCGGCGGGAACAGCGTGGGCAGTGCCGTTGCGGGCACTGCCCACCACTTGGCAGCTTTTCAACAGGCTGTTAGGGAAACGCTGAACAACACATGTCGATCGTCATGCCCGCGTAAGCGGGCATCCAGGTTTTCCCCGAGTCTCAATCAGTTCCCGGGCGTATGGATTCCCGCTGAAGCCTGCCCCCGACTCCGATCGGGGGCGGGAATGACGAATAAATCGGCGCTTCCCTAGAGCGATCCCAACCAGCGATCCGGAACCCCATCCCAGGCGCGACGTTCGGCTTCCAACGGCTTTTCGAGAATCCGCCGGCTCGCACCCAGCAGCGCCGTGGTGCGCTGCCCGGTCTCGTAGGCCGGCCAGCCGGGATCGCCGCTGTGGGCGAACCGGGTCCAGGCGTCCATGGTCATGGTCGCCAGGGCGGCCGCGCCCTCCCCTTCGCCATAGAATTGTTTCGCCCCCGGCTTGCTATAGGTGCCGAACACATAAGCGAGTTCCACCGCGTGGGGCGAACCCAGGCGCCCGCCCGCCGCCGGTGACGGCCAGTCGAACAGGTAGTTGAACACCCGCGCCTCGTGCGGGCGCTGGCGCTCCAGCAGACGCAGCGCCGGGATGCGGAAGATGCGGTCGGTCTGGATCGCCATGAAGACTTCGGGAACACTGGGTTCGATCCCACGCGCCGGCAGCGCGGCGCGGTACGCAGCGACCAGATCGGGGGTGTACTCATCGCCCACCAGGTACCCGAGGCGCTTGGCAAGGCCGGCTTCGTCCAGTTGCTGGATTGCCTTGGCCGGAATGCCGAACAGCTTCCACTCATCGAGCGTGCTGCCCGCCAGCACCGGAATGCCGGCCGCAACGCCTGCCGCCACCGCGTCGATGGGGTTGTGGGGCATGACCACGCCATCCGCCACCGGCATGAACGGCAGGCCTCCGATCGCGGCCAGGGGATAGCCCTCGACGCGCCCGCCTTCCATCAGACGCTGGGCGCGTAGCAAATCGGCGAGCGGGGCGTTGCGCAAGCCGTCGGCGCCGCGTTCCAGCGCCTTGAGGATGGCCTCGCCACGCCGCGCGGCAGTGGCCGCATCGGCGCAGGTATGACAGGCACCGGACTGGGGAATCGCCTTGTGAAACAACCCTCGCGCCGCCGGCAGCGCCAGCAGGTTGCCGACGCTCATGCCACCGGCGGACTCGCCGAAGATGGTGACATTGCCGGGATCGCCGCCGAAATGCGCGATGTTGTCGCGCACCCAGGTCAGCGCCTGGACCTGATCGAGCAGCCCCTCATTGCCGGTGGCCGGGATGCGGCCGCCCGTCACCGCGGCCAGCGGCGCGAAGCCCAGGATGCCCAGCCGATAGTTGATGGTGACCACCACCACGTCGCCGTGACGGGCAAGGGTGCCGCCCTCGTAGATACCCTGGGCGCCCGAGCCGATGGTGAAGCCGCCGCCGTGGATCCACACCATTACCGGTCGCTTGCCGGCGCGTCCGGGCGTCCAGACATTGAGGGTGAGGCAGTCCTCGGACTGGGGACCGGTTTCGGCACCCATGACATCGTCCAGCGCGCCCTTGTTCTGCGGCGCCCAGTCGCCGAACTCTCCCGCATCCCGAATCCCGGCCCAGGGCTGCGGGTCCGCCGGCGGCTGCCAGCGTCGCTCGCCGACCGGCGGCGCGGCATAGGGAATGCCCTTGAATACCAGCACCCCGCCCTTTTCGTTGCCTTGCAACTTGCCGCTGCCGATCTCGATGACCGGTGTCATGCCACTCATGGTGATGCTCCGTGTTTGCAGGTAGGAAAAACTGTATTGGGTAATTCCGTGGGCCTCGCCGTGGGACTCACCGCGCGGCGCGGCCGGACTCAATCGAGGCGATGAAAAACGCCGCCGCTGGCGACGCCGTGGCCGTCCCCGTCGGGGGCCGGCTCGGCGAGTTCGACCAATTGGTAGTACACCGGCCGGCTGAGCAGGCCTTCGAGGTTGCGCCGCACCAGCAGATAGGGCGCTGTGCCAAACGTCGAGGCCGCGACCACGCGCAGCGGGTGCTCCGGCCCGGCGATCACCTGATCGCCGACATTGGTGGCAAACACCAGTTGTTGCGCCCCCGCGGCATCGACGGTGCGCTCCAGCGCCACGATCGCAAAGGGCGCGTCTTCCACCTGGATGCGCCACTTTTCCACCGGGGTTACCAGATAATACCGATCGTCTTCGCGCTTGAGCAGGCTGGAAAAAAGTCGCACCAGTTCCAGGCGGGTCATGGCGCCGCCTTCGTGATACCAGGTGCCATCGCGGGCGATACGGATATCGATGTCGCCGGACAGGCGCGGATTCCAGGATTCCACCGGGGGCAGCCTGGCCCCGACGCGGGCTCGCTCGGCGCCGGCCTGGATGTCGTCGAGCGAGAGCTGAGGCACGGCGCTCAGATGTCCCGCAACTGACCCTTGTTGCCCATGGTCATGCCGATGCCGGTGATGAAGCGCAGCAGATCCTCCTTGTCGGCGAACTGATCGGCGAAGCCCTTGTTGAAGCACACGTCCACGGCGCCCTGGGCGAGCGCCCAGCAGGCGAGGTAGTGATAGTGAGGCGGGACGTCCTCCAGCACACCGCGCGCGATGAGCTGACTGACCATGTTGCCGATCCGCTCAGTGGTCAGGCGCCGCATCTCGTGCAGCTCGCCCACCTGCTTCTCCACCAGCGGATCGTTCTGAATCCGCTCTTCGAGTTGCTGCACCAGGCGATCCAGCTCGGGATTGGAGAGCCGCGAATGGAAATAGGCCTTCACCATGGCGCCGGGATTGCCGGCCTCGGCGGCAGCGATGCCTTCATCCATGTTGGCGCGGATGCGGCTTTCGTAGTCGATCAGGATACGCGCCAGAATCTCGGATTTGCTCTGAAAGTGCTTGTAGACAGTACCCTTGCCGATGCCGGCCTCTTCGGCGATGGCCGCCACCGTCACCTGATCGATGCCATCGCGCAGCAGGCAGCGCAGCGCGCGCTCG
>JBFWOQ010000037.1:0-27479 GCA_050250395.1 Porticoccaceae bacterium
CAACCGCACCAGAACCTCACGCTGTGCTGACGAGATTTTCGGGGGGCGTCCGGTTCGGGGCATCGGCGGGCCTTTTTGTGCATCATGAGAGCCCCGCATTTTACTACATTTTGTAAACACCCTCTTACATCAGCACAATCCAGCGGTGCGAAGCGCTGACATTACTGATCATCCCGCAACCGGATCAATCCTTCCTGGGCACAGGTGGCCACCAGGGTGCCGTCGCGGCAGTAAAAATGCCCGAAATTGAGCCCGCGGGCGCCGCTCGCATTGGGGCTTTCCATCGTGTAGAGCAACCAGTCGTCGGCGCGAAACTCGCGGTGAAACCACATGGCGTGATCAAGGCTGGCGGACTGCAAGCCCGGCTCCCCGAAACGCAGGCCGTGGGGCCGCAGCGCGGTGCCCATCAAGTAATAGTCGGACGCATAGGCCAGCAGCGCGCAATGCAACTCGGGATCGTCGGGCAGTGTCCCCAGCACCCTCACCCAGAACTGCTGTTGCGCAGGTGTCACGCGGGACTGCCAGAGCGCGTCCGGATCGACCACCCGCATGGCCACCGGCCGCGCGCTGGTATGAAATGCGCTCTGCGCGGCCGGCAGATTCGCGGCGGCACTCAGGCGCAGGTCGTATTCGTCGGGCAGGTCCTCGGGACCCGGCACCGCGGGCATTGCAATCTGGTGCGAGAGCCCGGCTTCCCGCCGCTGGAAAGATGCCGACATGATGAAGATCGGCTCACCCTCCTGCACCGCCACCACGCGCCGGGTGGTGAAACTGCCGCCGTCGCGCACCCGCTCGACCTGATAGATGATAGGGACGTTCTTGTCGCCAGGACGCAGAAAATAGGAGTGCAGGGAGTGCACCGGCCGCTCCTCACGGGTGCAGCAGGCCGCCATCAGCGCCTGGCCCAGCACCTGGCCGCCGAACACCGCAGCGGCGCCGATATCCTGGTTGCTGCCGCGAAACAGGTCCCGGTCGAGGCGTTCCAGGTTGAGGAGGTCAAGCAATTGATCGGGATTCATGCTGGTACCGCAAGCGTTGTGTTGGGGATACAGATGTTGGGAATACCGGTTTTGAGGAAGACCAGTATTCGAGAAACACGGGATTCGGAGCCACGCCCGACGGCGGCGCGGCATCATACGCCATTGCCAAGTATCGTCGGTCGGTCGCGTGTCGCGGTCAGGACTCGCGTAGCGCGAGCGCGCGCTCGTAGAGCCGATTCTTTGCCGCGCCCGTGATCCGGGCGGCAAGCCCGACCGCCTGCTTCAGCGGCAGCTCTTCCAGCAGTACGGTCAACACGCGGTCGAGATCGTCGCCTGCGGGCGCGCGCTCCGGGGCGCCGGCGGCCATCAGCACCAGTTCGCCGCGGCGCTGGTTGGCGTCCGCCGCCACCCGGGCGCCGACCTCCGCCGCGGAACCCGTAAGGAAGGTTTCGAAGGCCTTGCTGATTTCGCGCCCGAGCACCAGTTCGCGCTCGGCGCCAAATACCGTCGCGATGTCCGCGAGCGTCTCCAGGATGCGGTGCGGCGCCTCGTAAAAAATCAGGGTGCGCGGCTCGTGCGCCAGCGCCTCCAGGCGGCGCAGGCGCTCACCGGCGCGCGCCGGCAGGAAACCTTCAAACACGAAGCGATCGCTGGGCAGACCCGCCACGCTCAGCGCCGCCACCGCCGCACAGGCACCGGGCACCGGCGACACGGCAAAGCCCGCCGCGCGCGCCGCCCGCACCAGCCGGTAGCCGGGATCGGAGATCAGCGGAGTCCCCGCATCGGAGATGAGCGCCACATCGCGGCCTTCGGCGAGCGCCGCCAGCACCCCCTCGCCCTGGTCCGCTTCGCCGCGATCGTGATAGGAGACCAGGCGCGTATCGATACCGAAATGGCGCAACAGGCGTCCGCTGTGGCGGGTATCCTCGGCCGCAACCAGTGCCACGGTTTTGAGTATGTCGAGGGCGCGCGGTACCATGTCCGCCAGATTGCCGATAGGCGTCGCGACCACGTACAGGGTGCCGGCCATCATTCCTTCCTCGTCCATTAACCGCGCACTCGGCACCATCGCCACCGTGATCGCCACCGCGATCGTCACCGTCCTGCTCATGGTCGGTTGCAGCTCGACCGAGCACGGCACCGCCGAGCCCGCGCCCGCGCTCAGCCCGATAAGCGCGCCGGTTTCGGTCGCGCTGCAACAGCAAAATGCGCGGCTGCTGGCAGCGGCCGCCGCCGCGCTCGCCGCCGGCGATGCCGCCGGCGCCCTGCAACTCTACAATCAGATCGACGCCACCGCACTGACCGACGATGGCCGCCTGGGTTATTTCCTCGATCGCGCCGACGCGGCCCTGCAGGAAGGCGACCTGCTGCTGGCACGCGACCTCCTGTCCAAGCCGGAGTTGCTGGCGCGCCACCCGCAGTTGAGCCCGGAACGGCACCGCCGCTGGCTCAGGCTCAGGGGCGACTTGTTTGGACTGCTGGGGGACACGGGCAGCAGCGTCGCCGCCTACACTGAGCTCACCAGCGCACTGGCCGACCCGGAGGAGCGCGGAGAAATCGAACGGGCGATCTGGCAGGTACTCGAACGCACGCCGACCAGCACCCTGAACAAACTCGCGGCGGAACCCGCCAATGCCCGCCTGCACGGCTGGTATCAGCTCGCCCTCGCCAGCCGTGAACAGCACGACGTTGCCGCAGCACATCCGCCGGCACCCGCGCCGGGGAACACGGTCGCTGCGATCAGCGCATTCAGTCCGGTTCCAGCGCTCCAGCGGGTCGCCCTGCTGTTGCCCCGGTCCGGCACTTACGCCGCCGCCGCCAACGCCATCCGCGACGGCTTCATGGCCACGGTGTTCGCCGCGCAGGCAGCAGGCGCCAGCACTCCCGACATCAAGCTGTACGACGCCGCAAGCGGCGATGTGCTCGATCTCTATCGCCGTGCCGTCGCCGACGGCGCGCAACTGGTTATCGGACCACTCGATCAGCCGGCCTTGACGCGGCTGGCCACGGAGCCCTCGCTGCCCGTACCGGTGCTGGGCCTCAACGAACTGAACGGTACTCCGGCATCTACCACTGCCCTTTTCCGCACGCTCAGCCTGTCCGCCGCCGACGAAGCCGCCGCGGTGGCGCACCGCGCCTGGCGGGAGGGACGGCGCTCGGCGCTGGCACTGGTCCCGGACGCCCCCTGGGGACGGCGGGCGCTGGATGCATTCACCGACACCTTCACGCAACTGGGCGGAGAGGTACGGGCCGGTGCCGTCTACGACCGCGCCCTCAAGGACTTCGTGCCCGTGTTGCGCCCACTGCTCGGCGTCACCGCCCCGGCTGCCGCGCCGGGCATGGACGCGGAACCTCCGCGCCGTCGTACCGATATCGACATGGTGTTTCTGGTCGCGTATCCCGCCCAGGGACGCCAGATCAAGCCGACACTCGACTTTCTGTACGCGGATGATCTGCCGGTGTATGCCACCTCGGCCATTTATTCAGGGGTCGTCGACGCGACCCGCGATGCCGATCTCGGCGATATCCGCTTCAGCACCATGACCTGGGCGCTCGCCGACGCAGCAACGCCAGCCCCCGAAACGAGCCTGCCAGCGGCCTACCGCCCGTTCTTCGCCCTCGGCGCGGATGCCTATCTCCTCCACCCGTTGCTGGCAACAGCGCAACCCAATGCCGGCATCCGTATCGCCGGCCACACCGGCACGCTGGTGCTGGAAGACGGGCAACAGATTCGCCGTATCCAGCCCTGGGCGCGCTTCCGCAATGGTCGGGCGTATCTGGAAAGCGAAGCGCAGTGAAGGCTCAACAGCACGGCCGCGGGGCAGATGCCGAACGGGCAGCGGAGACTTTCCTGCGCCGTCACGGCCTGCGCATCCTTGCCCGCAATTACCGGACGCCACGCGGCGAGATTGATATCATCGCCGACGATGGCGGGGTCCTGGCCTTCGTCGAGGTGCGCATGCGCTCGGGCAGTGTCTTTGGCGGGGCGGAGGAAAGTATCGACCGGCGCAAGCGTCAGCGCATCATAGCCGCTGCCCGCCATTTCCTCGCCAACGGCCCGTCCGCCGAACCGCTCTGTCGTTTCGATGCCATGCTGCTGACGCCGCCGGCACCTCCGGCCGAGGAAGGCTATGCCGTGGAATGGCTCCGCGACGCGTTTCGCGCCGACGACGCCTAGCGCCCGGCGCCATGGAAGAAAAAATCATTGCCAGCATCCACCGCGGCATCCAGGCCAAAATGGCGGTCGGCGAGCGGCTCGCGCCGCATATCGCGCGGGCAGCGGAATGTATCGCCACTACCTTTCTGCGCAACGGCAAGCTGCTGGTCTGCGGCGTCGGCGCCGGCCGCCATCTGGCGGGCAGCCTGCACCACGGTGTCGCGCGCGGATTCCAGTTTGCGCGACCGGCACTGCCCGCCATTCTGCTCGACGACCATGTCGATCCCGGCGTGCCGGATGGCGATCTGGTCGGGCTTCAGGTACGTGCACTCGGCGCGCCGGAAGACTGCCTGGCGCTGGTCAGTCCCGGCTCCGGCCCGGCCAGCCTCGCAGGCGCCTTGCGCGCCGCACACAGCCGAAATATCCCCTGTATCCTGTTCAGCGGTCCGGGTGACGATCGCATGGTCGCCGAACTGGAGGACGCCGACATCGAACTTTCTCCCGCTACCGACAACCAAGCCCATGCCCTGGAAATCCATTTGTCGGCGATTTTCTGTCTCTGTGAACTCATTGAACACCACCTGTTTGGAGGATCCGCAACGTGAACAATCGCGGTAACTACGCGCTGCTTTTGACCCTGTCCTGTTCGCTTGCCGTGGGCGGGTGTGCATCAGCCCTCAACCAGGTGACCGACCGACCCTTCCAGGAGAGCAAGGCGCAACCAACCATCGGCACATCCGTCGACGACGCCAAGATGGGGACACTGATCGCCGTCAACATCAAGAAGGCGCATCCGCAACTGGAGTCCGCTCACGTCAACGTGAACAGTCACAACCGCGTGGTATTGCTGACCGGCGAGGTGCCGACCGAAGAGTTGAAAACCCTGGCCGGCGATACCGCGCGCGAGTACCGGGGTGCCCGCGAGGTCTTCAATGAACTGCAAGTGCGCAACAACACGACCGTACTTGCGCGCACCAGCGACAGCTGGCTCAGCACCAAGGTCACCTCGCGTCTGGTCGCCGAGAAGGGCCTGAACACCCGCGGCGTGGATGTCGTGGTCGAGGACAGCGTGGTCTACCTGATGGGCACCGTGAGTCGTCGCGATGCCAACCGCATCGCAACCATCGCCAGTCGCATCGGCGGCGTGCAGCGGGTCGTGAAAGTGTTCGAGTATCTCGATTGATCCGCGCTGTCTCCACCCTGCCATGACCTCGCAACCCCTGTGGCGTCCGTCCGACGCCCGCATCAGTCAGAGCAATATGCTGGCCTACGCCCGCTTTCTGGATGCGGAATACGGGCGCCTGTTCCCCGACTACGCCGCCCTGCACCGGTGGTCGGTGACCTGCCCCGAGGACTTCTGGCGCTCGATCTGGGCTTTCACCGGGATCCGCTGCTCGGAGTTCGGCCAGCGGCTGCGGGTGGACGGCGCACGCTTTCCCGGCGCGCGCTGGTTTCCCGACGCACGGCTCAATTTCGCGGAAAACCTGCTGCGCCGGCGCGATGACGCCATCGCGCTGGTCGGGCGCCTGGAAAACGGTGCCCGCCGCACCCTGACCCATGCCGAGCTCCACGATGCCGTCGCACGGGTCGCCGCCGGGCTGCGGGCGCGGGGCCTGGCGTCGGGAGACCGGGTCGCGGCGTTCATGCCCAATGTGCCGGAAACCCTGATCGCCATGCTCGCGACGGCCAGCATCGGTGCGGTATGGTCGTCGTGCTCGCCGGATTTCGGCACCACCGGCGTGCTGGACCGCTTCGGCCAGATCGCGCCCAAGGTGTTGTTCGCCTGCGACGGCTATCGCTACAACGGCAAGGCCATCGATACGCTGCCGCGGGTGCGCGAAATCGCCGCACAAATCCCGGGTATCGAAACGCTCGTGGTGGTCCCGGTGCTGGATGCGGGTGGGACGCCCGCTCTCCCCGGCGCCTTGCCATGGGCCGCGCTTACCGCTTCCGGCCCGGTCCCGGAACTGCACTTTGAGCAACTACCCTTCGCGCACCCGCTCTACATCCTGTATTCGTCGGGCACCACCGGCGTGCCCAAGTGCATCGTCCACTCGGCAGGCGGCACACTGCTCCAGCACCTGAAAGAGCACCGCCTGCACGTCGACCTCAAGCCCGAGGACACCCTGTTCTACTTCACCACCTGCGGCTGGATGATGTGGAACTGGCTGGTGAGCGGGCTGGCCACGGGCGCCACGCTCGTACTCTACGACGGCTCGCCGTTTCATCCCGTGCCCGAGGTCCTGATCGACCTGATCGACGCCGAAGGCATCTCGATCTTCGGCACCAGCGCAAAGTATCTGAGCGCGCTGGAAAAAGCCGGCGTCGCGCCGCGCGCGCGTCACCGCCTCGACCGCCTGCACACGGTGCTCTCCACCGGCTCGCCGCTGTCCCACGAGAGCTTTCGCTACGTCTACCGGGACTTCAAGGACGATCTGTGCCTGGCATCCATCTCCGGCGGCACCGACATCGTGTCCTGTTTCGTGCTCGGCAATCCCTGCCTGCCGGTGTGGGAGGGCGAGATCCAGTGCCGGGGTCTGGGCATGGCCGTCGATATCTGGAACGACGCCGGCGAGTCGGTGGTCGGCGAGAAAGGCGAACTGGTGTGCATGCAGCCGTTCCCGTCCTGCCCCATCGGTTTCTGGAACGATCCCGACGACCGCAAGTTCACCGCAGCCTATTTCTCGCGCTGGCCCGGCGTCTGGGCCCAGGGCGACTACGGCGAGATCACCGCCCATGGCGGCCTCGTCATCCACGGTCGCAGCGACGCCGTGCTGAATCCGGGCGGCGTGCGCATCGGCACCGCGGAAATCTACCGCCAGGTGGAGAAAATTCCGGCCGTGCTGGAAGCGGTCTGCATCGGCCAGGAATGGGACGACGATGTGCGCGTGGTGCTGTTCGTGGTGCTGCGCCCGGGCCTCGCGCTCGACGATGCCCTGCGCGATCAGATCCGCGCCACCATCCGCGCCAATACCACGCCGCGCCATGTGCCGGCGCGCATCGTCCAGGTCGCCGACATTCCCCGCACCCGCAGCGGCAAGATCGCCGAACTCGCGGTGCGGGAGAGGGTGCACGCACGACCGGTGAAAAACACCGAGGCGCTGGCCAACCCCGAGGCCCTCGATCTCTACCGCGACCTGCCGGAACTGAACGCTTGAGGTAGCCGCGCGGGCCCATCGCTGCCGGCTGCCGTCTGCGTACCGAGCACCATCGCATCCTCCTGCCAGGGCGCGCGCGCGAGCGACCCCACGAGCAGCTCCCGGGCCCGCGTCTCGTCTCCCGCAGCGCGGGCGATGAGCCCCGCGCGACGCCAAAGCTCGGGATCGCGAGTGCCGATCGCCAGTGCCTCCTCACTGGCCGCGCGCGCCTCCTCGTGGCGCCCGTTGCAGTGCAGCGCCCAGGCCCAGGCCATGCGCGTATGCAGATCGCGGCGCCGCGCCAGCTCTACTTCCGCCACCCGCAACGCCGCGTCCGCCCGCCGGGCGACATCGGCGTAGTAGTACACCAGCTCGCGATTGGCGTTATCCCAGCGGTCGACCTCCGCGCGCGCGTTTTCTTCAAACTCGGCAAAGGCCGCGACCGCGCCGGGCTGGTCGCCGGCGCGCACGAGCATCCGCCCCAGATAGTAAAAATTTTCCGGATGCGGCGCGGCGCGGACATGGGCACGCAGCGTGCTCGCCGCGGCGCCCCAGTCGCCGCGGGCCGCCTCCACCTGGGCGCGTTGGGCGAGGGCATAGTGATAACCCGGAAACCGCTCCAGTGCCTGCGCGACCAGTTCGGCGCTCTCCGGCACCCGCCCGGCGGCTAACTGAAGGTGCGCCATCTGCGTGAGCAGCCAGGCATGGTCCTCGGTCTCCGTGGCCGGGGTACGCACCTGGGCCTGTTGCATCAGTTCCAACGCCCCCTCGATATCGCCGAACAGCTCGCGCAGATAGGCCGCGCGGGTGAGACCGAGGACGTTGCCCGGACGCAAGTCCAACAGCCATTGCGCGGTTGCTTCGGCGGCGGCGTAATCGCCGAGTTCCAGCGTGGCATCGACGAGCATGGCGTAAATCAGCGGATCGTCCGGCACCCGCCGGTTGAGCGCCTCGGCCTGTGCTCGCGCCTGGGCAAACTCGTGTTTGCCGAGCAGCACCCAGATCCGCGCCCGCGCCAGAGCCAGATCGCCCGGAGCCAGGGCTTCGCCGCGGGCTAGGCTCGCTTCCGCTGCGTCGTAGTACCGGACCTCGGCGGTTTCGCGTGCTCGCCGCGCCTGGGCGAACGCCAAAGCGGCATAGGCCCCGGGGTCTGGCGCTCTTGTCACCCGGACCTCGGCGGTCGCGATGGCGCGCTCCGCCGGGCTGGGTGCGGCGCGCGCGGGGTCGCCGGTAACCAGTATCAGGAACAACCCCAGCCAACCCACTGCACGTCTCCGCACGGCCATACCCTCCTTGTTTCGTCGCGTGGAAGTCGGGGCCGCCCGTGGCGACCCCAGTCGCGGTTTCACCCCGGGCAGGCCGCACCGGCACCGGCGGTACAGCCCGGCTCACCCGGGTCGATATGGCGCCGGTCGCGGCCCGACGGCGCCTCGCCCACATAGGGGAAATGGTCTTCGTAAGGAGCGTCGTTGACGTTCACGCCGTCACCGAGCCGCCCGCCGATCTCGGGGTCGAAGCCATCGAAGGGCGGCGCCAACACCCCGCCCACCACCAGGCGCAGAGCGATGTCGGTGACATCGTCGAACACGCGCCGGCCGTTGGGAAAGCCCGCCGCATCGCCGCCGAGCAGGCCCAGGCGACTGGCCGCCATGGGGTCGGTGGGAGGCACGCCGGTGTTGAGGCGCAGCAGATCGGCCACCGGACCCGCGGGCGTGCCGGGCGCGGCGATCGGCGGTGCATAGGTGACCACCGGCAGTAGATCGGTGCGTGGCGGCGGTGGAATGGCCACGACGCCGGCGGTCAGCGCGTTGATCACCCGCGGCAGACTCGGGTCGAGCAAGAAGCCGGCGAACTGACTGTCGTTGGCCGGCTCATCCATGCTGAAGCGATCCTTGGACCCGGTGCCGATCAGGAGCTCGTTGATGAGCGGGTTACCCATTCGCTGCACCTGACGGAAAAGGGCCGACGCCTTGTCTGCGTCCGGCAGTAGGCTCGGGAAGCGTCGTACCGTGATCCGAGGCCGCGCGGTGATCCCCCATACCCCGACGGTCGCGGCGGGGGAGATCGAGGCCTCCACGGCACCCGTGCGGGTCAGCCAGGCCACCGGCACCTCGATGGCAAGGTGATTGACGGCGTATCCCGAGACGGTGTCGGCGGCGATATTCTCCGCGGCCGCGTCCTGGGCGGCGGTCAATACCGGGAAAGCGTGTGTATTGAAAGTGTCGAAGGCGCCGCCCAGATCGATCCAGAAGGCGTCGTCGGTGGTTCCGGCGAACGTCTTGACGCCGCCTTCCAGGCTTTGCACACCGGCGGCAAACAACGCCGAGTAGTCCATGCTGCGCGGTCCGGTATTGGCCGGCACCACGGGCAGATCGGTCGCCAGCACCCGGGTCGACTTCACCGTGCCGTTGGCGCGGTACTTCACCAGGGTGACGCTGTAGCGCTGGAGTTGCCCGAGCCCGGCCGAGTCGAAGCTGTCGATGCGGTCGGGGACGATGGGCGCGCCGGCCGACGGCGAGCCGTCAAGAAAGGGCGGGGCGTCGGCGGGCGCGGTCGCGCCACCCTCAACCCCGGCGTAGACCTGAAACAGATCCGGCAAGCGCTGCTCGGTGGTGAATTCAAACCGGAATCCCAGGTCGGGCCTGGCGTCATGATCGTTGTCGACCCGCAGCTCGTAGCGGATCTCCGGGTCGAACGGAAACCAGTTGGGACCGTTGCCCGGCTCGAGCAGAGGGTCCACGCCCATGATCAGGGTGACGCGGGGCTCGACGCCGCCGTCGTAGCTGCGAAAGGCGTACACATCGGTGATATCGGCTTTGTGGTCCAGGGCAGTGATGGGTGCCTCGCGGTGATTGGCGGCCTGAGCGCCGGCCGCCAGCGCCAGTGTCAGGGCAAAGCCCGGCAAACTGTGCTTCATCATGTCGTCATCCTCCATGCGGTCATGCAGGGACGATCTGCCCCTACTGTGTGCTCTACGCACGCCCGGCACGTTCTGGATGCAAAAAGACTCTGCATCCGCCTGCGCAATCGGCGCGTAGAGTAGTCATGCAGCCACACCGGATCGCACCCATAACAGCCGCCAGTGCGCGACCGCGGTCGGGCACAGAGATCATGACCCCTGGTCTATACTCGGCGGCCATGAAAGACGGCATTCCCCCCGATCCCGACGCCCGGCTGAATTCGCTCTGCGCTGGCTGGCTTGCCGCCATGGCGCGGCGCGACGAAGCCGCCCTGACGGCGTTCTACGAGGCGACATTGAGCCGCGTGTACGGCCTCGCCCTGCGCATCACGCAAAGCGCCGCCGATGCCGAGGAAGCGGCCCTGGACGCCTACCTGCAGGCATGGCACGAAGCGGCGGCGTACCGGTCCGACCGCGGCTCCCCGCTGGGGTGGTTGCTCACGATCACCCGCTCGCGGGCGCTCGACCGCCGGCGCCGGCGGGACCGCGCCGAATCCCATCCCGACCCGGACATCCTGCGCGGGGACAACCCGACCACAACGGGTGACCCGGGCGACCTGTTGCTGGCGAGCAAAGAGAACAGTGTGTTGCACGCCGCCCTGAGCGCCCTGCCCCCGCTGCAACGCCAACTGGTGGCACTGGCGTTTCTGCGCGATCTGTCCCACGGCGAGATCGCGGCCCTCACCGCGCTGCCGCTCGGAACGGTAAAATCCCACCTGCGCCGCGCTCTACATCAACTGCGCGCCGACCTGGGAGTGGACTCATGAGCAACGACCGCGACTCCGCCCTGGACGACGCCCTGGCCGGCCGGATCGCGGAGGCCCTGACGCCGGCGCCGCCCTCCGCCCAGATCGCGGCGCGGCTGCGCCGGCGCCTGCTGGAGGCAGCACGCCAGACCGCCGACGCGGCGGCGCAACACCTCACGATCCGGGCCGCCGCGGGGCAATGGCTCCAGGTTCTGCCCGGCGTGTCCATGAAGATGCTGCGGGAGGACGCCACCACCCGCAGTTATCTGCTGCGCCTCGCCGCGGGGGCCAGCCTGCCTCCGCACGCGCACGCCCACGATGAGGAATGCCTGGTGCTCGAGGGGGACGTCTGGCTGGATGGCCTGCACGCCGGCGCCGGCGATTTCCACCTCGCCCACCGCGGCAGGCCCCACGGTGAAGTCCGCACCGAGGGCGGCTGCCTCCTGTTTCTTCGCGGCGAAAAATACGCGGCCGACGTGCGTCCGGACTGATCCCTCACCGACCGGCCAGGCAAGTGCCACCACTTTGACGGTGGCATCGAGCCGACGCGTTTTGCGCGCCGATACCGGACCACGCCCAGGTGCGACGACCCCGCCATCGTGGGGGACGTGCCGCGACCGGATCCCCAGAGCGGGCGCTGGCAGCGTCCTGCGCGACCCCCTAGAATGGCGGCTTCCTACCGTCGACCCTGCTCATGGCCCGGGATTACGCCAAACCCGCTGCGGCGAAAAAGCCCCAGGTAAAAAATCAACGTCTGCCCATGGGCCCACGCACACCACCCTGGGCAATCTTTGTCAGTGGCGCCATCGTCGGGGTGGCAGCCACCCTCGCGGCCATGCTGTGGCGGCCACATCCGGGCGACCCCGCAGAAGCGAGCGGCGACACCGACACCAAGGCACAGGCGGAAGCCAAGCCACGCTTTGACTTTTACACCCTGCTCAAGGAATCCGAGGTATTCGTACCCGAGGTGGAAGAGCCGCCGTTGGTCAAGGCTCCCGCGCCGCCGACAGACCCGGCGAAGAAGAAGCAGGAAGATGAGAAAGCCTCCGCCGAGAAACCTTCGTCCTACGAGTTCATTCTGCAAACCGGGTCGTTCCGCACTCGCGGCGATGCCGACAGTCTGCGTGCACGGCTGCTGCTGCTGAACCTGAGAGCCTCGGTCGAAAGTGCCGGCGCCAAACCCGGCGAGGTCTGGCATCGCGTGATGGTCGGCCCGTTCACGTCCCAGGAAACCCTGGCGCGCGCGCGCACCGCACTCCAGCAAAACGGCGTCGACAGCATCCTGGTCAAGCGCAAGTCGAACTGAGGCGGGACCCGGAGCCCCAGCAGCTACGCGCGGTCGCGACCCGGGTCGCCGGCACCGCGATAACGCACCGGCACCCGCGCGCCGATCCCGGTGAGCAACTCATAGGCGATGGTTCCAGCACTGCGGGCCACCTCCCAGGCGGGCAACCCTTCGCCCCAGAGCACCACTTCGGCGCCGACATCGGCTTCCGGCACGTCGCTGAGATCTACCGCCAGTAGATCCATCGACACCCGTCCCAGCAGCCGGGTCCGGCGCCCTGCCGCCAGGACCGGCGTCCCGGTCGCCGCATGCCGTGGATAACCGTCGCCATAACCCATGGCAACGATACCGACCCGGGTGGTCCGCGGTGCCACCCAGTCGTGGCCGTAGCCGATGCCCTCGCCCGCCGCCAGCGTGCGGACGGCGACCACACGGGATGAGAGCGTCAGCACCGGTCGTAACGCGTCGGCGACCGGGTGATGCTCTGCAAACGGATTGACCCCGTAAATCAGGATGCCAGGGCGAACCCAGTCGGCACGGCTTTCCGGCAACGCCAGGAGTGCCGCCGAATTGGCCAGGCTGCGCGCACCCGGAAGTCGGCCGAGCGCCGCTGCAAAGGTACTGAGCTGGCGCCGGTTGAGATCGTGCTGCGGGGTATCGGCACAGGCAAAGTGAGTCATGAAGCGCACTTCCGCCACATTGGGGGAGGCCAGGAGCCGCCCATGGGTGGCGGCGACCGTCTCGGGGGCAATGCCCAGCCTATGCATCCCGCTGTCGATTTTCAGCCACACGACCAAGGGGCATGACAATCGGGCAGCGAGCAAATCTGCAACCTGGCGCTCCGAGTGGACCGCGATCTGGAGGTCGTGGCGCACGATTTCCGGCAATTCATCCGCGCCGAAAAACCCGGCGGCAAGCAGGATGGGCCGTTCGATACCCGCAGCGCGCAGCGCCAGCGCCTCGTCCAGGCAGGCGACGCCGAACGCGTCGGCCGCCGACAGCGCCCGCGCGACCGCGACCGCGCCGTGACCATAGGCGTTCGCTTTCACCATCGCCATCACGCGGGCGACGCCCGCGTGATGGCGCGCCAGCGCGAAGTTGTGGCGCAGGTGATCCAGATCGACGGTGACTTGCGCGGAACGACTCAAGATCCTTGCTCGAACAATGGCAGCGCGCATGGTCGCAGCGGTCACCCTGACCTGCAAGCCGCCGCCCGCTTTGCCAGACGCCCACGCGTCGTTATAGTGGCGCCCTTCTCGAACAGCGGTGATGGTGGGAGCAACCTATGGCGAGCGACTGGGCCGGCTTCAATTGGGAAGACCCCTTTCTGATGGACGGCGAACTCGGCGACGAGGAGCGCATGGTGCGCGACAGCGCGCGCCAGTACGCCCAGAGCAAACTGCTGCCGCGGGTGCAGCTCGCGTTTCGCAACGAGCACACCGACCGCGCCATCTTCAACGAGATGGGTGCGCTGGGCCTGCTGGGCGCCACCATCCAGGGCTACGGCTGCCCCGGCGTGAACTATGTGAGCTACGGCCTGATCGCGCGCGAAGTCGAGCGCGTGGACTCGGGTTTCCGCTCCATGATGAGCGTGCAGTCGAGCCTGGTGATGTACCCCATCTACACTTACGGCACCGAAGCGCAGCGCGAAAAGTATCTGCCCAGACTCGCGAGTGGGGAATGGGTGGGCTGCTTCGGCCTCACCGAACCCGATCATGGTTCCGACCCGGGCGGCATGAAGACCCGCGCGCGTAGCGCGGACGGCGGCTACCGCCTCAGCGGCAGCAAGATGTGGATCACCAATTCCCCCATTGCCGACGTCTTCGTGGTCTGGGCCAAGACCGATGACGGTGTCATTCGCGGCTTCATTCTGGAGCGCGGCATGGCCGGCCTCTCGGCGCCCAGGATCGAGGGCAAGCTGGCGCTGCGGGCATCGGTGACGGGCGAGATCGTGATGGACGACGTCTTTGTGCCAACGGAGCAGCTGCTGCCCAACGTCCAGGGCCTCAAAGGGCCGTTCGGCTGCCTCAACAGCGCCCGGCTCGGGATTTCGTGGGGCGCGCTGGGCGCCGCCGAAACCTGCTGGCACGCGGCGCGGCAATATGTGCTCGACCGCCAGCAGTTCGGTCGCCCGCTCGCCGCCAACCAGTTGATCCAGTTCAAGCTCGCCAACATGCAGACCGAGATCAGCCTGGGCCTGCTGGGCTCCTTGCAGGCGGCACGCCTCAAGGATCGCGGCCAACTGGCGCCGGAGCTGATTTCGCTGATGAAGCGCAACAACTGCGTCAAGGCGCTCGACATCGCGCGCCAGGCGCGGGACATGCTGGGCGGCAATGGCATCTCCGACGAATACCCGGTGATGCGCCACATGGTGAATCTCGAGGTGGTCAACACCTACGAGGGCACGGCCGACGTGCATGCGCTGATTCTCGGCCGCGCCCAGACCGGGATCCAGGCGTTCAGCTGACAGGTCGCCGTGCTCGTATCCCCCGGGCCGCGGGCCACGACTCAGTGTGGCGCAGCCGGTAGGCGACAGCGCGCGGATAGAGGTCGTTTGTGGCGCCCAGGCCGCAAAAAACGGGTAACTATCGATAACACCCTCCCGGCGGAGCGCGGCGCGGCCTCGGCCCGGCTTGTGCCGTGACCGACAGCGACTCGCCGGTCTCCCGATGCCTTGGCCGGAAAGCCGGGCATTGCGCTAGCATCCACCCTTATATCAATGATAATGTCGAATTATAGAAAGAGGCCCGAAGCATAACCGTGCCTGCATCCGGTGCCGAGCCCTTCGCCTGATTCGCAACCCCGATCACCGAATGTCCATGAATCTCACAGACAACACTTAACCCAGTCCAAAACAGGAGACACCAACCATGAACGAGATCGTCGATATCCACATCAAAGGCGGAACCCTGGTCGACGGCACCCGCGCCCCGCGCCGGGTGGTCGATGTCTGGATCGATCAGGGCAAGGTCCTGCAAATCGGTGGCAAGGCCCCCGGCGTGGCGAAGAAAACCATCGACGCCACCGGCATGATCGTGGCGCCCGGCTTTGTCGACCTGCACACTCACTACGATGCCCAGATTCACTGGGATCCGTACTGCACCATCTCCGGCTGGCACGGCGTGACATCGGTGGTGCTGGGCAACTGTGGCTTCGGCTTCGTACCGGTCAAGCCCGAGTACCGCGAGCGCTCGCTACTGACCATGACCCGTACCGAGGCCATCCCCTACGACACCATGAAAGCCGGTATGCCCTGGAAGTGGGAAACCGCACCGGAATACATGGACGTTCTGACCCGGCTGCCGAAGGGCGTGAACTGCATTCAGTACATGCCCACCGCCTCGCTGATGACCTATGTGATGGGCCTCGAAGCCGCCAAGAGCCGCCCGGCGAACGCCGCCGAGCGGGCGGAAATGAAACGCCTGCTGCACGAAGCCATGGACGCCGGTATGTGCGGCTTTTCCATCCAGCGCCTGGGCCCCAACTCCACCCAGGCCGACTTCGACGGCACGCCCATGGTCACCGACACCATGTGCGACGAGGACATCTTCAACCTGGCCGAGGTACTGCGCGAGCGCGGTGAGGGTCATATCCAGATCACTCAGGCCACCGGCGACATCAAGGCCGACCTGGAGTTTCTGGAGCGCCTTGCCGCGGTCGCCCAATGCCCGATTTTGCACAACGCCATCGTGCCGGCACGCAAGGATCCCAAAGTCCACCGCCGCAGCCTCGACTGGCTGAACCGCTGCCGCGAAAAGGGCCTGCCGATCTACGGCCAGGCAGGCACCGTGCGCACCGGGTTTTCGTTCACCCTGGAGCACTGGAACCTGTACGACGCCAGCCCCGCCTGGCGCGAGCTGACCACCGGTACCAAGGAAGAGAAGCTGCGCAAGATGGCCGATCCGGAACTGCGCGGGCGGGTGATCTCCGAAGCCGAGGAAGCCGACCGGCGGCTGCAAGTCATCCAGGCCGGCGTCGGTGGCGCCATCCCGGCGCTGATGGTGCACAAGGTCAACAAGCAGCCGGAGCTGGAGAAATACGTCGGTCGCTCGCTGGGTCAGATCGCCGCGGAGGAGAACAAGCACCCCATCGAGGTGATGCTCGACCTGTCCCTGGCCGGCAGTCTCAACGTCGAGTTCCTGGGCCCCGACAAGGGCTTCAACGCCGAGTACATGGCCGAGATCATCAATGGCTCGGACTTCACCATCCCCGGGGTCTCCGACGGCGGCGCCCACACCAAGTTCTTCACCGGCGGGGCCTACACCACCGACTTCCTCTACTGGCTGGTGCGCGATGAAGGTCGCATCACGCTGGAGGAAGCCCACTACCGGCTCTCCGCACTGCCGGCCCGTGCCGCGGGCTTCAAGGATCGTGGCGTGCTGCGCGAGGGGGCGGCGGCGGATGTGGTGGTTTACGACATGGCCAAGCTGAGTGACGGCAAGGAGTGGATCGGCGAGATCGTCGAGGACCTGCCGGCGGGCGAATGGCGCCGCATCAAGCGTGCCATCGGCTACCACGCCATCCTCGTTAACGGCGAGGTCACTTTCGCCGACGGCGAATGCACCGGCGCCACCCCGGGCAAGCTGCTGCGCTGGGGCGGAGCCCGCACGGCAGCGGGCGAGCAAGCCGCCTGATCCGGCGCGGCCCAACCCACGACCTCAAAGCCCGGGCAACCCCCGGGCTTTTTTTGCCTGGCTTTGGTGGGAGAGCGGCGGCCCCGAGGATCAATGCTCGCGCGTGGCGAGGAATTCGATCTCCGGGTGGCGCTCGCGGGTCAGCGCCAGATTGACCTGGGAAGGCGCCAGATAGGCCAGGCACTTGCCGCCGTCGATGGCCAGGTTCGCCGCCGCCTTGCTCCGGAAGGCGGCCAGCTTTCTGGCATCGTCGCACCGGATCCAGCGCGCGGTAGCGACCGTCACCGGCTCGTAGACGGCCTCCACCCCGTATTCGTCCAGCAGACGGTAAGCCACCACATCGAACTGCAACTGCCCCACTGCCCCCAATACAACGTCGTTGCTGGTTAGCGGGAAAAACACCTGGGTCGAGCCCTCTTCCGCCAGTTGCTGCAGGCCCTTGTGGAGCTGCTTGGTCTTCAGCGGATCCTTGAGGCGGATGCGGCGAAACAGCTCCGGCGCAAAATGCGGAATGCCGGTGAAATTGAGTGCTTCGCCCGCAGTGAAGGTGTCGCCGATCTGAATGGTGCCGTGATTGTGCAGCCCGATGATGTCGCCGGCGATGGCGGTCTCGACGTTGGTCCGCTCGCCCGCGAAAAATGTCAGGGCATCGGCGATGCGGACTTCCTTGCCCAGTCGGACATGGTGCAGCTTCATGCCCCGCTGATACTCACCCGAACAGATGCGCAGAAAGGCGATGCGATCCCGGTGGCGCGGATCCATGTTCGCCTGAATCTTGAACACGAAACCGCTGAAACCCGGCTCGTCGGGCGCCACTGCCCGCTCCGCCGTCATGCGCGGCTGCGGTGCCGGCGCCCATTGCACAAAGTGATCGAGCATCTCGCGCACACCGAAATTGCCCAGGGCCGTGCCGAAAAATACCGGGGTCAGTTTGCCGGCCCGATAGCGGTCGAGGTCGAACGAATGCGACGCGCCCCGCACCAGCTCGACTTGTGTGCAAAGCGCTTCATACTCGTACCCCGACCCGATCGCTTCCCGGACGGCATCGGAGTGCAGGCCAAAGAGGCGTACATCCTCTGAAATGCGATGGCCCTGGCCGGCCTGATAGCGATGCATCACGTCCTCGCTCAGATCGTAGACGCCACGAAAGCCGCGCCCCATGCCAATCGGCCAGTTCACGGGCGCGGCCTCGATCTTCAGGACCTGCTCGATTTCGTCGAGCACTTCCAGCGGATCTCGCACCTCGCGGTCCATTTTGTTGACGAAGGTGATGATGGGCGTGTCGCGCAGCCGGCACACGTCCATCAGCTTGATCGTGCGCTCCTCGACGCCCTTGGCGCAGTCGATCACCATCAATACCGAATCCACCGCGGTCAGGGTTCGATAGGTATCCTCGGAAAAGTCGGCATGGCCCGGAGTGTCGAGCAGATTCACAATGCAATCGCCGTAGGGGAACTGCATTACCGAGGAAGTCACCGAGATGCCACGCTCCTTTTCCATCGCCATCCAGTCGGAGGTGGCGTGGCGGTCGCTCTTGCGTCCCTTGACGGTGCCCGCGACCTGAATCGCGTTGCCCAACAGCAACAGCTTTTCGGTGATGGTGGTCTTGCCGGCATCCGGGTGCGAGATAATGGCAAAAGTCCGACGCCCGGCAAGTTCCGGATGGCTGTGTTCCATGGCGAAAAGAATCTTGAGGAGAAAATTTGGGCGCGGATTATAGCGCGGCAGTCACGTCGGGCCGGCGGCATCGGGCCCTGAATGCAAAAACCGCCGCGCCCGGAGGCGCGGCGGCTCTGCGAAGCCTTGAGGCAGGCCGAATTACATCGGCACTACGTTCTCGGCTTGGGGGCCTTTCTGGCCCTGACCGACGGTGAACTGGACTTTTTGTCCTTCCGCCAGCGTCTTGAAGCCGGCGCCCTGAATGGCGCTGAAATGGACGAAAACGTCTGGGCCGTTTTCGCGCTGAATGAAGCCGAAGCCTTTGGCTTCGTTGAAGAACTTGACAGTTCCGGTGACTGTAGTAGCCATTGCAGTAGTCCTGTGTAAATAAAATTAATCTGAAAAGAGAACCTGGAGCAGTGCTTAGAACGGGTATTACTTATGGACTTCAGGACTACGAGAACTAACAAGTATTCGTGGTACTGGGCATAAATATGGCCCCATTCCGAGGCCACGCGAGTATACAGGCCGCGCGCATCCCCTGTCTACCGTCCGTCTCCGCGGCGCACCAGCGCGGGGCGGCCCCTGGGACCGCGCGCCCAACGACTGTTCAATCATGGCGGGCGGCGGGCGGCTGGCAATCCCGCCACACCGGGCTCGCGTTGGGAAACTTCACCGCCAGCGCCGCCTTGGCGCCGCGCAAACCCTGCGTGGAGCCATGCACCCGCAGCCAGTACGTCTTGCGCACGTCACGATCCAGAAGGATCGCCGCCGGGTACCCTTGCGCAAGTAACCGGTCGCGCAGGCGCTCGGCGTTGGCGCGCACCTGGAAGAGACCCAGGGAAATCTGCGTACCGCGTCCCTCTTTGTCGGTCACGAACCCGTCGAATCCCGCGGCGGCCAGCCTGGCGAGCGTGGCTTCAGCGCCGGATGGCGCCGCCAGCATCACCCGGTAACCCGTGACGGTTTCCCGATCAATGGCTTGTATGCCGGCGCGGGTCACGCCCGTGTCGGCAATGACCGCGCCCCAGCGGTTCACATCGGCCGCGCTTGCTCCGGGTCCGACTAACGCACACTGCAAGCGCGTGGGTGCAGGCACGGGTGGCGCCTCTTCCACGACTTCCGGTGTCACGCTCACCTCCGGCGGCGCGGGGGGGCCCATGGGCGCATCCTGGGTCGCGCCGGCGGGCGCGGGAGTTGTGCCGGAGGGCAGATCGGAAGGATGTGGTGACCCCATCGCCAAAGCCTCGGATGCATCGGCAAGCACTTCCTCGACTGCATCCACAGGCCGCTCCGGCGTCGTGTCGAGGACGTCTCGCTCATGCAGCAGGGTCAACGTCGGCACCGGCGGACCAGATTCCGTCGCCTGCGTGGGTACCGCCAGGCGCAGGTCGCGCTGAGTGGAAAACCACCAGTAAGCCGCGCCATTGATCAGCACCGCCGCGGCGACCAGCCAGGGTACCAGACGGCCTTCAGGGTAGCGCAAGGCCGAGCCCATCGAGCACGAGTTCGGGGCGCGCCAGACTCGGCGCGGCCAACCAGGGCGCCAGCAGCTCGACATCGCCACCGGTCAGCACCAGGGGTAATTCCGAACCGGCCCGGGCACGCTCGATCAGCGCGACGGTCATCGCGGTACAGCCGCGCAGTACCGCATCGCGGGTGCAGTTTCCCGCCGCCAACGATGCCACCGGGCCCGCGCTCAGGCGAACGCCACTGGTGCCGGACAGCAGCGCATTCAGCATCAGCGTGAGCCCGGGAACGATATAGCCGCCCTGGTGCGTGCCGGAACCGTCCAACACATCGACCGTCACTGCCGTGCCCGCATCGACGACCACACAGGCACGGCCCAGTTCCTGCCAGGCGGCAAGCAACGCCAGCCAGCGATCCACGCCGAGTTTTTCGGGCTCCCCATAGCCATTGGTGACGCCCGCAATGTGCGCCGTCGCTTGTGCATACTCGGGCACGATGCCCAAGGCGTCGCGCGCCCAGCGATCCAGGTGCGCCGCGACCTCGGGTCCGGCGACGTTCGCGACCCGCATCCGCCGGATGCCCTGCACGGACAGTAGCTCGCCCCAGGGCACTTCGCCCCCCGGGAGGTCGCGGCGCGATCGATGCCCGCGCGCCACCGGCTGTCCCTGCGCGGCAAGGGTTCGCCACTTGATGCGGCTGTTGCCGATGTCGAGCTCCAGAATCACGACACCTCCCGCAGACTGACTTCTCCGCCACCGATGAAACGCAGCCCGTCGGCGCATTCCAGTGCGAGGGCACCCCGATCGTTGACCCCGCGCGCGATCCCATCGGTGGCGCGACTGCCGGTGCCGATCCGCACCGGCCGGCCCTGATGCACATGCGCCGCTTCCCATTCCCCACGATAGGCGCGAAACCCGCGCTCGGGAAAACCGTGCAGCAGCGGCAGCAGTTGATCCAAAAGCGCAACGGCGAGCCGATCCCGCGAGACGCCGCAATCACTCAGATCCCGCCAGGGCTGGTCGATCGCGCGGGCAGCCGCAGCCGGCATGGCGACATTGATGCCGATACCCGTGATGACGCGGCACAGCCCCTGGGGATCGCCGATCACCTCGATCAGGATTCCGCCCAGCTTGTGCCCCGCGCGCAGCAGATCGTTCGGCCACTTGAGGCCGATGTCGATCACGCCGACAGCGGCCAGCGCACGCCGCACCGCGACCCCTACCGCCAGACTCAAGCCCTCGACCACGGCGATGCCGCCATCGAATTCCCAGGCGACCGTCAGATACAGGTTGCGCGCGAACGGGCTGACCCAGTGCCGGCCCAGACGCCCGCGGCCGCCGGTCTGACACTCCGCCAGATAGCAGATACCGCCGCCGTTCAGGGCGTCGGCGGCACGCTTGGCCTGTTCGTTGGTGGAGTCGACCACCTCCAGAACACGGATGTCGCGCAACAGGTCCCGAGCGGCGTCGCCCAGCCCGGCGCGAATGGCCGCGGCGTCGTGGAGATCGATGCCGCCCGCGATCCGGTAGCCGTGCCGGCGCGCCCGTTCCAGCGGCAGCTCCAGCGCTTCCAGCTTGCCCAGCGCCTTCCAGATCGCCGCCCGGCTGACGCCGAGCGTCTGTCCGAGTTCCGCCCCCGAGTGGAACTCGCCGTCGGCGAGCAGCCCCAGCAGCGCGCGCTGAGTCGGCGTCAGAACCATGACGGTCCGGCGCCGAAGGGCAGATTCCGCACCATGAACTGCACACCGATCAGCAGCGAGACCAGGGCGAACGCTCGCCGGAGGATGCGATCCGGCAGGTTGTGGGCAAGACGGGCGCCCCAGCGCGCAAAGGGTGTGCTGGTCGCGACGATGCCGAGCAGCGCCGGCAGATAGACAAACCCCCAGCTCCATTCCGGCAACGCATGCTCGCCGTGACCACCGAACATATACGTGGCGGCCCCGCTGAGGGCAATCGGCAGCCCGAGCGCGGACGATGTCGCCACGGCAATCACCGTGGGTTCCCGGCACCAGCTCAGATAGGGCACAGTGAGGGAACCGCCGCCGATACCGAAAATACCCGACGCGAAGCCGATGGCCGCGCCCGCGCCGGTCTGGAGCGCGCAGCCGGGCGGCTGACCTTCCCGGGCCTGCACGCGCACGCCGAATGCCATCTGAAACGCCACCAGCAACAGGAAGGCGCCGAAGCTGAATTGCAGCAGCTCACCCCTGAGGCGCGCCGCCACCAGACCGCCGAGTACCGTGCCCACCAGTACGCCGGGCACGAGCTGCGCCACCAATCGCCAGCGGATCGCCCCGCGGCGCTGATGGGTGCGGATCGCGCTCAGGGCGGTCACGACGATGGTGGCAAGCGAGGTGCCGATCGCCATGTGAGTCAGTATCTCGGGCGCCATGCCCTGCCACTGAAAGGCGAAAATCAGCACCGGCACCACGATCGCGCCGCCGCCCAGGCCGAAAACCCCCGCGACCAGACCTGCCACGGCACCGATTCCGAAATAGACGAGGTAAGGGGCGATGATTTCCATGCAATCCCGGGTGCGGAGCTGGCGAGCGAGTGTAAACCAAGCGGTCCGGTGCGGTTTCACCCGCCGTGCGGCCGGCGGCAAGTCGTCGCGGACGACACGGCGTCCAGTCAGCATGCGAACGAAGGCCGGCAAACACCGGCCCAACCTTTCACCGCCAACCGCTGGTCACAAACTTTTCACCGCGGATTTCAGTACCGCCCGCCGACCGCCGTGGGCAATTGACTGCGAATCTCCGCGAGCTCCGCCGCACTGAACCGCACCGCCAATGCCGCCAGGTTCTCTTTCAGTCGGGACAGCTTGCGGGTGCCCGGAATCGGGAAGATATTCGCGTCCTGATTGAGCACCCAGGCGAGCGCAACCTGCGCCGGCGTGATTTCCTTCTCCTGCGCGATCCGCTCCACCAGCCCGATGAAAGTCTTGTTCTGTTCCAGCGCATCGGCCTGGAAGCGGGGTGAATGGAGCCGGTAGTCGCCGGGATCGAGGGCCTCGCGCGAGGGGATGGCGCCGGTGAGAAAGCCCCGCCCCAAGGGACTGTAGGCGACAAAGGCGATCTTGAGTTCGCGGCAGGTATCCATGATGGCGCCCTCGGGGTCGCGACTCCAGAGCGAGTACTCGGTTTGCAATGCGGTGATCGGGTGCGTTTTCTGGGCACGGCGCAGTTGGTCCGCATCCGCCTCGCTCAGGCCCAGGTAGCGCACCTTGCCGGCCACGACCAGATCGGCCATGGCGCCCACGGTGTCTTCGATGGGCACCCGGGGATCGACGCGATGGGCATAGTAGAGATCGATGGTCTCGACACCGAGGCGCTTCAGGCTGGCGTCGCACGCCTCCTTGACATGCGCCGGGCTGCAGTCGAGTCCGGCGAAGCCGCCCTTGGCATCGCGCAGGAAGCCGAACTTGGTGGCCAGCACCACCTGGCCCCATTTGCCCTTGAACGCACGGCCGATCAGGGTTTCGTTGTGGCCGCTGCCGTACATGTCGGCGGTATCGAAAAAATTCACGCCCAGATCCAGCGCGCTGTGCAGGGTGCGAATCGATTCGGCTTCGTCCGCCGGTCCGTAGAACTCCGACATGCCCATGCAGCCCAGGCCGAGACGGCCCGTGCGCAGATTGCTGTTGCCCAACTGAAAGGTTTCCATGATGGCCTCCGTCGATGTACCAAGCGCCTCACCATAGCGGCGCACGGCGCGTGGGACAACCGCCCCGACCCCGGCCTTGGGCGCCTTGCATTGAACTGGCCTTACCGCAACACTCGCGCTCCATCAACAATATGCCTGATGCTCCCATGGCCTATCGCGATCTGCGCGATTTCATGCAGTTTCTGGAAGCGCGCGGCGAGCTCAAACGCATCGCCACGCCGGTCAGTCCCGCGCTCGATATCACCGAAATCTGCGACCGCACCCTGAAAGCCGGCGGGCCCGCGCTGCTGTTCGAGCGTCCCACCGGCTTTGCCGTGCCCGTGCTCGGCAATCTGTTCGGCACCACCGAGCGCGTGGCGCTCGCCATGGGCGGGGAAGGTATCGCGCATCTGCGGGAAGTGGGCGAATTGCTGGCCTTTCTGAAGGAACCCGAGCCACCCAGGGGATTGCGCGATCTGTGGGCCAAGCGCGAGCAGTTCCGGCCGGTGCTGAACATGCCGGTGAAAACCGTCAAGACCGCGCCCTGCCAGGAAGTCGTGCTCGAAGGCGCCGCCGTGGATCTGGCACACTGGCCCATCCAGACCTGCTGGCCGGACGACGCCGGCCCGCTCATTACCTGGCCGCTGGTGATCACGCGGGGGCCCGGCAAGGAGCGCCAGAACCTCGGCATCTACCGGATGCAGGTGATCGGCCGCAACCGCGTCATCATGCGCTGGCTGGCCCACCGCGGCGGGGCGCTCGACTACCGCGACTGGCAGGCCGCCCATCCCGGGGCGCCGTTTCCGGTATCGGTGGCGCTGGGCGCCGATCCCGCCACCATCCTGGGCGCGGTGACGCCGGTGCCGGACAGCCTGTCCGAGTACGCCTTCGCCGGGTTGCTGCGCGGCGAACGCACCGAAGTGGCCACCAGCCTCGGCAACGATCTGCAGGTGCCGGCGCGCGCCGAGGTCATCCTCGAAGGTCATATCCATCCCGGCGACGAAGCCGACGAAGGCCCGTTCGGCGACCACACCGGCTACTACAACGAGGTCGAGCGCTTTCCGGTGTTCACCATCGACCGCATCACCCACCGCACCCATCCCATCTACCACAGCACCTACACCGGCCGGCCTCCGGACGAACCCGCGATCCTCGGCGTGGCGCTCAACGAAGTGTTCGTGCCGGTACTGAAAAAGCAGTTTCCGGAAATCGTGGATTTTTATCTGCCGCCCGAAGGTTGCTCCTACCGCTTCGCGGTGGTGACCATGAAAAAACAGTATCCCGGCCACGCCAAACGGGTGATGTTCGGCGTCTGGTCCTTCCTGCGCCAGTTCATGTACACCAAGTTCGTGGTGGTCACCGACGACGACGTCAACGCCCGCGACTGGCGCGACGTAATCTGGGCCATGACCACCCGCATGGACCCCGCGCGCGACCTGGTGCTGGTGGAAAACACGCCCATCGATTATCTGGATTTTGCCTCGCCCGTCTCCGGCCTGGGCTCGAAAGTCGGTTTCGACGCCACCCATAAATGGCCGGGCGAAACCGCGCGGGAGTGGGGCCGGCCGATCCATATGGATGCCGCGGTGAAAGCACGCATCGACGCGCTCTGGCCCGAGTTGGGGTTGTAACGGGCTCCCGCGCGCGGCGAACGAATGGAGCCCGACCAAGGGAAGTCGTGCCGACCGTGGCGCAGGGACCCTGGCTTATAATCCCGACTCCACCCGGCGGATGTGCACCATGAGCCAGGACAAATTCAAACGGGCGGCGGCGCAGGCCGCGCTCGACTACTGTCTCGCCAGGATCGGCAACGACGAAGTGATCGGCATCGGCACCGGCTCCACGGTGAATCATTTCATCGAGTTGCTGGCGCCCCACCGGGGTCGCATCGCCGCCACCGTGGCCAGTTCCGAAGCCTCGGCGGCGCGGCTGCGCGAGCTCCGGATTCCCGTGTGGGATCTCAACAGCGTTGCCGAGGTGGCGGTGTATGTGGACGGCGCCGATGAGATCAATCCGGCGTTGGAAATGATCAAGGGCGGCGGCGGCGCGCTGACGCGGGAGAAGATCGTGGCGGCGGTGGCGCGGGAGTTCGTCTGCATCGCCGACGCTTCCAAGCAGGTCGATCATCTGGGCCGGTTTCCGCTGCCGGTGGAAGTGATTCCCATGGCGCGCAGCCATGTGGGCCGGCAACTGCGCGCCCTTGGCGCCAATCCCGAGTGGCGCCAAGGCGTGGTGACGGACAATGGCAACTACATCATCGATGCCCACGGTTTTTATCCGATCGCGCCGGCGCGCGCGCTGGAAGAGCGCCTGAACCATATCGTGGGCGTGGTGGCCAGCGGACTGTTCGCGCTGCGCCCCGCGGATGTGCTGCTGCTGGCAGGCTCCAGCGCTGTCGAAACCATCAGGGCGCGCTGACCCATGGAGCTGATCGAGGCTATCGAAAGCCGCCTGTCGGCGCGCGCTTTTCTCCCCACCCCGGTGCCGCGCGAGACCGTCGAGCGCATCCTGGAACTGGCTCGCCTAGCGCCCTCGGGCAGCAACATGCAGCCCTGGCAGGTGGACGTGGTGACCGGTGCGGTGCGCGAGCGGCTGATCGAACGCGCCCTGGCCTGGGCCCGGGAGCACCCGGTGGGCAGCCATGAAAATCCGTTGCGGGGCGATCCCGGCGGCTTCCGGCAGCCCTACAAACAGCGCCGTTTCGACTGCGGCATGAGCCTTTACGCCGCGCTCGGCATCGACCGCCGCGACAAGGTGGCGCGCGAGCAGCAACTGCTGCGCAATTTCTATTTTTTCGGCGCGCCCGTGGGGCTGATGTTCAGCATCCACCGTTCATTGTTGCCGGGCCAGCTCGGGGATCTGGGTATTTTCATGGGCCATGTGATGCTGGCGGCGCGGGAGCTTGGCCTGCATACCTGTTCCCAGGGTTTCTGGCAGGACGTGAGTCCTGCGGTCCACGAGGTGCTGGACATCGCCCCCGAATACTATGTCTACAACGGCATGGCGCTCGGTCGCATCGACGCGGACCACCCGGCCAACCGGCTCGCGATGCCGCGCGAGCCGGTGGCGGGGTTCGCGCGGTTTCTTGGTTTTGAGGAGCCGGGTTTCGACGAGCCGGGTTTCTCGGAACCGGGCTCCGAGGTCGCGGGCGGCGGCTGACCGCTCAACTCCCCGGTATCGGCGGCGGGGTGGGAACAGCGGGTGGCCGGCTGGCGCCGTTGCGTTTTTCCTCGCCATCGCTGCGACCGAAATCGCGGCGCAATTCGGCGAAGCCGCGCAGACGGGTTTGCACCTTGCCGTTGATGGTATCGGGCGGGTAGGCGCCGTCGGCGTCCGCTGCTCCGGCGGCAACGCCGGTCAGGATTTCGATGGCCTGGTCCACCGCCTCGACGGCGTAGATCCGGAAGCTGCCGGCATCGATGGCGTCCAGCACGTCCTGGCGCAGGATCAGGTTGACCACATTGGCGGCCGGGATCAGCACCCCCTGCTCGCCGCTCAGCCCGCGCGCCTTGCAGACGTCGAAGAACCCTTCCACCTTCTCGCTGACGCCGCCGATCACCTGTACCCGGCCGAGCTGGTTGACCGAGCCGGTCATGGCGTAGCACTGCCGGATGGGCACCTGGCTCAGTGAGGACAGCAGCGCGCAGAGTTCCGCCAGCGACGCGCTATCGCCTTCGACGCCGCCGTAGGACTGTTCGAAGGTGAGGCTGGCGGTGAGCGCGAGCGGCTGGGTCTGGCCATAGCGCGCGCCCAGGAAGCTCGACAGGATGAACACGCCCTTGCTGTGGATGGGGCCGCCCATCTCGGTCTC
>JBFWOQ010000038.1:0-27183 GCA_050250395.1 Porticoccaceae bacterium
GTTTGCCCGCCTCAAGCACTATCGGCGTTTGGCCACCCGATATGAAAAGCTCGCCGACCATTACGCTGCCTTCGTCATCCTGGCGTCCATCTGTGTGTGGTTGGCTTAATTGTTAACAGGCCCTAGTGCCCTGTCAGAGAGTGCGCTTGGCAGGGCGGTCCACCGATCAGCACCCAGGTGTCCTGCCCCTTCAGTGCAGCGCGAATTTTCCTGTCGATACTGGCTTCGTCGGACTTGCCAAGCTCCAGGCACCTCGCCTCGGTGGCTGCATGCTCGAAGGCGCTGGCCACGTCAGGGATCCCGCGGAAGGTGGCTTCATCGATCTCGCCCCGTATGTAGCTGTAGTAGTGCTTTACATTGTTGGTACCGCGGAGGCGCCTGAATACTGCTCTGAGCGTCAGCGTTCGATGTGCAACAGGATCCTTTTCAATGGAAATTCCAATCTCGAAGAAGGCCTGTCGCTTGTGGCTCCGGAGAGATGCAAACCCCTCCCCTAGCCCTCCCGGACCTGCAAAAAGATCAATTACGGGAACTGGCATGGCGTGCCTTCTGGACATCTGTAATCAAGCATAGGCCTCCCAGCTCCCGCAACGCCGCACCGACGATCACGCGAACCGATCATAACGGGTGATCGGCACCCACGCCTCCAGACCATTCGAGCTGAACAGGGGATCCTGCTGGATATTGGGTACGAGCATGGTGTTGGGTGTCGTCCTTGGGTCAATGGCCGCTATCCTCGTCCGCCGGCGGTCAATCTCAACGGCCTGTCACGGCATGGGTCGGCTACGGCTTCTACTCGCCATTATTTCAGGGTCACAAACTCCTCGGCGGCCGTCGGGTGAATCCCGATGGTGCGATCGAAATCCGCCTTGGTGGCGCCCATCTGCACCGCCACGGCAAAGCCCTGAATGATTTCGCCGGCGTGGTCACCCAGCATGTGGCAGCCCAGCACGCGGTCGTCGTCGCCGTTGACCACCAGCTTCATCAGGGCGCGCTCGTCGCCGCCGCCGAGGGTTGACTTCAGCGGCCGGAAGCCGGTGCGGTACACCCGGACATTGGCGAAACGTTCGCGCGCCTGGGCCTCGGTCAGGCCGACGGTGCCGATGCTGGGCTGGCTGAAAACCGCGCTCGGTATGTTGTCGTAGCTCAGCGTCGCCCCGCCCGCGCCGAACAGGTTCTCGGTGAGCACCATGGCTTCACGGATGGCGACCGGGGTCAGCTCGACCCGTCCGATGACATCGCCCAGCGCGTAGATCGAGGGCTCGGCGGTGCGAAAATCCCCATCGACCTCGATGGCCCCACGCGCATCGAGCTTCACCTTCGTGCGCTCCAGTCCCAGGCCATGGGTGTTGGCGCGGCGTCCGGTGGCGTACATGAACAGGCCCGCATCCAGGTTGCCGCCGCTTTTGAGCCGGGCACGAAAGCCGTCCGCCAGCGGGTCGATGCGTTCGATGTCCTCGTTGAAGTGCAGCTCTATACCGCGCTTGCCCATTTCGGTCGCCAGCGCCTCGCGCACATCCTGATCGAAACCGCGCAGGAACAGATCGCCCCGATAGACCAGATGCGTCTTCACGCCCAGGCCGCTGAAGATGCCCGCAAACTCCACGGCGATATACCCGCCGCCGACGATAGCGATGGTCTCCGGCAGCTTCGGCAGGTAAAACGCCTCGTCCGAACAGATCGTGTGCTCGCGACCGGGGAAGTCGGGGACGAAGGGGCGGCCCCCGGTGGCGATCAGGATGTGGCGGGCGCGGTAATGGTCGTCGCCGACCGCAACGGTATGGGGGTCGATCAGGCGCGCCCTGCCGGTGAGGACTTCGGCACCGGAATCCACCAGCAACTTCTCGTAGATTCCGTTCAGCCGGCCGATTTCTCGGGTTTTGTTGTCGCGCAGGGTTGCCCAATCAAAGCCGGGCTGGTCCGGGGTCCAGCCGTAGCCGCGGGCGTCCGCGAGCGCATGGGAGAACTCGGCGGCGTAGACGAACAGTTTTTTGGGTACGCAGCCCACATTGACGCAGGTACCCCCCAGGGCCTTGTCCTCGGCTACCGCCACCCGCACGCCATGGTGCGCGGCCCGACGTGCCGCGCGCACGCCGCCGGAGCCGGCACCAATGACAAAAAAATCGTAATCGAAAGTGGTCATGTCGATTTATCCGTCTCTGTAGAGGGGGTTTCAAACCAGGCCAGCCGGTCCCGCAACGCCACCACCTCGCCCACGATCAACAGGGTCGGGGCGCCGACATCCGCTTGCGCGACGATGGCCGGCAGTGTCGCCAGGGTTCCCGCCAACACCCGCTGCCCGGGCCGGGTGCCGTTTTCCACCAACGCGGCCGGTGTGGCCGATCGCATTCCATATTCAACTAATTTATCGCAAATAATCCTCAACCCATTGATTGGCATATAGAACACCAGTGTCTGACCCGGTTTGGCAAGAGACTCCCAATCCTGCTGGACGGTATCCCCCCGGCGATGCCCAGCCAGAAACCGCACGGTCTGGGCATGATCCCGATGGGTCAGGGGAATACCGGCATAGCTGGCGCAACCCGATGCGGCAGTGACGCCCGGCACCACCTGAAACGGAATGCCCTGTTCGGCGAGGTGTTCGATCTCCTCGCCACCGCGCCCGAAAATGAAGGGGTCCCCGCCCTTGAGGCGCAGCACCCGCTGGCCGGCGCGAGCGTACTCGACCAGCTTCCGATTGATGTTGTCCTGGGTCACCGGATGGTGTCCGGCCTTCTTGCCCACATAGACGCGCAGGGCGTCGCGCCGCACCAGGTTCAGCACCTCCGCCGAAATGAGCCGGTCGTAGAGGACGATATCCGCCTGCTGCATCAGGCGCACGGCGCGAAAGGTCAGCAGATCCGGATCGCCGGGACCGCCGCCGACCAGATAGACCTCGCCGACATTGGTCGCACGCGGATGCGCGAGCAGGGCTTGCAGCCGCTCCCGGGCCTGGCGCGGGCGGCCACTGTGGACCAGCTCCGCCACCTCGCCCTCGAAGATCCGTTCCCAGAATGCGCGCCGTCCGGTTGCGGACCCGATGGCAGCCTTTACGCGCGGGCGGAATTCGCCTGCAAGCCGCGCCAGCTCCCCGGTGCGGGCCGGCAGCAGGGCTTCCAGACGCGTCCGCAGCAGACGCGCCAGCACCGGCGCGGTGCCGCCGGTCCCGACCGCGATACAGACCGGATCGCGGTCGATGACGGCGGGAAAGGTCACCGTGCAGAGTTCGGGCTGATCCGCCACATTGACCGGCATGCCGCGGGTTCTCGCCGCCCGTGACACGGCGCGGTTGACAATGGGGTCATCGGTCGCCGCCACCGCCAGCACGGCACCGTCGAGATCCGCGGCGCGAAAACGCCGGCGGGTGATCGCCACTCTGCCCTGGTCCGCGAGCGCTTCGATGCCGGCGTCACAGTCCGGCGCAACGATGGTGACGGCCGCGCCGGCGGCGAGCAGCAGCTCCAGCTTGCGCCGGGCCACTTCACCGCCGCCCACCAGGACGCAGCGCTCGCCGCGCACCCGGTGAAACAGCGGCAGCGCGTCCATGGTCAGGCGATGCGCTCGAGCCCGCCGAGGTACGGCCGCAGGGCGTCGGGCACCGCGATACTGCCATCGGCCTGCTGGTGATTTTCGAGCAGAGCAACCAAGGTGCGACCCACCGCCAGTCCGGAGCCGTTCAGGGTGTGCAGGAGTTCCGGCTTCCCGGTCGCGGGATTGCGCCAGCGCGCCTGCAGGCGGCGCGCCTGGAAATCGCGAAAATTGCTGCACGAGGAGATTTCGCGGTAGGTCTGCTGCGAGGGCAGCCAGACTTCGAGATCGTAGGTCTTCGCCGCCGAAAATCCGAGATCGCCGCCGCACAGGGCGACCGTCCGATACGGCAGTTCGAGCAACTCCAGAATGGTCTCGGCGTGACGGCGCAGGGCTTCCAGCGCGGCCGCCGATTCGGCGGGATTCACCAGCTGCACCAGCTCCACCTTCTCGAACTGGTGCTGGCGAATCATGCCCCGGGTATCGCGGCCATGACTGCCCGCCTCGCTGCGGAAACAGGGGCTGTGGCAGACGAACTTCAGGGGCAACTGCTCGGCCGGAAGAATCTGATCCCGCGCCAGATTGGTGACCGGCACTTCCGCGGTGGGAATCAGGTACCAGGGCGGATCGGTATCGAGGCGGAACAGATCCTCGGCGAACTTGGGCAACTGACCGGTGCCGAACAGCGATTGTGCGTTGACCAGATAGGGGACGTAGACTTCCCGATAGCCGTGCTGTCGGGTGTGGATGTCCAGCATGAACTGAATCAGTCCCCGGTGCAGCCGGGCCAGCGGACCGCTGAGCACCATGAAACGCGCGCCGGTAATGCGGATGGCGGCGTCGAAATCGAGTTGACCGAGCGCCGTGCCCAGGTCCACATGATCGCGCACCGGGAACGCGAATTCGCGCGGGCTGCCCCAGCGATGGACTTCGCGATTGTCCGCTTCCGAAGCTCCTTCGGGCACATCGGCATCGGGCAGATTGGGAATGCGGCTCAGGAAATCGTCGAGCCGGGCCTGGACTCCCTGTAGCTCCGCGGCCAGCGCATCGAGCCTGCCCTTGCCCGCTTCCACGGCCGCCAGCAAGGGCGCGATGTCGGCGCCCGCCGCCTTGGCCTGGCCGATGGCCTTGGCACTCGCATTGCGCTCGGCCTGCAATTGCTCGGTCTCGATCTGGAGTGCCTTGCGCTCCGTTTCCAGCGCCGCGAAGGTTGCGGCGTCGAACTGAAAGCGGCGTCTGGCCAGGGTTGCCGTCACGGCGACGAGGTCCGAACGGAGCAGTCTGGGATCGAGCATGGGTCGCAATATCCTGTCGGGACAGATCGGTTGGAGATCGGATTCAGAACAGTCGCGTCACGGCGATGGCGGTGGCGGCCCCGCCGACACAGAGGACCAGATTGGCGCCCACATTGAGGGCCGCGAGCAGCGGCTGGCCATTCTGCCACAGCCCGACGCTGTCCAGCGCAAAGGCCGAGAAGGTCGTGAAGGCGCCCAGGATGCCAATCATCAGGAACTCCCGCCACAGTGGCGCAAGCTGGGCGCGCTCGACGACCAGGACATAGAACACGCCGATCAGCACGCAGCCCAGCACGTTCACGGTCAGGGTAGCGAACGGGAAACGCCCGGCGCTCGCCCGCGCCAGCAGCACGTTGATGCCATAGCGGGCCAGCGCCCCCAGGGCACCGCCCGCCGCCACCGCCAGCCACTGGATCATCCGGCGTCCGTCCCGACGTAGCGCTTGCGCGGCGCGCGCGCATTCAGTTCCCGCAGGTGACGCAGCTTTTCGGCAATCTGGCGCTCCATGCCGCGCTCTCCGGGAAAGTAGTACTGACGATCCCGCAGCGCTTCGGGGAAATAGTTCTCGCCCGCGGCAAAAGCGTCGGTTTCGTCGTGGGCGTAGCGGTAGTCCGCCCCGTAATCGAGCTCCTTCATCAACCGGGTCGGCGCATTGCGCAGATGCAGGGGCACATCGTGGCTTGGTTGCGCGGCGATCTCCCGGCGCGCCTGATTGTAGGCGGTGTAGACCGCGTTGCTCTTGGCGGCGACGGCCATGTAGATCACCGCCTGGGCAAGCGTCAACTCGCCCTCGGGACTGCCCAGACGCTCCTGCACGTCCCAGGCGTCGAGGGCGATACGCAGTGCGCGCGGATCGGCGTTGCCGATGTCCTCGCTCGCCATGCGCACCACGCGCCGGGCGATATAGAGCGGATCGCAGCCGCCGTCCAGCATGCGCACCAGCCAGTAGAGCGCCGCGTCCGGCGACGAGCCGCGCACCGCCTTGTGAAGCGCGGAAATCTGGTCGTAGAAATATTCGCCGCCCTTGTCGAAGCGTCGCGTGCCGGCAGCCGCCACCTCGCGCACCAGAGCAGCGTCGATGGCGCCATCGCGCGCAAAATCGACTGCGATTTCCAGCAGGTTGAGGGCCCGGCGGGCGTCGCCGTCACTGCTGGCAACCAACGCCGCGAGCGCGTCGTCGGTAAGCGTGCAGGTGCCACCCAGACCCTGCGCCGGGTCCGCGATGGCACGCCGGACCACGGCTTCGATATCGGCATCGGTGAGGGGCTTCAGGGTGTAGACGCGACAGCGGGAGAGCAGCGCGTTGTTCAACTCGAACGACGGATTCTCCGTGGTCGCACCAATCAGCACGATGGTGCCATCCTCGACATAGGGAAGAAACGCATCCTGCTGACTCTTGTTGAAGCGGTGCACCTCGTCCACGAACAGGATGGTGTCGCGCGCGCGCTCGGCGCGTTCGGTTTCCGCGCGGGCAATGGCGGCGCGGATCTCCTTGACGCCCGCCAGCACCGCGGACAGGGATTCGAAATGCGCATCGGCATTGGCGGCGATCAGCTTCGCCAGCGTGGTCTTGCCGGTGCCGGGCGGCCCCCAGAACACCATGGAATGCAGATGCCCCTGCACGATGGCGGCGCGCAGCGCCCTGCCCTCCGCGAGCAAATGGCCCTGCCCGGCGAATTCCGCCAGCGCCCGCGGACGCATCCGGTCGGCAAGCGGCCGGTAGCGGTCGCGGGCAGGCCCGGCCTCAGTCATCCTGAAACACGTCCACCCCGGGGGGCGGCATGAAGCGAAACAGCATGGGATCGACGGGCTGGTTGAGCTCCACGTCGCGAAGCTGAATGTCGGTGCTCTGACCCAGGCTGTCGGTCATGATGATGGTACGCGGCTCGGTGCCCGCGAAAACCAGCTCGATGCGGGTGTAGACGGCATCCGTGGCGAGCGGTCGCAACACAATCCGCATGCGGTTCGCTTCCGGTTTTTGAACGCCCGGGCTGTCCGTTTCCGGAACTGCGCACACCCTGAATTCTTCGAGCAACCGGTCGCTGTCCCCCACCAGCAATGCGGCGGGTGAGTTGTCGAGCTGGTGGCGCAGGGATTTCACGGTGACCTGGGCGAGATCGGGATCGTAGATCCAGATCCGGGTGCCATCCGCCACCACGGTCTGTTCGAAGGGTGGCTCGGCGACCCAGTAGATGTGGCCGGGCTTGGCGAGCTGAATCAGTCCGGCGCTGGTTTGCAGTTCATGACCATCGGCCGCCGTCACCCGTTGCTCGAAATTGGCACTCAGGGTGCGCAGCGTCGCCAACCGGGTTTTCAGCGCCTGCTCGCCGGGCTGGCACTCGCCTTCCTCGGTCGCGCGCACCTCGGTCGCACGCACCTCGGTCGCGTGCGCGACGGTTCCAAGCAACGCCAGGACGATGAGCAGGCCACGACCGTATTCCCGACTCACCGCCATCATCCGTCGCGCTCGCGATTGGGCACCAGCAATTCGCGGCTGCCGTTGCTGTTCATCGGAGTCACCACACCGGCCATTTCCATCGCTTCGATCAGGCGCGCGGCGCGGTTGTAGCCGATGCGCAATTTGCGCTGTACCGACGAAATCGATGCACGCCCGCTGCCGATCACGAACTCCACCGCTTCATCGTAGAGCGCGTCCGCCTCGCTGCCCTCGCCGCCCGCGGCGTCGGCATCGCTGTAACCTGGCACCGCGATGCTGCCGGTGGCGCTCTCGTCGGTGATGTCCTCCAGGTACGCCGGTTGCCCGCGCCGCTTCCATTCGGCCACCACCTTGTGGACTTCATGATCGTCCACGAAGGCACCGTGAACCCGGATCGGCACCGAGGTTCCGGTAGGGAGATACAGCATGTCGCCGTGGCCGAGCAGTTGCTCGGCGCCGCCCTGATCGAGAATGGTCCGGGAGTCGATCTTGGACGATACCTGGAACGCGATGCGCGTCGGCACATTGGCCTTGATCAGGCCCGTGATGACGTCCACCGATGGCCGCTGGGTCGCCAGGATGAGGTGAATGCCCGCCGCCCGCGCCTTCTGGGCGATACGGGCGATGAGCTGTTCGACCTTCTTGCCGACGATCATCATCATGTCGGCGAACTCGTCGATCACCACCACGATATGAGGCAGCGTGCTCAACTCGGGGGCCTGGTTCGGATCGTGGTCGGTGGAGAACGGCTGGTCCGGCCGCCAACTGGGATCGCGCAGCGGCGCGCCCGCGGAACGGCCGTCCTCGACCTTGCGGTTGTAGCCGGCGAGATTGCGCACCCCGAGCTGCGCCATGAGGCGGTAGCGCCGTTCCATTTCCCCGACACACCAGCGCAAGCCGCTGGCGGCGTCCTTCATGTCGGTGATGACGGGCGTCAACAGGTGGGGAATATCGTCGTAGACCGACAGCTCCAGCATTTTCGGATCCACGAGAATCAGCCGCACTTCTTCCGGAGTCGCCTTGAACAACAGGCTGAGCAGCATGGCATTGACGCCCACCGACTTGCCGGAACCCGTGGTGCCCGCCACCAGCAGGTGCGGCATCCGCGCCAGATCGACGATCACCGGCACCCCGGAGATGTCCTCCCCGAGCGCCAGGCTCAGCGGCGAGCGGGCGCTGTCGTAGTCCTCCGACTCCAGTACCTGACGGAGGTAGACGATCTCGCGGCTTTCGTTGGGAATTTCGATGCCGACCACGGACTTGCCCGGGATCACCTCGACGACCCGCACGCTGACCACCGCCAGTGAGCGCGCCAGATCCTTGGCCAGGCCGGAAATACGGCTCGCCTTGATGCCGGCCGCGGGCTGGAGTTCGAAGCGGGTGATGACCGGCCCCGGCATCACTTCCACGACCTCGGCGCTGATGCCGAAATCCTGCAATTTGAGTTCAAGCTTGCGGGACATGGCTTCGAGCGCCGCCGCGGAGTAGCCGCCGCGATCGCCCGCGGGCGGCGCATCCAGCAGGTCGATCGGCGGCAGGCCGGTAGCCTCGGCATCGTGAAACAACGGCTGCTGACGTTCGCGGACGGCGCGTGCGCTGGGCTCGGGTTTGTCGGCCGGCGGCGCAATGACGGGTTCCTTGCGCTGCGCGCGCACCTCCTTGTCACGGCGCAGGGTTTTCTGGCGCCGCTGGATCGCTGCGGCCGCCTGCTGGGTTTCCCGGGTCAGATCCCGCCGCGCCTGCACCCGGCCCCCCACCGCGGCCAGCCCTTGATAGCACAGCCGCCCGAGCCCGTCCGCGATGGCGAGCCAGGACAGATCGGTAACCACGGTGATCCCGAACAGCGACGCTCCCAGCAGCAGCAGCGTACTTCCCGTATGGCCGAAAACATTGCGCGCCGCGTCCGCAACGGTGGTCCCGAGAATACCGCCGGCGCCAAAGGGCATGGCCGCGGCATCCGCCGCGTACTGAAGGTGAACGAGCGCACTGCCCGCCACCATGACCAGCACAAACCCCACGAAACGCAGCACAAACGTGAGGCGATCAAAGCTCCAGCCAGCGTGCTGGCGGGCGCGAAAGACCTGCCAGGCGCGCGTCGCCAGCAGGATCGGAAACAGCAGTGCAAACCAGCCGACCAGGGAGTATCCGACATCCGATAGCCAGGCGCCGAGCGGACCACCGAGATTGCGGTAGCCATCGCCGGCGCCGGTGCTGGACCAGCCGGGATCGAGCCGGTCATGGGATACCAGCGCCAGCAGCAGGTACAGTGCCACCAGCACCCAGCCGATGAAGGCGCCTTCCCGGCGCACCCGCGCGCTGCGTTCGCGCACGGCATCCAGAATGCTCGCGGTCTGGGTTTTGCCTGCCCTGGGTCTCGCCAATGTCTTTCCCGGTGTCACGCACTGATCGAATGGCCGCTAGTGTAAAGCACCAAAGCCACCTGCCGGAGATCGGCGCTGTCCGCCCGCCGCGCCAACAGGCCGGCTAATTGACTATCATGGGCGCCGATTCACGCCCCCCAACCCTGCCCTCGCGGCCCGCGCGGCCCTCACGTCACGGAAAGCAACATGCCCATGCCGGAAGTCCATCATCACCGCCTCATCATTCTTGGTTCCGGACCGGCGGGCTGGACCGCCGCGGTCTATGCCGCACGGGCCAACCTGGCGCCGGTGGTCATCACCGGGATTCAGCAGGGCGGGCAGCTTACTACCACCACCGACGTCGATAACTGGCCCGGAGACGCCGAGGGCGTGCAGGGGCCTGAGCTCATGCAGCGTATGCAAAAACATGCCGAGCGTTTTGATGTTGAAACGATTGTAGACCACATCGAAGCCGTGGATTTGCGCCAGCGACCATTCCGGTTGCAGGGCAGCCAACACTACAGTTGCGACGCCCTGATCATCGCCACCGGCGCTTCGGCACGCTACCTGGGATTGCCTTCGGAGCAGGCATTCCAGGGCAAGGGCGTCAGCGCCTGCGCCACCTGCGACGGCTTTTTCTATCGCGACCGCAAGGTTGCCGTGATCGGCGGCGGCAACACCGCCGTGGAAGAAGCGCTCTACCTGTCCAACCTCTGCGCCGAGGTGACCCTGGTGCATCGCCGCGATCAATTGCGCGCCGAGAAAATCATGCAGAAGAAGCTGTTCGAACGCGCCGCGACCGGTAATGTCCGGCTGCTGTGGAATCATCGTCTGGACGAAGTGCTGGGCGACAGCAGCGGCGTGACCGGGGTTCGCCTGCGGGAGATGGACAGCGATCAGCCGCGCGATCTCGAAGTGGCGGGTGTCTTCATCGCCATCGGCCATTCCCCCAACACCGGGATTTTTGACGGACAACTGGAAATGGCGAACGGTTATATCCGGGTCCAGGGCGGGCTGGATGGGAACGCCACCGCGACCAGCGTGCCGGGTGTCTTCGCAGCCGGCGACGTTGCCGACCACACCTACCGCCAGGCCGTGACATCGGCCGGCACCGGCTGCATGGCGGCGCTGGATGCGGAAAAGTTTCTCGACCACGGCTGACGGTTAGCCAAGGCGCCCGTGCGACTGCCGCTGCTGGATCCGGACCGGCCGATCTTTCCGCCCCCGGAGCGCGCCGCCCGCGCCCCCAACGGCTTGCTTGCAGCGGGCGGCAATCTCGCCGTCGCGACCCTCCGCGACGCTTACCGACGCGGCATTTTCCCCTGGTTCGAGGCCGGCCAGCCGCCACTGTGGTGGAGTCCCGACCCGCGCGCGGTCATCTTCCCGGACCAGATTCATATCGGTCGCACCATGGCACGCGCGCTCCGCCGCGGTGAGTACCGGATCACCAGCGACCGTCGCTTCGGCGCCGTCATCCGGCGCTGCACCGCGCCCCGCGGACGCCAGGCCGGCACCTGGATCCTGCCCGAAATGATCGCCGCCTACGAGGCGCTCCATGGGGCGGGCGACGCCCACAGCGTGGAATGCTGGATCGACGGCGAACTCGCGGGCGGACTCTACGGGGTGGTGGTGGGCTCGGTATTCTGTGGGGAATCCATGTTCAGCCTGCGGGCGAATGCCTCCAAGCTCGCGCTTGTCCACCTTGCCCGTGGACTGTGGGCCGGGGGGTTCACCCTCATCGACTGTCAGGTCGGCAATCCTCACCTGGCGTCCATGGGCGCGACCGAGATTCCCCGCGCGGCATTTCTGGCGCATCTCGCTCAGGCCCGCGAACGGATCCTGCCTTGGCCGACCATGGAAATTTCAGCTATGGTTGACGGCAACCTCACCCTAACGCCCGCGTCATGACCCGAGACATCAGTCCGGACCTGGAAAAAATCCGGCTTTATCTTACCGAGCCGCATCCCTGCAGCTACCTGCCGGATCGCCAGGCCACCACGGCCTTCGTCGACCCCAAGGTGGTGATCGATGTCGAGCTGTACAACCGCCTGTCCGATCTGGGGTTTCGCCGCAGCGGGCGCTACGTCTACACACCCCGCTGCGCCAACTGCAAGGCCTGCATCCCGATTCGCATCGACGCCGCCGGCTTTGCGCCCTCGCGTCCTCAGCGCAAGTGCCTCTACCGCAACCGGGACGTAGCCGTCGCGCTCGCCAGTGAAGTCGATGTCGAAGAGCACTACCCGCTCTACGAAGCCTACATCGGCGCCCGTCACAAGGACGGCGACATGTACCCGCCGTCCCGCGCCCAGTACCAGGATTTCATCGGACGCACCTGGCATTCCACCAACTTCCTCGAGTTTCGCATCCGGGGAAGGCTTGTCGGTTGTGCCGTCACGGATTGGCTGCGCAACGGACTCTCGGCGATCTACACCTATTTCGACCCCGCGGAGGAGCGCCGCAGTCTCGGCACCTTCGCCATTCTGAAACAGCTCGAAACCGTGATCGAGCACGGTCGTCGTTATGTGTATCTCGGCTTCTGGATTCGCGACTCGGCCAAAATGAATTACAAGATCCGCTACCGCCCCGCGGAGCTTTTCATCAACGATCATTGGCTGCGGGTGAGTTGAGGCGCCGGCCGTTTTGCCAAGTGCGGGGCTTTGGGGCACAATGCGCCCGCGTTTCACCCAGCCCAGCCCGCTTCCGCGGCACCAGACATCTGTCACAAGACATCGTTCATATGGCGAAAGAAGAATCGATTGAAATGGAAGGCGAGGTCGTAGACACCCTGCCCAACACCACTTTCCGCGTGAAGCTCGACAATGGACACATTGTCACGGCCCACATCTCGGGCAAGATGCGCAAGAACTACATTCGCATCCTCACGGGAGACAAGGTAAAAGTGGAACTGACTCCCTACGACCTCAGCAAGGCCCGCATCACCTACCGCGCACGCTAGCCCCCGGCGCCGATCCACCGCACCCGCGAGGCGGTTTCAAAACCCACACGCCGCCCCGACCAGACCCGCGCTCCTCCCGAAGTCGCTGCCGCCCAGAAATCACTATCACTTGTGGAACAGGCACTTGTGGAACAGACACTTGTGGAACAGACACTTGTGAAACAGGCGCTTGCGCGACCGGCGCCCATGCGACGGGCGTCGGACGGCAGCCTTCAGGTCATTCGGCGGCAACCATCTCCAACGCCAGATCATCGTCGGCCAGGGTGACGACAACACTACCGCCAGCCTTCGCCAACGGGCCGAACAGCACCGCTTCGGCGAGTGGCTTTTTCAGTTTTTCCTGAATCAGGCGCGCCATGGGCCGGGCACCCATTTTCTCGTCGTAGCCATGCTCCGCCAGCCACGCGCGCGCGGCGTCATCGACTTCGATGTGGACTTTCTTGTCATCCAGCTGAGCCTGCAACTGCACGAGGAACTTGTCGACCACGGTCTTGATGACTTCGCGACTGAGCGCGCCGAACTGGACCACGGCGTCGAGGCGGTTGCGAAACTCCGGACTGAACATTTTCTTGATGCTTTCCATCCCATCGCTGGCGTGGTCCTGCTGCGTGAAGCCGATGGACGCGCGACTCATGAGTTCGGCGCCGGCATTGGTGGTCATGATCAGGATGACGTTGCGGAAATCCGCCTTGCGACCGTTGTTGTCGGTAAGGGAGCCATGGTCCATTACCTGCAAGAGGAGATTGAAGACATCCGGATGCGCCTTCTCGATTTCGTCCAGCAACAGCACGCAGTGCGGATGCTTGGTGACGGCATCGGTGAGCAGACCGCCCTGGTCGAAGCCCACATAACCCGGCGGCGCGCCGATCAGCCGTGAAACCGTGTGGCGCTCCATGTACTCCGACATGTCGAAGCGCAGCAGCTCGACGCCCAGCACCTGGGCCAGTTGCCGCGACACCTCGGTCTTGCCGACCCCGGTGGGTCCGGCGAACAGGAAACTGCCGATGGGCTTTTCGCCCTCGCGCAGACCGGCGCGGGCGAGCTTGATGGCGGCATCCAGCGTATCGATCGCGGCTTCCTGGCCAAATACGACCATTTTCAGCTGCGGGCCCAGATTGCGCAGTTGCTCGCGATCCGAACTGGACACGCTCTTGGGGGGAATACGGGCGATCTTGGCCACCACGGCCTCGATATCGGCCACGCCCACGGTTTTCTTGCGCTTCGATGCGGATTGCAGCTGCTGATAGGCACCGGCTTCGTCGATGACATCGATGGCCTTGTCGGGCAGGAAGCGATCATTGATGTATTTCGCGGACAGTTCCGCCGCCGACTGGAGCGCGCCCTGCGTGTAGCGCAGACCGTGGTGGGCTTCGAAGCGGGACTTCAGGCCCTGAAGTATCTCGACGGTTTCGGCCACTGAAGGCTCGGGCACGTCGATCTTCTGGAACCGCCGCGACAGCGCCCGGTCCTTCTCGAAAATCCCCCGGTATTCCTGGTACGTCGTCGAGCCGATGCAACGGAAGCGGCCCGATGTGAGCAGCGGCTTGAGCAGGTTGGACGCATCCATCACTCCGCCCGATGCCGCACCGGCACCGATGATGGTGTGGATTTCATCGATGAACAGGATCGCGTTGTCCTTTTCGCCCAGTTCCGCCAGCAGACTCTTGAAGCGTTTTTCAAAATCGCCGCGATATTTGGTGCCCGCCAGCAACGCACCCATGTCCAGCGAATACACCACGCTGCCCTTGATGGCATCGGGCACCTCGTCCTCGACGATCCGCTTGGCCAGGCCTTCGGCAATCGCCGTCTTGCCGACTCCGGACTCACCCACCAGCAGCGGGTTGTTCTTGCGGCGACGCACCAGCGTCTGACAGACGCGCTCGAGCTCCTGGGCGCGACCCACCAGCGGATCGATGAAACCTTTTCTGGCCTGGGCGTTGAGATCGGTCGCGAATTGTTCCAGGGCACTGCCCTCGCCGCCGGCCGGAGCCCCCGGCTCCCCGCCCTGGGTGCCCGGAGCGTTACCCGTATTCTCGGACTGGTCGGCAAAACGGGTCACCCCATGGGCGATGAAATTCACCACGTCGATGCGGGAGACATTCAACATCCGCAACATGTAGACGGCCTGGCTTTCCTGCTCGCTGAAGATCGCGACCAGCACGTTTTCGCCCTGGACTTCGTTGCGGCCCGACGACTGCACATGAAAGATCGCGCGCTGCAAAACCCGCTGAAACGCGAGTGTCGGCTGCGCTTCGCGGCGCGGCGCGTCGGTCGCGATCACGGGCGTGGTGGACTCGATGAACTCGTTGAGGTCGTTGCGCAGTGTCTGCAAGTCGACCCCACAGGCCTTCAATACCCGCAGCGCGGAACTGTTGTCCAGCAGCGCCAGCAGCAGGTGCTCCACGGTCATGAACTCGTGCCGCCGGGCCGTCGCCTCCTGAAAAGCGGCATTGAGCGTGGCTTCAAGTTCTCTGCTGAGCATGATGATCGGTCCTCGTACTAATTCGGATCGTCTGCCGGCTCTATCTGGCAGAGCAAGGGATGTTCGTGCTCGCGGGCGGCCTGATTGACCTGCTCGGCCTTGGTCTCGGCGACTTCCCGGGTGAACACGCCGCACACGCCCTTGCCTTCGGTATGCACCTTGAGCATGACGCGGACCGCCAGTTCACGGTCCATGCCAAAGATCTGTTCGAGGATCTCCACCACGAATTCCATGGGCGTGTAGTCGTCGTTGAGGAGAACCACCTGGAACCGCGCCGGGCGTTTGAGCTGGGGTTTGGTTTCCTCGACGACCAGACCGTCATCCGGATCTTGGTGCTGTTTGGTCATAAGCCTTGCGTACAGTATCGACGGCGAGCAGCCTGAATGAATCAAGGATAACCCCCTTTCCCGGCGTCTGCACTAGGGCAGAAAACCGCTGCGTATGCTGCGTCGAGTATCACCAAGCCGGCTTATGCCCCGGCAACCGGACAAGTACAATCCCCTCCCCGTCGAACTTCCGCCTTGCCCATGCCTGCCAAGCTGCTGAGCATTCCTCCCGCCAACAAGCCGGGCGACCGGCGCCGCTGGGGTGGTCTCGTCGGGGGGACCGCCGCCCTCGCCATCGCCAATGCCGCCCGGGGATTCGACGGCCTGGTGCTTGTCGTCGCGGAGACCACCAGCGCGGCGACGCTGCTCGAAACCGAGCTGCAATTTTTCCTCGGTAGCGGCGCGGAAGACGCCATCCCGATCTTGCATCTGCCGGACTGGGAAACCCTGCCCTACGATCTGTTTTCACCGCACCAGGACATCGTCTCCGAACGGCTGCAAACCCTCTGCCGGCTGCCGTCCACCCGGCGCGGCATTCTGATCGCGCCGGCCACCACCCTGATGAAACGTCTGCCGCCGCCCAGTTACGTCGCCGGCAATACCTTCGTGTTCCGCAAGGGCGATCGCGTCAACCGCGATGCGTTGCGCCGCACCCTGGAACAGGCCGGCTATCGCGCCGCCGACACCGTCTACGAGCACGGCGAGTTCGCCGTGCGCGGCGCCCTGATCGACGTCTATCCCATGGGCGCGCAACAGCCGATCCGCCTCGATCTGTTCGACGACGAGATCGAGTCCCTGCGCACCTTCGATCCCGACACCCAGCGCACCATCGAGAAAATGCCGGCGATCGAAGTGCTGCCGGCGCGCGAATTCCCCCTCGACAAGACGGCCATCCGCCGCTTTCAGGACGCCTGGCACCTCAGTTTCGACAGCGATCCCCGGCGTTGCACCCTGTACCAGGATGTCGGTCAGGGTTCGGCGCCGGGCGGCATCGAATATTACTTGCCGCTGTTTTTCGAGCACACCGCGACGCTGTTCGATTACCTGCCGTCGGCGGCCCTGGTGTTTGCCGACGGCGACATTCATCGGGCGGCCGAGGAATTCTGGCGCGAGGCCACTGATCGCTATCGGGAATATGGCGTTGACCCCAACCGGCCATTACTGCCGCCCCCCGCGCTATTCCTGACGGCGGGCGAGCTGTTCGAAGCCATCAACAAGCTACCGCGCACCGATCTGCAGGCCGCGGTCCTGCCGGAAAAGCCCGGCAACCATAACTTCGTCACCGCCCCCCTGCCCGATATCGCTGCCGACGCCAGATCCCGCACGCCCCTTGCCCAACTCGAAAACCTGCTGGTGCAGGCCCAGGGGCCGGTGCTGTTTTGCGCCGAATCCGCCGGTCGGCGCGAAGCCATGCTGGACCTCCTGCGTCCCCTGGGAATAACCCCGGCACCCGTCGCCGGCTGGGCAGAGTTTGCCGCCTCGGATGCGCCCTGGCTCATCGCGGTCCACCCGCTGGAGCGCGGCTTCGTGCTGCCCGAGAGCCGGCGCATCCTGATTACCGAAACCGAACTGTTCGGCCAGCGCGTATTGCAGCGCCGGCGCCGCTCCCGCGAGCGCGAGGTCGCCGACCAGGCCGTCAAGAACCTCACCGAACTGCGACCGGGCGCGCCCGTGGTGCACATCGATCACGGGGTCGGCCGCTACCTGGGTCTGCAATCCCTCGCGGTGGACGGCGCGCCCCAGGAGTTTCTGGCGCTGGAATACGCCGAAGGCGCGAAGCTCTATGTGCCTGTCGCCAACCTGTTCCTGATCAGCCGCTACAGCGGCGGCGACCCCGAAGCGGCACCGCTGCACCGCCTCGGCGCCGAAACCTGGCAGAAGGCCAAGGAGAAGGCGGCGCGGGAGATTCGCGACACCGCGGCGGAGCTGCTCGACATCCATGCCCGGCGCGCCGCGCGCACGGGCTTCGCCTACCCGGATCCCGGCGCGGACTATGCCGCGTTCAGCGCCGGCTTTCCGTTCGAGGAAACGCCCGACCAGGAAGACGCCATCGCCGCGGTGCGCCAGGATCTGCTGAGTTCGGGTCCTATGGACCGCCTGGTGTGCGGCGACGTGGGCTTCGGCAAGACCGAGGTGGCCATGCGCGCCGCGTTCGTGGCGGTCTCCGCCGGTCGCCAGGTCGCGGTACTGGTCCCGACCACCCTGCTGGCCCAGCAACACACACAGAATTTTCGCGACCGCTTCGCCAACTGGCCGGTGGTGATCGAAGTGATTTCGCGCTTTCGCAGCGCGCGCGAGCAGGAAGCCGTGCTGAAACGGGTCGAGACCGGCGAAGTCGATATCCTGATCGGCACGCACCGCCTGATCGCGGGCGACATCAAGTACCGCGAGCTCGGCCTCGTCATCGTCGACGAAGAACACCGCTTCGGTGTGCGGCAGAAGGAGAAGCTCAAGGCCCTGCGCGCGGAGGTGGATATCCTCACCCTGACCGCGACGCCGATTCCGCGCACCTTGAACATGGCATTGGGCGGGCTGCGCGATCTCTCCATCATCGCCACACCGCCCGCGCGACGGCTGTCGGTGAAAACCTTCGTTCACCAGAGCGACCCCCGCCTGATCCGCGAGGCGGTGCTGCGCGAAATCCTGCGCGGCGGACAGGTGTATTTTCTCCACAACGAAGTGAAAACCATCGCCAAGATCGCCCGCGAGCTGGCCGAACTGGTGCCCGAGGCACGCGTCGATATCGCCCACGGGCAGATGCCGGAAAAGGATCTGGAGCGGGTGATGTCGGAGTTCTATCACCGGCGTTTCAACCTGCTGGTGTGCTCCACCATCATCGAGACCGGCATCGACGTGCCCACGGCCAACACCATCATCATCGAGCGCGCCGACAAGCTGGGCCTGGCGCAGTTGCACCAGCTGCGCGGTCGCGTGGGGCGTTCGCACCACCAGGCCTACGCCTATCTGCTGACGCCGCACCCGAACCAGATGACGGACGATGCCCACAAGCGTCTGGAGGCCATTCAGGCCGCCGATCACCTGGGTTCGGGCTTCACGCTGGCGACCCAGGATCTCGAAATCCGCGGCGCCGGTGAACTGCTCGGCGACGATCAGAGCGGCCACATCGCCGCCATCGGCTTTTCGCTCTACATGGAACTGCTGGAGCGCGCGGTCGACAGCCTGCGGCGCGGCGGCACCGCGGACATCGATCTCAGCGCGCGCCCGGGTGCCGAGGTCAATCTGCACATTCCGGCGCTGATTCCCGAATCCTATGTGCCGGACGTTCATACCCGGTTGATGCTGTACAAGCGCCTGGCGGGCGCCGTCGACGAGGCCGCGCTGCGGGAATTGCAGGTCGAAATGATCGATCGCTTCGGTCTGTTGCCGGACGAGGTGCGCAATCTGTGCCGGGTCACCGCGCTGCGCCAGCGGGCAACCGGACTCGGCATCGTCAAGATCGAAGCGGGTGTCGAGGGGGGACTGTTCGAATTCTCCCCGTCCACCACGGTGGATCCGCTGGCGCTCGTGCATCTGGTGCAGCGCCAGCCGGACCGCTACCGGCTGCGCGGCGCCACCACCCTGAGGTTCAGCGTGCGGGCACCCACTGCGGAAGAACGCGTGCTGGCGGTCGAGGATCTGCTGGCGCGGCTGACACCGGCGCGGGAGCAGGTCGCCTGACCGAGCCACGCCGAGCGCGAGTCTGCACCCCTAGGCGCGCACCCCGAGCACACGCCCCGCGCGTTCCGGTACCGGCAACTGCCGGTGCGCTGCCAACAGGGTTTCGATGCGCGCCCGGGTCGGCTCCGGAAAGGGTGCACTGCGGCGACTCCCCATGTCGACATGCACCGCCAGACATTCGTTGGTCGCGACCAGCTGTTCGGGATCGCCCTGGTACATCCGATGGAAGTAGCGTATCCGCTTGGCGTCGCAGTCCAGTACCTGGGTGGTGATGCGGAGTTGGTCGTGGGCGAACACTTCGCGGATGTAATCGACATTGATCGCCACAGTGAACATCGAGCTGTTCATGCGCTCGCGGTAATCGAGCCCGATGCCGAGCACGTCGTGGAAGGTATCGGTCGCCTGATCGAAGGCGAGCACATAGTAGGCGAGGTTCATGTGCCCGTTGTAGTCGATCCAGGCGGGATCGACCGCCTGAATGGTCTGGGGAAGCACGATGCTCATGGCCGGTCTCCGGAGGTGCCGCGCCTGCCGGCAAGGACGAGATAGCCATTGCGCAGGGCACGCAGCAGCGGGTACATCAGGGTGCCCAGGCGGCGATTGCCGAACAGCCAGAAATTCAGGTTGCCGCCCGGGCGCCCGGGAGCGTGGGCAAGGCGCCAGAGTGCCTCGGCGCCGGTGTAATGTTCGCCGTTCATTTCCAGAATCAGCGCGCGGTCGGGATCACAGCCGCCGGGCAGCTTCGGCGCGTCCCCGCCGCGACGAAAATCCACCAGCGTCACGGCGGGCTCGAAGCGGCGGCAGTACCAGCGGCAAAACGGACAGTCGCCATCGTAGATCAGGCGCCCGTCCACCGGGGTCAGCCACAGCTCACGCCGGTACCGCGCAGCCCGCAGTAACCGGCCGGGTTCTTGGCGAGATACTGCTGATGGTAGAACTCGGCGTAGTAGAACTCCGGCGCTTCCCGAATCTCGGTGGTGATCGCCGGCAGTCCCGCCGCCTTCAGCCGGGCCTGATAGTCGTCGCGACTCGCCAGTGCCTGCTGCAACTGTTCCGCGCCATGACAGTAGATCGCCGAGCGGTACTGGGTACCGACGTCGTTGCCCTGGCGCATGCCCTGGGTGGGATCGTGGGCCTCCCAAAACACCTTCAGCAGTGCGGCAAAGGTCGTCTGTGCCGGATCGAAGACCACCAGCACCACTTCGGTATGCCCGGTCATTCCCGAGCAGACTTCCTCGTAGGTCGGATTCGGCGTGTAGCCGCCGGCGTAGCCGACCGCCGTGGTGTAAACGCCGGGTTGCTGCCAGAAACGGCGCTCGGCGCCCCAGAAACACCCCAACCCGAACTGCACGCAGCGCAGATGTTCGGGGAAAGGACCCACCAGAGGATGCCCATTGACGAAGTGACGCGCGGGCACCTGCATCTTGTCGCCGCGGCCGGGCAGCGCGCGTTCGGGTGCCGGCAACTCGGTTTTTGAAAGGCCCATGGCTGTACCCAGGATCAATTGCAAAGAGGCGCGAATATACCACCACTCGCCGCCCATCCAGATTGCGGGCCGCTGCCGGGGCCGCAATTGCAATGCCCGCCCACGCTTCCTATGATCCGCCCTCCCCGCCGCAGCCGCGCCCTCGATGCGGCCACCACCCAGGTCCCGGCATGACCGATCACGCACTGATGCAGCAGATTCTGGCGTTCCGCGGCAAGCCGGAAAACCAGTCGCCCCACGGCAATTTTCTCGGTCTGGAAATCATTGATATCGACCGCGGCAGGGGCGTGGTGCGCATTCCCTATCGCGCCGAGCTCGCCGGCAATGCCACCACCGGGGTTTTGCACGGCGGCGTCATCACCACGGTACTGGACGCGGCCTGCGGCATCTCGGTGATCTGCGCTCTGGAACAACGCGCGCCCATCGCCACGCTTGATCTGCGCATCGACTACCTCAAACCCGCGACCCCGGGGCAGCCGGTCACCGCGGCCGGCCATTGCTACAAGGTGACGCGCAATATCTGCTTTGTGCGCGCCCTGGCCTACCATCTGGATCCGGAAGATCCGATTGCCAACTGCGCGGCGACCTTCATGATCAACTCCGCCCAGACCGGCGCGGAGCGGGTTTCGTCATGAGCATCGTGGAATTGGTCCGCCTGGCGAAGGCGAACAACGACTTCGGGGTGCTCTCGGCGGGCATTCCCTACATGAAAGCGCTGAACATCGAAGTCGGCGAAGCGGACGGTGTCCTCACCGTGGAACTGCGGGCGGACCGGCTCCATACCGGCAATCCCTGGCTGCCGGCCCTCCACGGCGGCGTCATCGGCGGCCTGCTGGAAACCGCCGCCATCGTGCAACTGGCCCACGACCAGGACACCGACAACCTGCCCAAACCCATCAATGTCACCGTGGACTACCTGCGTTCGGGGCGCATCGCCACCACCTGGGCGCGTGCCCAGGTCACCAAACAGGGGCGCCGGGTCGCCAATGTGCAGGCCAGTTGCTGGCAGGAAGATCCCGGCAAACCGATCGCGAGCCTGTTTGGCCACTTTCTTTTCGGTTGATTTTTGAGTCGACCGGCACGGCGACCAAACCCCGCCGCGGTTGCATCGGTAAAAATGCTGGCCGTATAGTCCGGACCTTCCCACGCTCAACTTCTTCACCGGAGACCACCATGTCCCTCGACGCCCAGGCCGCGAAACTTCTCGAAATGACCGCGAACAGCACGGCACCGGCGCTCGGTGAAGGCACCGTAGCCGAAAGCCGGGCCGGTTTCGCCGCCCTCACCGAGCTGGTGGGCATCAAGGCGCCCGCGCCGAAGTCCATTGCCGAAGTGCAAATTCCCGGGCCGGGCGGCGCGATCCGCACCCTGGTCATCACCCCCGACACCCAGACGACCGGCCCCCGGCCGATCCTGATCTACTACCACGGCGGCGGCTGGGTGATCGGCAGTCCCGAGACTCACAAGCCGGAGGCCTGCTACTACGCCGCGCACGCCGACTGCATCGTGCTGGTGCCGGACTATCGACTCGCCCCCGAGCATCCCTTCCCCGCCGCGCCGCTCGACTGCTACGCGGTGCTGGAGTGGGCCGCGGCCAATGCCGGCCAGATCGGCGCGGATGGCCGCCGCATCGCGGTGGGCGGCGACAGCGCCGGCGGCAACCTCTCCGCGGTGGTGAGCCAGATGACCCGCGACCGCAAGGGACCGCCCATCGCCCTGCAACTGCTGATCTATCCCGCGACCCGGATGGGCGCCAACACGGCGTCCTATCGCGATTGTGGTGAAGGCTATTTCCTCACCGCAACCGCCATGAACTGGTTTTTCAATCAATATCTGCGCACGCCCGAGGACTGGGACAATACCCTCGCCTCGCCGCTGCTCGCCGATAACTTTGCCGGCCTGGCACCGGCACTGGTGATGACCGCGGGCTTCGATCCCCTGCGCGACGAAGGCGCCGCCTACGCCGACAAGCTGACCGCCGCCGGTGTGCCGGTGGAATACATCTGCTACCGCAAACAGATCCACGGCTTTGTGTCGATGGCAGGGGCCATCGACGAGGGTCGCCAGTTTCTCGATCAGGCCGCGGCGGCGCTGCGCAAGGCGCTGCACGCCTGAGCCAGACAGCGGCGAAACACTTTCTTATCGCTTCCAATCGACACCACCCCCGGGGGATTCATGTCACAACAACAACTCGACAAACTGCTGAAGATTTTCGAACGCCAGCCACCGCTGGGCACCGTGTCCATCGCGGAAGAGCGCCGCAATCTCGATGAGGGCGGCGCCCGTTTCAAGGTGCCGGCGGACGTGACCCTGACCCCCGTGGATGTCGACGGCATTCGCGGCGAATGGCTGGCCGCGCCGGGTGTGCGTGCGGACCGCGCGGTGCTCTATCTGCACGGCGGCGGCTATGCGATCGGCTCCATCACCAGCCACCGCTACCTGATGCAGAACGTCTCGCGTCATTCCGGCGCCCGCACGCTCGGCATCGAGTACCGGCTCGCCCCCGAACACCCCTTTCCCGCCGCCGTGGACGACGCCACCAAGGCCTACCGCTGGCTGCTGGCCCAGGGCTTTGCGCCCGGCCGTATCGCCATTGCCGGCGATTCCGCGGGCGGCGGTCTGACACTGGCCACGCTGGTGAACCTGCGCGACCTGGGCGTGCCGCTGCCCGCCGGCGGCGTGCTGATTTCGCCCTGGGCCGACCTGACCGGCGACGCCGGTGCGGTGACCGCGCGCGCCGCCAGCGATCCCATGGTGAAACCGGACGGCCTGTTCCGGCTCGCGGGTGAGTACCTCAAAGGCACCGACGCCAGGCATCCCCTGGCCTCGCCCGTGTTCGCCGACCTCACCGGTCTGCCGCCACTGCTGATCCATGTGGGCGGGCGCGAGATTCTCTACGACGACGCCGTCACGGTTGCAACCAACGCCCGCAAGGTCGGCGTGCAAGCCGACCTGGTCGACGAGCCCGCACTGTTCCACGTCTGGCACGCATTCGCGCCCATGCTCGACGAAGGCCAACGCGCGGTCGAACAGATCGGCGGCTGGCTGCAAGGGCGTTTTCAGGCTTGATCCGATCACTGCGCGATCCCGTAACCACGCAATCCCGTAACCACGCACTCCCATAACAAAAGACACATCGAGGAACAGCGTCATGGCCAGCCCGGAAAGCAAGAAACTGCTCGAACTGCTGTGGAAAAACTATCCCGGCCCGTCCGACTACGAAAAGATGAAGGACAAGGTCGGCAAGATGCGCGACAACTTCGTGCAGGCGACCAAGAACTTCGCCACCCCGCCGGCGGATACCGAAGTCCAGGCGGTGGATGTCGATGGCGTGCCCGGCGCCTGGGTGTGCGCGCCGGGCGTGGATCGGGACCGGGTACTGCTGTACCTGCACGGCGGCGGCTATGTGATCGGCTCGATCCAGACGCACATGGGGCTGATCGCCGCGCTGTCGCGCGCCGCCAACTGCCGTGCGCTCGCCCTCGACTACCGGCTCGCGCCGGAACACCGTTACCCGGCGGCGGTCGAGGACGCCACCAAAGCCTACCGCTGGCTGCTGGCGCAGGGTTACCAGCCCGGCAGGATCGGCATCGCCGGTGATTCCGCCGGCGGCGGTCTGACCCTCGCGACCCTGGTGGCGCTGCGCGACGCCGGCACTCCGCTGCCCGGCGCGGCCGCACCCATCTCGCCCTGGACGGATCTCGAAGGCACCGGCGACTCCATGCGCACCAAGGTCGATGTCGATCCCATGGTCGAACCCGGCGGGCTGTTCGGCATGGCCAGGATCTATCTGGGCGACGCCGATCCGCGCCAGCCCACCGCCTCGCCCCTGTATGCCGACATGAAAGGCTTACCGCCGCTGCTGATCCAGGTGGGCGATCTCGAAACCCTGCTCGACGACGCCACCCGCACCGCCGCCAACGTCAAGGCGGCGGGCGTCGATGTGACGCTTGAAGTCTGGCCCGAGATGGTCCACGTCTGGCATCTGTTCGCGCCCATGGTGCCCGAGGGACGCGAGGCCATCGCCCGCATCGGCCAGTTCATGGCGCAGCATACGGCGTGATGCGAACACGCGGACTGTGTTTCAGAAAAAATCGGGGCTCACTATTTTCGTAACCAGCAGGACACTCACCCGAGCCGGCCTTGTCCAACACACGGTTCAGATCGTGGCTTGAACTTGAACAATATGGCCTCCACGGAACCCGGGGCGGTTCAGTTCTGCGTGAGACCCCCTTGCTGCATGGCCCATTCGCCCAGTTGAGTCAGGACATCTCGGCTGGGGTACTTCATGAGTTTCAGGTCGGTTGCGTTAACTTGCGTATGACCATTGAAACGCCGGAAGGCCTCGTCCACGGCAGTCGTGTTCAGGAACACGGCCAGCCCTTGGGCCAGCGCCTGCGGCAAGCCGCGCCTGTTATCGTGGAACACGTTCAGGTGGTTCTCGAAGCCCAGCACCGCCGCGTCGCCGAATGCGCCGGGTTCAACCACACTTGCCACGATTCGACGCGTTTCTTCTTTGGACGAGAAGCGCCGGACCACGCAGTAACAGCCGTTCGGATAGAGCCACTTGTCGGTGTCGGCGTTGCGTTCGATGGCGTTTGGCTTCTTCGTCCCCGCGATGGGCCATGTGGTGCGACCGCTCGCGAAATGGCCGGGATAGAGCAAGGGCACAGTGCCCGGTCCGGGCAGGTCGCGCAGGTGCTCCTTCAGCCTGAAATCGACTACCGGCCCGGTCGATACCCTGACGCCAAGGTCGGCCAGCGTGTAACGGATAGCCGGGGATAATTCGATGGCAATCCGGTCGGGCGACGTGGGCACATGAATAAACCGCTCCGGGTCGTCCGGAAACACGATCCGCCCGAAAGGGTGTTCATGGCTGACCAGGTCGAAGAAGTTGTCGTCGGTCGAAGTCGAAACCGTAACCGGCCCCTGCTGCCCATCCCGCTCCAAACGGACGATGATGTTTTCTTGCAGAACCGCGTCGTCCTTGAATGCCTTGCTGCGTGAGTCGAACAAGTGAATGTGGCGAATAGCTGCGCGTTCAAGGATGAACTCACGGAATGGGCGGTAGTAGGGTCCATTGCAGAAACTGCGGGGGATGATCGCCACGATCTGGCCGCCCGGCGCGGCCTGCGCCGCTGCCAGCGCCACAAAGGCCGAATACAGGTTTACCGTCTCGATACCGACACGACGCAGGGCCAGCCGGTGCTCCGAGCTGCTGGCGATCTTCCGGTACGGTGGGTTGAGGATGGCGTGGCTGTATCGCGGCAGCGACTTCACGAACAGACCGCCGGAAAGCGCATCGACGGCGGCGTGGATGAAGTCGTCACCATGCACAGTTGCGAAAAACTTGTCGCTGCGGTACTTCGACAGAGTCTGGGCAAGCTCGGCGTGCAGGGTACCGTCGACCTCGAATGCATCGAGCTCCACGCGCTGGAAGCAAAGGCCTCCGGAGCGCCACCGCTCCAGAAAGGCCGCGGCGAGCGAGCCAATGCCGGCACCCGCATCAAGCAGGCGGCAGACTCCGTCACCGGGCGGAAAAAGCCTGGCCATAAACGCAGCGGTCCCGGCCGGCGTCAAGAACTGCCCGAACTGCGATTTCTTCTTCGCGTCCGTATCCCTGGATAGCCGCAAGCGGGCCTGTTCAATCTCCGACAGCAATCGACGATCTCCTGTTGTGCGCACTAACAGCTCCACAGCCGCCTGGGCCATCAGCATTCGGATGAGATTGTAGGCCAGCAGATTCACCCACAGTTCGATCTCGATCATCCGGGCCGAGCGACAGCGGAGCACGTCCATGCCCAGGGTGGTCTTGATGTTGCGAAAGTCCAACTCCACGTGCCAGCGCTGCCCGTAGAGGCTGGCCAGATCCTGCTTGCCGACGTTCTCAAGCGTGCTGACCAGGACCCGACCTTTGACCTTGACCTCGCGCAGCGTCAACTCGCTCGGGCAGGCCGCGAACTGCTCGGCAGTCATCCACGGCGGACAGTGTTTCGGCTTCGGCCAAGAGACGAGGTGATCGCGAACACCGAGACGCTGGCCGCGGCGAAAGTCCGTTTTGCGCGAGCCATGCTGCTGGAAGACCACATCGATACCGGCTGCCTGAAGGGACGCGATCAGCCAATAGCTGCAATACAGCGCATCCGCCAGCATCACATCGTTGCGTTTGAATACGCCCAGCAGCCGGCGCAGCAAGCCGTGTTCGCTGTTGCCCTTGCCCTGAGACGGGCCGATCGCCACATCCAACACCGCACCGGTGGCCAGGCAGATTACGCCGACCAGTTGCGCGGCGGGAAAGCCCACGCCCGCAGCTTGCGTACACGGCTGGGGAAAATGCGCCTGATTGTCCGGCGTATCCGGCATCGACAAGCCCGTGCCGTCCACCAGCTTGACCGGTCGGTTGCGCCAGCGCCAGCCGAGGTGGGCGCCACTGCTCAGCCGATCGCCGCTGACGCGTGTCAACGATTGCACCATCGCCAGCGGCAAGCGCTGCCTGGCGCGACAATAGCCACCGGTGCGAACGCTCTGGAAGGGCAAGCCTTCCGCCGTGCATTGGGCCGCCCAGCCGTTCACGGCACGCTGGCACGAACCGTCTTCCGACAGGACTTGCTGAATGAACATCGACAACGTCACCG
>JBFWOQ010000039.1:0-22440 GCA_050250395.1 Porticoccaceae bacterium
TCCGCCCAAATCAACCTCGTCGCCCCGGCGAACGCCGGGGTCCAGTGCCTTTGACTTTCCCGGCACATTCCACACTGGACCCCGGCGTTCGCCGGAGCGACGGTTTGTCGGGTGGATGGTGGATGCGCTGCGCTTATCCACCCTACGTTGCGGGCCTGATCGCCCAATGGATTGCAATCTCCACGAAACAGTGTGTAACATCGCCGCCTTTCCGCCAGGGGTCGATCCAATGCACATCGGTATCTCGCCGCGATCGCGCGGCCCGCGTCTGTCCGCGCCGCTGCTCTGCATCGGGCTCTGCCTCGGCCTCAGCGGCGTCGCCAACGCCGCCGCCCTGCCGGTGGTCCGGCCAAGCGTCATCGACGCAATCTTCCTCAGCAGCTTCGAAGAGGGCGAAGTGCCGACTTGTGCCGTGGCACCGGATCAGGATCAAGACGGTTTGATCGACCCGGCCTGCATCGCGCCCTTCACCCCACCCGATCCCGCCGCGGTCGCGCCGCCGCTCGACCCGACCGTAATCACCGACTTCAGCGTGGCCACCGCCTTCCTGGTCGAGGGCGACAACGCCATCCAGCGCGGCGCCGAGGCCTCCGCCTTCCAGCCCTACCGGGTCGCGGTCATGCGCGGCATCATCCACGACGAAAACGGCCAGCCGCTGCCCGACGTGCTGGTGCGCTCGCTGGCCCACCCCGAATACGGCTACACCTACAGCCGCAATGACGGCGCCTACGATTTCCGAATCAACGGCGGCGGCGATGTCACCCTGGACTTCCAGAAGCCTGGCTTCATCCACGCCCAGCGAACCAAGCTCACCCCGTGGAAAGACTGGCTGGTGCTGGACGACATCACGCTGATCGCCTTCGACAGCGCCGCCACCGTCGTCACCTTCGGCGCCGCCAGCGGCCAGCAGGTCCACCGCGCCAGCACCATCAGCGACGCCGACGGCAGCCGCACCGCCACCCTGATCGTCCCGCCCGGCACCGAGGCGACCCTCCGCCGCGCCGATGGCAGCAGCACCCCGGCCAGCTCCCTCACCCTGCGCGCCACCGAGTTCACCGTCGGCCCCGACGGCCCGAATCGCATGCCCGCAACCCTGCCCGAAACCAGCGGCTACACCTACGCGGTTGAACTCAGCGCCGACGAAGCCGTAGCCCAGGGGGCTCGCAGCGTGGAGTTCAGTCAGCCGATCAGCTACTACCTCGAGAACTTCCTCAACTTCCCGGTCGGCACGGAAATCCCGGTCGGCTACTACGACTACATCTACGGCAGTTGGCTGCCCTCGGACAATGGCCGCGTCATCAAGATTCTGGCCAACACTGGACTCACCGTCGAACTGGATGTCGACGGCAGCGGCACCGCCGCCGATCAAACCGCGCTGGACGAACTGGGAATCGACTTCGCCGAACTGACCCGCCTGGCCGCGCTGTATGCGGCGGGGCAGGAGCTGTGGCGCGTACAGATGCGGCATTTGACGCCTTGGGATGGGAATTACCCGTACATGCCGCCGCGCCCGTTGATCGAGCCCGGGCAACCCGCCGAACCCGATGGCAACGGCGACACCGACCCGAACGAAGACGATGCCGATGACGAAACCGGAACGCCGGGTCCGAACGATGACGACGACAGCGCCGACGATGATCAGGATCCGACCTGCGAAACCGGCAGTGTGATCGAACTGGAGAACGGTCGCCTGCGCGAGTTCGTGCCGATCACCGGTACCCCGCTATCGCTCGCTTACCACAGCGCGCGCGTGCCAAGCGTCAAGCTGAGTGCCATGACCGGGCGTGTCGCAGTGACGCCAGCGACCGTGCCAAGCACCCTGCAATCGGTCGAAGTCAGCATCAAAGTGGGCGGTCGAAGCATCTCCTCGGCAGTCTTTCCGCCCTTGCCAAATTTGCGTCATGACTTCGTCTACGATGGGCTGGATGCCTATTCTCGGCCGATGCAGGGCCGACCCGGCTTGACCATCGAAGTCACCTATCTTTATCCATTGCGATACGTGAGACCAGAAGAGGTGGCTTCCATAAGTTGGGAGGAATACATAGCGGCATGGGCTAGTCCATCGGGTCTGCCATTTGGGCTCTGGAATGGTACGCGGGGGTCGAATGTCGCGATAAAGAAGGAATGGCCAGTGCCAGCCAGCGCTGTACAAGGCTTGCGAAATCGCCGCCGTGGCATCTGGGATGCGCGCGGCCTGGGCAATGGCGGCTGGTCTTTCGACCAGCACCATGTCTACGACCCAGAGCGCCACCTGATCCTGAAGGGCGATGGTTCGCTACAAAAAACCGACGCCAATGCCTCTGCCGACGTACCGACCACCATCCCCTTCGCCTCCGGCGAGTTGGGCCAGATCGCTGGCCCGGGTGCTTCGGTGTGGAGCTTCGGTTTCAGCGGCGATTTCCGTGGACCGGCGCCCGGGCAGTTGCGCATGGTGATCGCCCGGACCGGCGCCGATGGCTCGCGTCAGGAACTGGCGGCGAACTGCCCGCCGGCCGACGATCCCACCTATTGCGCAGCGGGCAGCACGCCGGCATTCGACGGCATCACCGCCTGGGTGGTCGACCAGGACGACAACTTCATCTTCGCGGATAACGCCCGTTTGTTGCGCGTGCGAGCGAGCGATGGGGCGCTGGGCCTGATTCGCGATTCCAGCATCGGCGGCACATCCTGTCAGTTCGCCAATCTGCGCGTGCATGATCGCCGTATTTACCACTCCTGCCTATTCGAATCCCGGGTGGCCATGATCTGGCCGAACGGTACGACCACCGCCCTGGCCCTGGGCGGCGGCCTGGACGGCGAGGATATTCCGGTCGTCGACGCGGCGATCGGGGATATCGGCGATCTGCAGGTCGATGCCAATGGCAACGTCATGCTGATCGAGCGCGACCGCTACCGCATTCGTCGCATCGGTGTCGATGGACGGGTGCTTAGCATCGCCGGCAACGGCAGCGAAGGCATTCCAGTCAATCGCAGCCTGGCGGTCGATTCGCCGCTACCGGCGATCCAGCAGGTCATCACCGGCCGCGATGGCAGCTTCTATCTGCTCGGTGGCGGTCGCGTGTTCCAGGTGCGGCCGAGCGGAGAAATCGAAACGGTAATCGGCGGCGGCACCGACTTTATCGATTGGTCCAAAATACAGACTGCGCGCAACCTGAGCATTCCGGATTCCGCGGGTATCGCCGAACTCCCCGACGGCAGTCTGATACTGAACGAATACCGAAATGCACCTGGCCGGATGCTGCGCATCGCCAATGGCGGCAGCTTTCGGTTCCAAGGCAACGAAGCCGATTACCAATTCTCTTCGGAGGATGCCCGCCAGGTTTTTGTGTTTGCCGCGAACGGCCGCCATCTGGAAACCCGCAACGCCACCACCGGCGGGCTGCTGTTCCATTTCCAATACGATGCCAGCGGGCACTTGGTCGGTGTACAAGATGGCGATGGCAATCTGACGCAGATCGCGCGCAATGGGGCGGGCAAGGCTACCGCCGTGCAGTCACCGGATGGGCAACAGAGCTTCCTCACATACAACGCGGATGGCTATCTGATTGAGGTACGCCAAGCCGAAAACCGTAGTTGGCGATTCGATTACGACGTGAGCCCTTTTTCCCCAGGATTGTTGACACGGTTTGAAAAGCCCAACGGTCAGGCCAGCGTTTTCACCTGGGATCAGTCCGGCCGCTTGCTGCGCGACACCAATGCGGAAGGCGGGTTCCTGCAACTGTACCGAACGAATTACGGAAATCAGAATGCTCTGTCGGTATCGGCCACAACCGCCGAAGGTCGTCTTCGCTCCACATGGCAGAACCAAGCTATTGGCCGGGTCTATCGGCAGACTGGCTCATTCCAAAACGGCAGCACCCAGTACTCGGAGACCAGCACTTTCCGGCAATTCACCACTAACTCGGACAATTCCAAACTCTTCGCATCCAAGTCCGCCGACCCCCGTTTCGGTTTCTCGGCGCCGGTCTCATCCGTGTCGCTGCAACTGCCGAACTCCGCACAGCAATCGCAGATCACCCGCACCCGCGCCATCGCCGCCACCCCGCTCGGCACCCAGCTCGGCCAACTCGACCTGCAGAACGAAACCCGCATCAATCTCCGCCAGTACCTTAGCAACTACGATGCCGCAAGCCGTACCTGGGCCGTTCGCTCCCCGATGGGCCGCGAAACCCAGGTCGTGGTCGATGCCCAGGAACGCCCCTTGCAGGTGACCGAGGCCGGCCTGGCGCCGCTCGCCTACGCCTACGATCCGCGCGGGCGATTGATCGGCGTCAGCGCCGGCAGCGGTACTGAGCAGCGCAACTGGTCGTTCACTTACGATGCCAACGGCTATTTGGCGACGATCAGCGATCCGCTCGCACGCCTCACCACACTGACCAACGACGCCGCCGGCCGCACCCTGACCCAGACGCTGCCCGACGGCCGCGCGATCGGTTTTCAATACGATGCCAACAGCAATGTCACCGCGGTGATTCCGCCCGGCCGGCCGGCGCATGGTTTCGTCTACAACCGCGTCGATCAGGTCACCGCCTACGTGCCACCGGCGCTGGCCGGTATCGCGAGCCCTGCGACCAGCTACAGCTACAACCTCGACCAGATCGTGACCGGGCAGAGCCGCCAAGGAACTGTGCAACTGAGCCCGCAGCTCAATCCCGCGACCGGGTTGGCGGTCGGCCTGACCACACCGCAGGGGCAGTACGCTTACACGCGCGATGCTGTCGGACGGATCATCGACGAGCAGGCGCCGGGGGCGATCCGGCTGCGCCGCGGCTTCAACGGGCCGCTGCTGGTGAGCGAGTCCACCGACCAGGGCAGCACGCCGCAGGCCGCGGTCGGCTACCAGTACGATGCCAACTTCTGGTTGAGCGAGCTTCAGGTCGCGGCCCTGGCCGGCAGCGCGCCGAGCAGCGACAGCATCGATTATGTCTACGACAACGATGGCTTGCTGACCGCAGCCCAGGTACCAGGCCAGGCCAGCATGGCCCTCACCCGCGACCCACAGAACGGCCTGCTGACCGGCACCGCGCTTGGCTTGGTGACGGACAACTGGAGCTACAACGCCTTCGCCGAGCCGAGCGGCTACGCCGCCGCCTTCGACACCACGGCGCTGTTTGCAACCAGCTACAGCCGCGATAAGCTCGGCCGCATCACCCAGAAGGTCGAGACCGTGGCCGGAGCCAGCGAGACCAGCGACTACAGCTATGACCTCGCCGGGCGATTGGACACGGTGACGGTCGATGGTGCGCTGATCGCGGATTACGCCTACGATGCCAACAGCAACCGCATCGGTGCGATGCAGGCGGGCGTGGGTATGCCGAGCAGCGGCTGCGCGGCCAATCTCGCCAACGTCAGCGCCAGCGTCGATGCGCAGGACCGGCTGCTGAGCTATGGCAGTTGCAACTACGATTACACCGACAACGGCGAACTCAACACCAAGACCGACAGCGCCAGTAGCGCAATCACGACCTACCAATACGACACCTTCTCGAACCTGCGCCAGGTCACCCTGCCCGGTGGCCGAACCATCGACTACCAGATCGACGGCCGTAACCGCCGCATCGGCAAGTCCATCGACGGCGTGAAGGTGCAGGGCCTGGTCTACATGAACGATCTGGAGCCGGTCGCCGAAACCGACGGCCAGGGCAACCGCATCGCCACCTTCATCTACGCCGACCGCGCCAACACCCCGAGCTACCTGCTGAAGGCCGGCCGGGTCTATCGCATCATCGCCGATCACCTGGGCAGCGTGCGTCTGGTCGTCGATATCCAAGATGGCAGCATCGCCCAGCGCTTGGACTACGATGCCTGGGGCCGGGTCTTGCTGGACACCAACCCCGGCTTCCAACCCTTCGGCTTCGCCGGCGGCATCTATGACCCCGACACCGGCTTGGTGCGGTTCGGGGCAAGGGATTATGATCCGGAGGTGGGGCGGTGGACCAATAAGGATCCGATTGGGTTGGGTGGTGGGGACGGGAATTTGTATGCGTATGTCGGTGGCGATCCGCTGAACTACATTGATCCACTGGGACTCGCAGAAATACCAAATCCAAATGGACTTGTGCCAGGCGGTCCTTGGACGCCGGCTCCGGGACAGCCAGATGGCACATTTTACGGGCCAACAACCCAAGGGAAGCCGCAGGACGTTTGTCGATTTGTTCCAGAAAATGCCACGGGTACCAGATCGGACCCGTATTGGAAATATAAGGCAGGCGGAACCAAGGGATGGGAGCGGATTAATCTAAGAGGAAATCCGATTACTCCGGAGCAAGCACATCCAGGTAATGACCCTACTCCTCCGCAGCCTTCCATTCCTTGGTGGACGCGAGTCGGAGTGACAATAACGCTGCTGCTTTTTTCAGAGCCGGCTTATTGACAGGGAGGAAGACATGAAATATTTAGGCGATAACGAAGCCAATCTTTTGTTGGGTAAGGTGGGCTTCTCGATCGGAGAGTGGAACAGAATTATTTATCTTGACCATCTCGCCGAGCGCCACCAAGTTTCCTACAAGGCGCCAATGGATGCATTATCGCTATATTGTTTTTCGTTGCATGTCGCCGGATGGCTGCCGAAAGGCAAATGGCAAATATTTCAGATTGACGACGCGACAATACTTTCACCGGACGAGGCCATATTCCTATCTCGCTTGATTTGCGCTGAGGAACCTTTTGATTTCGGGGTACATCGTACTTTTTTATTTGACAATGACAAAGGTGACTGCTCAAAACTGAATATTACCATCTCCCACCTTATTTTTGCGCTGTTGTTGTTTGAAGGGCATGGCTACTTAGTATCTTCCGCGAGCCATAGTGGCGAGATGGTTTGCATTCAAGATGGATTCGTTTATTTTATTTCAGAGAAACATGGCGTCCATGACGCTCAGTCACTAATTAGCATATACGAGAATAACCCAAAGAAAATGCCATCGTGGATGTTCGGTGGGTAAGGGTAAATATACAACCATGAGTTGCCCTTAACGTAATCGAAAAACAATCCAGCCGACGGAGTGATTCAATTCGATACAAGGGCTGGCAGTTTTAACGATCCGCCCTATGCTCCGTGGGTCCAGTAAGGTGAGCAATAAATATCTAAATCAATTGAGGAAGCTGGTTTTGGCCATAATTTGTGGCTTGGCTATCGCCTTCTGTTGGTTTATTGTTTTGATCGGCTACATCGATGGCAGGTATTCGGTCAGCCCTTCGAAATGGGGGGCTTGGATGATCGTAGGTGGGTGTTTGTTCTTTCTCCTGTCGATCTTATTGGGTATTCGCTTACTGGCGGCGAAGCAGCACAGGGTTGCAGCATCATTTGCCACGTTGATTCCTTGGTTGGCCATCACGGTTGGAGTACTGCTACCGCAACCAGACTTTGCGACTATTATCGGACTGGCTTTGGGTGCTCTGGTGATCAGTCTTGTGATTACTACTCGGTGGGGCGTGTAATCAATGACAGTCAACGCAAACTACACCGACTAGCGAGTATTTAATATGAATATTGGCAGATATGGCCTGTTGCTTTCTATTGCCATTTTGGTGCATCCCGATCATGTCTTGGCCGAAGATTCCGACGAAATAAACGCGGCGATTGATTACGCAGACAGTGCCATTCTCTATGAACATATGCGATCCGCGTCCCCAGAAGGAAGAAGCGAGTGCTTGAACAGGCTATTTTCCTGTTCAGGTCCACAACGCTGGGAACTGGCATTGGCTCTGCTCGGTAGCCTTGGCACAGATACATCCGACCGTGCTCTTGTTGGATTGGTTCGCTTTCGACTGGATGCGGCACTCGCCGAGGAACATTCACACTGGGTACTCACACGTGGCAAAAGGCTGACTGCGTGGCTGAAAAAGATCGACATCGAATCTCTCCACAAGAAATGCATGACAGAGGCGCAGCGGTTAAAAGTTGGTCGCTCAGGTCTCTACCTTGATGTCGCGATCGAGGATGTTTGTGCCAGCGCGCAGGAAATCCAGAGTAGGGTCTCAGAGTATTTGGAGATGGTAAAGCGTCCGATTGAGGAACAGGAGCCGTGAAGTGTCTGGCAAGTCCACAGGTATGCCCAGTTCGACACCACGGCGCTGTTTGCAAGCAGCTACAGCCGCGATAAGCTCGGCCGCATCACCCAGAAGGTCGAGACCGTGGCCGGAGCCAGCGAGACCAGCGACTACAGCTATGACCTCGCCGGGCGATTGGACACGGTGACGGTCGATGGTGCGCTGATCGCGGATTACGCCTACGATGTCAACAGCAACCGCATCGGCGTCGCGCAGGCGGGCGTGGGTATGCCGACGCAAGGTTGCGCGGCCAATCTCGCCAACGTCAGCGCCAGCGTCGATGCGCAAGATCGCTTGTTGACTTACGGTACCTGCCAATACCAGTACACCGACAACGGCGAGCTGACCCGCAAGACCAACGGCGCCACCGCCGCCGTCACGACCTATCAATACGACAGCTTCTCGAACCTGCGCCAGGTCACCCTGCCCGATGGTCGAGCCATCGACTACCAGATCGACGGCCGTAACCGCCGCATCGGTAAAACCATCGACGGCGTGAAGGTGCAGGGTCTGGTCTACATGAACGATCTGGAGCCGGTCGCAGAAACCGATGCGGATGGAAACCGCATCGCCACCTTTATCTACGCCGACCGCGCCAACACCCCGAGCTACCTGCTGAAGGCCGGCCGGGTCTATCGCGTGATCAGCGATCATCTGGGCAGCGTGCGCCTGGTCGTAGACATCGCCGACGGCAGCATCGCCCAGCGCCTCGACTATGACGCCTGGGGCCGGGTCTTGCTGGACACCAACCCCGGCTTTCAACCCTTCGGCTTCGTCGGCGGCATTTACGATCCCGACACCGGTTTGGTACGGTTTGGGGCAAGGGATTATGATCCGGAGGTGGGAAGGTGGACCAATAAAGACGTAATCGGATTTGCGGGTGGTGACCCGAATATATTCCTCTATGTGGGTAATGATCCTCTCAATTACACCGATCCAACGGGGCTACTGAATCCAGCCAAAGCACTCGTCGCAACGGTGGTAGGTCTCAATGGGATTCGAAAAACCGCCTCGGCTGGCATATCGGCAGGACTTGCCGCCGCTGGAGCTGCATCGGGACAGCCGGAGTTTGCACTACCGTTTGCAGGAAAAGCAATTTGGGACGCTGCGGCTGCAAAACGCGCATTTGGAAAAGCAGGTAAACTGTTTGGTGAGGCCTATTGCGAATCAGCGCAGGATGCGTCACCGGCAAATCTATATGGAGCCGCACCATTTGGCGATAACTTTGATGATCAAGGTGAGCCAGGGCCGACAGAATGGTTTAATGATAAATTCCTTAAGCAAAATATTGGAACCATTCTATCAGAGTTTGGAGCTTATATTTTTTAGGAAAATGATTGAAACTTGATAGTATATTCTGGATAGTTTTTGGGGTGATTTTCATTGCTCCTGTCATTCTTTACGTCATTTCTTCGTTTTTCGGGTTAAAGCAGGTAAAAGAAAAATGCAAATCATGGATGACATTCTACTTCGACTGGTTTGTCTAAGACGTGGTCATAGAAATGAAGAAAAACCATGCCTATGTGTCCCGTCCCCGATGATTAGATTGCTCGCTGCTTGTTTGATGCTTGCCACAGTGGGCTGTTCAAACGCTCGTGCTTGCGACCTTGCTGATCCACAAGTTGCCGGTAGATGGGAGGCTATCTCGCGAGTATCAAATGACCAGTGGTCGAAAACAGTTGCGTCTGCTTTTCCGAAAGGGTCGTTCGCAATTCAGCGATTAACTATTGCGAACGAAGGTTTGTGGGTTGCGAGCTATGCATCGGATTTCTTTGAGGCTTCAAGTGAGCCCGCTGGCCGGAATCTGCGTCTTGAGGGAATTCGCTTCTTGTACTCGCCACCTGTAGAACCGCGTGATCCACGTGCTGAAGCAGTAGCGCCTTACACAGCCGGCGACATCACCTTCCTGTTGAGCTGCCGACCAAAACGGTTGGCCTTAATGATTCAACAATCCGGCGTGGAGGTGGAGACGCTCTTCTTCGAGAAGCATGGTCAAGGAGATCGAGCGAATTAACGCGACCGCAAAAGGCTACAACCGCGTCGATCAGGTCACCGCCTACGTGCCACCGGCGCTGGCCGGTATCGCGAGCCCTGCGACCAGCTACAGCTACAACCTCGACCAGATCGTGACTGGGCAGAACCGCCAAGGAACCGTGCAACTGAGCCCGCAGCTCAATCCCGCGACCGGGTTGGCGGTCGGCCTGAGCACGCCGCAGGGCCAGTACGATTATGTGCGCGATGCGGTCGGCCGGATCATCGACGAGCAGGCGCCGGGGGCGATCCGGCTGCGCCGTGGCTTCAACGGGCCGCTGCTGGTGAGCGAAGCCACCGACCAGGGCGGCACGCCGCAGGCCGCGGTGGCCTACCAGTACGATGCCAACTTCTGGTTGAGCGAGCTTCAGGTCGCGGCCCTGGCCGGCAGCGCGCCGAGCAGCGACAGCATCGATTATGTCTACGACAACGATGGCTTGTTGATCTTCGCCCAGGTACCAGGCCAGGCCAGCATGGCCCTCACCCGCGACCCACAGAACGGCCTGTTGACCGGCACCGCACTTGGATTGGTTACCGATAGCTGGAGCTACAACGCCTTCGCCGAGCCGAGCGGCTACGCCGCCCAGTTCGACACCACCGCGCTGTTTGCAACCAGCTACAGCCGCGATAAGCTCGGTCGCATCACCCAAAAGGTCGAGACCGTGGCCGGAACCAGCGAGACCAGCGACTACAGCTATGACCTCGCCGGGCGATTGGACACGGTGACGGTCGATGGCGCGCTGATCGCGGACTACGCTTACGATGCCAACAGCAACCGCATCGGTGTCGCGCAGGCGGGCGTGGGTATGCCGACGCAAGGCTGCGCGGCGAACCTGGCCAGCGTCAGCGCCAGCGTCGATGCGCAAGATCGCTTGTTGACCTATGGCACCTGCACCTACCAGTACACCGACAACGGCGAACTCACGGCCAAGACCGACAGCGCCACCAGCGCAGTCACGACCTACCAGTACGACAGCTTCTCCAATCTGCGTCACGTCAGCCTGCCCGATGGTCGAACCATCGACTACCAGATCGACGGCCGCAACCGCCGCATCGGCAAGACCATCGACGGCGTGAAGGTGCAGGGCCTGGTCTACATGAACGATCTGGAGCCGGTCGCCGAAACCGACGGCCAGGGCAACCGCATCGCCACCTTTATCTACGCCGACCGCGCCAACACCCCGAGCTACCTGCTGAAGGCCGGCCGGGTTTATCGCCTCATCGCCGATCACCTGGGCAGCGTGCGTCTGGTCGTCGATATCCAAGATGGCAGCATCGCCCAGCGCCTCGACTATGACGCCTGGGGCCAAGTCCTAACCGACACCAACCCCGGCTTCCAACCCTTCGGCTTCGTCGGCGGCATCTACGATCCCGACACCGGTTTGGTGCGGTTTGGGGCAAGGGATTATGATCCGGAGGTGGGGAGATGGACGGGGAAGGACCCAATAGGATTTTCAGCCGGCGACAGCAACCTATACGCATACGTTGGTCTGGACCCGCAGGCGCGAATTGATCCGGTTGGGTTGGATTGGCGGTTTAATCAGGCTACTGGCGAACTAACCCACAATGGCGTGCTGGTCGGCAATGGGTATGCGGGACATGGAACTGGTGTCAATAACCCGACACAACAGAGTGTAAACAGCGTCGGACCACTACCAAGAGGTACATACGATATCGGGCCACAAAAACTAAATATTACGAATTCCGGAGTGCGGCTACCCGCCTCCATGCGACTGACGCCAGACCCTGGGAATGAGATGTTCAACCGGGCTGGATTCATAATTCATGGAGATAACCAGGCTGGGAACCAAACCGCATGGCAGGGTTGTCCAATATTTAGTAGAGCAATACGCGATCAAATTGGTGCTAGCGATGACAAAAAACTCGAAGTATTTGTGCCGCATCCAGTCCCCGTTATTGTCCCATTTTGGCAATAGGAGCAGATAAAATGAGGCTTTTTATTTGTGGATGCGGAGCCGTGCTATTTACTTTCGCTTGGCAGTTGCATGCTCAGGGTGTAACCAAAATCGCAACCGACGGCGAGACAAAAATTGCCGGAATAGTCGACGGACGAGAAGTGGTGGTGAAAATTTGGACACGGGAAGTTGAAATTGACCGGCGGCGTACTAATGATTCGAACAGATTAGGCCTGAGCTGTACTAATGGGAGAATTCCATGCAGCAAGGTAGATAGGTTGACAATAACAGTTGACGGAAATTCCATATTTATACCAATTTCCTTGTTTTGTAATTTGGCCGATATTAATACCGCAGAAATCGTCCGTCATGAAGAAGAATTCAAGCTGACGTTGGTAGGCGGCGACGCATCCGAGACCTACGTTGTAAATATTGAGTTCAATTCAGATCACATAAACCGACGCACCTTTGCAAGTGCGATAGCGCCGGATGAGCCCTTGGAGGAATCCATTTACCACGTGGTAACGGTCGGTGATTAGGAACCTCACCACGTTAGCGCTGTCGCATGATCGAGCGGCCTGAGTGCTGCCAGGAATCTTGGTGGACCATTTTTGAGTGCAATAATGTCAACACAAGCGATATTACTTGGCATATTTGGCGTTATTTCTGGATATGTATTCTTGCCGCTTGTTGCCGGCGGTTCGTCGATATTTGTCACTATGCATGTCAATCTTTGGGCGAAAGGCCGGCATAAGCCTGGGAAACTATCGAAGTCGCTGGCAACGGTGGTTTCTGCTATTTTTATTATTTTTGCATTTTTTGCGATTGCCTCTACTTGGATAGATTTGTTGATTACTAATACTGAGTCCGATGCTGGAATGGTCGCCAAAGCCTGGCAAAAGGGCTGGTTCATTGGAATTGTGCTGTTTATGCTAACTCCGTGGATCGGGAAACTTGTCGGCAGGCATAGATCGTTGCCTTGAATGAAGTCGAGCGACAAGGCCCGAACGCAGTGTCTGACAGGGGACTTGAGAGGTAGTGGCATGTTATATTCTGTCAGCATATTCTCTAAACTGATACATTCCTCGGGCCGGCCAGCTTTGTGGGAGGACTCGATTATTCTTGTCAGCGCTGCTGGCGAGGATATTGCATGAGCAAAAGCTGTAGCATATGGAAAGTCAATGGAATGTAGCTATGATGTAGATGCATTGGATACGATATCGGTTGTTTTTGAACGTATTGAGAGAATTATTTTGCTTGCAGATTTTGATGAAGCGCATTTTTCCAAGAATTTGGCTGAAAAGGACGGTGTTGAAGTCTTTTCACGGTTCCTTCGCGAGGAAGAAGCGTTGAGCTTGCTCAGATCATTTGACGAATGACCGATTGGCAGGAAGCGGTTTTATGACCAAGGGAGACTGTAAGTGAGTTTGCACATGTAGCTCGGAGATTTGCCTGGCTGCGGCAGTAGTGACGTTCAGGAAGTTTTTAGCATATTGACCTTTCCGTTTGAAGATGCACACCCGATGTGGCCAATTAACCTATATCAAGGAGCGCTCCACAAAACAGGGCAGACCCGCGTGACCCAGGTGAAAAGCGCGGCGCATTCATGGTTCTTGAGGGGAGTAATAATCAATGAAATATGCCAGAGTGTTCGGCTCTTTGCTTGGTTTGTTCCTCTGCCACCAGGTTCGATCGGCACCTCCCTGCGATCCGATGATGCAATTGCGCCCTGAGTACGACCAGTGTCTTTCCGACAGTGGCGGTTTGTCCGCAATTATAAAACGGGCCAAGGCACATGAACTTGAGGCCATCAAGATTGTGGCGGACTATTATCTGTTTGTCGATGAAAACAGGCCGAAGGGAGAAAAGTGGTTACGGAAGGGTGCCAAATATGGTTCAAGCGGAATGGCGTTCACGCTTGGTGCGCTTCTGGTTTTCCCGGATCGCGGTAGTCGTGCGAAACTCGAGGGCGAATCCTTGCTCCGGCCTTTGGCAGTAAAGGGGGACCTCGATGCGCAAAAGGCGTTAGGGACACACATGCAAGGGCAGGGTAATAAAGCGGCGGGGTGGTGGTTTGAGCGCGCTGCTTGGAGTGGCGACACCGTTAGCATGGCTAATCTCGCCGATACTCTGGCGGAAAGCAGCCACTGTTGGGATAGGTGGCAGGCGAGCATTTGGTATGAAGTTGAGGCGAAAGTCCTGACGCCGGGCTCGTGGGCCGAGCGCGAGGCAAAAAAGCAGGCGATGGATGTGTTGGCCGGGACGGGCTGCCCGGTGCCGATTGATCCGTCCAAGATGGCAGGCCAATTTGCGGATGCAATCAAAGCCTTTGAGGGGCTGGAGGGAAGATAGAAGCAGTCCCGTCCAGGGACTTATCGGGTGTTCCGGAGAAAGAGTGAATGAAGAATATCATTCCATACTGGCTTGTGGTGGTTCTTGCTTGTGCCTGTTCGCAGGTTTCACAGCATAATGAATTGAAAAGTGGAAACATCTATCCCGTTGCAGGTACCGGGGATATTTGTCTGAGCCAAGCTCAATTCCGGACGACGCTGGCGGCTGCCAAAACAGGTGTAATGGCGGCGATGAAAAGGCTTTACCAACATTACGAAATATGCACTGATGATCGCGTCCAGATGCTGCATTGGATGAAATCTGCGGGCCACTTGGGTGACAGTGATGCACGGCGAGCGGCGATCAGCGAGCTGCGTCGTCTACGCATTCCGGACGAGGTGTCTGAAGCCCGGGCGTTGATTGCGGAGTGGGGACTGGAACTCGAGTGGCCAGAAAAATGAGACCAGCGACTAAAGCTACGGCCTGGCCGGGCGATTGGACACGGTGACGGTCGATGGCGCGCTGATCGCGGATTACGCCTACGATGCCAACAGCAACCGCATCGGCGTCGCGCAGGCGGGCGTGGGTATGCCGACGCAAGGTTGCGCGGCGAACCTGGCCAACCTCAGCGCCAGCGTCGATGCCCAGGACCGGCTGCTGAGCTATGGCAGTTGCAACTACGACTACACCGACAACGGCGAGCTGACCCGCAAGACCAACGGCGCCACCGCCGCCGTCACGACCTATCAATACGACACCTTCTCGAACCTGCGCCAGGTCACCCTGCCCGATGGCCGAACCATCGACTACCAGATCGACGGCCGCAGCGAACGCTGGACTAAGCATTGGAAGGCAGAACGCCAAGCGATGTCGGCCCGGTGAACGGCGGGGCCAAGCGTTGACCATGGCGGCACGCCGGAGACTGGGCCCCGGCGTTCGCCGGGGCGACGCACCTTCCGTTTGCTGTCCTCTGTCTTTTGTCCTCTGTCCTGTGTCTTCTGTGCTCTGTGCTCTGTGCTCTGTCCGGGTGGTGACGCCGCGGCGCGGGCGCGGCCTGAATCTGTCGCTGGGCGGTCGAAGGGCGCCGCCATGTGTCACAATCGCGACCCGCCCAGGCACCGCTACGCATCCAACTTCCCGATCCCATGTCCAAGACTCTCAAGATTGCCGCACTCGGCGTTGCCAGCACCGAACTCGAACAGATCAAGCAGTTGATGGCCGGCATGCGCCTGCCGACCCGCTGGGAATGGAGCCCGGACAACGTCAACGCCGATGTGCTGATGATCGATGTGGATTCGCTGTATGGCCATATGGACTGGCTGAAGGCGCACTCGCAGGGGCGCCGGATCATTTGCCTGAGCGCCTCGACCATGAGCGACAAGGATATCGTTGCGGCGCGTCCGGTCAGCGTCGGCGGACTGCGCCACGCCCTGGCCCTGGCGGCCGGCGACGATGTCGGCGAAAGCGGCGTTTCGGCCGAACAGATGGCGGCGCTGGGCGCATCTTCAGGGGGTGCCCGCGGCGCTGCGGTGCGCGTCACCGGCGAACAGCCGGCGGTGCTGCTCGCCGCGCGCCGGACCGGCGAGCAGCGCGCGGTGCCGACCCTACCGCGGCGGACCGGCGAGCAGCCGGCGGTCGGCATGCCGATCACCGCGGAGAATCCGGCGGTGGCGACGCCACGCATCACTGGTCAGCAGCGCGCAGTCGGCGCGGCTGCGCCTGCGCCGGCACCGGTGCCACAACGCGCGGCCAGTCTGGCCGACTACCTGCTCGGCGGTCTGCTCGCCGAGGCCGCGCTGTTGGCGCGCGCCGGTGTGCCATCGCTGATTCTGGACCCGGCCAACGAACGCTACTACGGTGGCCTCACCCTGAAACCGCTGCTGCCCTATTGCCAGGGCGCGATCAAGCCTGGCGAGTGGAAGCCGGTGCCGGCGGCCGAGTTGGAACGACTGCGCGCCAGTGGTTCCGGGCTGCCGCTGACGCGCCTGTTGTGGCTGTACGCGCTGGGCAATTCGAACGGGCAGTCGCTGCTGGCCGGGCTCGACCGCGAGGCACGCTTCAAGTTGCTCAAGTGGCCGCAGATCGAGCGCGAGTTCCCCAAGCACTTCCGCATCGCCACCGCGATCATGAAAGCCCCGGCCCTGCTCACCGAGGTGGCCGAAGCGGCGGCGGCGCCGATCAACGAGGTGGTGGATTTCATCAACGCCTATGCGGTGGTCGGCGTGGTCGTCCAGGATGGCCAGCCGGCCTGGACCGAGCGCGCCCAATTGCTGGAAAAATTGCACGCCCAGGCGCATTGATAGCGGCGACCGTGGCCCGGGTTTCGACCCGGCGCAGCGCGTGGGCGTGCCGATTCTGCGTTTCCCCTTAGCCGATGGAGTGATAGCCATGTTCAAAGCCCTGTTTAGCGCATCCCTGTTGCTGGTCTCGACCCTGGTCGGCGCCGAGACCGTCGCCCCGGCTGCGGCCGCGGAAGCGAAGCCCGCGGCGGCGGAAGTCGCGGTCAACCCCAAACCCAAGGTCCGGCTGAGCACCAATATGGGCACGATCGTGCTCGAACTGGACGCGGTCAAGGCGCCGAAAACGGTGGCCAACTTCCTGCAGTATGTGAAGGACAAGCACTACGACGGCACCATCTTCCATCGGGTGATTCCCGACTTCATGATCCAGGGCGGCGGCTTCACCCAGGACCTGAGCCAGAAGCGTACCCGCGCCTCGATCGTGAACGAGGCCGACAATGGCCTGAGCAATGCCCTGGGCACGGTGGCCATGGCGCGGACCGGCGACCCGCACTCGGCGACCGCGCAGTTCTTCATCAATGTCGCCGACAACCGTCGCCTGGATTTCGTCAGCAAGGCCAGTGCCATGACCTGGGGTTATGCGGTGTTCGGCCGGGTGGTCGAGGGCATGCCGGTGGTGATGGCGATCAAGGATGTCGAGCGTGGCGCCAAGGGCCCGTTCGCCAGCGATGTGCCGGTCTCGCCGGTGTTGATCCTCAAGGCCGAATCGATCGACTGAGCAGGCGCGGATCGCGGCGCAAGCCTGCGCTTGCGCCGCGCCCGGCCGGCCCGAAGCGCGCCAGATGGCGACCCTGTTCCTGTCCGATCTGCATCTGGACGGCAGCCGTGGCGATATTCTCGCCGCTCTGACCGGGCTGCTGCGCGGACCGGCGCGGCGGGCCGCAGCGCTGTACCTGCTCGGCGACCTGTTCGAGTCGTGGATTGGCGATGACGATCCGGACCCGCTGGCCGCGGCGGTCGCCGCCGAATTGGCGGCGCTGTCGGCGAGCGGCGTGCCGGTGTATTTCCAGCACGGCAATCGCGACTTCCTGCTCGGCCGCGATTACGCCCGCCGCGCCGGCATGCAACTGCTCGACGAGCAGCACCGCATCGACCTGTACGGCGTGCCGACCGTGCTGCTGCATGGCGACACCCTGTGCAGCGACGACCACGCTTACCAACGATTACGGCAGGAATGGCGGGATGCGGCCTGGCAGGCTTCGTTCCTGGCGCAGACGCTGGACCAGCGGCGGGCGTTCGCGGCGCGGGCCCGGGCCGAAAGCCGCGCCCATACCGCGGCCGCGGCGAGTGCGATCATGGACGTGAACACGGACGCCGTCCGCGACTGTTTTCGCCAGCACCAGGCGACCCGTATCATCCACGGACATACCCACCGGCCGGCGACCCACCCGCCGCAGGACATCGACGGTCGCGCCTGCCAGCGCATCGTGCTCGGCGACTGGCACCGCGCCGGCAGCGTGCTGCGGGTGGACGAAACTTCGGTCGAACTGCTCGACCTGGCCCTGCCGCTAAGCCGCGAACACCAGGAGTAGACGCACACCATGATCGGCCGATTGCGTGGCACCCTGATCAGCAAACAAGCCCCGGCCGTGCTGCTCGAAGTCAATGGCGTCGGCTACGAGCTGGAAGTGCCGATGTCGACCTTCTACGAACTGCCGGAATGCGGCCACGAGGTCGTGCTGATCACCCATTACGCGGTCAAGGAAGACGGCGTGAGCCTGTACGGATTTCAGCACGAGACCGAGCGCATGCTGTTTCGCAGCCTGCTCAAGGTCAGCGGCATCGGCGCCAAGACCGCGCTGTCGGTGTTGTCCGGGGTCTCGGTCGCCGATTTCGCGCGGCTGGTCGCGAGCGGCGACAGCAGCGCCCTGGTGCGCATCCCCGGGATCGGCAAAAAAACCGCCGAACGCATCCTGCTGGAACTGCGCGACCGCGTCGGGCACCTGGCCGGCGGCGGCCTGCCAGCCGCTGCTGGCAGCGCCGCCATCGGCCACGATCCGCTGGCCGAAGCCAGCGCCGCTCTGGTCCAGTTCGGCTACAAGCCGGCCGAAATCACCCGTCTGCTGAACGCCGCCGCCGAACCCGGCGACAGCGCCGAAACCCTGATCCGCAAGGCGCTCAAGGCGGCGCTGCGATGATCGGAGGACAGCACACGGAAGTAGGGCGGATAAGCGCAGCGCATCCGCCGTTCCACAATCAAGCGCAGGTTCAGGCCCGACGCAGCGCGACGCCGGCCACCACGGTGAGTAGCAGGCCCAAGGCCAACAGCGCGAGGCGGCCATCGACCGGTACCGCGGCGACCGCGGCCGCCGTCGTGGACGCGCTCAGGACGGCGCCGTCGGGAGCGCAGTCGGTAGGCTCGGGAATGGTGCCGATCACGGTGCCGAAGTCCACCGTGGCGCCGGCATTGAGCACCGCCAGCGGAATCCGGTAAGTGGCGCTGTTGGCGGTATAGCTGGCCACGATGGGCGTGGTCGCCATGGTGCTGTTGTCGAGGAAATCGGCGCTGGTGGCGGTGCCCGAAAAAATACTCACGGCCGCATCCACCGTACCGGCGAAGCCTGGGAGCGGGCAAAAGGCTTCAGTGGCGCCTGGGCCGTCACCGGCACTGGGGCCGCGGTCGATATCGATCTGCCCGACCAGGGCATCCGGCTGGCCGCTGTCGGGCGGGCTGATGGTGCCGGCAAAGGTCAGGGTCAGCACCATATCGCTGCCCTGCACATCGGCCGAGAACGAGGTGATGTCGTGCTGCGGTGTGCCCGTGCCGAAGGTGTCCCCGGTCGGATCGGTGACGGTGGCGCGAATGCTGGTGCCGACATGCGGGGAGCCGGGAGTGGCTTCGACCGAGCGTGATCCCCATTGCGCCGGGGCGGCGTGGGCGGCGGTGCCGATCAGGGCGATGCAGATGGCAGCGAGATAGCGATTCATTGGTTGGCTCCAGTAGCGGGTGGCGCCGGACGCATCGTCGGCGCGTGGCGAGTATAGACCGGGGAATGGCGGACGGGGAATGGGGTCGCCTCCACAGCGGGAAACGGCGAAAACTGGCTTGTGCCGAGCGCAGCGGGTTTCCACGGCGGTGCCGGTCAGCGCAAAGCGGCGGAGCGACTTGTTGCAAGCATCGATAGGTTCGGCACAACCCCAGGGCTGTGCTTACAATGGCGATTGTTCCGAATCGACATCAGGCCATGACTGGACTCGAATTTCTGCTGCGGCGCCAATCCATTCCGAGCCGTCTGCTGGCTGCGCCCGGCCCGGATGCGGCGCAGTGCCGGGCGTTGTTGGCCGCGGCATTGCGGGTGCCCGATCATGGCCGGCTGGCGCCGTTTCGCCTGCTCACGCTGACCGGTCCGGCGCGCCTCGCGCTGGGTAGCATGAGTGCCGAGCTGGCGCTCAAGCGCGAGCCCGACCGCGATCCGGCGCTGGTCGGCAAGGACCGCGAGCGGTTTGCCGCGGCGCCGCTGATCGTGGTCGTGGTCGCCTGCATCAGCGCCGGTCACAAGGTGCCGGAACAGGAGCAGTTGCTGTCGGCCGGCTGTGTCGCCTACAACCTGCTGCTCGGTGCCCAAGCACTGGGCTTCGGCGCGCAATGGCTGACCAGTTGGGTCGCCTACGACCGTGCGGTCGCGGATTGGCTCGGCCTGGGCGCGGACGAACGGGTGATCGCATTCGTGCATATCGGCAGCGCCAGCGTGCCGGGAGTCGATCGGCCACGGCCGGATCCGGCCGAATACGTCATCGCCTGGCAGCCGCCCGACGAGCGCTAGTAGGGGCGACCCGGTGGGTCGCCCCCGCAGCGTACAGGTTGCGTCAAGCGCAGCGGAACCAGGGGCCAGAGGCTAGAGACTAGAGACTAGGGGCTAGAGGCTAACAGCGGGGCGGCACATAGGTTGTGCTGAGCGCAGCGAAGCGCAACCTATGCCCAATACCTGAAACCGACGCTATTCGACCGTGATGGTGATTTTTTCGGAGAGCAGCGGCGGCTGGTGCGGGATGTGCAGTTGGTCGGCGAGGATCAACTGCAAGGTGTGTTTTCCGGGAGCGAGACTGAGGCTGGTCTCGGTCTGGCCAGCACCGAAGTGCAGGTGCTGCTGGTCCTTGGGCAGTGGCTGGTCAAGCGCCGGCAATGCCTCGACATCGACCAGTAGGTGGTGATGGCCGGCGTTGGGCGCTGCGATCCCGGCTGGGGCCACGCCCATACCCTGCAGTCCAAATTGCACGGTGACCGGCGATGGCAATTCGGCGCCATCGGCCGGGGCGATGATGTACACGCGGGCGCCGGCCGGCGACGGGGTGCGCGGCAGGCTGTCGGCGGCGAGAGCGCTGGCCGAGAGCAGGATCAGGGCGATCGGTTTCCACATGGTCGGGTTCCTCGGGTTGGCGAAGCGATGCCCATTCTACGCCCGCCACCCGGATCGCGGCGGCGGTCGCTGGCCGGGGGAACCCGGTCCCAGTCGCGCAGAGGGATGGGTTCCGGGTTGCAGGTCGCTTCCACCGTTCCCGCCTCTCGCCTCCCGCCTCTTGCTTTCCGTCTCCCGACTCCCGACTCCCGCTGTCGCGCGCGCTTTACCTGTCGATGCCGGGGCGTTAGGCTCGACCGATCGTTTCATGCCGATGGAGAGTTGTTCATGCGCCGCTGCTGTTGTCTTCAGCCGAACCGGAGCTTTGTCCCCCACCGTATCCGCTGCGAGAACTGCCGCCATGAATCTCACCCAGTTGCGCTTCATCGTCGCCATCGCCGACGCCAATCTGAATATCACCCACGCCGCGGCGCGGGTGCATGCCACCCAGCCGGGCCTGTCGAAACAGCTCAAGCAGCTTGAGGACGAACTCGGGCTGCAACTGTTCACCCGCCGCGCACGCAGCATTTCGGCGATTACCGATGCCGGCGAGAAGGTGTTGCGGCATGCCCGGGTGATCCTCGCCGAAGCCGCGAATATCCGTGCCCTGGCCGCCAATCTGCGCGGCGAATCCGCAGGGGTGCTGGAGATTGCGACCACCCATACCCAGGCCCGTTACGTTCTGCCACGGCTGATCGCCGAGCTCAAGCAGGGCTTTCCCCAGGTCGCGGTCAAGGTGCTGCCGGGCAGCGATGCCGAGGCGCTGGCGCACTACGCCAATGGCGAGGCCGACCTGACCCTGGTCAGTTCGGCGCTGGCGCCGCCGCCTGCGGATCTGGCCCTGCCGGTGTATCGCTGGGAACGGGTCGCGCTGGTGCCGCGGTCGCACCCGCTGGCGCTTCTCAAGCGCCCGCCGACCTTGGCCGATCTGACCGGCTATCCGCTGATCAGTTACGAGACCAGCCGCGACCCCGGTTCCTCACTGCAACGCGCCTTCGCGGAAGCCGGGCTCAGTCCCGAGATCAGCATCACCGCGGCCGGCGCCGATCTGATCAAGACCTATGTCCGCAATGGACTCGGGGTCGGCATCCTGGCGGAAATGGCGATTGAACCCGGCGACCGCGATCTGCTCGTGTTGTCCCTGGTCGGGCGGCTGCCGACCTGCACCACCTGGCTGCTGCTGCGCCGCGACCGGGTGTTGCGCGAATACACCGATGCCTTGATCGCCTTGCTGATTCCGGCGGTCGATGGCGGCGATGTGCGCCGTGCGCTGAGAGAGGAACTGCGGCTGGCGCTGGACCCGGCGCCCTGGACCGCGCGCGTGGACCTGCATCTGCATCCGCCGCTGGGGGATTTCCAGATTTGAGCACGAGGATTTCGGGCGCATAGGTTGTGCCGAGCGCCGCGGAGCTAGGGGCTAGAGACTAGGGGCTAGAGGCTAGGAGCGGGGCGATGCATAGAAGGTTGTGCTGA
>JBFWOQ010000040.1:0-22048 GCA_050250395.1 Porticoccaceae bacterium
GCTGTGAGGGAATACACTCTGTCGTCATAGGCCTCTCGTCCTGTTGTGGGTAAGTGCTTGGTGGCGCTTACTTTATGCACCAGACAGAGGCCTATTTCCATAGCAGTGGTGAGATTTACGGGTTAGCTTGTCGGATGACCAGCTCGACCGCTGCGGCCTGCTTGTCAGGCGGGTATTTGTATTTGCACAGGACGTTCTTGACCATGATGCGCAGCTTGGCGCGTACGGCGTCCCACTTTCTCCAGTTGATTGAGGCGTTGTTGTGGATGGTGTCGGCGTGGTCACGGGCGATGGCGGGTAGCACGTCGTCGCCCAGCTCGCGGACACTGGCCTCGTTGGTTTCCAGCGCATCGTAGAAGGCCAGCTCTTCGGTGTTGAGCTTCAATTCGTCCCCGCGCCGCACGGCTTCGCTGACGACGGGAGCCATTGCGCCTCAGGTTCCTAGCTGATCCGGCGCGGGGTTGAACAGAACGCCCCTCGTGCCTTTGTGGAGGTCGTCGTAGCAGGTGCGAATCCCGGCGAGACAGCGCGCCCGATCCGCGACGGCGTGCTCGCTGAGCACGATGCGGAGCATCGCGTGACTCAGGACAGGCTTGAAGGCATCACGAACATCGGGCGCAGGTAGGCTTGCGACCAATGTCCACAGCACCGCCTCCAGCGAGACCACCTTACCCTTCAGCGCGTCGATACAGGCGGCAGCGCCCGACTCGACGAGGCCCGCCACCGCGCGCTTGTCGCCGCTGACCAACAGCGTGCACTCCTGAGCTGCGGCAAGCGCCATCAACTGCGCCTCGCCTTCGTCCACGAACGCGTTGAGCGTATCGAGCAATTCAAGGTCGGTGGGCGCGTCAGCTTCCGGGATTTCCGTGACGAGTGGGCCGATTCGCTGCAACACCGCTTCCCCGTAGGTATCGCGGAACCGTTTGCTCTTCCGGACCTGATGCGGGGCGGCGGACAGTCGTCGCAATTGATTCGGCGAGTAGCCCAGCCCTTCCGCTACGCGCTTCAGCATGCCGGAGGCGAGTAGCAGGATGAGCATGTCGGTATCGACCAGTAGCAACCCGTGGCGCTCAGCCATTGAGCGCCCCTTCAAAAATGGGCGTCTTCGAGTTGCGTCAACCCGTAAATCTGAGTGGTCGCCGACAAGCTGCGCTGAATGTTCTCCGGCACGTCGTCCAGCGGTACGTGGCGACGAAACGATTCAGCCAAAGTTGCGCGCGCACCCTGATCGGCGCGCATGTCTACCAAAGCAGTCTGCGCAGCCGGAATGCGGCGCTGACAGTAGCCATAGATCAGAGCCACGGTTCCGGGATGGATGCGATGCTGCTCGCCAAATGACCGCGCCGCCCGCGCTAGCTTCGGGGCGGTCAAGCCAACATCGGCTCTGAGCTGAACTTCGGGATGGCCTGTGAGCACTTGGAAAGCGTACTGATCGGCTTCGCGCTCCGCCGCTTCGTCGTTGACGCCTTCTAGCTTGATGTCAACGAGCGGCGCGTCGCCCGGTTTCACATGCCCGCACATGATGTGTCCCAGCTCGTGGGCGAGATGGAAAGCGAGCCAAGCCGGGCTGTCCCTGCCCGAGCACAGCACAATCATCGGACGGTCGCCGACGAACGTCGCGAGGCCCGCAATCTTTTTGGCCTTCGGAACCTTCGGCAGCCGCGTGACGTGAATCACTCCGATGCCGTGCTGCCAGCAATAGTCGAGCAAGTTCGACAGGTCGGGCCACATGCAGTCCGGGCGGGCGAGCAGTTGGTTCCGAATTTCGAGAGCCGGGCGCGGGCCGGTGAAGGGCAGCCGTCCCTTCATCAGGGTGGCCGTCATGTTCGCCGCGCGAAGCGCCGCCGTGACCGCGCCCATAACGTCGCCAATCGCTGCGTTATTTCCTCGCTTGAGGCGCACGTTCTGAACGGGCGGCGCGATGGAAGCTGTAGCGCTGACCAAATCCTGCAAACGAACCCCGAGATACCGTGCGATGCTCATCTGCGCGGCCAGCCTATTCGAGGGATTGTCGAACAAAGCATCCTCCCACCAATCCGGCAGGATTGCGGCCTGCACGTACTGACGCTCAAACCCCTGAGCCTTAAGGCGGTCGTAGAGTGGGCGCATTGCTGATTTCGGCATGTATGCGGCTGATCCCCTCAGTAGGGTTGCTACGTGACTATTTATTTTAGGCTGAAACAATGATATGGAACAGCTTTTTCCGTTCTGGATTGGCTAGCTCCCGCACTCGATAGAGTATTTAATCCTCTGAAATCAATTGGCTGCGCTCACATCGGTGTGGACGATACTTTGGGGGTCATCCACCGCATCGATCATCAGGATCATGACGCCACCCCCGCGCCATCCACCGCCGAACCGTCCACCACCATGGCGGCGGCGCGGAACAGGGCGCGCGCCTTGTTCATGGTCTCCTTCCATTCGAGCGCCGGCACCGAGTCGGCGACCACGCCGCCGCCGGCCTGGACATGAAGCCTGCCGTCCTTGATCACCGCGGTGCGGATCGCGATCGCGGTGTCCATGTTGCCGTTCCAGCCCAGGTAGCCGACCGCGCCGCCGTAGATGCCGCGCTTAACCGGCTCCAGTTCGTCGATGATCTCCATGGCGCGGATCTTAGGTGCGCCGCTCAGGGTGCCGGCCGGCAGGGTGGCGCGCAGCACGTCGAGTGCCGACAGCCCGGGCCGCACATGACCCACCACATTGGAGGTGATGTGCATGACGTGGGAGAAGCGCTCCACCACCATCTGCTCGGTCACCCGCACCGAGCCGGTGGCCGCGATGCGCCCGACGTCGTTGCGGCCCAGATCGATCAGCATCAGGTGCTCGGCGATCTCCTTGGGGTCGGCCAGCATTTCGCGCTCCATGGCCAGATCCTCGTCGGGCGTGCGGCCGCGGCGGCGGGTGCCGGCGATGGGCCGCACCGTGACTTCGCCCTGTTCGAGGCGGGCAAGGATTTCCGGCGACGATCCCGCGATCTGGAATTCTCCCAGATCGAGAAAGTACAGATAGGGCGATGGGTTCAAATTGCGCAGCGCGCGGTAGAGGTTCACCGGCGCGCCGGGAAACGGCAGCGTGAGGCGCTGCGAGGGCACCACCTGCATCACATCGCCGGCGCGGGTGTATTCCTTGATGGTCTCCACCGCCGCCTCGTAACCGGCGCGCCCCATACTGGAAACGAAGTCCTCCTCTTGGACGCCACCGCCCTCGAGCCGCACCGGCGGCAGTTCCGGCACCGGTTGGCGCAGGCGAGCGGCGATGGCATCGAGCCGCGCCTGCGCCACGGCCCAGGCGTCGGGAACGGCCGGGTCGGCGTGGACGATCAGGGTCAGGGTACCGGCCAGGTTGTCGAAGACCACCACCTCGTCCGAGACCATGAGCAGGATGTCCGGCACCCCCAGCTCGTCCGGCGGACACGAATGCGCGAGCCGCGGCTCCACGTAGCGCACGGTGTCATAACCGAAGTAGCCCACCAGGCCGCCGGTGAAGCGCGGCAGCCCGGGCAGTTCCGGCACCCGGAAACCTGCCTGATAAGCTTCGATCTCGGCCAGCGGGTCGGCGCAGTTGCGGGACTCCTCCGCCACGCCATCCACTTCGATCGCAAACTCGTGGCCACACACTTTTACCACCGTGCGCGCGGGCAGGCCGATCAGCGAATAGCGGCCCCACTTCTCGCCGCCTTCGACGGATTCGAGCAGATAGGAATAGCGGCCGCGGGCGAGCTTCAGATAGCAGGACAGCGGCGTTTCCAGATCGGCGAGCACGGCGCGCGTGATCGGGATGCGGTTGTAACCCTGCGCGGCGATGGTGGCGAATTGTTCCGGTGTCATGACAGCTTTCCCCAAAATTGAACGATGGCGTGCGGTGCCCTGCGGGCAGGGGCGATCAGCCCCGACGCCAGCGCCAGCGGGGAAACGGGAGAAATCGTGCGATCGGGGCAGTGAAAATGACCGGCACTCCAGTTATTCGAAAATCAAGTGTTCGAAAATCAAGTGTTCGGAAATCAAGTGTTCGGAAATCAAGCGTTCGGAAATCAAGTGTTCGGAAATCGGGTCGCGCGGAAAGCGGATCGCGGCGGGATTCTAGCCCATTCGGCGGGGGTGGACTACCGCGCTCCGGCCAGCGCCGCGCGCAGGGCGGCGATGGCCAGCGCGTAATCGTCGGCCCCAAAGATCGCCGAGCCAGCGACGAAGGTATCGGCGCCCGCCGCGGCAATCCCGGCGATATTGGCCGCACTCACCCCTCCGTCCACTTCGAGGCGGATGGCGCGGCCGCTGGCGTCGATCAACGCGCGCGCGGCACGCAGCTTGTTGAGCGTTTCCGGAATGAAGGCCTGGCCGCCGAAGCCCGGGTTGACCGACATCAGCAACAGCACATCGAGCTTGTCCAGCACATGACGGATGGTTTCGAGCCCGGTCGCCGGATTCAGTACCAGTCCGGTTTTGCAGCCCAGCTCGCGCGCCACCTGCAGCGAGCGATCCACATGGCGACTCGCCTCGGGGTGAAAGGTGATCCAGGACGCGCCGGCGGCCGCAAAGGCGCGGATCAGATCGTCGACCGGCTCCACCATCAGATGCACATCGATGGGCGCGGTGACGCCATAGTCTCTGAGCGCCTTGCACACCATGGGTCCGACGGTGAGGTTGGGCACATAGTGGTTGTCCATCACGTCGAAGTGAACGACATCGGCGCCGGCGGCCAGCACCGCGTCCACCTCGGCGCCCAGACGGGCGAAATCGGCGGACAGGATGGACGGAGCGATCAGGTAGTCGGGCATGCGCACTTACCGGTCGGAAAACGCCGGGAACTATGCCGCGAACGGCGGGCGCGGGCAATGCGAGCATGGCCTGAACACCGGCCGGGCACGGCGTCAGAGCGCGGGTGTGCTAGGCTCGACGCAGCTCCCGATGCCCGTTCCAGCCCATGCCAGAGTCCGAATCCGTCTCGATCGCCACCCTCGATCACCTGCGCCACCACCTGCCGCCGCTCGCCTTCGATCCCGGCATCGACGCGGATAGCCGCGCGCTGGCGGGAGCAGCGGATTATCTGCGTCACTACCGCCTTGAATCCGCGTCCGTCGCGCCCGACGTGCGGCATTGCATGGGGACCCTGGCCACCCATGGCTACCGGATCGCCGCCCACTACTGGCTGCACCCGGCGCCGCGCGGCACGGTGTTTGTGGTGCACGGCTACTTCGATCACGTCGGGCTGTACGGACACCTGATTCGTCACTTGCTCGGTCGCGCGCTGAATGTCGTCGCCTTCGATTTGCCGGGCCATGGCCTCTCGGACGGCGAGCGGGTCACCATCGCGAGCTTCGATCGCTACACCGAGGTGCTGGCGGACATTCTCGCCCGCGCCGCCGCGCTCGCCTCACCCTGGCACGGCGTGGGTCAGAGCACCGGGGGCGCCATCCTGATCAAATACCTGCTGGACGGCGAACATCCGCGACCGCTGGACCGGATCGCCCTGCTGGCACCCCTGGTCCATCCCCGGCGGTGGGGGCTCAACCGCCTCGTCTATCTCGCCTCGCATCGCTGGCGCGAAGCCATCGATCGCAAGTTCATGATCAATTCCGGCGACCCGGAATTTCTCGACTTCGTGCAGCGGCGCGATCCGCTGCAGGAACGCCACGTCCCGCTGGAATGGATCGGCGCCATGAAACGCTGGGCGGAGGAACTGCATCGCCTGCCGCCATCGCCCCATCCGGTGACCCTGGTGCAGGGCGATGCCGACACTACCCTCGACTGGCGCTACAACCTGCGCCTGCTGCGCCAGAAGCTGCCGAACGGGCGCTTTCACCTGGTGCCCGGCGCCCAGCACCACCTGGTCAACGAAGCGGAACCGATCCGTACCCGGGTATTCGCCGCACTGGGGTTCTGAACGATGTCCTCCGCCGCCACCCGCCGCACGACATTGCTCGCCAAGCTGGGTGCCATCGTCGGCGCGGAGCATGTCATCGACGACCGCGCCGAGCTGCTCCGCTACGGCACCGATCACACGACCCGGTGGCCGCCCGCACCCCTGGCCGCCGTGCTGCCGGCGTCGAGCGCCGAGGTGCAGGCGATCGTACGGCTCGCCAACCGCGAAGGCATTGCCCTCGTGCCCAGTGGCGGTCGCACCGGACTCAGCGGCGGCGCGGTGGCGGCGCGAAGCGAGCTGGTGATCGCCCTCGACCGCATGCGCGGCATCGGCACAGTCAACACCGAGGACGCGACCCTCGCCTGTGAAGCGGGCGTGGTCACGGCACGGATCCAGGCCGCGGCCCAGGCCGCCGGGCTGTATTACCCGGTGGATTTCGCGTCCGCCGGATCGAGCCAGATCGGCGGCAACATCGCCACCAACGCCGGCGGCATCCGGGTGCTGCGCCACGGCATGACCCGCGACCGGGTGCTGGGCTTGACGGTGGTGACGGGGGCGGGCGAACTGCTCCAGCTCGGCCGGGGTCTCGTCAAGGACAACAGCGGCTACGACCTGCGCCAAGTCTTCATCGGTTCGGAAGGCACCCTGGGCGTGATCTGCGCGGCCACCCTCGCATTGGCCGCACCGCCGCCGTCCACGGCCGTGCTGGTGCTGGGAGCGCCCGCCCTCGCGGCGCTGCCCGCGGTGCTCGCCGCCTTTCGGCGCCAGTGCCGTCTCGCCGCCTGTGAATTCTTTTCCGAAGCCGCCCTGGCGCGGGTGGTGGCGCGCCAGGGTCTGGCGCGACCCTTTGCTGCCGCGACGCCCTGTTACACCCTGATCGAAGTGGAGGTCGCGAGCGACGACGACCTGGAGCAGGCCTTGCAGGTATTCGACAGCCTGCGCGACGCGGGTCTCGTGAGCGACGGCGTGCTGGCACAGAGCGAGGCCCAGACCCGCGAACTCTGGCGCCTGCGCGAGGATATCTCGGATACGCTGGCACCCTGGCAGCCCCATAAAAACGACATCGCGGTGCGCACCTCGCGCCTGCCGGACTTTATCGCCCGCGCCGAAGCCCTGTTCGCCGCGCGGTTCCCGGCGCTGGAAGTGGTCTGGTTTGGCCATCTCGGCGATGGCAACATCCACCTCAATGCGCTGAAACCCGCCGCCTGGTCCGGAGAAGGGTTTCAGGCGGCGGGCGTGGCGATCGATGGCGCGCTCGGCGCACTGGTGCAGGAGTTCGGCGGCAGCATCTCCGCCGAGCACGGCGTCGGGCTGCTCCGGAAAGACCTGCTGCATCACGCCCGCAGCGCCGAGGAAATCCGGCTGATGCGCGCCGTCAAGGCCGTGTTCGATCCCAACCACATCATGAACCCGGGCAAGATCTTCGACCCGGACTGCTTGCGACCCGGAACCGGAGAGCCATGAACTATTCCCATCGTTTTGCCGCCGGCGCGTTGCCGAACGGCCAGCTACAAAACGGCCATCTACCCAAGGGCTCTCTACCCAACGGAAAGATCGTCTGCGTCGGCCTCAACTACGCCGCCCATGTCGCCGAAATGGGCAGTCAGCCGGCGGCGGAGCCGGTGCTGTTCATCAAGCCGGGCACGGCACTGCGGCCCTTCGCCGGCGAGATTGCCATCCCGGTGGACCGCGGCGAATGCCATTTCGAAACCGAAGTCGCACTGCTGATCGGCGCGCCCCTGCGGGACTGCGATGTCGCCGAGGCCCAGGCCGCCATCGCCGGCGTCGGCCTGGCGCTCGATCTGACCCTGCGCGATCTGCAAAAAAAACTGAAGCAGGCGGGCCATCCCTGGGAGCGCGCCAAGGGCTTTGACGGCGCCTGTCCGGTGTCGGAATTCCTGTCGCCGGCACAGGTCGGCGACCTGCAGAATCTGGAGTTCCGTCTCCACCAGAACGGCGTGCCGCGCCAGCACGGCCGCACCGCCACCATGCTGACCCCGGTGCTGGAATTGCTCTGCTACATGAGCCGCTGGTTCACCCTGGAGCCCGGCGACATCGTGCTCACCGGCACCCCGGAAGGCGTGGGTCCGCTGGCGCCGGGGGACCGCCTCGTCGCCGAACTCGGCACCCGGTTGCGGGTGGAAGCCGGGGTCAGCGCGCGTTGAGCGCGGCCCGTCACGATGCGCCGGATTCCTCCGCCGGCGCCGGGTTGGGATGACCCACCAGCAGGCAGCCCGGCACCGCCGCCATCAGCTCTTCGACCGTGAACAGGCCGTCGTCCTGGGCCTTGAGCAGCGCTTTTTCTTCCACCGGCTCGCAGTAGATGGATACCCGGCCCTTTTCGACGTGGAAGATCTGGCCGTTGACGTCGCGCGCGGCGTCGGTCGCCAGATAGGCCACCATCGGCGCCACGAACTCGGGGCCGGGCATGGCCATGATGGCAGCGTAGCGTTCCTGGGTTATGAGACCGGTTTCCAGGCGGCGTTTCATGCCGTCGATCACGCCCTGGTTCATGGTCATGCGGGTGGCCGCGATGGGGCAGATGGCGTTGGCGGTGACGCCGTAGCGGCCCAGTTCCCGCGCCAGCGCCCGGGTGAGAGAGACGATGCCGCCCTTGGCGGCGGCGTAGTTGGCCTGGCCGACGTTGCCGCGCCAGGCGTCGGAGGCGAAGTTGATCAGGCGGCCAAAACGCTGGCCGCGCATCACCTTGGCGGCGTGGTGGCACATGTTGTAGTGGCCCTTGAGATGGACCCGGATCACGGTGTCCCAGTCGTCCTCGCCGAGATTCCAGATCATGCGTTCGCGCAGCACCCCGGCGCAGTTGACCACCACATCGACGCGCCCGAAGGCCGCGACGCACTGGCCGACGATGGCGCCGGCGGCGGCATGATCGTCCACCGGCTGGAGCGCCGCGATGGCCTGTCCGCCGCGCGCCTCGATCTCACCGACCACCTGCGCCGCCGGCACATCTTCAGCGGCTTCGCCGCCACGCCCCAGACCGGGGTCGGCCACCACCACGGCAGCGCCCTGGGTCGCCAGTTCGAGCGCGATGGCGCGGCCGATACCGCGCCCGGCACCGGTGACGATGGCCGCCTTGCCCGCCAGATTCTTCATCGTTTGCCTCCAGTCTTTTCGATGCGCGGCGGGCGCCCGGACACCGCGCCGGATTCAGGAAAATCGTCGCTTTCCGGAAATACGACCGGCACCTCGCTGCCGCGCCGCGGTCGCACCACCACGGTGCCGGCGAGCTTGTCGTGCCAGCCCTGCTTTCTGCGGTCGATGGCGACCCAGAGAAAACCCAGGCAAAAAGGAATGGTGGAGACAAAGTACGCCAGATAGCGACCGATGCACTGACCGGCGCTGGGCTCGCGCCCGGTGCGGGCGTCGACGATGCGGGCCGAGAACAGCATCTTGCCGGGGGTGGCCTGACGGGCGACCCAGAAGGCGATCACCACCAGTGCCGGCAGCACCCAGGAAATCAGCAGGTTCGGCGCCCCCGGCACCGCGCCGATGCCCATCTCGAAATAGCCGCGGCCATAAACGGCTGCCAGCAAGGGGGTGACGACCAGCACCACGAGCACGCTGTCGATCAGACTCGCCACAACCCGCACCCAGAAGCCGACGTATTCCAACTCTCGGTTCCGCATCAGTGGTTCTCCTGCCGCCGACCTGCGCGCAGCCCGGGTGGACTGCCCGGACCATGATAGCCCAAGCCCGGGCCGCGGTTGCCGCCGTCCCCCGAACCCCTTATAACGCGGCGAACACACAACGGACGTCGTCATGACCAAGGATCCGCACGCGCCCGACCCCGGATTTGTTTTTGCCTGCGCCCTCGATGGCGCCGGCGGCAGCCACGCCATCGCCCCGGGCACCGCCACGGCCACAGCCACGGCGGAGCCGCGCTGGTATCACCTCGATTACTCCCATCCCGGTGCCCGGGCCGCGCTGTCCGGACTGGGCCTCGACGCCGGCCCGATCGACAGCCTCACCCGTCCGGATTCCCGGCCCCGAACGCTGGCCCATGCCCACGGCATCCTGGTGATCCTGCGCGGCGTCAACACCAACGCCGGGGCCGACCCGGACGACATGGTCTCGCTGCGCCTGTGGATCGAGCCCCAGCGGCTGATCAGCGTGCGCCAGCGGCGCCTGTTATCCGTGCAGGATCTGCAAGCGGAGCTTCAGGACCACAGTGGGCCGCGTACCATCGCCGAACTGGTGCATCGGCTGGTGCAGCGTCTGGCGGATCGCATCGCCCGGTTCGTCGACCAGCTCGAAGACCGTATGGAAACCTTTGAGGACGCGCTCGAAGCCGGCGCCACCCGCGAACTGCGCGCGGGCATCTCCGCGCTGCGGCGTCAGACCGCCAAGGTGCGCCGCTTCCTCGCGCCCCAGCGCGAGGCCCTGGAGGCATTGGCGCGCCTGGCGCGCGATACCCTGGGCGAGGACTGCGCCACGGCACTGCGGGAACAGTCCGACCGCATCGCGCGCTATGTCGAGGACCTCGACCTGGTGCGCGAACGGGCGATGGTGTTGCAGGAGGAGATGCTCAACCGCAATGCCGAACAGCAGAACGCGCGCATGTACGTGCTCGCCCTCATGTCCGCGATCTTTCTGCCGATAACCTTCATCACCGGGTTGTTCGGCATGAACGTCGCGGGCTTGCCCGGCACCCAGGATGGACATGCCTTCGCCATCGTGGTCGCGATCATGGCCGCGGCGCTGCTCGCGGTGGTGGCGCTGATGTGGCGCAAGCGCTGGTTTTGACGGCATTCGGATTCGGGTCGCGACGACGTGCGACGCTTTTTGCGCCGATCCCGGGCAGCCTATAAAGTGATGCCGCCATCGGGTGCACTACCGCGCGACCACAAAACAACAACGGCTGCGGACAGTCCATGAAAAAGCAATTGCCCCGGCTCGACCGCTTTCTGCACGCCATCGCGGACGCGGTGGTGGTGACCGATGCCGGCGGCCGGGTCCTGCACCTGAACCCGGCTGCCTGCGCCCTCACCAACTGGTCGGCCGACGAAGCCATCGATCAGCCGGCGGCGGCCGTGGTCAGCACGTTGAGCACACCGCAAACCGACGCGACCGGCCCCGCGCCGCTGGCGGCGGTACTCGCCAGCGGCCACGCCAGCGAACATTCGGACATTCTGCTCACCGACCGCGGCGGCCGCCAACGGCGGATCAACGAAGCCATCTATCCCATCGCCGATCCCGACGGCGGCACCGCGGGCGCGGCCGTCATCTTTCGCGACATCACGGATATCTACCGCTTGCGCGAAGAGCGGCGCATCGCCGCCATGGCCTTCGAGATCGGCGCGCCGCTGCTGGTCGCCACGGCAGCGGATTTAAGGGTAGTACGCGTCAACTCGGCCTGCCTGGAACTGAGTCAGCTCTCCGAACAAGAGCTGGTCGGCGCCTCGCTGGAGGTCCTCTATGGCGATGCCGAGAAAGCGCCTTTCCTGAAATTTTTCCGCGCGCCGGGACCGCCCGATACCCTCTCGGGCCGCACCACCAGGCACAACCGCGCCGGCGCCCTGGTCCAGCTGAGCGAGACCGCGCGCAAGATCCGCGACGAATCCGGCACCGTCACCCACTTCGTGATGGGCTTTTTCGATCTGACCGAAGCGATTGCGACCGCCGCGGCCCTGCGGGAAAGCCGGCTCGACTACCACCATCTGATCGAGTCGATGCACGAGGGGGTAGCCCTTATCAAGGGCAACCACATCCTCGAATGCAACGGGCATTTCGCGCGCATGCTGGGGCGTCCGCGCGCCGAAATCATCGGCAAGACCGCGGAGGATGTGTCGGGGCCCTGGCAGCCCGACGGCCGCGCCTCCGCCGAGAGAAGCGCCGAGGTCACCGCCGCGGCACTCCGCGATGGGCATGCCTGGGTCGACTGGCAGGTGGCGCGGTCCGACGGCAGCGTCTGCCAGTTCGAGGCCGGTATCACACCGACCACCCTGGAGGGCATGCCCGTTCTCCTGGTCACCACGCGCGACATCACCGAGCGCAAGCGCATCGAGGCCGAGCGTCAGGCGCTGGTCGAAGAACTGGCGGGCCGGGAAAAAATGATTCGTCTCGCCAACCGGGCCTACGGCATCGCCTGCTGGGAACTGGATCCAGCCTCCCGCCAAATGCGTTGGTCGGCCGGGGCGGAAGACATCCTGGGGGTGCAGCCCGGGGCCTTTGCCAGCGGCTACGACGGCCTGCGGGCAGTGATACACCCGGAGGACTGGGAGGCGGTGCAGCAGGCGGTCGCCACGAGCATCGATCACCGCCAGCCGTTCGATCTCGAAGTCCGCCTGCTCGACCGCCACGGCCAGGCCCGCTGGACCCGCACCCAGGCCGAGGTGGAGTGCGGCGCCGGCGACAAACCGCTCGTCGTGCGCGGTGCCGTGGCCGATATCAGCGAACGAAAAGCGGCCCAGGAGACGATCGAACAGCTCGCCTACTTCGACCCCCTGACCGGGCTCCCCAACCGCCGCCTGTTGTTCGACCGCGTGCGCCAGGCGGTCGCCGCCGCCAAGCGCTCCGGCACCGGTGGCGCCTTGCTGTTCATCGACCTGGATCATTTCAAGCGCATCAACGACAGCCTGGGCCACCGCGCCGGCGACCAGATCCTGATCGAGGTGGCCGCGCGCCTGCGGGCGCTGACCCGGGAAGAAGACACCATCGCCCGCCTCGGCGGTGACGAGTTCGTGGTGGTCTTGCATGCGGCGCCCCTCAACCACGATGTCCGGCGCACCGCCTACCGATTGCTGGAGCGGCTGTCGGGGGATTACGAGGTGGCCAACCACCGCTATCACCTGTCCGTCAGCATCGGCGTCACCCTGTTTCCCGCCGATGGCGACGACACCACGGAACTGCTGCACCGCGCCGATGCCGCCATGTACCAGGCCAAAAAGGAGGGCCGCAGCACCGTATCTTTCTATCGGCCCGAGTTGCAACGCGCGGCGGATGTCCGCTTCGCCCTCGAGCTGGGCCTGCGCTCGGCACTGGCCGACCGGCAATTCGAGCTCTACTACCAGCCCAAGGTGCTGGATGGCAGCCGCGTCGTCGGCGCCGAGGCCCTGCTGCGCTGGCACCACCCGGAGCGCGGATGGATCCTGCCCGGGGACTTCATCTGCGTCGCCGAGGAGACCGGCCTGATCGTCGGGATCGGCGCCTGGGTTCTGGACGCCGCGTGCCGGCAGCTCGCGTTGTGGAACTCCGAGCGCTCGCCGGAGCAACATCTGATGATGGCGGTCAACGTCAGTCCGATCCAGTTCCGGAGCCCGGATTTTGTCGCCTGTGTGCAGGGGGCACTCGTCGAACACGGAGTCGAACCCGCACTGCTGACCCTGGAGATCACCGAAGGCGTATTGATCGACAAGGTGGACGAAACCGTCGCCCGCCTGGCGGAGCTGAAAGCATTGGGAGTCTGTCTGTCGATCGACGACTTCGGCACCGGCTATTCGTCGTTGAATTACCTCAAGCGCCTGCCGCTCGCCGAAATCAAGATCGATCGCAGCTTCGTTTCCAACCTGATCGACGACCCCAACAACGCCGCCATCGTCAAGGGCATGGTGGCCATCGCCGCCGCCTTCAGTCTGCACCTGGTTGCCGAAGGTGTCGAAACCCTGGCCGAAGCGGAATTTCTCCGCGCCCTCGGCTGCCACTGTCATCAGGGCTACCTGTACGCCAAGCCCCTGCCCGCCGAAGAATTCACTAGGCGCTACTGTTCAGCCCTTTAGCAGCTTGTTGAAAAGCTGCTGGCGCCGGGCCGACCCGCGACAGCGCAAGATCACTGCACCCGCGGCGCGAACTCCCCGGCGGAGTAACGCTGGGTCATGGCTTCCAGACCGAGCGGCCGGATCCGGCTGCCCTGCCCGGCGCAACCAAACGCCCGATAGCGCTCGACACAGATTGCCTGCATGGCGCGGGTGGCCTCGGCCAGATACTTGCGGGGATCGAACTCGGCGGGATTCTCGCCCAGGCAGCGGCGGATGGCGCCGGTGGAGGCGAGGCGCAGATCGGTATCGATGTTCACCTTGCGCACCCCGTGCCGGATGCCCTCGACGATTTCGGTCAGCGGCACGCCGTAGGTTTCCGGAATCTTGCCGCCGTACCGGTTGATGATCGCGAGCCAGTCCTGCGGCACCGACGATGAACCGTGCATGACCAGGTGGGTATTCGGGATGCGGGCGTGGATGGCCTTGATGCGGTCGATGGCGAGGATGTCGCCGGTGGGCGGACGGCTGAACTTGTAGGCGCCGTGGGAGGTGCCGATGGCGATGGCGAGCGCATCCACCTGGGTGGCGGCGACAAAATCCGCCGCTTCGTCCGGATCGGTCAGCAGCTGGTCGTGGCTGAGACTGCCGTGCGCACCCACGCCGTCCTCCTCGCCGGCCTGGCCGGTTTCGAGCGAGCCGAGACAGCCCAGCTCGCCTTCCACCGAGACGCCGCAGGCGTGGGCCATCTCGACCACGCGGCGGGTCGTCGCCACGTTGTAGTCGTAGTCGGCCGGGGTCTTGCCGTCTTCCCGCAGCGAACCGTCCATCATCACCGAGGAAAAGCCGAGCTGGATGGAGCGCTGACACACCGCCGGGCTGGTGCCGTGATCCTGGTGCATCACCACCGGAATCTGGGGGAATTCCTCGATGGCGGCCAGGATGAGGTGCCGCAGAAAGGGCGCCCCGGCGTATTTGCGCGCCCCGGCGGAGGCCTGCACGATCACCGGGCTGTCGGTCTGTGCCGCGGCCTCCATGATGGCGCGCATCTGTTCCAGGTTGTTGACGTTGAATGCCGGCACGCCGTAGCTGTGCTCGGCGGCGTGATCGAGCAGTTGGCGCAAACTGATCAGGGCCATGGTGCTGTCCTCCTTGGGGGACGGGAAATGGGGTCAGGAGCGGGTGGCGGCCCGCGCGGCCAGCGCGGCTACCGCCGGCAGGGTCTTGCCCTCGACGTATTCGAGAAACGCCCCGCCACCGGTGGAAATATAGGAAATCTGCTCGCCGATGCCGAACAGGTCGATGGCGGCTAGCGTATCCCCGCCGCCGGCGATGGAAAAACCCGGGTTGGCCGCAATCGCCCGCGCCACGGCCTCGGAGCCGGCGCGAAAGCGGGCGAACTCGAACACGCCCACCGGACCGTTCCAGAGGATGGTGCGCGCGGCTTCGATGCGGCGCACGAATTCCCGCGCGGCGCGCGGGCCGATGTCGAGAATCAGGTCGTCGTCCGCCACCCGATCCGCCGCCTTGGTCTCGGCGACGGCGTTTTCATCGAACGCCTTGGCCGTCACCACATCCTCCGGCAGCGGAATGTCGCAGCGCGCCATCAGGCCGCGCGCGACTTCCAGCAGGTCCGGTTCGCACAGGGATTTGCCCACCGGCTTGCCGGCCGCGGCGAGAAAGGTGTTGGCAATGCCGCCGCCGACGATGAGCTGATCGACCTTGCCGACCAGGGATTCCAGCACTTCGAGCTTGGTCGAGACCTTGGAGCCGCCGACCACCGCCAGCAGGGGCCGCTCGGGGTGCGCCAGCGCCTGGCCGAGCGCATCCAGCTCCTGCGCCAGCAGCGGGCCGGCACAGGCGGCGGGCGCGAAGCGCGCGACGCCCGTGGTCGAGGCCTCGGCGCGGTGCGCGGTGCCGAAGGCATCCATCACGAACAGATCGCACAGGCTGGCATAGGCTTGCGCCAGGGCATCGGCATCTTTTTTCTCGCCCGGGTTGAAGCGCACGTTTTCCAGCATTGCCAGTTCGCCGGGGGCGACGTCGACGCCCGCCTGCCAGCTTGCGATCAGGGGGACGGGACGCCCCAGCAGGACACCCAGCGCGGCGGCGACCGGCGCCAGCGACAATTCCGCATCGAATTCGCCTTCCTTGGGTCGCCCCAGATGGGACATGACGATCACCCGGGCGCCCGCCGCCAGCGCGTGCCGGAGCGTGGGCAGGGCCGCGCGCAGGCGCGCGTCCGAGGTGACGCGGCCGTCCTTGATCGGCACATTGAGATCCTCGCGGATCAGCACGCGCTTGCCGGCCAGATCGAAATCGCTCATCAGGGGTAGGGTCATGGGTTCCTCATAGGAAGGTAGCCAGCCGCGACAACGCCCGTTTTGACGCCGCCATTCTTACCGCAGCCATTTTCACCGTAGCCGTTTTCACCGCAACAGGGGCCGCCAGTGCCGCAGAACGTCCAGCATGCGGTTGGCGTAGCCCCATTCGTTGTCGAACCACACCAGCACCTTGACCAGGCGCCGGCCCGCGACCCGGGTCTGGCTGGCATCCACCACGCCCGAGTGGGGGTCGTGGTTGAAATCGCAGGATGCCAGCGGTTCCTCGGTGTAACCCAGGATGCCGGGCAGCCGGTCGCGCGCGGCGGCGTGCAGGATGCGGTTCACTTCGGTCTCGTCGGTATCGCATCGCACCTGAATCGACAAATCGATGGCGGACACATTCTGGGTCGGCACCCGCATCGCCTGGGCCGCGAAGCGGCCCGCCAGATCCGGCAGCATTCGGTCGATGCCGCGGGCGAGCGCGGTATCGACCGGGATGATGGACTGGATCGCCGCGCGCGTCTTGCGCAGGTCGGTGTGGTGATAGGAGTCCAGCACCGGCTGATCGTTCATCGCCGAATGGATGGTGGTGATCACCCCGGCCTCGATGCCCAGCGCATCGTCCAGCACGCGGATCACCGGCACCACGCAGTTGGTGGTGCAGGACGCCGCCGACACGATGCGGTGTTCGCGCGCGAGCTGTGCGTGATTGATGCCATACACCAGCGTGGCGTCGATCTCCGGTAGCGCGGGCTGCGAAAACAGCACCCGCCGCGCGCCCGCCGCCAGATGCCGCTCGGCGCCGGCACGGTCGGCGAAGGTGCCGGAACATTCGAGCACCACGTCGATGGCGTGCGCGGCCCAGGGCAGGTTATCGAGCTCCTCGATACGGCTCACCGCAACCGGCCAGTCGCCGATGCGCAGCTCGCCGTTGCCGGCGGTGACCGCGGCCGGAAAGCGGCCGTGGGTGGAATCGTAGCGGGTCAGATAAAGGATGGTGTCGAGATCGGCGACCTCGTTGATGGCGACCACGCGCAGCTCGGACAGCAATTGCCGCTCCACCAGGGCGCGCAACACGCTGCGCCCGATGCGGCCGTAGCCGTTGATGGCGAGGCGCAGCGGCATCAGGCGAGCAGTGCCTCCGCGGTGGCGACGACGTTGGCGGCGGTAAAGCCGAACTGCGCCATCAGGGCATCGGCCGGCGCCGAGGCCCCGAAACCGGTCATGCCGATCACGGCGCCATCGAGGCCCACATATTTGTACCAGCAGTCGCTCTGGCTGGCCTCCACCGCGAGCCGCGCCCGCACCGCCTTGGGCAGCACCGCCTCGCGGTAGTCCGCCGGCTGGGCGTCGAAACGCTCGCTGCAGGGCATCGACACCAGGCGCACTTTGCGTCCGGCGGCTTCCAGTTGCTCCGCGGCCGCCACCGCCAGCTGCACTTCGGAACCGGTAGCGATCAGGATCAGCTCCGGCGTTCCCGCGCAGTCGCGCAGCACATAGCCGCCGCGAGCGATGGCATCGACCTGGTCCGCGCTGCGCGGCTGGTGCGGCAGGTTCTGGCGGGTCAGGATCAGGGCCGAGGGGCGGTCCCGTCGCACGATGGCCGCGCGCCAGGCGACCGCGGTTTCCACCGCGTCGCAGGGCCGCCAGGTATCCACATTCGGCGTCGCGCGCAGGCCCGCCAGATGCTCCACCGGCTGGTGGGTGGGGCCGTCCTCGCCGAGACCGATGGAATCGTGGGTCAGCACAAAAATGTGGCCCTGCTTCATCAATGCCGCCATGCGCAGTGCGTTGCGGCAATAGTCGACAAACACCAGGAAGGTGGCGCTGTAGTGGATAAAGCCGCCGTACAGCGCGATGCCGTTGCCGATCGCCGCCATGGCGAATTCGCGCACGCCGTAGTGAATGTAGTTGCCACCGGCGGCGTTTGCCGCAATGGCCTGACTGCCCTTCCAGATCGTGTTGTTGGACCCGGCCAGATCCGCCGAGCCGCCGATCAGTTCCGGCAGCAGCGGCCCGTAGGCGTCGAGGCAGTTCTGCGACGCCTTGCGGGTGGCGGGGCTTTCGCCCTGCTCCTGACACCGGCGGATGTAGGCCTCGGCCGCGGGTGCGAAGGCCGCCGGCAGTTCGCCGCGCCAGCGCCGTTCCAGCTCCGCCGCCAGTTCCGGGTGGGCGGCGCGGTAGGCGGCCAAGCGCGCGTTCCAGGCGGCTTCGGCGGCGGCGCCCCGGGCGCGGGCGTCCCACTGCGCGCGCACCGGCGCGGGAATCTCGAACGGCGACGCGCTCCAGCCGAGGGCGGCGCGTGTCGCGGCGATTTCGGCATCCCCCAGGGGCGAACCGTGGCAGCTTTCCTTGCCCTGCTTGGTGGGCGCGCCAAAGCCGATGATGGTCTTGCAGCAGATCAGGGTCGGCCGGGCGACGTCCGCGCGGGCGCGCGCAATCGCGGCCGCGATGGCGGCGGCATCGTGGCCGTCCACCTCCGCGATCACCTGCCAGCCGTAGGCCTCGAAACGGCGCGGCGTGTCGTCGGTGAACCAGCCCTCGACCTCGCCGTCGATGGAAATGCCGTTATCGTCGTAGAACGCGATCAGCTTGCCGAGCCCCAGCGTGCCGGCCAGCGAGCAGGCCTCGTGGGAGATGCCCTCCATCAGGCAGCCGTCGCCGAGAAACACATAGGTGTGGTGATCGACCACCGCGTGCCCGGGCCGGTTGAACTGTGCCGCCAGCACCTTTTCGGCCAATGCCATCCCCGCCGCATTGGCGAGCCCCTGGCCCAGCGGCCCGGTGGTGGTCTCGACGCCGGGTGTTTCGCCGTATTCCGGGTGGCCCGGCGTTTTGGAGTGCAGTTGGCGGAAATTCCTGAGATCGTCCAGGGACAGGTCGTAGCCGGTCAGGTGCAGCAGCGAATACAGCAGCATGGAACCGTGGCCGTTGGAGAGCACGAAACGGTCGCGGTTGGGCCAGGCGGGATTGGCCGGGTTGTGCACCAGATGGTCGTTCCACAACACCTCGGCGATATCCGCCATCCCCATGGGCGCGCCGGGGTGGCCGCTGTTGGCCTGTTGCACGGCATCCATGCTGAGCGCCCGAATGGCGTTGGCGAGATCGCGGCGCTGGGTCATCAGTGGCTCCGGAGCGGGGCTAAGGGAAGGGGCGCCATTCTCCCGTACTGCACCCGGGGCGTAAAGGAAGGGGCCGGCCGGCTGCACATGCCCTCCAGGCTTCGCAAAATCCCTGCGGTTGCGGTCGTTTCCGAACGCCACCTTCGGGATACGGCCCACGCCAAAGAGGCGCCGCCAGCGTGATTGCCTCAGCAGGCTTTACGCTCCCCAGCGGGATCTTCGAAGCACTTGACGTTTACAGCGGCTTCGACTTGAGATAGCCTACTTGCGCACTTCTTCACATTATTCAGTTGAAGTAGTTCACAATTCGCGGACGAATTGACGGGATGAGTTATCCGATAGTCATGACGATTGGTCGTTATCAGGGGGAGATAAATCGATGCGCAAGATTTTGGTAGTGGTAGGACTGGTACTCTTCGGCGCGGTTGGGGTGGCGAGTGCGCACACCATAAGCATCGGCTTCGTGCCGGCGGGACCGGGTTCCATCAGCTTCTGGTATGGCTCCTACCACGGTTATGACGGAGTCACCGAGTTGACCGAGGGAAGCCTCACTCTCGTCGGGATCAACGGGAACCCCTTTCCCAGCACTACCGTCCCATTTGCGTTGCATACGGGCACGAAACCGACCGGGCTTGATGACGGCACGACCAACTTCTACGCCACCAACGCCGGACCATTGGCGGCGACTGATGTCGACGGCCTTGGCCCCGTCACTAGCTGGCAAGGGGTGACGTTCACTGGCTTGCAGGCCGGCGATTACCAGTTCACCTATGTACCCATCGCGTCCCCGAGTGCGCACTGGGATCCGTGGAACGCTGGAATCCTTTCGAACACTGTCACGATCAGTGGCGCATTGCTGGGGGGGGCGACCAGCATCCCGACCCTGAGCCCCACGGCCCTGATCCTCTTGATCATCGCGGTTGCGCTGATCGGCATCGGTCTGTCGCGTCGCCGCGCGTCAATATAGGAAGCGCCAACGCGCTTTGCACCAACCCCGCCCGCGAGGCGGGGTTTTTGTTGCTCTAGCAGCCTGTAGCCGGTCGGAGTTGTGTTCACAACCCGCATGATCGGCCAGACGCGTACTCTTACCGTGGCGAGCTGTTTTCGTGCGGACTCCCGCGCGTTTAAGTACGTCCTCCGAATTGCGGGCGCAATGCGGCCATGCGTTTGAGATTCCACACCGGGTCTGTACCGAATTCTGTGTGTGAGCCGGTTGCTGGAATCAGTCTCCGAGTGTGAACCGCTCCCCGAATGGTATTGCCAATTTGAGCCTTGGCGGCCTGCCATTCCCTGGGTGGTCGTTTCTATGTCGCCTCGATCTGTCGCAGCGACAGGCGGTAGATCAACTTGATCGCCGCTCGTCGCTTGGGGAGTGCCCCTTGTTGCGGATGGCCTTGCGTACTTGACGGTGCAGGCTGGTGCTCGCGTTGGCGGTGTAGAGGATCCTGCGGACCTCGGGCGAGAGCGCGAAAAACAGGATGACCTGCGCCCGCAGGCGGCGTCAGCGAGCGACGATGGGCTGGGCTTCCGGCCCTAGCGCCTGCTCCGGCGGAAGCCGGGGGGCCTGCCTTGAACGCGTCGAGCGCGGCAGCAGCAGCCTCCGCACCGGGTGCGGCGTAGACCGGCTTCAAGTCACTTTCGATCGCGCAGCGCTCCTTCCAGGAGGCGAACTGTATCGAGCAAAGGAACGGCCGGCCGCAGATTGCATCGAAATATTTTGATGCACAGGATCCGCTGCGGTAGAGTGGCGGCCATGACTGCACCCGAACGCCACCCGTCTTGCCCGGAAGCCGCCGCAGAACCCGCCGCGCTGGCCGCCATCACCGCCCTGTGCAAGGCGCTGGGCGACCCGCTGCGCGCGCAGATCCTGCGCGTGCTGGCGGGGGATGCCTACAGCGTGGCCGAGTTGTGTCATGTGTTTGGCGTTCGTCAGCCCGCACTCAGCCATCATCTCAAACTGCTGGTGGGCACTGGGCTGGTGACGCCGCGCCGGGAGGGCACCTTTGTGTTCTATCGCCGGGCGCCGCGGCTCGATGACAGCCTGGACGGGGTTCGCACCCTGCTGTGCCGTAATCTCGACGGGTATCCGCTGGAGCCGGCCATTGCGCAACGGCTTGGGGAGGTCGAGCGGGATCGCGCCGAGCGTTCGCTGGCGTTCTTCCGCCGCCATGCGGCGGAGTTCCGCGAGCAGCAGGATCTGATCGCCGGCCACGGCCAGTACGGCGACACCATTGCCCAGGTGCTGGACGCGGTGCGCCGACCGGGCGATCTCGGCGTCATCGAAGTGGGGCCGGGCGAGGGCGAACTGCTCGCCGAGCTGGCGCCCCGGTTCTCCCGGGTGGTCGCGCTCGACAACTCGCCGGCGATGCTGGCGCGGGCGCGGAATTTCGCCGGCCGGCGCGGGCTCGACCACATCGAATTCGTGCTGGGCGATACCGCCGCAGCGCTCCGGCGCGGACTGCGCGCGCCCCTGATCACGCTCAACATGGTGTTGCACCACAATGCCTCGCCCGCGCGCATGTTCGCCGACCTCGCCGCGCTGCTGACGCCGGGCGGCTCGCTGCTGGTGACCGAACTGTGCGCCCACGATCAGGACTGGGCGCGCACCGCTTGCGGCGATCTGTGGCTCGGTTTCGAGCCCCAGGCCCTCACCGACTGGGCCGTCGCGGCGGGGCTGAAAGCCGGCGACAGCCAGTTCCTGGCGCTGCGCAACGGCTTTCGCATCCAGATTCGTCAGTTCATCCGCCCCGGGGCGCCCGGGCCAATCCTGCATGCCATGAGGACACTCTCCCGATGAGTCAGTACGCGATCTTCACTTCAGAATCGGTTTCCGAAGGCCATCCCGACAAGCTCGCGGACCAGATCTCCGACGCCGTGCTCGATGCCATGTTGCGCGGCGACCCGGAATCGCGGGTCGCGGTGGAGACCCTGGTCAAGACCGGCATGGCGATCGTCGCCGGCGAGGTGCGCACCAGAACCTATGTGGATCTGGAGGAGATCGTGCGCAAGGTCATCCTCGATGCGGGTTACG
>JBFWOQ010000041.1:0-22004 GCA_050250395.1 Porticoccaceae bacterium
GTCAACCGCACCAGAACCTCACGCTGTGCTGACGAGATTTTCGGGGGGCGTCCGGTTCGGGGCATCGGCGGGCCTTTTTGTGCATCATGAGAGCCCCGCATTTTACTACATTTTGTAAACACCCTCTGAGCGGTGGGCGGTGAATGCTTTCCGGGAACAGGTTCGGCCCGATGCGTTTTTTCCCGAACGACAGGTACCGACAGACATTTCCGGAGTAGCCGTGTTTCGGTGCGGATGTCGCCACGAAACTGTCGTCATGGATGTGCTTTTTCCACATTTTCCGCAATGATTTTTTTATCGTGAACTACCTCGGCCACCTGTATCTCGCCGGCTGCGACCCGGAAATGCAGGTCGGCGGTCTGCTCGGCGATTTCGTCAAGGGGCCGTTGCGCGGCGACTATCCGCCGCGCATCGAAGCCGGCATCCGCCTGCACCGTCGCGTCGATGCCCTGTGCGACCGTCTGCCGGCAACCCGGCGCTTGCAGGAATTGTTTCCCGCGCCCTGGCGCCGCTACGGCGGCATCGTCATCGATGTCGTGTTCGATCATCTGCTGGCGCGGGACTGGGACGACTTTCATCCACAACCCCTGGGGGATTTCTGCCAGGCGTTCTATCGCGCCCTGGCCGACCACCGCGCTTTGCTGCCGGAGCGGGTCCAGATCTTCTGCGATCGCGCGCCGGCACTGCATTGGCTCGAAAGCTACCGCGACGCCGAACAGATTCCCCGGGTACTCGCGCACATCGGCCAGCGCCTGCGCCGCCCGCTACCCCTCGAACAGGCGTGGCCGCCGATGCAGCCCTTTGCCGCGAGTTTCGAACCGGGCTTTCGTGGCACCCTGGCTGCGCTCGCCCAGGCAATCGCCACGCCCGCGCCGGTAATCGCCGCCAGACCTCGCCTTGACGTCGGGATGCGGCTCTGAAAGCATCCGCGCCCACTACTGCCCCAAGGAATCCCTGCCCATGCCATCGCGCCGCCAACTGAATCTCATCGCGGCCAGCGGTTGCGCCGCGCTCATCGTGATCGCGCTGTACATGCAGTACGCGATGGATCTGAAGCCCTGTTACCTGTGCATCCTGCAGCGCGGCTTCGTGCTCGCCACCGGACTGGTCCTGCTGATCGCCGCGATCCACAATCCCGCGCGCCGCGGGCAGCGGCTGTACAACGGTCTCGGCATGCTGACGGCGCTGGGTGGCGCCGGTTTTGCCATCCGCCAGCTCTGGCTGCAAAGCCTGCCGAAAGACCAGGTACCCGCCTGCGGGCCGCCCGCCGAGTATCTGTTCGACGCCCTGCCCTTCAAGGAAGCGCTGGGACTGCTGTTGCGGGGCGACGGCAATTGCGCGGAAATCCAGTGGTCGCTGTTCGGGATCAGCATCCCGGGCTACACCCTGATGGCCTTCACCGGGTTGTTTGCGCTCTGCCTGTGGCAGGTGTTGCGACGCGACTGATCCATTCGACGGACTGCCGCGCCTTGGCCTGATGGCACGGACATTGATCCCGCGCGTTGAACCAACTCCGGGATCCATGCTCTACTGGGTCATCGACGGTCGCGCCCTGTTGCCGATGTTTCCCATCAAACCCCTGCCTTGGTTGCTCGTGGTGCTGCTGTGCTGGCAAGCGGTGGCCGCGGTTGCGGCGCCGGTCATGATGCCTGCCGGCAGCCCGGGAACCGCGGTTGCCGAGCACCCGATGGCGACCCCGGCCGACGACTGCGGACATGCACAGCCCAGGCACTGCGCGGAGTCCGGCCACGCAGCCGCCGGGGCCGATCACTGCGGGCAACCCCAGTGCAAACACTGCCCGGGCTCCGTCACCGGCACGCTGCTGACTTTGCTCCCGGTGATACCCATGCGGGCAACATCCTGTCAGCCGTCGTTCACCCAACTGCCGTCCTCCTCCCGCCAGCCCCGCGTCGCCTATCGTCCGCCCATCGCCGCCTGATCACAGGCAAGGTGCGTCCGGTATCCGGGCGCAATCCCAACGCGATCACCAAAGGCGGTTTTTCATGAAAAGCACAATGGATGTTCCGCGTCCCACCGGACGCTATTACTGGGGAATGTTGCTCGGGTTGTTTGCGTCGCTGGCGTTCGCCGAGCCGGCGTCGGTGCCAACCCTCAAGGTTTACAAAGATGCCCAGTGCGGCTGCTGTAGCAAGTGGATCGATCACCTTGCGGCCCATGGCATGGTCGCGCAGGTGGTTGACCTGGACGCGGCGGCGCTGGCCGAGATCAAGCGTGCGCATGGCGTCGGACCCCAGCATCAGTCCTGCCACACGGCGGTGACCGCCGCTGGTCTGGTGTTCGAGGGTCATGTGCCCGCACCGATGCTGGCGCGGTTTCTGGCCGAACGCCCGCCAGGCGGGCGCGGCCTCGCGGTGCCGGGCATGCCGGCCGGCAGCCCGGGCATGGAGATGGGCGACCGCTTCACGCCCTATCGGGTCTGGCGGCTCGACGCGGACGGGGCTGGGGTGTACGAGGATATCCGCGAGCAGGCGGCCCAGTACGCACCCGGAACCCGGCCATGAAGCCGCTGCTGCCGGATAACGGGATACGGCTGTCGCGGCGCCGCTTCGTCACCGGGCTCGCCGCCGCCGGCACGACCCTCGCGTGCGGCCGCGCGCTGGCGGCCTCGGCGGGGCCGGTTGCGATCCCGGAACTCGCCGGCGCGCGCTTCGATCTGCGCATCGGCTACCAGCGGGTGAATTTCACCGGTGTGGAACGTCTCGCCACCACTATCAACGGCAGCCTGCCGGGACCGGTACTGCACTGGCGCGAAGGCGATCGACTGCGCCTGCGGGTAACCAACCAGCTCGCCGAGGACACTTCCCTCCACTGGCACGGCATCGTCCTGCCGGCCGCCATGGACGGGGTGCCGGGGATAAGCTTTCACGGCATCAAACCCGGGGAGAGCTTCGAGTACGCCTTCGACGTGCGTCAGAGCGGCACCTACTGGTACCACAGCCACTCCGGATTTCAGGAACAGACCGGCAACTACGGCGCCCTCGTCATCCACCCCCGCGCACCGGATCCGTTTGCCTGCGACCGCGACCATGTGGTGATGCTGTCGGACTGGACCGACGAAGATCCGGCCAGTGTCTACGCCAAACTGAAGAAACTGAGCCACTACTACAACTTCAACGAGCGCACGGCCGGCGATCTCTGGCGCGATATCCAGGCCAGGGGTGTCGCCCAGACCTGGCGCGAACGCGCCATGTGGAACCGGATGCGGATGAGCGACAGCGACATCTCCGATGTCAGCGGCTACACCTATACCTATCTGATGAACGGTCAGCCTCCCGCCGCCGGCTGGACCGGACTGTTCCGGCCCGGCGAGCGGGTGCGCCTGCGCTTCATCAACGCCGCGGCCATGACCTATTTCGATGTGCGTATTCCGGGCCTGAAAATGCGCGTGATCGCCGCCGACGGCCAGCCCGTGGAGCCGGTGACGGTGGACGATTTCCGCATCGGTGTCGCCGAGACCTACGATGTCGTCGTGGAGCCCGCGGGCGACACTGCCTACGCGCTGTTCGCCCAAGCCATCGACCGCAGCGGTTACGCCCGCGGCACCCTGACCCCGGACCTGGGCCTGAAGGCGGCGCTGCCGCCGATGGACCCCCGGCCGGTGCTCAGCCACGCCGATATGAGCATGGGAGGAGGCGAACATCAGGGTCACGGGGCGGGGGGCACAGCGGGTACCGCCGTGGATGAGGGCCTGGACCACGCCGCCATGGCCACGACCACCGTGGATCATGCCGCGATGGGCCACGCAATGCCCGGAGCCGGTGCCACGGATGCAGGCGTCATGGGCTCCGGCGCGGCCGGTTACGGCAGCAGCGTGCCGGTGCGGCACGGCGCCACCGAACGAGGTCCGCAGGTGGATGCCCGCGCGGAGCCATCCGGATACCGGCTCGACGATCCCGGTGTCGGGCTGCGCGATCACCAAGCCCTGTATGGACGTCGGGTGCTGACCTACGCCGATCTGCGCCACCGCTACGGCACTCCGGACCCGCGCGAACCGGAACGGGAAATCCAGCTTCACCTGACCGGCAACATGGCGCGCTACCTGTGGTCCTTCGACGGCATTCGCTTTGCCGCTGCCGAGCCACTGCGGTTGCGCCTGGGTGAGCGGCTGCGCATCACCCTGGTCAACGACACCATGATGCATCACCCCATCCACCTGCACGGCATGTGGAGCGATCTGGAAACCGGCGACGGCGCGCGCATTCCCCGCAAGCACACGGTATCGGTGCCACCGGGCGCGCGCATCAGTTACCTGGTCACCGCCGATGCGCCGGGTCGTTGGGCCTATCACTGCCATCTGCTCTACCACATGCTGGGCATGATGCGCGAAGTTCGGGTGGAGGGCGGCGCATGAAAACGAGCATCGGTTTACTGGCTGCGCTGGCGCTGCTCGCGCCCGGCCCGGTGCGCGCCCACAGCGACGACGATCCCCTGCTCGGCAAGGTGATGTTCGATCAACTGGAATGGCGCGATGGCGCCGGCGACGGCGCCCTGGTGTGGGACGGCGACGCCTGGCTGGGCCGCGATCTCGACAAGCTCTGGTTCAAAACCGAAGGCCGACGCACCGGCGGCCGTACCGAAGCGGCGGAAGTGCAGGCGCTCTACAGTCGCGCGCTCGCGCCATTCTGGGATATTCAGGTGGGCTGGCGCAGCGATTTGCAGCCGACACCTAAGCGCAACTGGCTGGCGCTCGGCGCGCGGGGTATTGCGCCCTACTGGTTCGACACCGACATCGCCCTGTTCGCCGACGCCGACGGCCGCACCGCACTGCGTCTCAAGGTCCGCTACGAGCTGCTGTTCACCCAACGCCTGATCCTGGCGCCGGATATGGAAATCAATCTGCACGGCCAGGACGACCGCGCCACCGCTACCGGTTCGGGGCTGTCCGAGATGGAAGTGGGCCTGCGCCTGCGCTACGAGATTCGTCGCGAGTTCGCGCCCTACGTCGGCGTGGTCGGCTGGCGCAAGTTCGGCGACAGCGCGGACTTTGCCCGCTACCAGGGCGAGCGCAGCGACGATCTGGAGCTGGTGGCAGGCGTCCGGTTCTGGTTTTGAGGGCGCGGCGGTCGGGAGCCTGACGGGCGTCGCTGAGCGCCGGAGGACCGGCGTTCAGACGCCCGTCAACGCGCGCTGAAACCGGTAATCCCGGCGCTCGGTGGCGCGACCGCGACGGTAGCTCTGTTCCGCGAAATGGACCGTGCCGTCGCGGTGCATCAACAGCGCGGTGGTGCAGCGCGTGCCGTAGCTGTCCGACACGATGAAGGGTGCGGACAGTACCCGTTCCATTTCCAGCCCGACGCCCGTGTCGGGCAGATGCGCGTCGGGAAACTGGTCGCGCGACCCGAGAATCGCCAGCAGGCGGTCGAGCGCCGGGGCCTCGGGCTGGTCGAGCACTGCGGTCAGCATGCGGCGGGCGTACTCGGCCTTGGGCCAGGGGGTGTCGAGGACATCGTTGCTGAGGGTGTAGATGCCGGGTTCGAGCACCTGGACGCTGGCGTTCTGGTTGGTGCAGTAGACGAGGTGTTCCGGTGTGCCCGCGAGCAGGCTGAAGCCGCGAAACCGGTGTGCCTCCGCCAGAACGCTTTCGGCATAGGCTCGGGGAGCGCTCGCGGTACGGAGAAAATTGGTCGGGAGATCGCCGCGCGAGCGCGCGTTCGCGCCCAGGGCACCGCCCCGGTAGTTGGTGACCGTGGCCCAGCGACCGCGGCGGTCAACCCCAAACCAAGTGCCGCCGGCTTCTTCGTCGCGACCGCCGAGAATATCCGGGTGATCGTCCCAGAACTGCGCCACCCGGGCGGGACGGTCGTAGTACTCGTCGCGGTTCGCGACCACCAGCAGCGGATAGTCGGGGTGGCGGTGAAACGCCAGGGCTACCAGACACATGGACTATAGCTTCCCGGTCTACTCCTCGTGGTCCTGCTCTTCTTCGACAACCTCCAGGTAGGCCTGGGCGTCCAGCAGATCGTCCAGCTCTGCCGGGTCCGCAATGCGCAGACGATAGAACCAGCCATCGCCGTAGGGCGAGGCATTGATGATTTCGGGCGTGTCTTCGAGCGCCTCGTTGACGGCGATGACGGTGCCCGTCAGGGGCGCGAAAACGTCGGACGCCGCTTTGACGGACTCGACCACACCGGCTTCCTGGCCGAGATCGAGCTCGTCCCCCAGTTCCGGCAACTCGACATAGACAATGTCCCCGAGGCTGTCCTGGGCGTAATCGGTAATGCCGACCGTGACGGTTCCATCACCTTCGTTGCGCACCCATTCGTGGGTTTCGCGGTAGCCAAGCTCCTTGGGGGTATCGACCATGTTGGTTCTCCAATCTTCGGTGTTCGGACGTGGTTTATTGTCGGATGTCCAGGGGAGGTCCGCAGCACCGGCCGGCGCCGCGGACGCTCAGTTGTAAACCTTTTTGCCGTGACGCACAAAGGGCGGCCGCACCACCCGCACCGGCGAGAGCCGACCGCGAATATCCACCACCGCCTCGCGCGCGCCGATGTCCGGAATGCGCGCCAGCGCGATGGCGTGGCCCAGAGTGGGGGAATAGGTGCCGCTGGTGATGACGCCGACCTGCGGGCTGCCGGCTACCCGCACCAGCTGACCGGCGCGCAGCACGCCGGGTTTGGTCATCACCAGACCGGCCAGGACCAGATAGCCACCGCGCTGGCGCAGTTCTTCGAGCGCGGTACGACCGACGAAATGTCTGGTCGCCGGCTCCCAGGCCAGGGTCCAGGCCATGTTGGCCTCCAGTGGGGTGACATCCTCGTCCATCTCGTGGCCGTGGAGATTGAGCCCGGCTTCCAGGCGCAGGGTATCGCGGGCGGCGAGCCCGGCGGGCTTCACACCCTGGGCGGTCAGCGCACGCCAGCAGTCTTCCGCGGCGCTCGCGGGCAACATGATCTCGAAGCCGTCTTCACCGGTATAGCCGGTGCGCGCCACCAGCCAGTCGCCGATCCAGCAAAAACTGAAGGCGGGCAGCGACACCAGGGCCGCGGCCGCAACGCCGAATGCGCCCTGCATCGCCGCCAATGCCGCCGGCCCCTGCACCGCGACGATGGCGCCATCGGTCGGTTCGTGGACCTTCACGCGCTGACCGCTGGCCTGCCGCGTGATCCAGGGCAACACGCGCTCATGCGTGGCGCAGTTCAGTACCAGCCGGTAGCCGTCATCCGCCAGCGCATAGACGATCAGATCGTCGATCACGCCGCCCTTCTCATTCAGCATGGCGCTGTAGAGAGCGGTGCCCGGCGCCGTCAGGCGAGCCACGTCGTTGGCCAGCAGGCGGCGCAGAAAATCCCGCGCCCCGCTGCCGTTCACCTCCACCGTGGTCATGTGACTGACATCGAACAGGCCCGCCTGCTCGCGCACGCAGCGGTGTTCTTGCAGTTGCGAACCATAGTGGAGCGGCATGTCCCAGCCGGCGAAATCGACCATGCGGGCGCCGTGGCGAATATGGGTGTCATAAAGAGGTGTACGCCGGCCCATGCTGCCTCCCGCGCGGAGCCGTGCATTCTAAACAGCACTCCCCCCCGGGTCGAGGCTGAGTGCACCCACACAATGCCCAGGTGGACGCGGGCTATACTCCCGCCGAGGGCGCTGGCCTTTGCTTCAGCGCATGCGCCGTACGCCGGTAAGCGATCCGGCCACTCGACCATAACCGCGGAGACAGGCGTGGATCTCGAACTCGGAAACAAAGTGGCGCTGGTGACCGGCAGCAATCGCGGCACCGGGGCGATCATCGCGGAGCGGCTCGCCGCCGAGGGCGCCACCGTCATCGCCCACGGCTTCACCGCCGGCAGCGCCGACCATCTGCTGGGGCAGGGCATAGCGCGCACGGTCTGGGGCGATCTCTGCACCGACACGGGCTGCGAGCAGGTGGCGCGGGATGCCCTCGCGCTGACCGGCCGCGTCGATATCCTGGTGAACAACTACGGCACCGCCGAGGAAGCGCGTTGGGCCGACGCCGACACGGCGGTCTGGCTCGACATGTACCAGAAAAACCTGCTGTCGGCAGTGCGTCTTGCGCGCCTGCTCAGCCCCCAGATGCGCGCCCACGGCTGGGGGCGGATCATCCAGCTCGGCACCATCGGCTCGACCCAGCCGAACGCGCTGCGCCCCGCGTATTACGCCGCCAAGAGTGCGCTGGCCAGCATCGCGGTGACCCTGTCGCAAGAGCTGGCCAACACCGGCATCACCGTCAACACGGTATCGCCGGGTTACATCCGCACCCCGGAAGTGGAAGCGGCGTTTCGTGCCAAGGCCGCGCGCGAAGGCTGGGGCGACGACTGGGCGACCATCGAGGCGCGCATCGTGGCCAAACGCTTTCCGAATCCCGTCGGCCGCATCGCCACCCGCGAGGAAGTGGCCGACCTGGTGTGCTTTGTCGTCAGCACCCGGGCCGCCTTCATCAACGGCCAGAACCTGCGCATCGACGGCGGCGCGCTGGGCCTGGTGCAATAGTCGGCAACGAACCCATCGCAAGCCGCCGACCCTGCCGGGAGCGAACCGGTTCGGCTACAATGCCGACCCATTCCAGGCTGTGATTCTCCCCACGCAATGGCCCAATACGTCTATACCATGAACCGGGTGGGCAAGATCGTCCCGCCCAAGCGCGAAATCCTCAAGGATATTTCTCTCTCGTTTTTCCCCGGCGCCAAGATCGGCGTGCTGGGCCTCAACGGCTCCGGGAAATCCACCCTGCTGCGCATCATGGCGGGCGTGGACACCGACATCGTCGGCGAGGCGCGGCCGATGCCTGGCATCAAGATCGGCTATCTGTCGCAAGAGCCCCAGCTCGACGACGCCAAGGATGTGCGCGGCAATGTCGAAGACGGTGTGCACGAAGCGGTGGGCGCGCTGCGGGAGCTGGATCAGGTATTCGCCGCCTATGGCGAGGCGGATGCCGACTTCGATGCGCTGGCCAAGCGCCAGAGCGAACTCGAAGACATCATCCAGGCCTGGGATGCCCACAATCTGAACCACACGCTGGATGTCGCCGCCGACGCCCTGCGGCTGCCACCCTGGGATGCCGACGTGTCCCGCCTCTCGGGCGGCGAACGCCGCCGTGTCGCCCTGTGCAAGCTGCTGGTGTCGCGCCCGGACATGCTGCTGCTCGACGAGCCCACCAACCACCTGGATGCCGAATCCGTGTTCTGGCTGGAGCAGTTTCTGCACAACTTCGCCGGCACCGTGGTCGCGGTCACTCACGACCGCTACTTCCTCGACAATGTCGCCGGCTGGATTCTGGAACTGGACCGCGGTCGCGGCATTCCCTACGAGGGCAATTACAGCACCTGGCTGGAGACCAAGGAAAAACGTCTGGCCCAGGAGCAGCGCACCGAGGAGAGCCACCGCAAGGCCATGAAGGAAGAGCTGGAGTGGGTGCGCAAGAATCCCAAGGCCAGGCAGGCCAAGAACAAGGCGCGCCTGCAACGCTTCGATGAGCTCAGCAGCCAGGAATTCCAGGCCCGCAACGAAACCAATGAAATCTATATTCCGCCGGGGCCGCGGCTGGGCGACAAGGTGATCCAGCTCGAAGGCGTCTGCAAGGGCTTTGGCGACCACCTGCTGATCGACAACCTGAACCTGAACATTCCCAAAGGTGCCGTGGTGGGGATCATTGGCGGCAACGGTGCCGGTAAATCCACTCTGTTCCGGATGATCGCCGGCAGCGCGCAACCCGACGCCGGCCGGGTCGTCCTGGGCGAGACGGTGCAGCTCGCGTTCGTCGAACAGAGCCGCGCGTCCCTCGACGACAGCAAGACGGTATGGGAGGCAATCTCCGGCGGTCAGGACATCCTGCGCATCGGCACCTACGAGGTGGGTTCGCGCTCCTATGTGGGCCGTTTCAATTTCAAGGGCGGCGACCAGCAGAAGCGGGTCGGCGATCTCTCCGGTGGCGAACGCGGCCGCCTGCACCTGGCCAACACACTCAAGCAGGGCGCCAATGTGCTGCTCCTGGACGAACCTTCCAACGACCTGGATCTGGAAACCCTGCGCGCACTGGAAGAAGCCATTCTGGCCTTTCCCGGCTGCGCCCTGGTGATCTCCCACGATCGCTGGTTCCTGGACCGTATCGCCACCCATATCCTGGCGTTCGAAGGCAACAGCGAAGTGGTGTTCCACGAGGGCAATTACAGCGATTACCACGCGGATCTGCTGGCCCGCAAAGGTACCGAGGCACAACCACAGCGGGTCCGCTACAAGCCGCTGAAAACCTGATCGGCGTACATCGGGATCAGGGCCGACCCGCGGCGGTTGGCGTGCGGCATGAAAGAGGCGAAATCGTGATCGATACCACTTTTCTGGCGGTTGGCTCATTGATGCTGCTGTCGGGATATGCCCTGATGGGCCGCAGCAATCTGGTGCGTATGCGACAACAGGCTACCCAGGCATGGGCCATCATCGAACCGCCCTTGAAACAACGCGATGCCGCGCTGAGCGAGCTGGAAGTCGCCTGCCGGCGACGGACGCCGCAGGAACTCGGCGCACTGGAGCGGGTCGCGGCGGCCCGCTCGCGGGTGGCGAGCGCGCATCAGGCGTTCGATCCGGCGACACTGGGCCTCGCGGAAGCGGAGCTGCGCAGCGGTCTCGGCGAGTTATTCGCGGCGGCGGAAAACCTCAAGGGTCAGGCTGGCGATGCGGAGTTTCGGCAGTTGTTCGCGCGGATCGTCGCGCTAGAAGCGAAGATTGCGGAACGTGGGGAAGTCTACAATTCCGCGGTTAATTTCCATAACCGGCAGATCGCGCAGTTTCCCTACCTGCTGCTGGCCCGGCCCCTGGGGTTCACGGCGTTGGACCGCCTCCCATCCGCCGGCTGGAAGGCGACCGATGCCGGTGGCAGCGCCCTGCTGTAGCCTGATGCCGTTGTCACCGTGAAATTGCCGATAATCCGCGGACCATTGTCCTTGGCGACTCCGATCGCAATGCACCTGCGCCGCCGGCGCCATTTTCAGGATGCTGCCATGTTCTGGTTCAGCCGTCCGCTGTGGGCGACCTTGCTGGTGGGTGCGCTGCTGGCCCAGGCATTGGCGCACGCAGACACTCTCCTTCTCACGCCCGCGGATACCCGATTGGTCGGCACGCTGCGCTACGTCAAGTCGCGAATCGAGGATACGCTGGTCGATCTCGCCCTGCTTCACGGTCAGGGCTACGATGAAATGCGCAGCGCAAACCCTAGTGTCGACGCCTGGCTGCCGGGACAGGGTACGGTCATCACCATTCCTTCCCAGTACCTCCTGCCCGATGCGGTGCGGGAAGGGATCATCGTCAACCTCGCGGAGATGCGCCTTTACTATTACCCCACGCCCGGTCTCGGGGTGCCGCCGTCCGTCATCACCTATCCGATCGGAATTGGCCGCGACGACTGGCCCTCACCCACCGGAGCGACCAGGATCGTCCAGAAGATTCCTCAACCGGCTTGGCATCCGCCGGCCTCGATCCGCGCGGAACATGCCGCCCAGGGCCGCCCGCTCCCCGCCTACGTTCCGCCCGGACCGGACAACCCGCTCGGCCAGTACGCCATGCGCCTGGGTTTTTCGGGCTATCTCCTGCACGGAACCAACAAGCGCTATGGGGTTGGCATGCGGGTATCCCACGGCTGTATCCGGCTGTATCCGGCCGACATAGAGGCGCTGTTCGCCCAGGTACCCAACGGCACCCGGGTGGAATTGATCGACAAGCCCTACAAGGCCGCCGTCCAGAACGGGCGTCTCTATGTCGAGGTGCATCAGCGCTACAACGAGAATGGCATTATCCAGGGTGACTTCACCGCATTGCTGGAGGTGGTTCATCAGACCCTGGCCGAACACTCCGTCCTGCTGGCGGGAGCGCCAAATCTGGCGCAGCTCCCCGCAATCTATGCCCGGGCAAGCGGAATCCCGGTCGCGCTCGAGGTCATCGGTAATAGTCGACCCTCGGTGGGCAATCATCGTCTGACGCAAGCGGATGGGGCCGGGGCACGGTAACTGTCACTCGTCCGTCACCGAGACGACCGCCGGCAAAAAAGATTCAAGACAGGCACAAAAAAGCCGGCCTCGGTGTATATCGAGGCCGGCCTCTGTCGCGCGACTAGCCCGCCAGCGGGCTTCGGCACGAGAAGATCACTTGCGCTGTGAACGCTCGAATACGCGATCCAGCTTGCTCTGAACTTCGTTGCAGCACGCTTGTGACTTGTCAGCCTTGGCGGATGCTGCGTCAGCCGCGGACTTTGCGGCCGCAGCGGCTTGCTGCGCCGAGCTTGCGGTCTGTTTGGCTTCCTGAGCAGTGCGCAGCGCCTCGTCTGCCGTGCTCTGGGCCTTCTGGACGCTTGAGTTGGACGCGCAACCTGCGGCCAGAGCCACAACGGCTGCCAGAGCCAGTACCTTTATTCCCTTGCTTTGCTGAAGCATGGTAAATCCCCTTGATGGAATGATCAGTTTGGCACACTAGCGAAACAAAACAGTGGTGTCGTATCGCTCCCGATCACCCGATACCGCCCAACCCGCAGACGGCACCTAGCCTTCAGGCACTACGGCCACCAACGGAACCATACCAAATTCGGATCAAAAACGCAGCCGATATGTATCAAGTTCTGGTACAGCTCCAGCGGCCGCGCGTTCAAGAGGCAGGTGGGGCAACCGCCGCGGGCGTAGCTTCCGGTGACGTTGGCGGAGCAATGTTCGCGGGACGCACCCAAATCTCCAGATCGCGCGGTGCCCCGCTACGATGCCAGGCCGCGAGCGCATCTCTGGCACTCTCGAAACTCCCAAAGGTGACCACGACATACTGATGCGGACCCCGGAGCTCCCGCCGTAACGCCAGGGTCGGCAGATCACCCAGATTGTGTTGCGCGATATAGGCGCGGGCATCGCGATCGCTTTTGAAAGCGCCGATCTGCACCGTGTAGGTACGCCGATCGCGGATTTCCGGCGGTCCCGCCTCCGCGACCGAACCCGCCGCCGGGACTGACCGTCGTTCGATGGGCGCCGCGGGTACCACGGCTGCGGTGGATTCGGTGGGTGGAGCCACTACCGTGCTGGGCTGCGGGCGCGTCTCGAGGACTTCTTCGTCCCGCTGTTCCGATACCGTTTTGGCATCCGCCGCCGCCTTTTCCCAGCGTGCGAAGACCGGCTCCGGATCAGGTGGCGGTTTCCGCGGTTCCCGATCAGCGGCTTTCGACCCGGACACCGATGGCGCCTGTTCAACGCCAGCGGACAGCGCCGGCAACGCCGCACTCCATCGGTTTGCGCTGTTCTCGCGCTGCTGGAACACGGGCTGAGCCCTGGTCGGCGGGACCTGCTCGGTCACACCAGTCGGTTCATCGACAACGCTCGCGCTTCCAGTTTCGCTTCCAGTCTCGACAGTAGGCGCGGGCTGACGCGACGCTGCCGCGCCTGCGGGATTGGCCTGTTGAGTCGCCGCCGGCCCGCTCTTCCGCTGGCGCTGTTGGCTGCACGTCCAGTCGCGGCCATCCGGTGTTCGCTCGCAGAACCAGTTGTCCTGATCGTTCCGCAGCTGTGGCGTTGCGCAGCCGGCGGTGGCCATCACAAGGATAGCCAGCAGCGCCTGCCCGCGCGGCACCCAGGTGATCTCGCGCAGCCCCCGAAGCACGACGCGCACAGGCGAATCACATACCCAGGTCGGCGAGCGCGTCGACGACCCGGCGCAGCGCAGCGGCAATACGCGGGTGATCGGTCTCGAACACCCCCACCTGGGCCTCGAGGCGCGCATGCAGCGTTCCCCGCCCCGCACCCCGGGGTTCGCCCGTAAGGGTGGTTACATCGTGGACCACATGGCTCACGAGCGTCAGTAGATCGGGATCGGCCGCGCTGGCGCGCGCAAGCTCCTCCTGGAGGGCAGCCAACTCTTCGGCGAGGGATTTCCGCTTGTCCATGTCAAGGCTCCAATTGCGCTCGGCGCAGGGTTTCATGGCAGACCGACAGGCTCTGGGCCAGTCCCATGCAAATCCTAACTCGCTGATGCCGCACTGGGTACGTTCGCCGATCCCCGGCGTGGAATCAGGTGGCTCAGTCTAGCAGCTTGGTGAAAACCGTCGCGAGGCGGCCGGGTACTGGCCATCGGCACCCCGGAAGATATTGCCCACTGCCCGGAATCCCACACCGGGCGGTTTCTCAAATCCCTGCTCGGCATCTCCAGAATCTGGCACTGGGCCAGTGGACGGACCTGCCGCGTCCGGTGCGCGCTCACCCCTGGCTTCGGACGACCGAGATGAAGCGTCCTGCCGTGAACGAATCTTGAGACGCAGTCACTCATGCGCGCCGGAGGCGTCACCACCCAGGGTTGCGTCAGGCAACGGTTTGCCGGTCTACTGCGGTTGCTGCGGCGGAGTGCCCCGGCGGCAGCGCACACTGAACAATAAGGGTCCAATGATGGGCCCTTGAACGGACACAGGGAGGTGCCACGGGCCGCTCGCCCGTTTTCGATTCGCGCCCTGCGGCGCGAATTTCCACAGCATCCATTTTCAGCTGGCTGGCAGCGGTCGCGATCGCCGGTATTTGCCTGTACACCTTCAGCGGTCGCCTCGCGGCCCTGGTGCCCCCGGATAACCCCTATGCCGATGCGCTCTGGATCGGCGAAATCAGCCAGATCACCCGCATCCGGCTCGACGGCCAACAGCCGCCGCTGATCCTGGCCGGCGCCGCCCGGGCGCTGGCAGTGGATTCCACGGGGTCGATCTGGGTCTACGGCGAGGGCCTGCGCGCCTACGACTTCACCGGCGCACTGTTGGGCGCGGCGACCACCGTCCCCCACAACACCCCGAACGCCCGGCTCGCGGTCAACCCCCATTCGGGCGATGCCTGGCTGGCGCTGGGCCATCGCCTGCATCGCTACGATGCCGACCTCACGCGGTTGGCAAGCTGGGACCTGCCCGATGCGGCGGTGCAACTCGCCTTCGCTGCCACCACCGGGCGGCTCTGGGTCGCGACCCGGTCCGGGGTCTCGGTGCGCGATGCCGCCGGCAGCGAGCTGTTCGGGTTGCCGCCGACTGGCAGCGGCAAGATCCGGGCCCTGGCGCTGGATGCCCAAGGGTTCGCCTGGGTCAGCGACGGCCAGAACCTGCGCCGCTATTCGCCGCAGGGCGATCTGGAGCTCAGCCTGGCGCTGCCCGGTGTCGACCAGGTGGCGCCGGCAGCGGACCGGCTCTGGCTGCTGTCCGATCGCCGTGTACTGCTGCTCGACGCCGCCACCGGCGCCGAGCACCTGGCGCTGGAGCCTTTCACCGGCGGCAGCGGACCCGATCTGTTGATCGCCAATCCGGTCGACGGCAGCGCTTTCGTCGCCCGGGACAAATCCCTGCTGCAGATCGCCGCCGACGGCGCCATCGCCCCGGTAGCGGAACAACCGGAGAAAATCCGCGCCCTGGCGCTTTATGCCGATCTGACTCCGCCTTCACTGCGCTTTGTCGCGCCTGCACCGGGAACCCTGACCAATGACGAACGCCCGGCGTTGGCGCTGACCTTTGCCGACGCCGCCACCGGCGTCGATCCCGCCACCCTGGAGATTACCGCCGACGGTGTGCCGCTGCCGGTGGCTTGCGACTTCACCGCGGACACCGCCGATTGCCTTCCGCAAGCGTCGCTGGGCGACGGCGGCCATGAACTCAGCGCCACCATCGCCGATCATGCCGGCAACCGTTCGGCGCCGGCGCTGACCCAGGTGGAGGTGGATACCCAGGCACCGGTGATCGATCTGCAAGCGCCGCTCGACGGGTTGACTACCAGTGAACCCGAGGTCGCCTTCCGGGGCAGTCTGAGCGAGCCCGCCGCGCTCCGGTTGAACGGCGCGGCGGTTGCCGTGGATGCCGACGGCCGCTTCGATCACGGACCCGTTGCGCTGATACCCGGCGCCAATGTCTTCTCCCTGACCGCCACCGATGCCGCCGGCAATCGGACGACGCTGCGGGTTACCGTCACCCAGGTGCTCAACCGCGCTCCCGTGTTGGCGCCGATCGCCGACCAGACCGCGTCCCTGGGCGCCACCCTGAGTTTCCAGGTGGCGGCTGCGGATCCGGATGGCGACCCCCTGAGTTATTGCATCCGCGAGTTGCCGCTGCCCGAGGGCGCGGAATTCGACGCCGCCACCGGCGAGTTCCGCTTCCGGCCCGTCGCCGAACAGGCCGGCATCCTGGTGCTGACCTTCTGTGTGAGCGACGGCGAACTCCTCGCCGAGCAACAGATCCGCATCGACATTCCAGCACCGGACCCGGCTGCGCCCACCGGCTTCACCGGCCGGGTGCTGGATGCCAACGATGCCATGGCCGGCCGCACCACGCCCATCGTCAATGCCCGTATCAGTTTTCTCGATACCGGGCAGGAGGTGCTGACGGATGCCGACGGCTATTTCACCCTGACCGATCTGCCGCACGGCAATCAGGTGCTCGACATCGACCCGGGCGGCGCCGATCCCGGGCCAGGCGGAGCAATCTACGCCGGTTTCCGCGAGGGATTTCCGCTCGAGGCCCATGTGCTCAATGTGGTCGAGCGGCCCTTTTATCTGCCGCGGCTCGATGCTGCCACACTCACCACGGTGGACCCCGTACTCACCACTACTGTGCATAGCGCCGCGCTGGGCATCACCCTGACCGTGGCGCCCCATACCGCCAAGAATGCCGACGGCAGCGACTTCACCGGTCAATTGTCGATCTCACCGGTGCCGGAGAACCTCGCTCCGGCGGCACTGCCCGACTTCCTCGATCCCGCTCAATTGATCACCATTCAGCCGGTGGGCGTAACCTTTTCCACCCCGGCGCCCATCAGCTTTCCCAACCTCGACGGCATGGCGCCGGGCAACGAAATGGAGATCTGGTCGCTGGACCCGGAGCTCGGCGCCTTCGTGGTCGTGGGCACCGGCGTGGTCAGCGCCGACGGTCGGTCCGTGGTGACCATTTCCGGCGGTGTGCGCGCCGCCGATTGGCACGCCGCGCTGCCGCCGGGCGCCAGCGCGTCCGAGCAGGGCGATGCGCCCAACTGCGGCTGTGGCGCCAGTGAGGAAACCGGCTCCAGCGTCAACCTGCGCACCGGCTGGACGACCACGGAGATTCGTCTGCCCGCCCATCGCGCGCTCAGCGAGGCCAGGGCGCCGCGTTTCGTGTATCGCAGCGAGCGGGCTCTTCCGCGGCCCATGGTACTGATCGACGGCACCGTGCCGCGCCGCGCCGCGGTGCCGTCGCTGCTTTCCTACCGGGCCTCCGTCGGCGGGGTCGACCAGGGCTCGGACACCTATCTGGATACCGACGGCTTCAGCGAAAGCCTGGACGAGCCCTTCCGCATCTCGGTGCCCCTCGATGCGGACCACCTGCCCAGCGGGATCTACCCCTACACGGTCACCCTCACCAGCCTTTACAGCCTCTCGCGTCGCAGCAGCTCGGTGAATGGCTCTGCGGTGGTCGTCAACGAGCGCGACAGCGCCTTCGGCGCCGGTTGGGGCTTGGCGGAACTGAGCCGCCTGCACCGCAATCGCGACGGCAGCGTGCTGATCGCCTCGGGCAGCGGAGCCCAGCAGGTCTACCGGCCCATGCCCACCGACCTGCGTGACTGGACCGCGATCAATTACAACACCCGCTGGGCGGTCAATGCCGCAGGCGATCAGGTGACTCAGACCGACAATGGCGAACCCGGCTTTTTCTTCGGCCCCGACGACCTGATCAATACCACGCTGCGCGGCAAGTTTCGGGTCAACACCACCAGCGATGACGACTACATCGGGCTGGTGATGGGTTACCGCGGTCCGCTGGTGCATAGCGACAATCCGCTGACCGCCGGTCCGCTGACCACCCTGCTGTTCGACTGGAAGCAACTCAATCAGAATACTGCCAGCGAAGGGTTCAACCTCGTCAGAATTACCGATGGCAGCATTTACAGACTGGGGGACTCGTTCTGGGCCCATGGCTTGGTACCCGTGCCCGGCGTGTTCGATGTTCTGGCCACGGATTACGGCACCACCAAGGGTTGGTTGGATCAAACTGACCACTTCTTCGACGTCGATTATTTTTCCGATCGGGTTACGATCCGTATCGACGGCGTGACCATCTTTGATGTCGCCGGCAGCTTCGCGCCGGGCCGGTTTGGCTTCTACAATTTTTCCCAGGCGAATGTCAGTTACCAACTGTTCAGCGAAGTGGGCAGTTATGAGACCCTGGATGGCGATTTCGCGCGCTTGGTCGGTTTGGCCGACGGCCGTTTCCTGCGTACCCTCAACGACGGTACCCGCCAGGAATACGATGCCGCCGGCCTGCTGACCGCCGAAGTGGATCGCAACGGCAACACCACCGCTTACGCGTATGACGCCGAGGGCAAGCTGCTCCGCATCACCGACCCTGCCGGTGCGCTTACCGTATTCACCTATTCCGGCGGCCGACTGAGTTCCGTCACCGATCCCGCCGGGCGCGTCAGCCAGTTCGACCACGACGCCGACGGCAACCTGATCCGGGTCGTGTTCCCCGACGGCGCGGCGCGTGATTTCGGTTACGACGGCCACCACCTGATGACCAGCGAACGCGATGCCCGCGGCGCGCTTACCCAGCGCACCTACGACGCCACCGGCCGCTTGCTGCACACCCTGCGCGCCGACGGCACCACGCGGGCGGCGACCAACGCCCATGCCGCCGCCTGGGTCGATCCCGCCGACGGCCTGGGCACCGCCACCGACCCCGCACCCGTGGTGCGCCCGGAAGCGGCGGTTTCGACCTTCACCGACGGCAATGGCGCCACCAGCAGTTATGTCACCGATGCCTTCGGCCACACCCTGGAGCTGGTCGATGCCAATGGCCTGACCACCCGCACCGAGCGCGACGCCGACGGCAATCCGGTGCGCACCATCCGCCCGGATGGCTCCTCGATCACCCGCACCTACGACGCCCGCGGCAATCTGCTCACCGAGACCCAGCAGTTCAACGGCGCGACCCGCCGCTGGACCCATGATCCGGTGTTCAGCCTGCCCACTGCCATGACCGACCCGTTGGGCCACGCCACCACCTACACCCGCGATGCCAACGGCAACCTGGTGCGCATGCGCAATGCTCTGGGCCAGGAGACCCGCTTCACCTACGACGGCCGCGGGCTGGTGACCTCGGTCATCGACCCCAATGGCCTGACGACCGTCTTCACCTACGACGCCCGCGGCCTGCCCGAGCTGGTCACCGAGACCCCGCCGGCGGGCGGCGGCGCGCTGCGCGAGACCCGCTACAGCTACGACGCAGCCGGCCAGCCGACCCGCATCGCCCTGCCCGAGGGCGTGGTGCTCGACTTAGCCTATGACCTGCGCGGCCGCCTGACCGGCGTTACCGACAATCTGGGCAATCGCGAGGAATACCGCTACGACGCCGAGGGCAACCGCATCGAGACCCTGACCCGGGATCCCGACGGCAGCCTGGCGCGCCGACAGGCCCAGGCCTTCGATCCGCTCGGCCGCCGCAGCGCGTTGATCGAACCGGGGGAGAGCGCCGACGCCATCACCGCCTTCGGCTACGACGGTGCCGGCAACCCGGTGGCCATCACCGATCCCAACGGCCGGGTCACCCAACACCACTACGATCCGGGCCGGCGCCTGATCGGGCGCACCGACGCCCTGGGCGGCGCTACCGCCTTTGCCCACGACGCCCTGGGCCAGGTGGTCGAGGTCGCCGCCCCCAACGGGGCGGTCACCGCCTTCACCCACGATTCCCTGGGCCGCCCGCTGACCGAGTCCAGCCCCGACCGCGGCGATCTGGTCTACACCCATGACGCCGCCGATCGGCTGCTGACCCGCACCGATGCCCGCGGGATCACCGCCACCTACAGCTACGATGCCCTGGACCGCCTGGTGGCGGTCCGTTATCCGGATCCGGGCGAGGACGTCACTCTGACCTACGACGACTGCCCGTTCGGCATCGGCCGGCTCTGCGCCCGGGAGGACGCGAGCGGCCACTATGCCTTCGCCTACGACGCTTACGGCAACCTGACCCGGCAGGAGTACACCACGGAGGGCGTCCCTTATGTCACTACCTATGCCTACGACGCCGCCCATCGCCTGGTGGCACTGGGCTATCCCGGCGGGCGCGAGGTCCAGTTCGCCTACGACGCCGTGGGCCGGTTGAGCGAAGTCGCCACCACCATCGGCGGCAGCCCCAAGGTCCTGGCCAGTGCGGTGACCTGGCGTGCCGATGGCCGGCTCAGCGGGCGCAGCTTCGGCAACGGCCTGCGCGAGACCCGCAGCTACGATGCCCGCGGCCAGCTGCTGTCCCAGCAGTTGGGCGCCGACACCACCACCTACCACTACGACCCCGTCGGCAACCTGCTCGCCCGCCGCCTGCCGGGTGCCGAGCACGGCTGGGACTACGATGCCCTCGACCGGGTGATCCGCGACCGCCTCGATGCCCGGGAACGGACCTATGCCTACGATGCCAACCACAACCGCCTCGATGCGCTTATTGAAGGGATCCCCGAAGCCTACGGCTACGCTCCCGCCAGCAACCGCCTGACCGCCATCGCCACCCCGGCGACCAGCCGCGTCCTGAGCCGCGATGCCACGGGCAATCTCACCGACGACGGCGCCGGGCAGACCTTCACCTACAACCAGGCCGGGCGCCTGGCCAGCGCCGGGACCGCTGCCGGCATCACCACCTACCGCTACAATGCCCTGGGCCTGCGTACCCACAAGGAAGGGATGACCGACGTGGTGTTTCACTACGATGCCGGTGGCCGGCTGCTGGCCGAGACCACTCCGGACGGCACCCCGATCCGCAGCTATGTGTGGTTCGGCGACGCGCCCCTGGCCCAGCTCGACGGCCCGCTCGATGCCGAGACCCCGACCTACCTGCATACCGATCACCTGGCCACCCCGCGGCTGGGCACCGACGCCTCCGGCATCCCGGTGTGGCGCTGGGAGAGCCCGGCCTTCGGCGATGCCCCGCCCAGCCTACAACTGCGCACCGTCAATCTGCGCTTTCCGGGGCAGTATTTCGATCACGAGACCGGGCTGCATCAGAACTGGCACCGAGATTATGATCCGAGCATCGGCAGATACGCTCAATCTGACCCTATCGGGCTTGATGGTGGGGTTAATCTTTACGGCTATGCACTGCAAAATCCAATTAGATTTACCGATCCTTTTGGATTGAGATGTTGGACAAACGAATTTGGCCAGAATGTATGTGATAGCGGTAGTCCTTATCCTTCCGGTTATTGCCCAAGCGGAGACTGCGCAGCTTTCCCTGCATCAGCAAATAACCATAAAGACAGCGAATGTATGGAGAAGTGTCGAACAGAGAACGTATGGATTGAGGTAATGTGCGATGTAGCAGGAGGTAAGGCCGGTGCTGCGGCGGCAACGAAATTAGGACCACCCGTTGGTATTGCAGTTGACGTGGCAGTTTCTCAGTCATGTGAAGTGTTAACTGCGATGTTGGTTTGTAAATGCGATGAAGAAGATGAAAGCTGTTCTGTACAATAGGAGATTCGAATGAACTGCCCTAAGTGTGGAGCCAAAATAAGCATAAAGAAATATCTGAGCGTAGGCACGCAGGGTTTTTCATGCTCTGATTGTAAGGTCGGCTTGGTCGCAGACCAGTCTAATACAATGATCACATACGCGGCCTACTTGGCTGCGTTGTTATTCCTTAAGTACTCTTTTGAATTAGGTCTAGCTGGAATTTTATTCTTTCTTGTGGTGATTACTTGCTTTGACTTTATGTTTGTTGCGAAAGTGAAGATTACAGGCGGAGTGTACGATAACAAAGATTAGAAGAACCTCTCTTGAATTCCGAGCACACAAAGAACAACAGGGAAGAACAACAGGGAAGAACAACAGGGAAGAACAACAGGGAAGAACAACAGGGAAGAACAACAGGAAGAACAACAGGGGACAGCAACTGTCTTGATTCATGCATCTGCCAGCGCGATTTTCGGGTTCCACGCGGAATCGTTTTTAAGCATAGTATTGATGATGACCAGCAGCTTTCTCATGCAGGCTACGAGCGCGACTTTTTTTGCTTTACCTGCACGCGAGAGTTT
>JBFWOQ010000042.1:0-21586 GCA_050250395.1 Porticoccaceae bacterium
ACAGCCGCCCCAACGGATCGAAGCGCGACACCGTGACCTGGCCTGCCTCATCGGTCGCGGTCTGGCTGCGCCCGGCATCGGCATAGGCGGTCTGCCTGGTACCCCCGCCGGTACCGAGCAGGGTGCTCTGCACCCGCCGGTCCGAGCCATCGTAGGCGTGCGTCGTGGTATGGCCGTTGGCGTCGGTCTCGCTTTGCAAGCGACCGCGCGCGTCGTACAGGGATCGTGCCGTCTCGCCCAGCGGGTTGCTCTGGCTGGCCGGATAGCCGAACCCATCGAAGCCAAACGCCCATACCCCGCCATTGAAATCGGTCTGCCGCACCCGGTCGCCACGGCCGTCATAGGCAAACGACTCGATCGCCCCAGCGCGGCGCCGCTCGATCAAATGCCCGTGATCGTCATAGGCGTAGTTCTCCTCGATCCCGCGCGCATCGACGAACGTCTCGGCGCGGTTCTTGATCGGCACCACGAACGCGCTGGTCGGCCGGTAGGTCCAACTGCGGGTGACCGTGCCCGCGCTGCCGACGATGGTCTCGCCGGTCTTGTTGCCGTAATCGTCATACGTGAAGCTGGTTACCCGGCCGAGCGCGTCGGTACTACTGGCCGGCTGGAAGTGGGTCAAATCCCAAGTGGTCCGCGTAATCCCGGCGGCATCCTCGACCTGCTCCGCGGCGCCGTAGCGGTTCAGCGTATGCGTGGTCGGCTGGCCGCGGCCATCGGTTACCGTCGTTGTCGCGGTCACCAGGCCGCGCTCGGTGGGCGCGTAGGCGAACGCCCAGGGGCTGGCATCGAAGGCGGTCTCGCTCACCACCCCATAGCTCGGGATGCGGATCTCCACCCAGGCGGTGCCATCGAACACCAATTGCGCCAGGAACAAGCGATCGTAGGCGAAACGGCTCTCGCCATTGTTGCGCTGCCCGATGCCGGTCAGCGCCAGGCCATGATGCACCACGGTCGCGAACTCGGCGTTCGGCAGGACATACTGGCTGCGGCCGAGATCGGTGTAGCGGTAATCCTCGCAATGCCCCGGCGCATCGCTGGCCGCGTCGCACTGCCCGCCGGCAGTCGCGCCACGCAGCGCCGCGACCAGCATGCCCTTGCCCGCCTCGGTATCGTAGACGTAGTCCACGCTCAGCCCCTCCGGCCCACTAACCCGCTTCAGCACCGAATGGCGCCGGCTGCCCAGGCACTCGCTACCGCCCGGCCGGACAATGGTCGAAATGCACTTTTCCTCGAACGCCACGTAATCGAAGCGCAGGCTGCGGCCGGCGCTGTCGCGCAGCTCGATCACCCGCAGCTCGCCGTCGATATCGCTGCGCGCGTAGGTGTACTCGATGCGATTGCCATCGACGTCTTCGATATACACCAGCACGGTCTGCGGGAACGAACCGACCAGGCCGTCCAGCGCCGGTTGCGTGTAGTGGTAGCGGGTGCCGTCGATACTGAAATAATCGAAGCTGCCGTCCAGGTGCTGGACCAGGGTGCCCTTGTAACCGTGCAGGGCCGCATAGATGCGGTCGCCATCCGGCCCCGGCACCGAATCGACAAAGCGCTGCGCGCCACCGTCGGCGCCGGTGACCAACAGCCCGCAATCGCCAGTCGGCCGGATGCTGGATTCCAGGTTGGTGTGCCAGCCATAGCCCATCGCCCCGAAATCGCCCCGGTCCGGCCGCGGACTGGAATAGAAGCGTGTGAAGCGCAGCCCAGGCCCGCGCCCGCCCAGATCGATATCGGCCCGCGCAATCCCCAGATTGCCATCCTGCAAATCCACGTTCTGCACGATCGAATGCGCCAGCGGCAACGAATCCATCATGCTCACCGAATTCGACAGCGCCGCCTGGTACACCTCCTCCTCGCCACTCACCGCATCGCGCGCCGTGATCTGCAGGCGGTAATCGCCCCAAGGCAGGTCGGCCAGGGTGATCGGTTTGCGGTGCTCGCCGGCTTCGAACTCGGCCTCGCGGATCAGGGTCTTGGCGCTGCCCTCCTGGGCACCGTCGAAGAGTTTGGGAAACGCCAGCACCTCGACCCGCGCCGTGCGCAACAGACTGAACACGAACTCGGTGCCCACCCCGCAAATGCGCCCCGCGGCGAAATCCAGCGTGTTGCGCATGCTAAGGCTGGTGGGGAAGCGGCCGATGCCGGGCGCATCGACGCCGCCGCCCGATCCACCGCTTTGCCCATCCAGACCGAAGACCTCCAGGATCGGGCGGCCGAAGCGCAGGGTGACCGGCGCGCTGCGCAGTTCGGCGGCCGAGCCTTTGTGTAAAACGATTTCTGCGGTGTATTGGTGCTGGTCTACATCCTCGAAACTCCAGAGGCCGGCCGGCACCACTATCTCGCCATCACCATCCGCAATCGCAATCGCCCCGTCATCATAGCCCGCATCGAATGATCGCCAGAATTGACCATCGCGTTTGATTTCGACGAAACGATTTAGTGGATATGCCGTGGAAATAGGCTTTGACCACTGCCAGGGCAATAACCAATCCTCGGCAACGTTCCCTCCCTCGTCCAGCGTGATGGGTGAAAGCTCGCTCGTTCGAATACCAAGACTTACGGTTGAAAAACCAAACAATGAAAACGAAAATCCACGTGGCGGCGCTCCGCCGACCTCGCCGGAAAATGTTAACGGTTTATAGCCGGCTGAATCGCCGCCAGTATAAGTCGTGAGATAAGCACCCGGCGCGCCCTGACTGATCGGCGGTGCGATGATTCCAGGTCCCTCGCTGGCACTGATGTGTGGCCCGCTTGTGACTTCCGCCTGCATCATGCGGTATCGCGGCGATTCATTCGTTCCAATGTTTCTATAATCGAAAACAGAAATTGATTTATTATATCCTGCCGGTTTGGCCGGCAAAGCTGCATCGATATAAGTTCTTCCTCTCGCGTCAACCTGAACACTCTGGACAACATGCACTGCCTCACTTGGACACTCGTTGTACCACTGAATGGTCAATTCCGGAATACCGGCAACTCTCGCAACCGCGTTGTAGCCGCCACCCGATATTTCCCCGGACATTATCGATACTCCAACATAACCGAGGAATGATTTCTCACTTCTTTCGCTCACCCCACAGCTTCCATAATCAAGAAAGACCTCGGGGGCACACTGATCCGCGGCGACAATAAACAATGGCGGACCATCGCCTGTATTCAGCGAACATCCCAGCGTACCCGAGACGGATGAGCTGAATGCAACGGGTGTATTCGATACAACATTATCGAATCGATCCTTGATCGCCACTACCCAGGATCCATGCGGCGCGGCTGGAAGATTCCACAGTCTATTATGCGACATAGTGCTTATCGTCGCGGCCGGTCCGGGTGTCGAGAACAAGTTGAACGGGTTTGATAAAATCGCCAGATTCTCACCACCAAGACTCGATGGGGTAACTGCGCTAACATCGACCTTGTTGATTCCTACAAAAGTCGGAAACTCACCAGAACTTGGCTCAAGGACCACGTTTCTGCCGAGAATGATTCGCTGCGCCGCCTTGAACGCCACTCTCGCGACGCCGTCTTCTCCGGCTAGAGCATGCACCTCACTGCCCCACTCGGCACCGGCCTCCAGCCCCTTGATCTGCGCTTCGCCCAGGCTGACCCGGAACACCACCTCGGCACCGGCCACCACCCGAAAGCGCTTGTCGGTGACCCGCACCGCCAGCGGTTCGGCGGTTTCGGTATCGACTTCGGTGATCTGGTTGTCGGTGCTGGCGATTTTTTCGATGAAGCGCACCGAGAGCGGATCTTCGTTGACCCCGGGGGTGTTCGGGTCGTCGAATACGATCGTCCACTGGTTGGGTGGAGTGGTGGTGGCACCACCGGCGTAACGTCCGGCGATGAACCAGCCGCTGGCGCCGGTGGTCGGGTCTTCGGCGTGCCACAGGGCGCCCTGCCACTGGTTCAGGGCCAGTTCGCCGGCCGCGCCCTCGACCCGCCAGCCGCGGGCGAGCTGCGCTTCGATCTCGGCGCGGATCGATGCGGGCAGGTCGACCGAGGCCGGCAGCGTGCCGCCGGTCTGCTCGAAGCGCGGGATGCCGGTCTGGAAGGCCAGGCGCAGGCCCTTGTCGGCCGATACCGATTCGGCGCCCCAGTCGTTTTCGAAAATCCAGTGTTCGAGCGCGCTGCCGTGCAGGCTGCTGAAACGCAGGAACTCGGCCTCGCGGCCGGCATGTTCGCTGGCGGCGATCGCCCGGGTCGGGCGCAGCGCGGCGTCCAGGGCGACGCCGCGGAGCTTGAGCCGCTGCGGCAGATCGAGCAGGGTTTCGACCTGGTAGTCGACCAGGCTAAGGGCGATGCTGGGCGCCGGGCGGATCGGCAGCACGCCGACCAGATCGGCCAGTTGGTTTTCGGCCAGGTCCCAGGTGCCGACATAGCGCAGGCCGAGACTGGCCAGACGCTGGGCGGCGGCGGCCTCGCCATCGTTCGGCAGCGGCACGTCCAGGGCCGCGACCGGGGTGGCACCGGCCTGGGCGCCGACGGTGATGGCGGCGTAACCGCCGGCCAGCACGATCTGGCTGGTGGCGACTTCGCCGGCCGGGGTTTCGCCGAGCAGTTCGAGCCGATGCAGGCTGCCTGGGGTCCAGTCCAGACTACTCACCGCGTCGGGCTCGCCGCGCAACATCAGACGGGCACGGACCCGCACCAGATAGGCCGGCGTGTAGGCGAGCGAGCCGAAGGCGTTGGCGATGTCCTGGTCGTCCTGGCTGGCCGGCTGGTAGGACAGGGTGAGCCGGCGACCGAGCAGCTCGCTGACGCGCAGGCGCTGGTCGAGGGCGATCGCGCCATCCGCCGAAGCGTCGGCGCGCAGGCGGATGCGCAACCATTGCTGGTCGGTATCGGCCAGTTGGGTCGCTTCGTAGACGGTGCCGACCAGTTTGCCCGGCAGGCTGGCCGGCAGCACGCCGAGCGGCCGCGCCGAGATCGTCCGGCGCTGCAACTGGCTGTCGAGCAGGGGCTGACCGGCCTGGGTGTTCAACCAGGCCTGCGCCTGCGCGCGCAGGGCGTCGAGCGGCAGTCCGGTCGCTTGCGTGTTCAACCAAGTCGTGGTCAGTGCCTGCGCGCTGATGCCGGCCTCGGCCAGGGTATCCGCGCCGGGACTGAACTGGTATTCCTTGATCGAAGGCGCGAGCGGAATCCAGGCGCGACCGCCGGCATCGACGTGGCTGCCACGGTAGTTGCCGTAGGGCACGTAAGCGCTGACGAAGATGAGTTCGATGCGGAAGGCGTCGATCGCGCCGCCATGCAGCACCGGTTCGGCGGCGATGCCGGCGGCGGCCAGGGCGCGGCCGATGTCGGCTGCCAGGTTTTGCTGCTGGGTAGGTGTTGTGGCGCTGCGCGCCGGGTTATTTGACTGGGTCCCGGCTTGACCAGCTTCGCTGTTGAGAGCCGCCGGGATGACAGATGGGGTGTCGGTGGTGCTGAGGCCAAGCATGGGGCCGAGCTGACCGATTTTGAATTCGACGATGCCCTTGACGTAGCGCGCCGGCATCGAGCTTGCGTGCAACAGGGCGATCAACAGGCTGGCCTGGTCGGCGTCGTTGCCGGCGCCGCTGCGCAGGGTTTCGGTCGCGCCTTTCTGGGCGCCGGCATACCATTCGGTGCGGATCTGGCTGCGCACGAAATCGTGGATGCGCAGCGGCTCGAATTCGAGTTCGCGCGCCTGGGCGAGGATCGCCTCGGTCAGTTCGGTGTCGGGGCCGGCGGCAAGGTCGGCTGGTCCGCCGGGGGCGGCGGCGCTATTGGCGAAGCTGGGTGCTTCGGTGACCGTGGTCGGCAGGCTGCGCGGCGCGAAATCCGGTGGCGCCAGCGGCAGGTCGCGGACGCCGAGTACGCGGGCCGCCGGGGGTTGGGCGAGACCTTGCAGCAGGTCGCGCAGGGCGGCCGATGCGGCGGGATCGGCGGCCTTGTCGGCGGTGCCGATGGCGCTGCGCAGCAGCGATTCGATGCGCTGCAGGCGTTGGCCCTGGTCGGCGTCGGCGGCGGCCCAGCGCTCGACCGCCTTGGGCAGCGCGCTGGCCTGCACCTGTTCGCCGACGTCCGCAAGCCGGCTCTGTAGCAAGATCGCTTCACCCAGGGCAAGACGCATCTCGGCCGCCAGCGCGGCTTCGGTCGGGCCCTTGGCCCGCCCGGCGCTATCGCCGGATGGGCCGGCGGCACTGAGGGAGGTGGCCAGCCGCGCGAGTGCGCCGGGCGCGGTTTTCGTGGCCGGGCGGGCGCTGGTTGCGGCGGCGGTGCCCCGGCCGGCAATGGCCTGGGCGCGCAGTTCGGCGACGAAGGCGCCAGGGTCTTGGCCGGAGAGAATCGCCGCCCGCGCGGCCTGGCGGGCATCATGGCCACGGTCGGGGTCGGCGGCCACGGCGGTCAGGGTCGCCAGGCCGGCCAGCAATAGCAGGGACAGGCCGGCAAGCCGGTTCGGGGCGATTCGGGTGGTTTCCTTGTGCTTGGCACGCATGGGATTACTCCGGGGTTTCGTTTTGAGGTGATGGGTATCGCTGCGCTCCACCCATCCTACGGACTTCGGTTTGAGGTGATGGGTTGACCAGCGCCACCGTTGAACACTTCTGCGGTTTACCCATCCTTCGTGCTTCGATCCGAGGTGATGGGTTTCGCTGCGCTCTACCCATCCTACGGGTTTCGATTTGAGGTGATGGGTATCGCTGCGCTCCACCCATCCTACGGGCTGGGTGTTGGTCATGGGCGGGCGACCTGGTTGGGACGGCGACGCTGCGGGTTGGCGAGCAGCAGGAGCAGCAGCGCCAACAGCAGCAGGGCGCGCCAGTCGTTGGCGGGTACCGGGGTCGGTTCGGCCAGGGCGGTGGCGGTGACCGCGACCGGTACGATGGCGCTGGTGTTGCCGAAGGCATCTTCTGCCTGCACGGTGAACGCGTTCACGCCGGCAGCCAGTGGGACCGCCGCCAGCAGGAACCGTCCGTCCGGCTCGGCCGTGGTCTGCCAGTGGTCACTGCCTCGCCGCAGATGCACGTTGACGCCGGGGCTGGTATTGCCGACGAAATCGACAGCGACCGCCTCGGTGCTGCTGCCGTCGATCGGCGCAGTCACCTGGAGTGGCAGTATCCCGACCACCCGAATCGGAAGATCGGCGGATACTGCGCTGTTGCCGGCGGCATCCAGCCCGCGTGCGGCCAGCCGGTGCGGTCCCAAGGCCAGTACCGGCAGGGGCGAACCATAGCGGCCGGCCAGGACATCAAGCGCGGGCAATTCGTGCCAGGCGCCACCATCGACGCTGAGCTCGACGCTGGCGATGGCACTCAGACGGTCGGTCGCCAGCACCCGAACCGGGTCGCCGGCATGCACCTGGGCGTTGTGGGTCGGCGCCTCGAACGCCAGCGCGGGCGGCTCCCGATCCTGCATCAGCAGGCTGTGGCTGTCCAGAATGCTGGGCACGCGCAGGGTCGGCAGGTCGGCGCTCAGGCTGACCTCGACTTCGCCCAGCCCCCAGTCGGATGTACTCCATACGAAGGATTCGCTGTGCTGGGCGCCGGGGCTGAGATCGATGAGGAAGTCGGCCGACTGCAGCAACTGCTGGGAGTCGCGGCGGCGCGCTTCCAGTCGTACCGGCAACTGCGCAAGATCAGCGCTGCCGATATTTTCGAGCACGAAGGCGGCATCGAGCGGCACGCCGTTCGGCCACTTGCTGGCCGCGATCAGGATTTGCCCCTGCAGCGCCACCACCGGCTGGGCGCGGCGTTCGACCTGGATCGAGACCTCGGGGCCGACATTGCCGGCGCGGTCGGTGGCGCGGGCGGCGATCTGGTTCAGGCCGGGCTGCAGCGGCACATTGTCGATGCTGAAGATGCCCGCAGCATCGGCATTCAACAAGGCGTTGAAGGCGCCGACCTGGAGCGACACCTCGGCCAGGGGCTCGGTGCTGCCGACCACGCGGGTGCTGTCGGCGAAGATGATCGCACCATCGCCAGGCAGATCAATGCGGACCATTGGCGGTGTACGGTCGATGCTGAAGTCGAGCAATCGCTCGCTGTGTCGGTCGAGCGCATCGGTGGCGAGCACACGCAGCAGATGCACACCGTCGCTGCCGACCGTTCCGCCGGAAGCGAAGGGCTGGCCGTCCAGGGTGATGCTGGACTGCACCGGCGATACGTCGGTGATGGCGATTTGCAGGCTGACCGGCTGGTTGGTCAAGGCGCCTTGGTCGATGCCGCTGACCTCGATCGCGGGCGGAAACAGATCGACGATGACCTGGCGGGACACGGCCTCGGCCGCATTGCCGGCGCTGTCGATGGCACGCGCGGACAGCTCGAGCGGGCCTTCGCTGCCCGCCGTCACCGTGACGATGTATTCGCCGGAAATGGCGCCGGGGCTCATGGCGATCGGGCTGGAATCGATCAGCCCCTGCACGGTCGCCACGCTGCTGTGCAAGTCGCTGGCCGACACCCTGAGACCAAATCCGCTGTCGACAAAACTACCGGCGGCTGGCGCGAGCACGCTGACCACCGGCGGCAGCACATCGCGCACGATGACCTGCTCGCTGGCCAGCGTTTGCCAGCTCTGGCTGCCATCGGCCGCGGTCAGCAGGCCCTCCAGGATCACCAGATGCGCGCCCGGCAGGGTGTCTTGGCTGGGCAGCTCGACGCTGTCGGAAAACACCGCCGCTGGCGCCAGATCGAGCGCGAACGGGTGCACGGCGAGCTGCTGCTGGTCGGCCAGGCGCAGCCACAGCAGCCGCATCGGCAGGGCGCTTATCGCCACCGCGCCGGTATTGGTCAGCGTGTAGCCGGCGCTCAAGAGCTGGCCCAGCGGCAGATCCACCGGCGACACGGTGAGCACCGCGGCCAGCGTGGCGCCCGCATTCGGGACGTAGTCGATGCTGCGCTCGATCCAGGCACTGGCATTGCCCAGGGCGTCGATGGCGCGCGCCTCAAGCAGGTTGCTGCCCAGGGCCAGGGCTACGCCGGGCACCACGAAGCCGCCGAGATCGTCGGCAAACACGGTCGAGGTATTGGTGCCCAAGCGGAACTCGATCCTGGCATCGGCCTCGCTCAGCCCGCCGACATCGATCACCGGCGTGGCCACCACCGCGCCCGGGTCCGGGAAGGTGAAGGCGATCACCGGCGGCGTGGTATCGATCAGGAAGCTGACGCTGCGTGCCGAGTGGTTGCCGGCGGCGTCGCTGGCATCGATCAGCAGCAGGTGCTGGCCATCGTCCGCGACCGGCGTTCCGGATACGAACGGTTGGCCATCCAGGGTGATCGATTGACTGGCCGGATGCAGTTCGGTGATCTGGATCAGCGGGATCACCGCCTGGTTGTAGGCGTCGCCGTCGGCGACATTGGCGATGTCGATCGCGGGTGCAGTGCGATCCACGGTAAAGCCACGCAAGGGCGTGACCGCGGTATTGCCGACGTTGTCCACCGCGTCGGCCTCGAGCTGATAATCGGCATCGGGCAGGTCGAGCGGCGCGCTCTGGTACTGATCCGGCGTGCCGGCGAGCGGCACCATGCCGACCCAGGCTGCGCCATCGATGCGGTAGCGCACCGCGACCACACTGCCCAGGCCATCGCTGGCGCTGGCGCGGATATTCACCGGGCCGTTGACCAGGGCGGCCTCGGCAGGCGCCAGCAGGGTCAGGGTCGGCGCTTCCTGATCGATCAGGTCGAACTCGGCGGTCGCCAGCTGGATCCAGTCGCTGGCCACCTGCACCGCGAGGGTCGCGGCGTAGCGGCCGAGCGGCGCACCCAGGCTGGCAAACGAGGAACTGCCGGCGGCCTGGCCACTGCCCGGCAGATCGGCGCTGAAACTGTCCTCGCCGAGTGTTTGCAGGCTGGCCACATGCACGACCCGGATGCGCAGGGTTTGCCCCAGGAGCGCTGTGGTCAAGGGATTGACCACCTGCCAGTTCAATACCGCAGGCAGCGCACTGGCAAACGCGGGTGCGCTCGGCACCAGGCTGCCGACCAGGGCGGCCCCGCTGTTGTCGATGCGGTCGACCTGCACGCCGACCGGGGCGCCCTGGTTGCCGGCCCGGTCGGTGGCGCTGGCCTGCAAGGCGTTGCTGCCGAACACCAGGGGCACCGAGGCAAAGGTGGCGATGCCGGCGGCGTCCGCAAGCACGGTCTGTTCGAAGCCGCCGACGCCGAGACGCACGCTGCTTTCGGGCTCGCTCTGCAGCCGCGCCTCGATACTGGCCAGCGTGGTCTGCTCGCCGTCCAGCGGAGTAATGAAACTGAGCGAGGGCGCCGTGGTATCGATCTGGAAGCGGACGCTGGCGGAGGCGACGTTGCCAGCCAGGTCACGCGCCACCACGCTCAGCAGATAGCTGCCGTCGGCACTCACCTCGCTGCCGCTGACGAAGGCATCCGCGCCCAGGGTGATGCTGGTTTCGCCTGGGTGCGCTTCTTCGATGCTCACCACCGGGACGACCGGATGGTTGAGCAGATCGCCATCGGCCACGCCGTCGATCAGGATCCGCGGCGGCGTGTTATCGACCTGGAAGTCGCGCACGGCACTGATCGATTCGTTGCCGGCGCGATCCCGCGCCCGCACCTGGAAGCGGTGCGCTCCGTCGGACAGGCCGTTGGCGTCGGCGCCGTACTGGCCTTGCGGCTGCAAGGGCGCGATCCGCCAACTGCCGCCGTCGATGGCGATCTCGACCCGATCGACACCGCTGTGCGCGTCGCTCACTTGCGCCGCCAGTGGCGCCCGGCCACGCACCCAGTCGCCTGCATCCGGGCTTGCCACAACGATCAGCGGCGCAATGCCGTCGACCACGGCAACGCTGCGCGTGGCCAGCGTAACCGGCGCCGATCCCGGATCGTTACGCCAGTCGAGCACGGCGAGGTAATCGCCGATCGGCAGGCGGTCCGGGTCGATATCCAGGCGACCCGGCAGTTCACCCAGGGCCGGGGCCGCCCCGCTGACGCTGGCCATCGCCACTTCTTCCAGGCCCGGCGAATGCAACAGCCGCAGGCGCAGCCGGTCGACCGCAAGTGCCGAGCCGGCGGCGTTGTTTAATTGGTAATCGATCTGGCCCGGACGCCCGGCGATCAGCGGTGCCGGCGTGGGCTCAATGGTGCCGGTGACCGGCGCCATGCCGTTTGCCGCATCGAGCAAGAAGCTGCCCTGGGCCTGGCGGGTGACCGCGCCTGCTTCGAGCAACTCGGCGCGAACCGTGTAGATGCCGGCGGCGCCACCTGCGATCCAGCTCGCCGGGACTTGCAGACGCACACCCGGCAGCAGGGTGGCCAGATTGCGCGTGGTGGTGAATACCTGGTTGCCGGCTGCGTCGAGCAGACTGAGGCGCAGCGCGGCCGAAACGATGATCGCGTTGCCACTGCGGTAGTCGAGGCTGGCATTCAGGCGCACCGTCTCGCCGACGACATAGGCGGCGCGTTCGCTCGCCACATCGAGGCGCAGATCGCGCACCGCGGCCACCGCAAAATCGACCCGGCGGGTATCGAGCAGGCGATCCTGTTGATCGAGCAGATCGGCCTCGACGCTATAGCCACCGGCCAGCACGGCCGCGGTCGGCCACTGCCAGACTTGGGCCAGTTCGGCGCCGAAGGCCAGCGCGTTGACGGCGAGCGTTGGCAAGCTGGCGATCATTTCACCCGACTGCGAGCGGATGCCGAGCCGCACGCTGCCGCTGAACGCGCTGCCGTTGTTGCGCACAGCGACCCGGCCGCGGGCAGCGACGCCCGGCGCAAAGCTCGCCGCGTCCACCGCCAGATCCAGCACCGGCGCGGGGCTGGCGCTGAGCAGCAGGCGCTGACTGGCGGCGTGGTTGCTTGGATCGGCATCGGGCCGATCGACCAACAATTCGACCCGCAGCCAGTAGCTACCGGTCTGGTCGAGTTGGCCGAGCGACAGGCCGAGTCCGGCGCTGGCGCCGATGCCGAGCGCGGGCACGCTGGGTGGATTCGGCAACTGGCTCTGGCTGCCGTCCGGTCGCACCAGGGTGGCGCGCAACGTGGTGGCGGCACTGGCCGCGGCACCGATATTGCGCACCAGAATCTGCGCGGCGTAGTTCTGCCCAGGAACGCCGCCCGCCGGCAGGAAGCGGATGTCATTGGCGGTAAGGCTGAGATCGGGCAGGGACGGTCCCGACCCCGGCCGAATGACAATGCCGGGCGGGTTGCTGGCCTGGCTGAGTCCGGCGGCATCGACCGCCAGCAAGTCCAGACGGTTTTCGCCCGCGACCAACGCGATCGGCGCGGTGCGGAAACTCGCCTGTGGATCGATCCGGCGTTTGCCGGCGGAGGTATCGACCAGCAGGCGACCGGATGCGGTCCAGTCCAGATCGAGTATAAGGTCGGCCTGCAAATCCAGCCGCCGCAGCACGGTATCGTCGCGTTCGCTATGGAAAGCCAGGATGCCGCCGGATTCGGCCACCACATAACTGTCGGCGTCCGGCGACCAGGCGGCGCTCAGGCCCAAACCGACCAGCCGGGATTGACCATCGCGGTCGACCCGCTCGACCTGCAACTGACCGGCATTACTCTGCACCAGCAAGACCTCGCCGCTGCGCGGCGATACCGATAGCCGCACCGGTTCAGTGGCAGCGGCGATCGGACGTGCCTGGGCGGTCGCCAGGGTGAGTAGATCGACCTCGCCATCGGCCGCGCGCCAAGCGGCAAAGCCCGAGCCTTCGGAGATCACCAGGTCATCGAACACCACGGTATCCGGATCGACCCCGGCAACCGGCCGCACCGTGCCAGCAACCTGGTCGACCAGCCACAAGGCGCGCAGCGGGCTGCCGTTGTGCGGATGCACCGCGCGGGCGACGATATAACGCAGGTCACTGGAGAAGCGGGCGTCCTCGACGGTTTCCAGCGGGATGTTGAGCACGCGGACTTCGCCGCCGCGCGGCGACGAACTAAGCCAGTCGCCGTTGTGGTGGATCAGTCGGTCATCGCGGGTCCAGCCCAGCAAACGACCAAAACGGAACGGATCGATGGACAAACCGGTGTTTTCCACGGTATTCACTTCGATGCTGTCGTCGCTGAACAACCACACACCGCTGGGGGCGACCCGTAGCCGGCCCTCGGTGTAGCCCTCGACCTCCGCCGACGAGTCGCTGCTCAGGGAACGCACGCGCTGTTGTTCGCCACCGTTTCGGCGGACGCTGACTTCGGCATCGACTTCCGCGAATCCAGCGACGACGGTCTCGCTCGTATCCAGGTTCAGCGACTCGCCATCGCGTACTGGGAAGCTCAGTTGCGGCGGCAGCGGCGCTTGCTGATCCTGCGGCAGGCCGGAGACTGGCGCCGTCTGACCACTGGCGTTGCCGGCGCTATCGAAGGCCTCGACCGTGTACCAGTAGCGGGTGCCATTCACCAGCGGCTGATCGCGGCGCGAGAGCGCGGTCGTTTCGGCAAGCTCGGCATACGGGCCGGGCTCGGCTTCCGAGCGACGCAGCAGATAACGCACCGTCGCCGCGCCCTCGCCCGGCTGCCAGTCGATATCCAGCGCTGCGCCGGCCGGCACCGGCAGGACGCGCAGATTGCGCGGCACGCCCGGCCCGGCCACGTTGACCGTCAGTAGCACGGCATTTGAGGGTGGGCTGGCATTGTCGAAGGCATCCAGCGCGACCACCGTGTAGGTGTAGCTGCCATTCGCCAGATTGGTATCGACATAGTCGCTGCCAGGCGCATCGATCACCGCCAAGGCCACACCGTCGCGCAGCAGGCGATAGCGCGCCACGTCCGGCGCGCCGCTCGCGGTCCAATCGAGTTGCGCGTCGCGCCCCGCTACCACGCCGCTCAACAGCACTGGCGGCGGTGCTTCGGCATCGCCGACGTCGGCCGTGACCGGGTCCGAACGCGGGCCCTCGAAGCCGAGCGCGTTGACCGCGCTCACCTGGTGCGGGTAGCTGCCATCGATCAAGGTATCGACGTAGGCAGTTGCGCCGATCAGCGGCTGTTCGGCAATCATGACCTCGGCCAGGGCGATGCTCTGCTGGTAGTTGCCGCCCGGCAAGGCCATCGCCGCCGTGGGCACGATGCGGATTTGCCGGGTGCGATAAGGCGCTTCCAGGCGCAGGATTTGGGCATCCTGCACCGAGGCCACCGCGGCGATGCGTACCCAGGCGCGGCCGCTGTAGGCCTGCACCTCGAACGCGGCCGGCTTGCGGCCATTGAGCCAGCTCAGGCTGAGTGCGCTGATCTGCCGGGGCTCGGCGGTCGTCAGCTCCAGCCAGACATCTTCGAGTGGACCGGCAACGAACCAGCTATTGGCCGCCCAGGCGGTGGCCGGGTCGCCGTCGATCGCCGCCTGGGGCGCGTCCGCGGGTTGCGCGGCGACCACGCTCAGGTCGTCCAGGTCGCGCTCGACCAATGCCGGGAAGTCGCGTCGGAACAGGCGATAGCCGACCACGTCCGGTTCCGGGTTGGCATTCCAGGTGGCGGTGACTTCGTGGTCAATCACCGACAAGGCCAGACCGGTCGGCGCCGAGGGTGGACTGCCGCTGCTTACCCAAGCTTCGGCCACGCGGCTCACGTTCTGATCGGCATCGGTAACGGTGAGCAGCAACTGATTCTCACCGACCAGCAGAGGCAGCGCCGCCAGATCGAAGGCATCGCTGGTTACCGGCTGGGTCAGCAACTCGACCGGCGCTCCGCCGGTAGCGCGCGCGACCCGAAGTTGTCCCGCCACCGGCGACTGGCCGTGCAGCGCTGTGCTCGCCTGTTGGATCGGCGAAAACGGTGTTTCCATATCGATACTGAAGACACGCGCCATCGCGATCCCGGAGGCTTCGCCGGCATTGCCATGGGTGTCCACCGCGGTGACTTGATACTGCCACTCCCGGTCCTCCGGCACCAGATCGGATAGTGTGGTTGTCCCAGCCGCGACCTCGGCCACCGTGGTGAACGAATAGAACTCGCCCTGGCGCCGTTCGACCCGGTAGTGCGCCAGATCGTCGGCGGCCACCGCTGTCCAGGACAGCAGCACCGTGCCGCCCTCGGCGTGGGCGGCGAGCCCGATCACCTGGGACGGCGGGGTGAGGTCGGCGTAGGCGACCGGAACCAAGGCCGGTGTCGGGTCGTCCTGGCCACTCTGGTCGGTGGCCTCGGCGCGCAATTCATAATCGCCAAACGGCAGGGCGCCCGGTGTCCAGACCGCTTCGTAAGGCAGGCTGGTGTCGGTGCCAATCGCAGTCCAGATCGCGTCGCCGAGGGCGCGCACGCTGAAGCGTACCTCGGCGATGTCCAGGTCGGCGCTCGCCGCCAACACCGGCAGTTCGCCTTCGAAACGCTGTCCGGCGCTGGGCGAGACGATGGCGATGTCCGGCGGACGACGCGAAATATTCAAATTGGCCGGGTCGGAGGGCGGACTCAGGTTGCCGGCGCGGTCGATGGCGAACACGATCCACACATGTTCGCCGTCGACCAGACCGCGATCCAGCCAGGCATTCGGTGTAATCGCTAGCAGGCGCAGGTCGTCCGGGAAAATACTGCCGCCGTTGACCGGCACGCCGTCGCGCAGCAGCACATAACCGAGCAGGTCGGATTCGCTGTTGGCATTCCAGTCGATCTGGCCGTCGCCATTGCTGTCGATGGCGGTCAGTCCGGACGGCGCCGCCGGGGCCGCATTGTCGATGCTGACCGTGACCCGATCCTCGGCACGATTGCCATTCCGGTCCCAGGCCTCCAGCAGCAGGCTCAGCGATGCGCCTTCGGCGTGGGCACGGCTGTCCCAAACGGCGAGTTCCTCGCCCTGCACCGCCCGGCTGGATTCGACCAGCACCGCGACCGGCGCCTGGGTCGCGGCTTCGAGCAGGCTCAGGCGGTAGCGGTCGAAATCCTCTTCACTGAAGGCTGTGCCGCGAATCCTGACCACACCCGAAACCACCGCGGCATCGGCCGGATCGATCAGATCGACCAGCGGCGGGGTGCGGTCGACCACGACCACAACCGGGTTGCTGCGGGTCGATTCGTTGCCGGCCTGGTCGAGCGCGCTAACTTCGTAGCGCAGCCGGCCGCTCGGCACCGAGCGGTCGATCCAGGCACGGCCCTGCACCAGGGTCGGGGTCAGCACGGCGCCATCGCGATACACGCGATAGCCGGCCAGGTCGGCCGGCGCCTGGTGTTGCCAGGCCAGGGCGACATCGGCTGCGCCTTCGAGGTTGCCGACCAGGTCGATCGGTGCCGGTGGCGGGATGCTGTCCAGATGCACGCGGATGCGCGCTTCCGCGTGCTGCGCGACGCGGTCGGTCGCCACCAGTTCCAGAAAATAGTCGCCATCGGGCACCAGCAAATCCACCCGGCCGAGGCTGCCGTCGCTGACCGACTCGGTGGCCACCAGCAGATCCGACCACAATCCCAGGCTGGCCTGCTCCGGCGTGGCGATGCGCAGGCGGTAATCGTTGAGGTTGGTGTCGCTGGCGGTGCCGCGGACCTCGAACTGCCGCGAAACAAAGGCATTGTCGGCCGGCGCGGTCAGGACCGCGAGCGGTGGCGTGTGGTCGATGCGGATCGCCCGCTGCACTTCGCTCTGGTGCCCGGCCAGGTCGGTGGCGTCGAGCGTCAGCAGGTAATCGCCGTCGGCCGGCGCCAGCGACAGCGTGTGCAGGGCGCCAGCGCTCACCGCCGTGGTCGATTCCACCAGCAGGGTTTGCGCCTGCGGCGTCTCCGCCGCGGCGATGCTCAGCCGGTAGCGCTCGAAATTGGCATCGCTGGCGCTGCCCTGGATCAGGGCTTCGGTCGCGGCCCCGCCCAGCACAGCCGGCTCCGCCGGGGTGTCGATCGAAGCCACCGGGGGCGTGCGGTCGATGACGATCTCGCGCTCCAGACTGGACGCATTAGCGACGCTGTCGCGCGTGCTCAGGACCAGGTTGTGCGCGCCTTCTTCGAACGCATCCAGCTCCAGCACAGTGGACAGGCCGGGCGCGGCGAGCGCCACCGTCTGCCCGGCGAAGGTCGCGTTGGCGCTCTCGAAATGCGGCTCATCGATCTGGACTTCGAGCGGCCCGCTGCCCTTGGAGAAGCGTCCGTTCGGCGTGGCGATTGCAAGTTGTGGCGGCGCGATGTCGACCGCGAGCGACAGCATCAGGTCCTCGAACTGGGTCGGATCCTGGGCGCTGACGGCGTGCAGCTCGATCCGATAGGCGCCATTGGCGCCGGCCGCCGGCAGGCCCTGCCCGGTCCAGGCCAGACTGTGATTGCCGGCCAGCTTCGGTTCGGCGTTCTGCAACACGGTGAGCAGGTTGCCGGCCAAAGAGAACACCCGCGCGCTGACATCGGCATTGGCGACCAGGGCATAACGAATCTCGCTGCCATCGAAGGCACCGTCGCCGTTCGGCGAAATCAGTTCGGGCACGGCTCCGGCGGCCTCGAACAGTTTCGTCGGCCGGGGTGCCAGCTCGATCGGCAGTTCGCTGACGGTACGGTTGCCGACCTTATCGGTGGCAACCACCCGCAGCACCACCGGCCCGCTGATGTCGCCGCGGTTCCAGGACGTTTCAAAAGTAGATGCAGAACCAAATGCCTTGGTCTGAATGGTTATCGGAACGGCACTTTGTGCTGTGAGCTCGAACACGCCGCCGGTGAGATCGATCACTGTGCCCTCGATGCGGACCAGCAGACTGGCGACAGTCGCGCCGGCCTGGGGTGCGTCGAACGCCACGGTGGGCGCGGTGCTGTCGACCCATACCGGCACCGCCAGACGGGTTCCGGATTCATGGCCGCAGTCGTCACTGGCAGCGACCACAATCCAATAGGCGCCATCCGCCACGCGCTGGCCATCGGCGAGCTTGCCGTCCCAACTGAGATCGTGCGTGCCCTGCGCATAGGCCGCTTCCGGGCGCAGCGTGCCGACCCGCACCGCCGAAGCCAGTTTGTCCCCGCGCCACAATTCGAAGCCGGCCCGCAAAGGCTCATCGGCCCGCAGCTCGACCCCGATCGTGCGGAACGCATCGGCCCCCACCGGGTTGACGATCGCCACCCCGGCGATATCCGCCGCAACCGAACCGGGCAGATAGCCAAGGCTCGCCTCGACCCGATCATCGGCGAAGAAATTGACCAGTTTGCACTGCGGTGCGCCGCCCCAGTTGACCGTGGCCAGGCGGAATTGCATGTGCCCGCCGGCAGGGCCAAGGGGAAGGTTGATGTGTGGAAAGACCCCAGGATCGACTGAAATTGTGGGTGCTGCCTGCAACTGTTTGGTTAACAGTGCTTCCTCGTCCAATCCATCGGTGCCAAATACCTTCCAACCCGAGGAACTCGGGGGACTCCAGTTGGCCATCGCAGGCGGCATGGGTCGGTTTGCCAAGTCATATTGATTCAGCACTCCTGACGCATCGACCGTCCGCACGTCGATCGGAAACCGGTCAAGATTTGGCCCAAGGGCAACACATTCGCGCCTGCCTTCACGCGGACCACGAATTTCAATGTCAACCGGGCTCCGATCGACAAAAAATGTTCGAACAACATGTACGACACTCCCAACAGTGCGGCTCGCTGTCACCTCCATGTCGTAGCGGCCATCAGGCAAATCGCTGGCGTCGAATTCACCGACGAGACCGCTAGCCAAACGGCATTCAGCATCGCAAAACGCTGCCTCCGGCGGATCTTCTCTGTCCAGCAAAACGCGTCGCGTACCATCGGCTAGTGCAAAGTCCACCTTCAGATGGTTCACGCGATCAAATGTCTCGAGTGGGAACACCAATGCCTTGTAACGCATTCTGTGCATGGGCATGGCATCGCAACTGGCCTGAATATCCGGCCAGACTCGAACTTGGTGAGTCGCGTCGGTCACCGGGCACTCCCCACGCGATTCGAAGCTGCGACCGCTGCCGCTCCGTGCGCGTGCCGTCAAATCCCGGCAGTTCGCAAGATCATCCAGCTCAAAAAGCACAACGCCATCGGTGATTCTGATTGGCGCTTGCGTACTGACGCTACCGTCGACATGCGACACAGTGAGCGTTGGTGCGACCACCGGGCCGAGTAGCGACTCTTCGAAACAGACCCAGATCGCAGGCGACGTGGGTGGCGTCAACCCGATTTGAACGCCGCGTGGCACACAGGTATTTCGGTCGATCATGACAATCGGGGCGGAGATTCCGGCATATCGAAATGCGGCGTGTTCCGCAAACAAGGTCGATCCATCAGCCAATCGTGATGACGCTTGCACTTTGATCACAGAACCGAGCGGAAGCGTCGGAGCGACTGCACTCAACCGTAGTTCGACCCCTGACCGTTGCTGCAATGCAATCGGCAAGGATTGCCAGGGCCCCGCGCTCACCGGGTCGGAACCGAACCGATCGATCCGGAAGCGCAGAGCGAGCCCTGTGTCGGGCGTGCCCGGCGCCAGGTACAGGTCGAGTTCGATCGTCGCTGTTGATTCGACCGGAAAGGTCTCGTCGCCCCTAAAATAGGTTCCGTCAACGCGCGGAATGTACATGCATCCATCATCTTGCCCGATGCTGGTACAACCCCAGGGCCGCGCAGAGCCATTCTGCTGCCTGGCCCAGCGCCCGACCAGGGCCAGGTCCGGCGGCGGGACGCCGGCCGCTTCGCTGCTGGTGCGATTGCCAGCTTGATCGATCGCATTGATGCGGTAATTGCTGGTGTCTTCGCGCATCAGCCGCTTGCCACTGACGTTGCCCGGCAGGGTTTCTTCCACCAGCGTCCAATGGGCAGGACTCGCGCCTTCGCCAGCTTCCAGTTTGGCCGATTCGAGATTGACATCGACGACCTCCCAGGCCAGACCCAGATCGACCCGTTCTCTCAGGACGTTGGCGAACTTGCCTGGCAAGGCCCGTCGGTTGGCCGGCTGCCGCTGCAAGGCCACCGTGGGCGGGGTGGCATCGACGGTGAAACCGGTGGCGAACCAGGTGTTCACCGCGATCCGGTAGCCGCCGTCCGGGGCTGGCGCACCAGAAGTCGAACGGCCATCCCAGCTCCAGTCGAAGGGGCCGGGTGAGGTGACCTGCAGATCCTCGCTGACCACCGCCAATCCGGCGGCGTTGCGAATTTCGATATGCAGATTGGTCGGGCGCAGCACTTCGAAGGACAATTCCAGCCGGTCTTTCACCCCATCGCCATTCGGCGATACGAAACGCGAAGCGAGATGCGCGCCGGTGATATCGGCCGCGGCCGGCGAGATGGCGCGGGCGCTGGCCTCGCGCTGGTTTCCGGCCTTGTCGAGGGTGCGCAGGCGCAGCAGGTATTGCCCGGCCGCCGGTGGCGTCCACGACATCAGTTCGCCATCGACCGCCGACTCCAGCACCGCCGGCCCGATCGCGTGCCACTGCTCGGGCAGCGCCGGATTGGCCCATGCCAGTTCGAACTGCAGGAAGTTCTGGTCCTCGGCGATGCCGAGCAGATCAATGCCCTGGGCACTGCCGCGCGCGCGCAACTTGCTGACCTGGTTGGCGAGCGAGGAGTAGTACCACAGTTCGCTGGTCGGTTCTGGTGGCGAAGAATAATACCAACTGCCGCCGGTCAGATGACTGCCCGACCGCGATTCCCCATGCAAGTCGAAGGCAGGTGGCCAAGCCGCTCCAGTCGGATATCCATCAGATACGAACACATCAAATTGCTCAGGTACGGCCGGATAGCCGATTCCGCTGCCATCACCCATACCCAACCACGGATCCCGTGTGGCGGTTTGACGGTGGTATTCGGAAATCAATTCCACGGGTAGCGCAGTCGGATTGATGCCTGCCTGAGCTCCTGGCGAAGAATTCGGATCTGGCTGCCTAAGCGGCAGGGCCGGGAAATTGGCTGCATCCCCTGGATCGAGCAGCAGCCAATTGGTGTAGGCCCCGATGCTGCGCACCAGGCCGGAACGGCGCTGCAATGACATCACCGACTTGGCGCCATCGAGATAGAAAGTAATTCCCGGGGAGACGATGTCATCGGCCACGACCACGACTTCCCCGTCGAACAACAAAGAAGTCGCCGGTTCGTGCGCATTGGGCGCGGTGGCCGCATCCGGCTGTAAGTTGTAAATGCCACCGCAATCCCCGCTTCGTTCGACGCTGGACAGCGCTCCCTCAAAAAACGCCTCTCGTTCGGTACTGTTGATGAACTGCTGCGTGCGGTAGTCGCCGATGCGAGACACGGTCGGCAATTCGAACTCTCGCGAATTCCCGGTCTCCACATCGACGAGTGCCACTCGGCTCCGCCGCAAGTACTGAACCAGCAACTCCCCACCCGTCCAGCGACTGGCCTCGGGCATCAACACACAACGCGAATTCTCAGCTTGCTCCTGAGTCAGCGACTCTTCAACAATCAGCCGCGATTGCGCGTCGCGCAGACTCCGCCATTCAACGGCTTCCCGATTTCCGGATCGGATGTGTACCAATGCGCCCAAATTACCCAAGTGCACCACCTTTCCGCCGGAATGTGGATCCAGAATGGTATGCATCGGTATGCCCGTATCCAGGGACACGAAGTGCAAGCCCTGACCAAGACTCTCGACCAGAATGCCGTCGTCCAACACCCGCTTAAGGCGACCCACCAGGCCATCGGTCCGGAGGATGTCTTCGGCACCATCGGACAAGCGAAACTGCCGTGCGAAGGTCGTATTGGACTTGGTACCCCAAACCACCACCATCGCATTTTGGTTTGAATCGATACTGACCTGATCGAAAATCGCCTCG
>JBFWOQ010000043.1:0-20775 GCA_050250395.1 Porticoccaceae bacterium
CACGATGCTCCAGCACCATGCGAACCGCGCGCTCGCGGACTTCCGGGGAAAACCGATTTGACGTTGACTTGTTCATGGCTCCATTCTCTCAAAGGTTGGAGCCTCCTCAAAACCCGGGGCGGTTCACGACTTTCAACGAATTCCGAATGACCTATTGATGCCTTCAGCTTGTTTAACGCGGTCAACGCATCGCTGTAGCACTCCGTCTGAGTATCGAATTGTTCAAGCAATTCAATGATGACTTGCTGCTCCTCCATCGGCGGCAACGCGAACTCCTGAACCGCGAGTGTCTTCCAGTTAATCGTCGGCGAAAGGGAGCCGACAGAAATCTCCACTGCCCGATTCATGAACAGATCGCTCTGCATGAAGAAGGGCAGGAACTCCGGCAGCACGACTTCGGGCTTGGCGCGAAGCACCATCGCATGGGCCGAGCAGATGCCGTCGAACTCGGCTACGCCCAGCTTGCGCTGGTAGGCGCGACGGCGGCCGAAAATGATGTCGCCTTTCTTGAACACCAGCTTGGTGGCTTCCACATCGTCCGGGCTACCCCAGCGCCGAATGCGCAGCGAATCGGGGTCGAGGTGTTCCAGGCCGACGTAATGCTCCATGCCGGATTCGGATGGATTGTCGATGCGGACATTGACGTTGGTGGCCATCTGATCGAAGCGCCAGACCTTCCAGCCGGGTTTCAAATGCCCACCCATCATGCCGCCCCCGTCTGCTGCATCGGCCGCCATGCCCGGTACTCGGACAGCCGCAGCCGGTAACGGGTGACGTTGCCCTCGTGCAGGTTGCGCAGATCGTCCAGAGCCAGCGCAACGACCCGGTTCAGGTCTTCCGCCGGCACCAGGGTCGCCGCCAGGTTGCGCACTGCTTCCTCGCTGGGCGCCTGCTGACCGCGCACGATCTCGGCCACGATGGCAATCAGCGCCTCGCGGTGGCCCAGGCGCACGGGATCGGGTTCGGCGACGGTGTCGCGGATGGCCATGTAGCGCTGGCAGGAGCGCTCGTAGGCCCATACGAATACATCTCGCAGCAGTTCCACCCGCTTCAGCTCATACACGCCGAGCGTGCCCTCGACATAGGCCCGTTCCGGCACGTCGACGAAAGACAGCGGGCACAGATTGCGCCGGATGAGCGGGATGTTGGCACCCAGCCGTGATACCCGCTTGTTCACGTCCACGAACGGTTGCAGGTAGGGAATATGGACCATGATGAAAAAACCCTGCTCGAACGGGTCTTCGATGGCATCGGCCTTGTCCAGGACCATGTGGAAATAGGTTTCGATCTGCTGGGGGATGCCAAGCGGGTGAAACACCGTGCCGCTGACTTCGACAATGCGGCCCCGCAGCCGCCCGCTCTCGCCGGGATCGGCGAGCAGGTTCTCGGCCAGCAGCGCATGCAGGTTGTAGAAGGTGAAGGTATTGAAGCCGATGTCCTCGGCCTGCTCTACCAGCAATTCGATGGCGGCCTTGTGATTCAGGATCATCTGCGCCTCGCGACGGTCCTTGCCTTCGGCCGCCTGGCCCAGCTCGATCAGGTTTTGCGTGTCGAGCCGGGTGTAGGTGTTGCCTTCGAGCCGACTCGATGCCCAGGACAGGTCGATCAGCAGGCGCCCCAGGATGTCGCGCGCATAAGTGCCCGCCGGGCGCTCGCCGTCCGGGGAACGGCCGATGTTGTGCAGGTGTTCGCGGATTTCTGTGGTGAGGTAAAAGCTTTCGTTGGGGCGATACGCCCCCGGAAATTCGCGGTCATAGCCCACCGGCATGCGCTGCTGGATGGGTTGGCGAACGTAGTCGAGGACTTCCCGCCCGGCAGGAGAAAGCGGGACGTAAACCTCCACACCTGGCGCATCCGACACACGGACATGCTCTCTGATATCGAGTTCGATGATCCTGGGCTGTCGATAACGCAGGCCACGCCCCTTGCCTGAAATGGCAATTTTTTTGTCTTCGACCAGTTCGCCTAAACGGCGCTGCAGGGTGCGGCGGCTGACGATGTCGGCCAGGGCAGCGTGCAGGTCGTCGATGCCGACGCCCTCCGGATGCCGGGCGATCTGGGCGGCTATTTGCGCATTCAGATTTTCAGGCAGCTTTTTTGGCACGCTTCACCCTTTTATTGGCGCGAATACACTTATTCGCGCCACAAAGCTAATTCTATTGGCGCGTATTGTCAATTTGCGCGCCATTTATTTGGCGCGATTTCGTGATTCGCGCCAGAAGCCTGCGAATCCTCAAGGGCATCGAGGGTTTCCACCAGGGCATCCATCTGCTGCCAGAAGGCGCGTCCGTCGCTTTGCCATTTCTCCCAGGCCGCGCGCAGGCTGATGGCCTCCTGGGCGCCGTTGCCGTTCGCCGCGCTGGCCGCCCGCTTCACGTACAGCGGAATGGACAGATTGGCGCCGTTGCGGGCGATCTGGTCCAGCGTCGCCACCGCCGCAAAGCCCTCGATCGGCGCGAACGACTGGAACGCCTGCAGGATGCGCTGCTGGTGTTCCGGCTTGAGGAAGCTCTGCGCCCGCTCGCGGGTGACCTCGTTCAGCGCGTCGATGAACAGCACCTTGCCCTTGCGCGCGGCCGGCTTGCGCCGGTTGCAGACGACGATGCACGACTCCATCGGCGAGTTGTAGAACAGGTTCGGCCCGAGACCGATCACCGCCTCGACCCAGTCCTGCTCGACCATCCGGGCGCGCATGGCCTGCTCTTCGTTGCGGAACAGCACGCCGTGCGGCCAGAGGATGGCGCAGCGGCCCCTGTCACTGAGGCTGGCCAGGATGTGCTGCTGGAAGGCGTAGTCGGCCCGCCCCTGCGGCGGGGTGCCGAGAAAGTTGCGCCCCCACTTGTCCTGGCCCCAGGCCTCGCGGTCCCACTGCTTGATGGAATACGGCGGATTGGCCAGGATCACGTCGAACTGGCGCAGCCGGTCGCCTTCGATGTGCTTCGGATCGGCCAGGGTGTCGCCCCGGATGATCTGGAAGTCCTCGACGCCGTGCAGGAACAGGTTCATCCGGGCGATACCGGAGGTGATCAGGTTGCGCTCCTGCCCGTAGAGCTTGAGCGTGCGGTACTCGCCGCCGCTGCGCTTGACCTCCGCCAGCGCGGAAATGAGCATGCCGCCGGTGCCGCAGGTGGGGTCGTAGATCGACTCGCCGGCCTGCGGGGCCAGCAAGGCGGTCATCAGGTGCACGACGGTGCGGTTGGTGTAGAACTCGGCGGCCGTGTGGCCCGAGTCGTCGGCGAACTTCTTGATCAGGAATTCGTAGGCGTTGCCGAGCTCGTCCTCGGGCACGTTGGCGACCGACAGCGTCCGGGTCGAGAAATGCTCGACCAGGTTCTTGAGGGTTTCGTCCGGCAGGCGCTCGCGATGGGTCCAGGGCGCGTCGCCGAAGATGCCGGCCAGCATGTCGGGGTTGGCCGCTTCGATCTGCCGCAGGGCGATCTGAATCGCCATGCCGACGTTCTTCGGAACCTGGCGCACGTCCTTCCAGTGCGCCCCGTCGGGGATCTGGAAGCGATGGTTTTCGGCGAACTCGGCATAGGACAGGTCACCTGCGGATTCCGCGAGCGCCGCCTGATATTCCTCGTCCCAGACATCGGAAATGCGCTTGAAGAACAGCAGCGGAAAGATGAACTGCTTGTAGTCGCCGGCGTCGATCAGGCCGCGCAGCAGAACCGCCGCGCCCCACAGGTAGGATTCGAGTTCTTGCTGGGTGATGCGGCTATTCAAATTTCACCTCTCTGCGCTTGATTCGCCATTCATGGCCGCAACTCGTGCATTTACGCTCGGGTCCTTCGAAGTCGACACAGCAGCCACCGAGTGCGATTTCGTTGCGCTCGGCCATCTCGAATGCTTCATGGCTCGGCATGCCATAGAGGATGTCGACACCGGTTTTCTGCCGGCAGGCGGGACAGATGTATTTTCGAGTACTCATTGCAGCCAACCACCCTCGGTCATGGCCTTGGCCAGCCGGCCTTCCGCCTCACGGCAACGCGCCAGCGCCGCCTTGAAGGCCTCGATGGCTTCCGGCAACGGCGGGATATCCTCTTGCAGCTGCGGAAGAACGTAGCGGGAGATATTGAGCGTCCAGTCCTCGGCCTTGATTTCGTCGAGGCCGACGACGCGCACCGCGTCCTGCACATCCTCGAACGTCTCGAACCAGCCCTGGATTTCGAGGGCGTGCGCCGGCTCCAGATAGTTCTGCGCCCGGCCGCGTCGGAACAGCCGCGAGGCGTCGGCGATCATGACCTTCTGGCGCCGGGCAGCAGGTTTCTTCTTGCGCAGCACCAGGATGCAGGCCGCCAGACCGGTGCCGTAGAAGAGGTTCGGGGCCAGGCCGATGACCGCCTCGACCAGATCCATCTCCAGCAGCTTCTGCCGGATGCTGCCCTCCGCACCCTTGCGGAACAGCGCGCCCTGCGGCAGCACCACCGCCATGCGGCCGGTCACGTCGGCCATGGACTTGACCATGTGCTGCACCCAGGCGAAGTCGCCGCTGCCGGACGGGGGCAGTCCTGCGAAATTGCGCCCGAAGGGGTCGTTCGCCCACAGTTCCTCGCCCCACTTCTCCAGGGAGAAAGGCGGATTGGCGATCACGCAGTCGAAAGTCGCCAGGCGATCGCCCTCGAAGAAGGCCGGGTTGCGCAGGGTGTCGCCGCGCACGATCTGGAAGTCCTCGATGCCGTGCAGGAACAGGTTCATGCGGGCAATGGACGAGGTGGTGAGGTTCTTCTCTTGCCCATACAGCTTGCCCCACAGGCGCTTCACGTCGCCGTGCTGCTCCTGCACGTGCTGCACGGCAGCGAGCAACATGCCGCCGGTGCCACAGGCCGGGTCGTAGATGGTTTCGCCCTCCTTGGGGTCGAGCATCTCGATCATCAGCCGCACGACGCTGCGCGGGGTATAGAACTCGCCGGCCTTCTTGTTGGTGGCGTCGGCGAACTTCTTGATCAGGTACTCGTAGGCGTCGCCCAGCAGGTCGGACGTGACGTTGTGGTTGCCCAGCGGCAGCTTCGAGAAATGCTCGATCAGGTCCTTGAGCAGCGCATCGGAGAGGCGGTCCTTGTTGGTCCACTGGGCGTCGCCGAAGACCCCGTACAAGGTGTCCGGGTTGGCCTTCTCGATCTCGCGCATGGCGCGCTGCAGCGCGTTGCCGACGTTGGTCGCCACCGCGCGAACGTCGTTCCAGTGGCACTCGTCGGGGATCTGGAAGCGGTGCGACTCCGGAAACCAGGCCAGTTGCTCGTCGCCTGTCTCGTCCACGATTTCCTGGTACTCGTCGTCCCAGACGTCGCAGATGCGCTTGAAGAACAGCAGCGGAAAGATGTAGGTCTTGAAGTCGGCCGCATCCACCGGGCCACGCAGGATGTTGGCGGACTCCCAAAGGTGGCCTTCGAGTTGGCTGAGGGTGATTTGTTGGTCGCTCAAACGTGTGTCCCTTCCATATCGATGCCGTCGCACTGTGGCTTGTGTTCTTGTCTGGCCTTCATCGGTTACTCGAACAGCCGCTTTTGCTTGACCATGCAGCCCGCAGGCCTTTTCTGCTTTTCTAATGGACTTGATCTCGCCCCAAATTCACGGATATCCGGTACGCCACTCCAGCGGTTGATCTGGCAAGTGTAGACAGCATCATCAGTCGTGCGGTGTGCTTGCCCAAGCCCTGATAACGCACCCTGGTATAACCAAATTGCCGTTCCACGATCCTGCACGGATTCACGGCAATCGCGCATCGCCTGGCAATCGGTGGTAATGCACAGTCGGGGGCTTGTGCAGTGCTTCCTTGGTTGACCGGCCCCGCTGGCACGCCGTCACAGCGCGAGCCGGCGCAGCTCCGGGGCTTCCTCGCTCGTGCTCCACAGTTCCTCAAATGCCTCGCCGAGCCGGCGCGCCTCGGCGGGTGCGTGCAGCACGCCGTAGCCCCGCAACGGGCGCGCGTGCTGCCAGCACAATATCGCGCCGGTATCGGCCAGCAGAAATTCGTCCTCGGGCGTGGGACAGGCGGGTGGCAAGGCGCGCAACCGGACATGGCTCGACAGGCGCTGCGCAAGCCGCAGCAGGCGGTGCCCCGAGCGCGCCAGCATCTGGGGTTCGCGCACCAGCATCTGCACCTCGGCCTGGGGATGATCGGTAGCGAACTCCAGCAGCGCGTCGCGCACCGGATCACTGTCGTAAATTTCGGGATCGAGTCGGGTGCTCAGGATACAAACACGCCGCAACGCGCGTGGAATCCAGATGGGCACACAGGCGGCAATCGTGGCGGCGCCTTCCAGCACTTCGCGACGGTGCTCGGCGTCCGATACCGGCGGCGCCGGCTGTTCACGCACGGACAGCAGATTCCGCAATGGCAATACCATGAGGCGGTGGGGTATCCCGGCTTCCAGAAACTCCTCGCCCCGGGGCTCGAATCCCAGTGCCTCGTAAAAACCCAGGGCCTGAGTCTGGGCATGGAGTTGCAAGGCGCCCCGCCCCCCGCCGAGTGCATCGCGAATGATCCGCCGCATCAGGGCCGAGCCGACGCCCTGACGGCGATATTCCGGCAGCACCGCGAGACGGCCAACGCGATCCTCCAGCAACCGCGCGCAACCTATGGGGTGTCCGTCGGTTGTGGCGGCCAGCCAGTGCCGTGCGGCGGCATCCTGCCCATCGAATTCCGTGCCTTCGGAAATGCCCTGTTCGTCGACGAACACCCGCCGGCGAATCGCCCGCAGCGCGTCACCCTGCGCCGCCCAGGTCGCGGATTCAATCATTACCGGCAGGTAATCCAGGCTTTCCATGGGGCAGGGTCGATCGGCAATTTGCCTCAGGATACAGCGCGCCCCGGGCTTGCGGCTAGAATGCAGGCCGCACCGAAAATCCGACCGGAGATACCGGACATGCGGCCACGACACGGACACCCTTTGCGGCACCCGACGTTATTCTGCGCGCTTGTGCTGGGCCTCGCCTGTCGCGCCCTGGCGGCACCGCCCATCATCGACTACGCCGACCGCTTCCACCCGGTGGTCGGTGCCGCCGGCATGGTGGTGTCCCAGGAGGCGGTCGCGAGCCGCGTCGGCGCGGACATCCTGGCGCAAGGAGGCAATGCCGTCGATGCCGCCGTGGCCACCGGGTTTGCGCTGGCGGTGACCCTGCCCCAGGCGGGCAATCTGGGCGGCGGCGGCTTCATGCTGATCCACCTCGGGGAGCAGAACAAAACCGTCGCCATCGATTACCGCGAGGTGGCGCCGCGCGCCGCGTACCGCGACCTCTTCGTCGACGCGAACGGAGCGGTGGACCCGGAACTCGCGCGCTTCAGTCATCGCTCGGCCGGGGTGCCGGGCACGGTGGCGGGCCTCGCCCTGGCCCAGAAGCAATACGGAACCCTGCCGCTGGCGGTAGTGATGGCGCCCGCCATTACGCTCGCCGAACAGGGCATCCGGGTGACCCGGCCGCTCGCGTTTTCACTGGCCGAAGCCGCGCCGCGCCTGAAAAAATCTGCGGCTGCATCCGGCTACTATCTGCGGCCCGATGGCCAGGCGCCAGCGCCCGGCCAGCATTGGCAACAACCGGATCTGGCGCGCACCCTGCGCCGAATATCCGACCAGGGGCCGCCGGCGTTCTACACCGGCCCCATCGCGGCGCAGATCGTCGCGGAGATGGAGGCCCACGATGGCCTGATCACGGCCCGGGATCTGGCCGAATATCAGCCGGTGGAGCGCGCGCCCGTGACCGGCACCTATCGCGGCCATCAGGTCGTTGCCATGCCGCCGCCCTCGTCCGGCGGGGTGCATCTGATCGAGATGCTCAATGTGCTCGAAGGCTGGAATCTCGCCGAGCTGGGCCACAACAGCGCGGCCTATCTGCACCGCCTGATCGAGACGATGCGCCGCGCCTACGCCGATCGCGGCGAGCATCTGGGCGATCCGGATTTCGTGGCGGTGCCGGTGGCCGAACTCACGTCCAAGGAGTACGCCGCGCGCCTGCGCGCGAGTATCGACCTGGCTCGCGCGACACCTTCAACTGCCGTGGCACCAACCCTGAAGCCGCGCACCGAAAGCCCGCAGACCACGCATTTCTCGGTGTGGGACGCGAAGGGCAACCTGGTCAGCAATACCTACACCCTCAATTTCTCCTACGGCAGTGGCATCGCGGTCGCCGGCGCCGGTTTTCTGCTCAACAACGAAATGGACGATTTCTCCGCGCAGCCCGGCGTGCCCAATGCCTTCGGCCTGATCGGTGGCACCGCCAATGCCATCGAGGCGCGCAAGCGACCGCTGTCGTCGATGACACCGGCACTGGTGTTCAAGGATGGCAAACCGGTACTGGTGACGGGCAGCCCGGGGGGACCCGTGATCATCACCGCCGTGCTGCAGACGATCCTGAATGTGGTCGATTTCGGCATGAACGTGGCGGACGCCGCCGCGCAGCCGCGCATCCATCATCAGTGGCAACCCGATCGGGTATTTTACGAACCGGGGGTGAGCCCCGACACTCTCGGTTTGCTGGGAGGCATGGGACACACGCTGACGCGCTCGCCGCGCACGCTGGGTCGCACCCAGAGCATCGGCAGCGACGGCAGTCTCCTGTACGGCGCCACCGATACCCGCTGGCCCGGCGGGGCGGCCGTTGCGGTCGATGCAGTCAAGGCGATCGCGCAGTGAGCCGGTAAAGCGGACCGGACTCGCCTGCGGCATCCAGGCATCGCCACCCGGCATCGCGCGGAACCCGAGCTGCCATTCGCGCTCCAACCCCGGCACAATTCCGCCCCTTCTACCGTGACGACTCAGGACCCCATGCCGCTTCGCGAACAATTGCACGCCCTGCTCCACCACCTCAACCACCGCGTCATCGGCCAGCCGGGACTCTGTCAGCGCCTGGTGATCGCCCTGCTCGCCGATGGCCACCTGCTGGTCGAAGGGGCGCCCGGACTCGCCAAGACCCGCGCCATCGGTTCGCTGGCCGGCGCCATCGCCGCCGATTTCCACCGCATTCAATTCACGCCGGATCTGCTGCCGTCGGACATCACCGGCTCCGACATCTATCGTCCGGAAACCGGGTCGTTCAGCTTCCAGCCCGGCCCGCTGTTTCACAATCTGGTGCTCGCCGACGAGATCAATCGCGCGCCCGCCAAGGTCCAGGCCGCACTGCTGGAAGCCATGGGGGAACGCCAGATCAGCGTGGGCGCCAAAACCTACCCGCTGCCGTCGCTGTTTCTGGTGATGGCGACCCAGAATCCCATCGAACAGGAAGGCACCTATCCGCTGCCCGAAGCCCAGCTGGATCGCTTCCTGCTGCATCTCCTGGTCGACTATCCGGATGCGGCCGCCGAGCGCCGCATTCTGGCCCTCGCCCGGGATGAAGCCGCCGGCACCATGGGCACGCCCTTTGTGCCCTTGGCGCAGGACGCGATCTTCGCCGCGCGCCGTGCGACACTGGCCGTCCACATGGACCCCGCCGTCGAGGAATACCTGGTTCAATTGATCCTGGCCACAAGAAATACAAAGGGATATGGCGCTAATCTGAAAAACTGGATTGAGTATGGCGCCAGTCCGCGCGCCACCATCGCGCTCGACCGCTGCGCGCGCGTGATGGCCTGGCTGGACGATCGCGACTATGTCACCCCCGACGATATTCGTGACATCGCGCCCGACGTCCTGCGCCACCGGATCCTGCTCAACTTCGAGGCCGAGGCCGAAGGCGTCACCACCAGCCAGGCCATAGCACAGCTATTGACCGCCGTCCCCTCCGCCTGAGCCGGATGTCATGACGAATTCCGACCCGATCCCGGGCGCGGTGGCGCCCACTGCGGAACATCTGGCGCGCCTGCGCCATCACGCGCGGCACATCGAGCTGTTTCCGCGGCGCGTTGCCCGCACCACCGGCGGCGGTCACAGCTCGCGCCGGCGCGGACGCGGCATGGAGTTCGAGGAAGTGCGCGTCTATCAACCCGGCGACGACGTACGCAGCATCGACTGGCGCGTCACCGCGCGGCGCAGCGAACCCCACACCCGGGTATTTCGCGAGGAACGCGAACGGCCCGTGCATCTGGTCGTCGACCTGCGCCAGACGATGTTCTTCGGCGGTCAGCGGCTCAAGTCGACGGTCGCCTGCGAGCTCGCCGCGACCCTGGCCTGGGCGGGCGCCCGCGCCGGCGACCGCATCGGCGGTCTGGTCTTCGGCAGCGCCACCGCGCACCACGTCCGCACCGGGCGCGGTCAGCTGGGCGTACTGCACCTGCTGCGCGCGCTGAGCGAAACCGCCGCGCAACTGATCGCGCCGCAACCGGACCGCCACCATCTCGAACCCATGCTGGCGGAAGCACGACAGGTCGCCCATCCCGGCGCCGCCCTGTTCCTGATCAGCGATTTTTGCGACCTCGCGGACCAGCCCGGCGTCGAACGGCAACTGTTCGAACTGTCGCGCCACTGCGATATCACCCTGCTGGCGGTGCAGGATCCGCTGGAAACGGCACTGCCGCCGCCCGGGCGTTACGGTGTCCGCACCGCCGCGCATCGGCTGCTGGCGATCGACAGCCGCGATCCCGACGCGCGGCGCGCATTCGAGCAGCGCGCCAACCGCAGAAGCGCACACCTTCAGGCACTGGCGAACCGGCTGAACCTGGGCCTGATTCCTGTCTCCACGGCCGAGGATCCGCAACTGCTGCTGCGCCGCCACTTCCAGCGGCGTCACGCCCCGCAACGGAACCAAGGCAGCGCGCGCCGGGGTCGCCGATGACCCCAGATCCGCTGGCGCAGTTGCGCGACATTCACCCGCCCCCGCCCCCATCCTGGTGGCCGCCCGCCCCGGGCTGGTGGATCCTGGCCCTGCTGGCGATCCTGGGCGCCGGCTGGGTGCTGCTGGCCGTGCGGCGGCGCCACCGGGAACGGCGCTTCGCGCGCGAGGCCAAACGCCGCATCGATCGCCTGTGGCGCGACTTCGAGCACAACGGCGACAGCGCGCGCCTGGCCAAGGCGCTCCTGGTACTGGCCCGCCAGACCGCCCGCTCCACCCCGCTGCAGGAAGCGAGCGCCGCCTTGCCGACCGAGGCATTGCTGGTGCAGATCGACGCCGCCAGCGACGGCAAACTGACCGCTGCCCTGTCCGTCGCGAAAATCGTCCGGCTGCTCTATGCGCCAGCGCCGGAAACCCTTACCCAAAGCGAGGCGCGCACCCTGTTCGTGGTGACGCGGGAATGGATTCGGCGCGCCGGGGGCCCGCTGTGGTAAGCCTGGAGTGGCCCTGGCTGTTCGTGCTGACGCCGCTGCCCTGGCTGTACCGACGCTGGCGGAGCGCGGTCGAACTCAAGCTCGCCGCGCTGCGCGCTCCGGCCTATGCCGCACTGTTCCCGGACCAGGACGCCACGACCGGCAGCAACCCGCACCACCGCGCGCGCCTCGCCCTGCTGGCGCTGATCTGGCTCGCGCTGCTCGGCGCCGCCGCGCGACCGGTGTGGACCGGCGCGCCCGCTGCCCTGCCCGCCAGCGGACGCGATCTGCTGCTGGCAGTCGACATCTCGGGCAGCATGGAAATGCGCGACATGGAGCGCGGCGGCCAGCTCGTGGACCGCCTCACCGCGATCAAGGCGGTGGTCGGCGACTTCGTGACACGGCGCCCCCAGGACCGTCTCGGGTTGATCCTGTTTGGCGGCGAAGCCTATCTCCACACGCCGCTCACCTTTGACCACCAAACCCTCAAGACCCTGCTCGACGAAGCCGTGATCGGGCTTGCCGGTGACGGCACCGCGATCGGCGATGCCATCGGGCTTGCGGTCAAGCGCCTGCGCGACCGGCCCCACACCAGCCGCGTCCTGATTCTGCTCACCGATGGCGCCAACAACGCCGGCCAGATCACACCCGCCCAGGCCGCGCAGCTCGCGGCGACCAACCACGTCCGCATCTACACCATCGGGATCGGCGCCGACGAGCTGATCCAGCGCACCCTCTTCGGCGCGCGTCGCGTCAATCCCTCCGCCGACCTCGACGAGACCGGGCTGCGGGCGCTGGCCGATACCACCGGCGGTCGCTACTTCCGCGCCCGCAATCCCGGCGAGCTCGCTGCCATCTATCGCGAACTCGACAGCCTCGAACCCGTGGCGCAGGCGCCCGACACCGTGCGTCCGCTGCGCTCCCTCGCGCACTGGCCGTTGGCGGTGGCATTCTTCGCGAGCCTGGCCCTCGCCGTGGCGGCCCGGGAGGATTTGCGTGCCTGAAGAACTGCTGGAACTGCTCGGCCGCTTTCAGTGGCTGCGGCCCTGGTGGCTGCTGGCGATCCCGCCCGCCGCCGGGCTGGCCGCGCTGTTGCACCGGCGCCACGCCAGTGCCGGCGACTGGGAGCGCGTCATCGCCCCCGCCCTGCTGCCCTGGCTGTTGGAGCAGGACGCCGCGGCGCCGCGACAACGGCTGCCCTGGCTGGCCCTCGCCGCCTGGATCATCGCCGCGCTCGCGCTCGCCGGACCGAGCTGGCGCGACCTGCCCCAGCCGGTGTATCGCAGCGAACAGCCGCTGGCGATCCTGTTCGATCTGTCGCCGTCGATGCTGGCGCAGGACCTCAAACCCGACCGCCTCACGCGCGCCCGGCTGAAACTCCTGGATCTGCTGGCGGCGCGCCAGGAGGGCGCCACCGCCCTCGTCGCCTACGCCGGCGACGCCCATGTGGTCACGCCGCTGAGCGACGATGCCCGCACCCTGGCAGCCCTCGCGCCCGCGCTGACGCCGGATCTGCTGCCAACGCCGGGCAGCGCCCCGGAAATCGCCCTCGCCAAAGCCCTCGAACTCCTCGCCAACGTGGGGGACCAACAGGGCGATATTCTGCTGATCACCGACGGCATCAGCCCGGAGGCCGCCGCCGCCATGACTTCCCGACTGGCGGGAGCCGAAAACGTCCGCCTGTCGATACTCGCCGCCGGCACGCCGGCGGGCGCCCCGGCGCCGCTGCCCGGCGGTCGCTTCGTGCGTGACGGATCCGGCAACCTGCTGATCGCACGCCTCGATCCCGCACCGCTGCAAGCACTCGCCCGGCGGCACGGCGGGCGCTATGTGGAACTCGGTGCCGACGACCGGGACGTGCGGATGCTGACCGAAAGCTTTACCGCCCAGGCCCGCGCGCGGACCACCGTGCTCCAGCAACACCGGGATGCGCGACGCGACGAAGGCCCCTGGCTCGCCCTGCTGCTGCTGCCGTTCGCGGTATTCGCCTGGCGGCGCGGCTTGTTCGCGATGCTGCTGCTGGCGCCGCTGCTGACCGGAACACCATCGGCGCGCGCGCTGGAATGGCAAGATCTCTGGCTGTGGCCGGACCAGCGCGGTCAACGCGCCCTGGATGCCGGCGACGCCGCCACCGCCCAGCAGGAATTCCGCGATCCCGCGCGGCGCGGCACCGCTGCCTACCGCGCCGGCGATCTCGGCACGGCGGCGACGGAGTTCGGCAAGATCGACGCGGCCAATGCGCACTACAACCGCGGCAACACCCTGGCGCGCAGCGGCGACTATCCGGGTGCTATCGCCGCTTACGACCGCGCCCTGGAACTCGATCCCGATCTCGCCGACGCGAGCTACAACCGCGAGCTGGTCCAGCGCGTGCAGCAGCAACAGCAGCAGGAGCAGCAGCAGGAACAGGAACAGGAACAGGAACAGGAACAACAGTCACAGCAGGACGAGCGCAAGCAACACAATGGCGAGGACGCCCAATCCGGCGCGGGCGCGGGGGATCGCCAGCCGCCCGCCGATACGGGCGATGAAGGCGCCCGGGGGCAGAGTCCGTCGCCGCCAACGGACGGCGCGGACAGTCCCGAGCAACCTGCGGCCGACAAAGCGCCCACCGGAACGCCGTCGGCAAGCGAAGCTGCCGCAACCGAGCCACAAAATGGCCACGACGCCGACAAACCGGATGCCGATGGGATGGCCGGCGACGACGAGCACGCCAACCCCGCCGGTGAGAAACCCGACGCGGAGACCGCCACCGCCGGGGTAAAGCCCAGCGAATCCAGTGCGGCCGGGACGCCAACCCCGGAAGAAGCCCAGATTCAGGAACAACAACTGCGGGCCTTGCCGGACGATCCCGGCGGCCTGTTGCGGCGCAAGTTTCATTACGAGGCCGAGCAGCGCGAGGAACGCGGCGAGCGGCCGGCTGCGACAGGAGAACGCTGGTGAAGTCGTGTTTCAACTCACGGATCGCGCGCCCTCTGATTTTGGCTGCGTGGTTGTTTGCGGCAATGCTGCTGGCGGCGTGCCCACCCACCTCCGCCGCCGCGGAGGAGCTCGTCGCCAGCGTGGATCGCACCAGGCTGGCGCGCGGCGAGACCCTGGAGTTGACGCTCACCTATCCCGGCAAGGCAGCCGGGGACCCGGACTTTTCGCCCCTGGATACGGATTTCGAGATTCTCGACCGCAGCCGTCGCAATCAGGTCAGCATGGTCAACGGCAACTTCGCTGCGACCAGTATCTGGCGCCTGACCCTGGCCCCCAGACGCACCGGCGATCTGCGGATTCCGCCGTTGACCCTGGGTGACGCCCGCAGTCACGCCCTCAGCATCCGGGTGACGCCGGATGCCGGCGCATCGACCACCGCGGAGCGTGCGGTATTCGCCGAGACGATACTCGACAAGGATCAGGCGGTTCCCGGTGAGCAGGTGCTGCTCAGTCTGCGGCTCTACACGCGCGTCGATCTGAGCAACCTCAGCCTGGAGCCGCTCAAGGTACCAGGCGCCGAACTCATTCAGATTGCGGAAACCAAATACCACAAGGAGATCCAGGGCAGCACCTATCAGGTCATCGAGTTGCGCTATGCGCTGATCCCGGAGCAGGACGGCGAGCTGAATATTCCCGGCGCGCGCTTCGGCGCCCGGACGCTCGACGGCCACGATCCCTTCGATCGCGTTTTCGGTGGCGGCGGCCGCCCGCTGCGAATCAGTTCGGAGCCACTCAGGCTGCATGTGGCGGCACGGCCGGCCGGCGCCGCCACCGACTGGCTGCCCGTGGAGGCGCTGCGCGTCGAACAGACCTGGAGCACGAGCGCGCGGCAAATTCCCCTCGGGGAGCCCATCACCCGCACCCTGACCCTCACCGCGACCGGCACCACCAGCGCCCGCATTCCACCCCTGGAGCTGCCCGCCCCCCAAGGCCATCGCCGCTACCCGGATCAACCGGAACTGGAGGACGACGCCACCGCCGCCGGCCTGCGCGGGCGGCGCACCGAGCGCTTTGCGGTGGTGGCCGACCAGCCCGGCACTCTGGTGCTACCCCCCATCAAGGTGCGCTGGTGGAACACCGCCACCCGGGCCTTCGAGGAAACCGAAGTCCCCGGGGCACGCTTCGAAATACTGCCGGCGGCCGGTGCGCCGCAAGCTGCGGCGGTTGCGCCAATCGATACCCTTGCGGCGCCTGCAACCGAAGCCGACCAGACCCCTGCGGCAACCGCCGTCGCTCCCGGTGGCGCCACCCCCCTGCTCTACGGCTTGATCGCCACGAACGTCCTGCTGCTGTCGAGCACCTTGACGTTTTTTGCACTGCTCTGGCGCCGGCGCGGAACCACGTCCGGCGCGGCCCGGGAAACGACGCCGCCGAGCGCGGACTTCGGCGCCGTCGAACGTGCCGCTGCGGCCGGTGACGGGGTGCGCCTGCGCGCGGCGATTCTCGCCTGGGCGCGGGAGCACTGGCAGGACGCGGGAATCCTCAGCCTGCGTCAGATCGCCGAGCGCGCCGGGAACGAGCGTCTGCACGCCGCGTTCCGCCGTCTCGACGACAGTTGCTATGCGCCGGGCGGCCGCCCGCCACCGAACATGGAGGAATTGCTTGCGGAGCTGCGCACCCTGGCGAAAATACCCGCGGACGACCGCAAGCAACCGGGCCGCGACCTGCAACCGCTGTATCCCCAATAGCCCGGTGTCCAGTTAGCGCGCGCACCCGATCCCAAACACTCGACCTCAAACACTCGACCTCAAACACTCGACCCCAAGGAACGTGACCGATGACCATCTGGCACCGCCCGCTGACACTGGATGCGCTCAACCAGCGCCATCCCGACACCGCCAGCCATCACATGGGGATCGAATTTGTGGATTTCGGTCCGGATCACCTCACCGCGCGCATGCCGGTCAACGAAAAGACCCGCCAGCCCTACGGCATCCTCCACGGCGGCGCCTCCTGCCTGCTGGCCGAAACCGTGGGCAGCCACGCCTCCATGCTCTGCCTGGATCCGGAATCGGCGTACTGCGTCGGTCTGGAGATCAATGCCAACCATATCCGGCCGGCAACCCAGGGCCATGTGTATGCCACGGCGCGCGCCATCCATCTGGGTCGCGCCACCCATGTCTGGGACATCCGTATCCTGGACGACGCCGATCAACTGGTCTGCATCGCCCGCCTCACCATGATGGTCAAGAGCGGGCGCGCGCCGACCGGCGGCTAAGCCATCGCGACCCGGGTCAAAAAGACGAACCGGGCGTCTTGAGGAAAGCCGTTTCTTCGGCGGTGGATGCGCGGCCGAGAATGGCGTTACGGTGGGGAAAGCGACCGAAACGGCGAATGACCTCGCCATGCCGACGGGCGTAATCGAGGGCGCCCGCCAACAGCGAGCGCGCCGCCGGTTCCGCCGCGGCGACGAGCGCTGCCATCAGTGCGATGCACGCCTCCTGATCCGCCAGTGCTTCGCTATGCTCCAGCGGCAGATAGAGAAACAGCCGCTCCAGCGGATGCAATGACCCGTCCATGCCTTCCGCCAATGCCTGCCGGCACCAGCCGAGCGCGCGCGGATCGCCGGCAAAGGCCTGCGGCGTCCCCCGATAGATATTGCGGGTGAACTGATCCGTCAGGATCACCAGCGCCAGCAGCCCGGCGGGCGTCCGCGCCCAGGCGTCGCGTTCACCCGCCAGCGCCTGCACCACCAGGGGTTCGAAGCGCGCGCGAATGTCGGCGTCGATGACCGGGTCCTTGCGCCACCACAGCCGCGCCCGGGCCGGATTGCGCAGGGCGTCGGCGCGGTCGGCGCCGAACCAGTAGTCGAGGACGCTTCCCGGCATCCCGAAATCAGGGCGCCGGATTGCTGTACTGCCGGTGAATCGCTTCGATACCCGCGATCACCACTTCCGGCAATTTCACCTGGACGCTCGCGATATTGGCTGCGAGCTGATCCATGCGCGTCGCGCCGATGATGGTGCTGGTGACGAAGTCGCGGCTGTTGACGAAGGCGAGCGCCATGGCACCCGGGTCGAGGTCGTGGTCGCGGGCCAGCGCCACATAGGCCTCGCTGGCCGCCACCGCCTGCGGGCCGGAATAGCGCTGGAAGCGATCGAACAGAGTCAGGCGCGCGCCGGCGGGTCGCGCGCCCCCAGCATACTTGCCGGTGAGCATGGCCATGGCGAGGGGCGAATAGGCCAGCAGCCCCACCTGTTCACGGAGCGACATCTCGGCAAGACCGATCTCGAAGCTGCGATTGAGCAGGTTGTAGGGGTTCTGGATGCTGGCGATGCGGGCGAGGTCGTGCTCCCGCGCCGCGCGCAGATATTCCATCACGCCCCAGGGCGTTTCGTTGGAAATGCCGATGTGACGCACCAGCCCTTCGCGCACCAGTTCGGTGAGCGCGGCGAGGGTTTCCTCGATGGAATTCAGACCCTCCTGTTCGCGGTGACGGTAGCCGAGCTGACCGAAAAAATTGGTGGTGCGCTCGGGCCAGTGCACCTGGTACAGATCGATGTAATCGGTGCGCAACCGCTTGAGGGAATCCCGCACCGCCTGGCGAATATGGTCGCGGCTGAGCTGCGGCCCGCCGCGCAGGTGGCGCCAGTCGCCGGTGGCGTCGGAGCGTCCGGACACCTTGGTGGCGAGGATGACACGGTCGCGGCCGCCGCGCCGGGTGAACCACTCGCCGATGCATTCCTCCGTGCGGCCCTGGGTTTCGGCGCGGGGCGGCACCGGATACATTTCCGCAGCATCCACAAAATTGACGCCCTGATCGAGGGCGTAATCGAGTTGTTGCAGGGCGTCGTCGACGCTGTTCTGCTGGCCCCAGGTCATGGTGCCCAGGCAGATCAGGCTGACGTCGAGTCCGGTGTTGCCGAGTTTGCGGTATTCCATGAAGCGGATCTCCCCAATGGTTTTGGCGCAGTCTAACCCGAATGAGGATGCTCCCTGCCGTCGCCGCCGGCGCATGGGTTACCATGAAACCAAAGTGCCCGGGGAGTTGCCCCCCCATCAGCAACCGGAGGAAGCCATGAAAACCAGCGTCAAACAGCTCGTCGACAAGGCCATGAGCGAAATCGAAACCCTGAATCTGGAGCAGGCGCGCGCCGCGCTGGACGATCCGCAAACCCTGATCGTCGATCTCCGCGACATTCGTGAACTGACGCGGGACGGCAAGATTCCCGGCGCCTTTCACGCGCCGCGCGGCATGCTCGAATTCTGGGTCGATCCCGACAGCGAATACCACCGGGATGTGTTTTCCTCGGGCAAGCGCTTTGTGTTCTATTGCGCCAAGGGTCACCGCTCCGCGCTCGCCACCCAGACCGTGAAAAGCATGGGGCTCGAACCGGTGTGCCATATCGGCGGCGGCTTCGAGGCCTGGACCCAGGCGGGGCTGCCCGTCGAACCGGTCGCGAAAAAATAATCCGCCGGGCATCGCCCATGTGCGAACTGCTGGGCATGAGCGCCAATGTGCCCACCGACATCTGCTTCAGCTTCGCCGGCCTGATGCGCCGCGGCGGCGCCACCGGTCCCCACGGCGATGGCTGGGGCATCGGCTTCTACGAGGGGCGCGGCTACCGCGCCTTCCACGATCCGGACGCCAGTGCGGAATCGGAGATCGCCCGCTTCATTCAGCACTATTCGATCAAGAGCGAAATCGTGCTCTCTCACATCCGCAAGGCCAACCGCGGTCGCGCCTGCCTCGAAAACACCCACCCGTTCGCCCGCGAACTCTGGGGTCAGACCTGGTCCTTCGCGCACAACGGACAGCTGCGCGGCATCAAGAAGCGTCCCCTCCATCACTACTGCCCGGTGGGCGCCACCGACAGCGAATACGCGTTCTGCTGGCTGCTCGATCGGGTCCGCACTGCGTTTCCGACGCGGCCGCGCCAGCCGCGTGCGCTGTGGCAACTGCTGGCGGAGCTCTGTGCCGATCTGGCATCCCTCGGCGTCTTCAATCTGCTGTTGTCGGATTCGAGCGCGTTCTACGCCCATTGCAGCACGCGGCTGTGCTGGCTGACCCGGCGCGCGCCCTTCGGCCGCGCCACGCTGATCGACGCCGACATGGCGATCGACTTCGCCCAGCACGCGGGGCCGGACGATGTCGTGACTGTCGTCGCCACCGCGCCGCTGACCCGCGACGAAATCTGGCAGCCCTTTCACCGTGGCGAGTTTCGCGTGTTTCGCGCGGGCCAATCCGTCGCCACCATGCAGTACGGAGGTGCCGCGCGATGAAGCCGCCCGCCTATCGCGAGCAGATCCGGATCGATGACGCGGCAATCACCATCCGCACCCTGGTGCCCGACGACCGCGCCATCGAGGAAGCCTTCGTGCGCGATCTCTCTCCCGAATCCCGCTATTTGCGCTTTCACACCGCATTGCCCGCGCTGACGCCGGAGATGACGGAACGCTTTATCCATACGGACTATCCCGATCAGATGGCGCTGATAGCCTGTATCGGCAGCGACCGGAACGAGCGCCAGATCGGCGTGGCGCGCTACGCTCGGCCCAAGAATGAAAGCGCGGCGGACCTGGGCATCGCGATCGCCGACGCCTGGCAGGGCAAGGGTCTTGGCACCGAAATGCTGCGCCGGCTGCTTGTCCTTGCCGACCAGGCGGGGATCCGCCAGCTATCCGCGGATGTGCTCTACGAAAACCACCGCATGCGCAACCTGGCGCGGGATCTGGGTTTTCGCGTCGCGCCCAGCCAAACCGATCCGCGCACGGTCATTTTGTTGCGCGATACGGGAAATTGAGCCCCGGAAATTGCCGGGTGCCTGCGGATTTTCCGTCTCAACGGAAGCATCCACTGCCGAGCGGTCATCGATCAGCCCGCGGTCAGTGAACAGCGAAATGCCTGCACGCAGACAACCCAACAAAACCGGCTTTCATAGGGTGCATGACAGACCTCGTCGCTCCCGGGAAACACTTGATCCACATCAATATGGACGCGCAAGTTTCCGACTAGGTTGGATCGGCATATAACAAGGGATCATCCGAGCGAGGAGCAATGCCATGAAGAACGCAACGGTTATTTTGTCGCACCTCAAAGAGCGCACGTCACGCACCGGCGCATGTCCCCGCTGGGCAACGACGATGGGTCTGATCGTCGGTTTGTCCGCGGGATTCGCCACCACCGGCTTTGCGGAGGAGAACTCCGCCGTCAAGCAAGGCAAGGAAGAATACATGGCGCATTGCGCGTCCTGCCACGGCGCAACCGGCGAAGGCGATGGCCCGGTGGCGGGTTCATTGAAGAACAAGCCGCCGAATCTGACTTTTCTCCACCAGCAGGAAACGGATGGCGCGTTTCCAACACAACGCGTGATGGAGATCATCCAGGGCAACAAGGATTACGACAAGAATTTCCGCACCCACGGCCCCGCGGACATGCCGGTGTGGGGCAAGGTCTTTTACGAAGAGAGCGGAGAGCGATCCAACGTTGCCAAGGCACGCATCCGAAATCTGGTCGATTACATCAAGTCGATACAGAAATAGCGCACGGCTAGCCCGTAAATCTCACCACTGCTATGGAAATAGGCCTCTGTCTGGTGCATAAAGTAAGCGCCACCAAGCACTTACCCACAACAGGACGAGAGGCCTATGACGACAGAGTGTATTCCCTCACAGC
>JBFWOQ010000044.1:0-20100 GCA_050250395.1 Porticoccaceae bacterium
TACCGACTGAGCTATATGAGCATCTACTACTCAATCACCTGGAGCGGGTAGCGGGAATCGAACCCGCACCATCAGCTTGGAAGGCTGAGGTTCTACCACTGAACTATACCCGCGCTAAGCGGACCCGGGCCTTCCAGCTCGCCCGGCACTGGCGGCGACGCCCGCCGCCGACCGCGCAAAAACCTGTGGTGGAGGGGGGTGGATTCGAACCACCGAAGCTCGCGCGTCAGATTTACAGTCTGATCCCTTTGGCCACTCGGGAACCCCTCCGGAAAAAGCCCGGCATCTTCATCCACTATCCAGCCGCTGTCAAACACGGGCCGCCATCGCATCTACGCGACCAGCTCAGCCCTGGAGCTGGCGAGAGGAGTCGAACCCCCGACCTGCTGATTACAAGTCAGCTGCTCTACCAACTGAGCTACGCCAGCACTAAGCAGGTGAAAAATGGACGGGCGATTCTATTGGAACGGCCCCCGGTAAGCAACCTCCTTCTGCCCTGCCCCATGCGCAAATGACGGGGCATTCTCCGCCAACGCTGGAACACTGACGAAGCGTCAGGGTAGATCAGAGCAGAACCAGAGGAGCGCGACGCGCACGCTGCTAAAAAAAACCGGGGCCATGCCCCGGTTTTTCCCCTCGCCGACCCTGGTCAGGCCGCTTTGGTCACCTCGGCCGCCTTGCCGTGCCGTAGCAATTTGCCCGGAATAGCCCCGGTACAGACACCGTCGACAAAGGTTACTTCGCCATTGACGAGGGTGTAGCGGTAGCCTTCGGCTTTTTCGACATAGCGCCACTCGCTGCCGGGCAGATCATGGACGATCTCGGTGGGCAGCATCCGCAGATTCTCGTAGTCGTAGACCACGATGTCGGCGGCTCGGCCTACCTCGAGCGTACCCCGATCACTGAAACCCGCCGCCATCGCTGGCAGTGCGGCCAGCCGGTAATGCGCCTCTTCGAGCGTATAGGACCCGCGCTCGCGCACCAGGTCCTGAAGCATGTTGGTCGGATAACGGCCAAAGTTGAGGAATTTGGTGTGGGCACCGCCATCCGACACGCCAGGAACGGTCCACTCGTTTTGCAGAACCTCATCGAGCAGGTCTTCGCGGTAATTGAACGGCACGACATAGAACACCGTCTGCAACTGCTCGCTGATGGCAAGGTCGAGCATCGCGTCGGCCGGGTGGCGATTCATGGCCACACCCAACTGAGCAATGGTCATGCCTACATATTGCTGGTTTTCCGGATTGGCGACCGAGTCCACGACGATTTCCGCGATCGGGCCGCTGACGAACGGCGCACTGCCAAAGTCATAGTCGTGACGCACCGCTTCGCGCAACTTCGGATCCTGCATCTTGCCGATGCGGGTCGGAACATCGCCGATGGTGACATCGCGCCAGGCGCCGTTGCCGTCGAACAGGTTGAAGTTGTCCAGCTTGAAGCGCATGTCGTTGGGCGTGGTAATGGCCTGCATCCAGACTTTCAACCCTTTCTCGCGCGCTTCGTTGACCCACTTGAGCATGCGGCGATGCTGGTGGGGGTGGCGCTCGTTGACCTGCACGGCATTCCAGAGCACGGCCGCGTCGGAGGCCTCGGCCAGTTTGAGGCCGAAATCCAGATCGGCGGTGAATTCGTTCTTGGCCTGGGTCAGCTGGATGAAGCCCTGGCCGCGCCGCTTCAGGACCCGCGCAAAAGCCATGCAGAGCTCGTCGGACATGGTATCCGTCGGCATCGGCGTGCCGTCATAGTCGCGCTGCACGGACGTAAAGCCATCGCCCAGGCGCTGCATGGAGAAGCCGACGCCGCCGGCGTCGAGGGACTCTTCCATCAAACGCAGCATTTCCTTCAGTTCGCGCTCGTCAGGGTCGCGCGACTTGGCCGCCTCTACACCCATGACATAGATCATCAGGGGATTGAGGGGAACGAAGCTCATGACATTGATGCCTTTCGGACGTCTATCAATGGAATCGAGCCACTGGGGAAAGGTTTCCCAGTCCCAATCCATGCCGGCTTTCATGGTGGCGAGGGGAATGGCTTCCACCCGCTCCATCGACAGCATCATGCGTTCACGTTGCTCGGGATGCGTCGGCGCGAAACCAAAACCACAGTTGCCGATGGCTACCGAGGTCACACCGTGCCAGCTCGAACAACTCAGGTAGGGATCCCACAGCAATTGCCCGTCGTAGTGGGTGTGTAGATCCACGAATCCGGGAGCCACCACCAAGCCCTTGGCATCGATGACTTTCCCGGCGGTGCGAGCACTCAGCCCACCGGCTGGAGCGATCTCGGCGATCAGCCCGTCTTTGATGGCAATGTCACCGACAAAGCGGGCACGATGCCGCGTGCCGTCGACGATGGTGCCGTCCTTGATGATAGTATCGAAGTCGGTCATATTATCCCCCGAGGTTATGAGAAGTGAGTAACCATCATTACCCGAAATTATGTTACTGCTATTATATGACTAACTCCGCGGGGAAAATCCACCCTTAATTGGCGTGAAACGAAAACTCATATCCCGAAAGCAGTTCCGGACTCCACTCGCCGCGCGGCGGCCAACTGTGGGCCGCCGCGCCGAGTGGTCCACGATGTGTTCCGGATCGCGAACCGTCAGGCGCTGGCCTGGACGGACTGCCCCGGAGCCGCGCAGGACCATTGGTGCAGCTCGGGCAATACTTCGCGACCGAACAATCGCATGCTGCGCTCGGCGTAGTCGAAGGGCATGCCGCCAAAGCTGAAGGATACGTTGAGGTGCAGCGGTCCGGCCATCTCGCGGATCCGTTCCAGGCGCCGCAGGATCTGCTCCGGGGTGCCATGCACCTGATTGTTGGTGAACAGGCTGGTGACGGACTCGCGGCCGCGATCGCGCATGATCGCGGCGCTGCGGGCGTAATAGTCGTACACCTTCTTGTCACCGAAGTGGGTGCCATCCATCTCATAGTGGTCGAGCGCGGAGATCCAGTAGTCGTGCATGTATTTCTCGGCCATCTGGTCGGCGCGGGCGGCATCGTCATCGCAGACACAGAAGATATTGGCGATGATCGGTGGCGGCTCCTTCCCCTGTGCCTTGCGATAGCGCGCACGGTAACGCTCGACATCCTTGGCGCGGGTTTCCCAGGGTGAGATCGCGAACACCATCATGGTGGCACCCAGGTCGGCGACCACGTCAGCCGAGTCCGGCGACTGGCAGGCCATGTAGAGCCGATCCTTGAACGACTTGAACGGGCGCGGACGTAGCTCGCGGCGCTCCTGCTTGAAGAACTTGCCGTTGTACTCGATGAACCCCGTCTCCAGTCCCTGGATGATGATCTGCGCGGATTCGTCGAAGCGGTCGCGGGATTCCTCCATGGGAATGCCGAAGCCGTCGTACTCTACCCGACCGATGCCGCGCCCAAAGCCCATCAAGGCGCGGCCGTCCGACAGGTTGTCGAGCATCGCCACTTCCACCGCAATACGGCCCGGATCCTTGTGCCAAGGCAGGATCAGCACCGCGGTGCCCAGCTTGATGCGTTGGGTGCGCCCCGCCATGTAGGCGAGAAACTCGGTCACGCTCGGGCACATGGTGTAATCGGTGAAATGGTGCTCGGCGGCCCAGATGGAATCGAACCCCAGGGGTTCGACGAGATCGCAGATGCGCAGATTGTTTTTGTAGACTTCGAGATCGGTCAGATTCTGGCCGAGACCCGCCTGGAAGACACTCAGCATGCCGACGTCCATAATAATTACCCCCTTGATGTGGAAGAGTTGGAAAACGATGTGGCAAGTCGTTGCCAGACTCTAACCACACCCAACCCATAGCTCAAGTGATCGAGGTCACCGCCATGCCAGCAGGTCGCAACGACCCGGAACTTTCCTTGCCGCTGACGCGGCTTGCCGCGAGCTGCGCCGACCTGTTGAAAACCCGCGGGGAAACCGTCGCCGTCTGCGAGTCCTCCGCCGGGGGCCTGATCGCGGCTGCCCTGGTGGCGATCCCAGGCTGTTCTGCGTATTTTGTCGGCGGCGCCGTGGTCTACACCCCGGCCGCCCGTTCGCTACTGCTGGGGTTTACCGAGCACGACATGGCGGGTCTGCGTCCCGCCAGCGACGCCTATGCCCTGGCCTGCGCGCGCCAACTGCGCAAGCGGTTCAATTGCACCTGGGCGCTCGCCGAAACCGGCGCCACCGGCCCGACCGCCAACCCTTACGGCGATCCGCCGGGCCACGCCTGTCTCGCCGTGGTCGGCAGCATCGAGCGAACCCTGACCCTGGCGACGGGCGACGATCAGCGCGAGGCCAACATGTGGGCCTTTGCCCGCGCCGCCCTCGCCCTGTTGCAGGAGTGCGTGGCGTCCGAGCCGGTCAATTGAGGACGAGATAACCCCGCCCTGCCAGACAGTTTTTCAGCACCCGGTCGCGCTCGCGCAAGCCGGAACCCACGCCTTTGGCGCCGCCGACCACACCACCGACGCCGGCTGCACGCTCGGCGGTTCGGCTGTTACCGGCAATGGCGCCGACCGCGCCCCCAATCACCGCGCCGGCTACCGCGCCGCCGGCCGCGCGCCGCCCCACGGCGACGTCGTCGGCGTAGTCCTGGCACTCGTCCAGATCCCGGTAATAGGCGTTCAAGTCGACGCCTTTGGTATCGACAATCACCCGGTCCGCGGATCGTTGCCGATGGCCCGCACAACCCGCGAGCACTGCGGCAAACACTGCCAGTACCGTACCGTACCGCATCATCGCTTTCATCGCTTGCTACACTCCCGTTGCCCGCGCCATGGCCAGTTGCCACGCCCGCGATTGCCAAACAACGCCCGTGCCGCTGGTTCGGTTGACCCACCACCGCAGCGATTCGAGCCCAGAACCCTGGATGTCGATGGAGTAGCGATACCGTGAAGATCGGGGTACCAAGGGAAAGCAAGCCCGACGAGAACCGTGTCGCCCTCACGCCCGCCGGCGCCGCAGCGCTGGTTGCCGATGGCCACGAGGTCTTGGTCGAACGCGGCGCCGGCGCCGGATCGGGCTTTGCGGACGCGGATTACGAAGCGGCCGGGGCGCGGATCGTCGCGGTGGAAGCCGCCTGGAATGCCGAACTGGTGCTCAAGGTGAAGGAACCGATTGCCGCGGAATACCCCAGGCTGGCAGGCCAGATCGTCTTCACCTATCTGCATCTCGCCGGCGTCGACCCGGCGCTGACCGATGCCCTGCTCGCCAGCCGCACCACGGCGATCGCCTACGAAACCGTCGAGGATGCGGCCGGTCGCCTGCCGCTCCTCGCCCCCATGAGCGCGGTGGCGGGGGCCATGGCGGTCGCCATGGGCAACTTCCACCTCGCCCGCTTCAACCATGGGCGCGGCATGCTGCTGGGACGGATTTTCGAGCGGAGTTTCGGGGCTGTGCTGGTGCTCGGCGACGGCGTCGCGGGCAGTCACGCGGCGCGCGCGGCGGCAGGACTGGGCGCTCAGGTTTGTCTGGCGGGGCGAGACCCCGATCGAGTGCCGGCGTTGCGCCGGTTCATCGGCGCGGATTTCCGCTTCGTTCGCTCAGCGCCGGAAATCCTGGCAGCGGAGATTGGCAGCGCGGATCTGGTCGTCGGCGCCGTGCTGCAGCGCGGCGCCCGCGCGCCCCATGTGGTCAGCGAAGCCATGGTGAAGACCATGCCGGCGGGCGCCGTCATCGTCGATATCAGCATCGATCAGGGCGGCTGCGTGGCAACCTCGCGCCCCACCACCCACCACGACCCGGTGTTCGAAAAGCACGGCGTCATTCACTATGGCGTGACCAACATGCCGGGCGCCTACCCGCGCCTCTCGACGCTGGCGCTCACCGAGGCCACCCTGCCCTATGTGCGGCGCTTCGCCGCAGGCGGGCTCGACGCCCTGCGGGACGACCCCGGCTTCGCCAGGGGACTGAACACGCTGGATGGCCATATCACCTGCCGCCCGGTGGCGGAGGCACTCGACCGGCGGGATCGCTACGCGCCCTTTGCCTGAGTCCCGCCCAGCAGCGTCGCCAGGAATTCCTGCAGCGCCGGCGCGCCGCCGCGCTCCCAGGCGGCGAGTGCCGCGGTGCCGATGATGGCGATATCGGCGCGACCGCGCAGAAAGTCGATATCGTCCTTGCTGCTCACCCCGAAACCGATGCCCAGCGGCAGGTCGGTGGCGCGCCGGCAGCGCTCGATGAAGCCGACCAGACCCTCATCCATGGCGGTCTTGGTGCCGGTCACGCCCTTGCGCGCGACGGCGTAGACGAAACCGCGCGCCGCCTGCCCCAGACGCGCGAGCCGCGCATCGGTGTTGGTCGGCGTCATCAGCACGATGGGATCGAGGTCCGCCAGCGCCGCAAGGCGGTGCAACTCGCCCGCTTCCTCCACCGGCAGATCGGGCACGATGAAGCCGGTGCCTCCCGCCGCTGCGAGCTGCTCGATGAACGCGGCCTCGCCCATTTTGAAGACGGTGTTGTAGTAACCCATCATCAGCAGCTTGAACGGGAACCGGGCGGCGGCCCGCGCCATGAACGCGAAACAGTCGCGGGTGTGAACGCCGCGCTCGATGGCGCGCTGATTGGCGCGCGCGAACAGCGGCCCGTCGGCGGAGGGCTCGGAAAACGGAAATTGCAGCTCCACCAGATCGACGTCGAACTCCGCCATCACCTCCAGGGCGCGCCAGTTGTCCTCGAAGGAGGGATAACCGCACACCACATGAGTCATCAGCAGCAGGTCCTTGTGGGCCCGCCGCTCGCGCAAGTACTGCTCAAGCGCCATAGTCGACCGCCTTGGCGCGGATGAATGCCTTCCACGCCCGATCGTCGATGGCATCCGCCACCGTGAAAATATCCTTGTCGCCGCGCCCGGACTGGTTGATGAGGATGACCGCGTCGCGCCCCATGGTGGGCGCCTCGGCAATCGCCCGTACAAAGGCATGAGTGCTTTCGAGCGCGGGAATCAGGCCCTCGGTGCGCATCACGAGGCGCAGCGCGTCGCGCACCTCGGCGTCGGTGGCGGCCTCGAAGCGCACCCGCCCCTGATCCCACAGGTGCACCAGGATCGGGTTCACGCCGATGTAGTCGAGCCCGGCGGCAATCGAGTGGGTCTCCAGCATGTTGCCGTCGTCGTTCTGCAGAAAATAGGTCTTGTAGCCTTGGGCAACGCCCAGGCTGGCATCCTTGTAGGCGAGGCGCGACGCGTGGCCGCCGGTTCCGGGGCCGAAGCCGCCCGCTTCGCAGCCGACCAGTTCGACGCCGGCGTCATCGAGGAAGCCCTGAAAAATGCCCATGGCATTGGAGCCGCCGCCGACACAGGCGTACACCCGGTCCGGCAGCTTGCCGGCCTCGGCCAGCATCTGCGCGCGCGCCTCGATGCCGATGATCGACTGGAAATAGCTCACCATCTCCGGGAACGGATGCGGCCCGCAGGCGGTGCCCAGCACATAGTGGGTGTCACCCATGTTGGTCACCCAGTCGCGCAGGCATTCGTTGATCGCGTCCTTGAGGGTGCGCTGGCCGTCCTGCACCGCCATCACCTCGGCGCCCAGGTTTTCCATCCAGAACACGTTGGGCCGCTGGCGCGCCACGTCCACCGCACCCATGTAGATCTTGCACTTGAGACCGAAGCGCGCCGCCATGGTGGCGGTGGCGAAGCCGTGCTGACCGGCACCGGTCTCGGCGATCACGCGGGTCTTGCCCAGGCGTTTGCACACCAGGCCCTGGCCCATCACATTGTTGATCTTGTGGGAGCCGGTGTGATTGAGATCCTCGCGCTTGACGTAAATGCGCGCGCCGCCGAGGTGGTTCGACAGGTTTTCGAGGAAGGTCACCGGCGTGGGACGCCCGGAATAGGTCCGCATCACCTCCACGAACTCGTCCCAGAACGCCGGGTCGGCCTTGCAGATGCGGAAGCAGTCGCGCAGCTCGGTGATGGTGGAGGTGAGGATCTCCGGCAGGAAACAGCCGCCATAGGCGCCGTAATAGCCTTCCCGGCCGGCGGCGAAATCGAACAGGGACATGGAGGGAATGGCCGTCACGCAGGGGGCGCTCATGGTAGCCAAGGGGCCTACAATCAACAACCGTGAACCCCAGCGTAAGGAGCCCTCATGCCAGCCTACGTCATCGTGGATATCGAGATCACCGATCCCGCGCAATACGAACACTACAAAACCCTGGCGCCGGCCACCGTCGCCGCCTTCGGTGGGCGCTATGTGGCGCGCGGCGGCGCCACCCTCAGCCTCGAAGGCGGCTGGCAGTCCGGACGTCTGGTGATTCTCGAATTCGACTCCCTGGACCGCGCCCGGGCCTGGCACGATTCCCCCGCATACCGCGCCGCGCGCACCCTGCGCCAGAGTGCCACGCGCTCGCGGATGATCGCGGTGGAGGGGGTGTAGGGCGAGCCCCACCGACCGCTATTCGCCCGCCAGGGTTTCGATGCGATAGCCGCCGATGGGGCGCCCGCTGCCATCGCGGTCGCCCAGGACTTCCGCGAGGTACGGCAACGCGCTCCCCATATCGGCCGCCAGCGTCCAGGGCGGATTGACGACGAGCATCCCGCTGCCGGTCATGCCGTGGCCCAGGCTGTCCGGTTTCACGCTCAGCTCGAACAGCTGTACATGACGGATACCGCTGGCCTTTACCTTCCGCTCCAGCAGCCGGACGCGCTCGCGCTCCACCACCGGATACCAGATCGCGTAGACACCGGTGGCGAAGCGGCGATGCGCGCCGATCAGGGCATCCACCACCGTCTGGTAGTCGGTTTTGATTTCGTAGGGCGGGTCGATCAATGCCAGACCGCGACGCTCCGGCGGCGGCAGCAGCGCCAGCAGCTCGCGGAAACCATCCGCCTCGCGGATACGGACGCGGCGATCCCCGTCGCAATGACGCCGCAGCCGCATGAAGTCATCGGAATGCAGTTCGCACAGCAGCAGGCGATCCGATTGCCGCAGCAGGTGCCGGGCGAACCAGGGCGATCCCGGATACTGGTGCAGCGCACCCTCGGGGTTGGCTGCCCGCACCAGCGCGACATAGGCGGCGACGGCGGCGGGCAAATCGGTACGCTCCCACAGCTTGCCGATGCCGCCGTCGAATTCACGGTTTTGCAGCGCGGCAACACTTTGCAGCGAATAGCTCCCGCTGCCCGCGTGGGTGTCGAAATAGCACAGCGGCTTGTCCTTGGCGGTCAGATGGCGGAGCACCTGCGCCAGCACGAGGTGCTTGAGCACATCGGCGAAATTGCCGGCGTGATAGACGTGGCGGTAGCTGAGCAAAGGATTGGGTTCCGGCGTAGGGTTCGCGGCCCGACAGCATAGAGCATCGCCATTGGAGACGGTCTGGATATCTCCCGTGGCGCCCTGGCGGAACCGGACTCGTCGCGCATGCCCCAAAGGTTACCGCCCGTCCTGGGCCTGTCGAACGATGACTCGATCTGCTCCGTCGTGCGCCCCCAGCCCGAGAATGCCCGCACCAACAGGTTCATCTCTCCTTTCCGACCGGAGCAACCTCGACGTATTCACACCCTGCTCCCGTCGCGTAGGATGGTCGCTTGACAGAGTACCCAGCGCTGCCGGATAAGACCCGTCTTGATGGCGCATCTTTTGACGCATCACCTTTGGAGAAAGCCCCGTGAGTCTCTACGAAAAAATGTTCCTGGCACCCTTTATCAACTGTGCCTGCGGCACCAAACCCATCATGTATCAGCGCAAGAAAGTGGTGCCCCTGTGTACGGGCCGGGTGCTGGAAGTGGGCATGGGGTCGGCGCTCAATCTGGCGCTCTACGATCAGTCCAAGGTGGAGTTCGTGTGGGGCCTGGAGCCTTCGGCGGCGATGCGCGCCAAGGCGCAGGCGAACCTCGCGAAGTCGCCCATCGAAGTGAAACTGATCGACCTGCCGGGCGAACGGATTCCCCTCGACGACAACAGCGTGGACACCGTGCTGCTCACCTACACCCTGTGCACGATCCCCGATTGGCACGGCGCCCTGCGGCAGATGCGGCGGGTGCTGAAGCCGGGCGGCAAGCTGGTGTTCACCGAGCACGGTCGCGCGCCCGACGCTGGCGTGCGCAAGTGGCAGGACCGCATCAACCCGGTGTGGAAGAAACTCGCCGGCGGCTGCAACCTGAACCGGCCGATCCCGGAGCTGATCGAGGAAAGCGGCTTTACGTTGGAAACACTCGACAAAATGTACCTGCCCTCGACGCCGCGCCTGTTCGGTTACAACTACTGGGGCGTGGCACGGATCGACTGACGCACCGCCGCAACGGCTTTTCGTCAACCGGAAACGGCCAAGCCCGCGCTTGGCACGGCGGCGGGGTTGCCCTAGTATCCGGAGCCCGCAAGCGCGGTCCCCGACTACAACAATTCACCACAAACCGGAAGGAGAACCCCATGGCCTGCACTGTATTGCTCGAACTCAAAGTCAAACCCGAATGCGTCAAGGACACGCTCGACGGCCTCGGCGCGCTGCTGCCGTCGACGCGCACCTACCCGGGCTGCATCGAGGTTTACGCCCACCAGGATCAGGACGATCCCACCACGATCGTCGCCATCGAACAGTGGGAGTCCCGTCAGGCCTATGAAAAATACTTCGCCTGGCGCACCGAGACCGGTGTGATCGGCCAGTTGGCCAACTGGGTTGCCGCACCGCCCTCGATCCGTTATTTCGACAAGAAAGCCTGAGCGGGCCGGAAGGTCCGCACCATGCAAGCGGGGCGGCGCCGACCGCCCCGCTTGGTTTGATTGGTCCTGCCTCACAGCGTTTTCTGAAAAATCTTTGAGCGCCGCTGGTAGTTGTAGAGCTCGGCCTTGGCCGCCGGCAGATCCTCGATGCCGATGGGCGTGAAGCCTTTCTCCCGAAACCAGTGTTCCGCTTGGGTGGTCAGCACAAACAGGTGCTTGAGGCCTTTCTCCGCGCGGGCCTTGGCTTCGAGATGGGCCAGCAGCCGGCCGCCCAGCCCCTGATTGTAGAAGTCGGGGTGAGTGGCGACGCAGGCGAGCTCCGCCGCCGCCTTGTCGACAAAGGGATAGAGCGCGGCGCAGCCGATGATGGTGCCCTCGGGATGGACGGTGACGTGGAACCGGGAAATCTCGGTTTCCAGCAGTTCGCGCGAGCGCTTCACCAGCACACCCTGTTCTTCGAGCGGGGCGATCAGTTCCAGGATGCCGCCGATGTCGTCGATGGTGGCCTGGCGAATCACCTCGCTGCTGTCCTTGAGGATCAGCGTACCGGCACCATCGCGGGTGAACAGCTCCCGCAGCAGCGCGCCGTCCTCGGCGAAGCCGACAAGGTGGCTGCGCTGCACCCCGTTGAGGCAGGCCTGATAGCCCGCGCGCAGGGATGCGGCCAGCACCGGCTGCTCGCGCAGACGCTCGATCCAGGCGACCGCCTCGTGGAGCGCGATGACTTTTTGCAGACGGCCCTCGGCATCGTAGACGCCGGTTTCCGCACCGACGAAGATAAGTTTGTCGGCTTGCAGGCTGATCGCCGTCTGAATGGCGACGTCCTCACAGGTGAGATTGAACACCTCTCCGGTGGGCGAATAGCCGACCGGCGACAGCAGTACGATGGCGCCACTGTCCAGATGGCCGCGGATGCCTACCCGGTCGATGCGGCGCACTTCGCCGCTGTGGTGAAAATCCACGCCATTGCGGATGCCGAGCGGCTTGGCGGTGATCAGGTTGCCGCCCACCACCCGCACCCGCGCGCCCTGCATGGGGGAGTTCACCGCGCCCATCGACAACGCCGCCTCGATGCTGATGCGGACGCTGCCCACGGCTTCCTGCACGCACGCCATGACCTGGGTATCGGTTACCCGCACCTCGCCCTCGAAGCGGCAGGCAAGATGGCGCAATTCGATCTGGCGATCCACCTGGGGTCTGGCGCCGTGCACCAGCACCACCTTGATGCCCTGGGCCGCGAGCAGCGCGACATCGCCGACCAGGTGCGGAAAATTCGCGTGCTCAATGGCCGCGCCACGCAACACAATGACGAAGGTCTTGCCCCGGTGCATGTTGCTGTAGGGCGCGGTATCGCGAAAAAACTTCACGTAGTCGATCACGTTCGAGGTCTTCTGGTTACGGGTTTTCAGGGCCACAGTATACCAGCGGGTCCACGCCGCTCCGTGGCGCCGGCAGCCTCTGCGCGCCGGCGCGCGTTTGAGCGCGCGCGGGCATTCTGTACAATCGGCCATCACCCGCCCGTTGTGGCAAGCGCGGCTCACCCACGCCGCCCGGGAAGCGCCCGCACCGGTGCTCCGGGCCGCCACCACGTCCACCATCCGATGAGGTCAGCCATGGCTTTTCCCCGACGCGTTCCCCTGTTCATCGGCGGCGAATGGGTCCAGAGCGCGAGCACTCAGTTCACGCCGGTCGTCAATCCCGCCACGCAGGAAGTGCTGAGCGAGGTTCCCCACGCCACGCCGGACGAGATGGCGCGCGCCGTGGCCGCCGCCGTGACCGCCTTCGAGAGCTGGAAGGAAGTGCCGGTGCCACAGCGCGCGCGTCTGATGCTGCGCTACCAGCACCTGCTCAAGGAGCACCACGACGAGCTGGCCGAGATCATCAGTCAGGAATTGGGCAAGACCTTTGAAGACGCCAAGGGCGACGTCTGGCGCGGCATCGAGGTGGTCGAACACGCCGCCAACATCGCTACCCTGATGATGGGCGAGACCGTCGAGAACGTCGCCGGCGGCATCGACACCTATTCCTTCATCCAGCCGCTCGGCGTCTGCATGGGCATCACGCCGTTCAACTTTCCGGCGATGATTCCGCTGTGGATGTTCCCGATGGCCATCGCCTGCGGCAACACCTTCGTGCTGAAGCCATCCGAGCGCGACCCGCTGACGCCGACCCGCCTCGCCGAGCTGTTCGTCGAGGCCGGCGCGCCGCCCGGCGTGCTGCAAGTCGTGCACGGCGGCGCCAGCCAGGTGGATTACCTGCTCGAACACCCGGACATCCGCGCCGGCTCCTTCGTGGGTTCGGTTCCCGTCGGCAAGCACATCTACCGCAAGGGCACCGACAACCTCAAGCGCATGCAGTGCATGACCGGCGCCAACAACCACATGGTGGTGATGCCGGACGCCAACCGCGTCCAGGTCGTGAACAACATCATCGGCTCCGCGTTCGGCGCTGCCGGCCAGCGCTGCATGGCGATTCCCAATGTGGTGATGGTGGGCGATGCCGCCAACTGGATCGACGACCTGGTGGTTGCAGCGCGCAAAATCCAGCCCGGCGCCTGGACCGACAAAAGCGCTGCCTATGGCCCGCTGACCAACGCGGCCGCCAGGGAACGGGTGGTCGGCATGATCGCGCAGGCGAAAAGGGACGGCGCCACCTGCCTGCTCGACGGCTCCGACTGCACCGTCGCGGGCTACCCGAACGGCAACTGGCTCGGCCCGACCATCTTCACCGACCTGCGCCCGGACATGGCTTTCTATTGCGAAGAGGTGTTCGGGCCGGTGCTGTGCATCCTCAAGGTGGCGACCCTCGACGAGGCGATCGCGCTGATCAACCGGGATTTCCGCGGCAACGGCACTTCGATCTTCACCGCCTCGGGCGCCGCCGCGCGCAAGTACCAGCACGAGATCCAGGTCGGCCAGGTGGGCATCAATGTGCCCATCCCGGTGCCGCTGCCGTTCTTCTCCTTCACCGGCTGGCGCGGCTCCTTCCACGGCGACCTGCACGCCTACGGCAAGCAGGCGGTGCGCTTCTACACCGAGACCAAGACCATCACCGCGCGCTGGTTCGACGACGCCATCCCGGGCGCCGGCGGACCCAACATGTCCATCAACCTGAAGTAACCGCAGGTCGGCACGATGGATTTTGAACCGAGCGAGGAACAGCGCGCCTTTCGCGACGCCGCGCGCGCCTTTGCCCGCGGCGAGCTGGCGCCGCACGCCGCCGCGTGGGACGAGGGCAAGATCTTTCCCCGCGACACCATCGCCGCCGCCGGCGCACTCGGCTTCTGCGGCATGTACTGCCCCGAGGCCGTCGGCGGCATGGGCATGACCCGGCTCGATGCCACCATCATCCTGGAAGAACTCGCCGCCGGCTGCACCTCGACCGCGGCCTTTATCTCGATCCACAACATGGCGGCCTGGATGGCCTGCACCTGGGGCACGCAGCGGGTGCGCGACGAGTTCTGCCAGCAACTGGTGACCGGTGAAACGCTCGCGTCCTACTGCCTCACCGAACCCAATGCCGGCAGCGACGCCGCCTCCATCGCTACCCGCGCGGTGCGTGCCGGCGACGACTACCGTATCAGCGGCGGCAAGACCTTCATCAGCGGCGCGGGCAGCACCGACGTGCTGGTGCTGATGACCCGCACCGGCGCGCCGGACTCGGGCGCCGGCGGCATCACCGCCTTCGCGGTGCCGGCGAACGCGCCCGGCATCGACTACGGCAAGAACGAAACCAAGCTGGGCTGGAACAGCCAGCCGACGCGGGCGATCGCGTTCGACGACGTGCGCGTGCCCGCCACCTACCGCCTCGGTGCGGAGGGCGAGGGTTTCAAGATCGCGATGAAGGGCCTCGACGGCGGCCGCATCAATATCGCGTCCTGCTCGGTGGGCGCGGCGCAGGCCACGCTCGATCTCGCCCAGGCCTATGTTCAGGAGCGGCGCCAGTTCGGCAAGCCCATCGCGGCATTTCAGGCCCTGCAATTCAAGCTCGCCGACATGGCCACCGAACTGGTGGCGGCGCGCCAGATGGTGCGGCTGGCCGCCAGCAAACTCGACCGCGACGATCCGGATAAAACCACCTATTGCGCGATGGCGAAACGCTTTGCCACCGACGTCGGGTTTCAGATCTGCAACGAGGCGCTGCAACTGCACGGCGGTTACGGCTACCTGCGCGAATACCCCATCGAGCGGTTTTTCCGCGACGCGCGGGTGCATCAGATTCTGGAAGGCACCAACGAAATCATGCGCGTGATCATCGCGCGCCGCATTCTTGAAACCGGGGCAACGGAGACGATTCGATGAGCAGTCAACTGAAAGTCGAGAAACGCGGACACACCGCCATCCTCACCATGAACAACCCGCCGGCCAACACCTGGACGCCGGAGAGCCTCGACTATCTGCAACAGGTGGTCGCCGAACTCAACGCCGACCGCGACAACTACGCGCTGGTGCTCAGCAGCGAAAGCGAAAAATTCTTCAGCGCCGGCGCCGACCTGACCCGCTTCCACCACGACGACACCGGCGCCGCCTACGATTTCATCAAGGCGTTTGGCGTCGCTTTCGGCGCACTCGCCAACTACCAGGGCGTGTCGGTCGCCGCCATTACGGGCTTTGCCATGGGCGGCGGGCTTGAGTGCGCTCTTGCCTGCGACATCCGCGTTGCCGAAGAACAGGCGCAGATGGCGCTGCCGGAATGCACCGTGGGCCTGCTGCCCGGCGGCCTCGGCACCCAGCATCTGCCCTGGCTGATCGGCGAGGGCTGGGCCAAGCGCATGATCCTGCTCGGCGAGCGAGTGAAAGCCGACAAGGCGCTGGAGATCGGCCTGGTGCAGGAGGTGGTGCCCACCGGCAAGGCGCTGGAGAAGGCGTTGGAGCTGACCGCCAAGGTCGCCAACCAGAGCCCGAGCTCGGTGCGCGTCTGCAAGGAGCTGATCATGTCGGCCCGCCACCGCACCCTCGACAGCGGCTTCCAGTTCGAGCGCGACCGCTTCATGGATCTCTGGGGTATGGCGGATCAGAAAGAGGGCGTCGCGGCGTTCGTCGAAAAGCGCAAGCCCGAGTGGAAAAACCGCTGAGCGGCGCGGGAGATTTCGCGTGACTGAACAACCCGTCATTTTTTCCGAGCGCGCCTGTACCGGCGGCAAGAAAATCGTCATCGCAACGCTCAACGCCGAGAAAGCCCTCAACGCCCTCAGCCTGGAAATGGTCGATCTGCTGAGCGCGCGACTCGATCAGTGGGAAACCGATCCCGACATCGTCGCGATCCTGATCGACAGCGTCGGCGACCGCGCGTTTTCCGCCGGCGGCGACATCCGCATGCTGTACGAGTCGATGGTCGAACACGGCGAGGACGAGAATCCCTACGCGCGGGATTTCTTCTCCCGCGAATACCGCCTCGATTATCGTCTGCACAATTCGCGCATTCCCATCATTACCTGGGGCAACGGCTTCGTGATGGGCGGCGGCATGGGCGTCTACCAGGGCGGCGATTTCCGCGTTGTCACCGAGCACAGCCGCCTCGCGATGCCGGAGATCAGCATCGGCCTGTTTCCCGATGTGGGCGGCACATGGTTCCTGAACCGGACGCGGGACAACACCGGATTGTTTCTTGGCCTCACCGGCGCGCAGTTGAACGCCACCGACGCGCTCTATGTGGGGCTCGCCGACACCTTCGCGCCCCACGCGGGGAAGGCGATGTTGCTGAAGCGCCTGGCGCTGCTCGAATGGTCGGCGGACCCGGGCGAACGGCACGCGCAGATCGCGGGCGCCTTGCACTGGCTGCTGCGCGAATTTCACGATCAACTCCCGCTGCCGCAACTGGAGCTTCACGCCGACTGGATTGCGACGGTGACGGCAAGCGCCACGCTCGCGGACGCTTCCGCCGCCATCCTCGGCTACACCGGTGACGACAAGTGGCTCCAGCGCGCGGTCGCCACTCACCAACGCGGCTGCCCGGTGTCGATCTTTCTCGCCTACGAACTGAACCGGCGCGGACGCGACCTGCCGCTCGCCGATGCCTTGCGGCTCGAACTGGTGGCGGCGCTCAACTGCGCAAAATACGGGGTGTTCCGCGAAGGCGTGCGCGCCCAGATCATCGACAAGGACAACGCGCCGCGCTTTGAGCCCGCGACCCTGGCCGAGTTGACGCCGGCGCTTGAGAAACAATATCTGACGCCGCCCTGGGGCACCGCGCCCCATCCACTGGCCGACCTGTAGCGATTCCTGTATCGCCTCCGGTCCGCCATCCAATAATTCATTGTCACAGGGGATCAACATGGCCAAGACAGTCGCGTTTTTCGGGTTGGGCAACATGGGTGGCCCGATGGCCGCCAACCTGGTCAAGGCCGGCTTCGAGGTGCGCGCCTTCGATCTGGTGCCGGCCTCGGTGCAGCAGGCGGTGAAGGACGGCTGCATAGCCGCAACCACCGAGAAAGCCGCGCTCGAAGGCGCCGATTTCGTCATCTCGATGCTGCCCGACGGCGCCATTGCCGAGCGTCTTTATATCGACGGCGCCGGCCTGCTCGATCTCATGAATCCGGCGGCACTGGCGATCGACTGCTCCACCATCGCCGCCGCGAGCTCGCGGCGCATCGGTGCCGAAGGCAAAAAGCGCGGCATCCGCGTGGTGGACGCGCCCGTCTCCGGCGGCGTCGCCGGCGCCCAGGCCGCGACGCTCGCCTTCATGTGCGGTGGCGAGGCCGCCGATGTCGAGGCCGCGCGCGAAGTGCTCAAGCACATGGGCGCCAACATCTTCCACGCCGGCGCGAGCGGCGCGGGCCAGATCGCCAAGATCTGCAACAACATGCTGCTCGCCATCCACATGATCGGCACCGCCGAGGCGCTGCAACTGGGCGTCGACAACGGCCTCGACCCAAAAGCGCTGTCCAACATCATGCTGAAAAGCTCGGGCTGCAACTGGTCGCTGGAAAAATACAATCCCTATCCCGGCGTGATGGACAACGTGCCCGCCAGCCGCGACTACCAGGGCGGCTTCATGGTCAAGCTGATGCAGAAGGATCTGGGCCTGGCGATGGGCGCGGCGCTTGCCAGCCACTCCAGCACGCCGATGGGAGCCTTGGCGAACAATCTGTACAACCTGTATAGCCACCTGGGCGGCGATGACAACACCGGGCTGGATTTTTCGAGTATTCAGCGGTTGTTTGATGCAGGGGTATGATGGGGACACCCTGAACGCCGGCAGAGTCCCCAGGAGCGAAGGTGCTATTGAAGAATGTCTTCGGGTTCTTTTCGGGGTTCCAAATGGCGATAAACCGTAGCACCGCCTTGCTCTTTCAACTCTTAGGCACCCTTGAGGCGCAATGCAAGACGCCTTTTGGGGGGTCTAATTATAGTTAGCGGGCAAGGCGACCTTGCCTTGGCGTACGGACAAGCGTACGCTCACTCTTCGATCAATCGGAGGTGCCCCATCATGCAGACCCTTACCGCCAGCGAAGCCCGGGCCAACCTTTACCGGCTCATGGATCAGGCTGCAGAGTCGCACCAACCCATTGTTATTGCAGGGAAACGCACCAATGCGGTTCTGGTTTCCGCCGAGGACTGGGAGGCCATCCAGGAAACGCTGTTCCTGCTCTCCATTCCGGGCATGAGGGAGTCCATCAAGGCCGGCATGGAGGAGCCCCTTGAGTCCGGCTCGAAGGAGTTGGATTGGTGACCTGGCAGCTCATCTATACCAAGCAGGCCCAGAAAGACGCTCAGAAGCTCGCATCGTCCGGCCTTAAGGAAAAGGCGAAGGAATTGCTCAAGATCGTCGAAAGCAATCCCTACCAGAATCCGCCCCCTTACGAAAAGTTGGTTGGTGATCTTGCGAGCGCATATTCGCGCCGCATCAACATTCAACACCGCCTCGTGTATCAGGTGCTCGAGACGGAGCACGTCGTAAAAGTGCTTCGCCTTTGGACGCATTACGAGTAGCGCGTGTTGCCCGCTAACCCTTCGCCGCAGGCGCGCCAAGCTTATCTGGACCACGGGTATAAGGATGGCAATGATAAGTCGTTATGCGGGCGTGCATTACTCTACGGTGAGCAAGATAATTAAGGGGAGAGATAGAAGTGGCGTGTCAAGACCTGACCCGGATCCGTGCGGATCCGTGCTGAGAAGGTTTTTCGACGGGCTCGTTGGGCGGCAACAGCAAAGGGGGAATGAGCGTGGCGCAAACAGATCGAGACATTCTGTTCTCGAATGAAGCGTTCGTAATCGGAATGCTACAAGCCGTGTCTGGCGGCGCGCTCGTGGCAGCTCTCGCCCAGTCAGAAGCACTAATCAAGCTTTCCGGCAACATCGCGTTTCTCCTTTTTCTTACAGCCATGGCTGTGGGGCTGCTCTCGGCTGTGTTTGCAGCATACTGGAAGCATCAGTACAAACTTTGGGACGTAAAGGCACAGGCCTCACTCGCACGGAATGCAACAGATAAAGCCCAAGAGCGTTCTGCCAAAGCAACCCGCTACCTTCGAGTAATGAGAGCGGCGTTTGTGGTCTCACTACTTGGCATTCTGTTTGGCGTGGGCGAGCTTGTAGTCGCATTCTGGCTCCGCGTGCTATGTGCCGCCTAAGCCGCCCAACAAGGCGCTCCACGCGACCGGCTACGCCGGCGCGTGAGCTTGGTCGTTAGAACGCACGAGCAACCAAGGAGACACACATGAGGATGCTGAGCTTCATTGCGGTTACACTTGTCGGGCCGTTGCTAGCAGCGTGCGCAACGGGGTATCAAAGCACCGGATTCACGGGCGGTTTCAAAGATACGCAGTTGGCCCCAGATGTTTTCCGAGTGTCGTTCTCCGGGAACGCATTCACGTCCAGTGATCGAGTTCAAGATTTTGCCCTGCTAAGAGCTGCAGAACTCACACTTGCCAATAATGCGCAGTATTTCGCCGTAATTTCTTCCGCCGACCAGTCACGAACCGACACCCATGTTACGCCTGGTTCGTCGCAGACATCCGGAACGGTTTCTGCCTATGGAAACACCGGCCATTATTCGGGGACAACGACCTATTCTCCACCCCAGATGCACTCGTACTACAAGCCTGGTGTTGGAATGATGATTCGCACCTTCCAAACCAAACCGGAAGGCGGCTTTGTGTTTGATGCAAATTTCATCATCGGCTCGATCCGAACAAAGTACGGAATCAAGTAGCATGCGTTCTAACGATTGTTCGACAAGCCAGGTTCGGAGGCTGAAGAACTGAACAGGGTCAGCCCTCGCCTTACAGCATCCGCCCCGCAAGCCTTCCACCTTCAAGAAACACGACTTCAAGCGCCGCCACGGGCGGCGCCGGTTTCCCGTTATCAGGCTGGCGGTTCGCAAGCCGCGACAAACTCACATCTGTAACGACTTGGTCTGCAAGTATTCATCCAGCGCGTAAGGCCCGTGTTCGCGCCCGTGGCCGGACTGCTTGTAGCCGCCGAAGGGCGCCATCATGTTGAAGCTGCCGCCGTTGATGACCACCTGGCCG
>JBFWOQ010000045.1:0-18654 GCA_050250395.1 Porticoccaceae bacterium
GGTCGATGCCTGGCAACAGCGCCGCAATGCAGATCAGCGAGGTATCGTGTGGACGTTCACTCGGCAGGATGCAGATGAAAAAATGGCGCGGCATTATGTTTCGTAATTAATGTGTCAATACACTAGTGCAGGTGGCGCGCCGCGCACCGGGACGATCCGATGGCGAAACTATCCCTGACCCGGACTCATGGACTCGGCAATGAAGAAATTCACCGCCGGGTCGATGCGCTGGCGCGCAAGCTGGTGACGCGGTTCGGCGGTCACTACCAGTGGCAGGACGCGTCGGTTCGTTACCAGCGCGCGGGCGGTATCGATGCCGTTATCGCCTGCGCAGCGGAGAGCATATGCATCGACGTCACACTCGGGCCCTTGGCGGGTTTTCTCCGCGACCCCATCGAGCGTGAGCTCGCCGCCGCGCTGGATCGGTATCTCACCGATTGACGGGCCAAGTCCTGGCGAAGGCGAAAAACGCCGCGCGGTCGAGAGTTTCGGGGTCCAGTGGTCGAGACCTGTCGGTCGCCGGGCGAGGATTGCGCACCCTGACCGATGAGGCGCGTAGGTTTTCTGCAGTCCGCCGCAGTTTTTCAACAAGCTAGACGCCGACTGCGCGTCGCTCGGTAACCTCTGGCCGTTTGCGATCCCAGCGGTATAACCGAACCGGCGGGATGTTCAGAAATTCCACTTGCCGGCGTGCCGGTCCCAGCACGGGTAGCGCCAGCCTGGCGACCTGACCGCTCACCTGATAGGCGACGAAACGGCCGCCCGGAGCCAACGCATCGGCGATACTGGCGAGGATCCGGGTGCCCAGACGCCTGTCCATGGTGGAAAACGGAATGCCCGAAACGATGGCGTCCGGTGCGGACAGTCCATGCTGCGCAAGAATCTCCCGCAAATGCTCCGCGCTGCCGGCGTGCGGGATCAGGCGGTCGTCGGCGCAGTTCGCCAGCAATTCCTGAAAGCGCGGGTTGATCTCGATGCCGAGCAGTCTGGCGTCCATTGGCATGGCGCCCAGGATCGCTCGGGTGATTCCCCCGGTACCGGTGCCCAGTTCGACGATGGTGCGGGCGGCGGCTATGTCGGCCAGCGTCACCACACGGCGCTCGAGGTAGCGCGAGCTGGGAATGACCGAGCCGACCTGACGCGGATTCTTGAGAAACTGTTGCAGAAAGACCACTCGATCATCGGTTTTTTTTTGTAAGCGCGGAGCCATTGAGCGACCTCTCTGTCGAAGATCCCGGTTGTTGATGCGCCGGGCGCGGAGTTCGACCGGGATGCCGGTGTTCCCGTTTGGCGCCGAACTCATTGTTGCCGATGGAGCGTTATATGCAAAGCCTGATATGTGGGCCATGTGCTGTCCTCGCTCCGATCCGCCCCGGCGCTGCTGCTATGATCGCCGCTCCTGGCGGCCCCACGCGGCGGAGCAGCGCGGGACGAGTTGCCGTGAGGTGGATGGTTGTCGCGTCTGCCATTGCCGAAGGAGGTTCTATGCCGAGACAACCCCGCGAATTCAGCCGTGTCCCCTCGCGCTGGCGCTGGCGCTGGTGGGTACTGCTTTGTCTGATGTGGGGCGTCAATGGCTGGGGTGCGGCGGGCCAGCACCCGCTTCCCTCCGAAGTCGACATTCTTGCGAGGATCGATGCGGTTCGGAGCGACAAGGCTCTGGTCGAAGACCAGCGAGACGCAGCGATCGCCCAGTATCGGATCGCGCTGGAGTATCTGGGGGAAATAGGGTCGCTGCGCGATCGCGTGCGGGAACTGGAGCGGGAAGCGGCATCCGCGCCACAGCGGGTACGGGAAATCGAACAGCGGCTCGAGCGCCAGACCTTGGTGGCGCCGCCCAATGGCCGCGCTTCGTACGAAGATCTCACCCAGCAGTTCGCGCAAGCGCAGACGGACCTCAATGCTGCGCGGGCCAGCGCGGAAGAAGTTGTCCGCGAAGCCGAGGCTATCGGACGCGCGCCGCTGACGCTGCGCGATGGGATTGCCCAGGCGCGGGCGGCGCGCCAGAGCGCAGCCGAGCAGCTCGCAAATCTGGCGAAGACGCAGCAACCGGCGGTGATCCGGCAGGCGCGGGAAATCGCGTTGCGCGCGGAGATTGCAGCGCGCGATGCGGAAAGCGAGGCGCTGGACGCCGCGTTGCAAACCCTTGAGGTGCGCGCGAGCCTCGTAACCGCCCGTCGCAAGCTCGCCGACGCCGAGGTGGAGCGGGCTTCCGATCAGGCGGCACAGTTGCAGGGGCTGCTGAGCGGGCAGCGTCATGCCATCGCGGAACGGGTTCGGGGGATGGCGCAACAGTTCAGTGCCGAAGCCGCCGAGCTGCCCGCGGTGATCGCCGCTGAAGCCCATGCCAACGCCGATCTCGCGAATCGGGTAGCGACGCTTATCGGCGAGCTGGACGGCGTGGTCGAGGAACAGCAGCGGTTGCGCCAGCGCATCGATGAGATCGCCGAGTTGCGGCGCACGGCCGCCGACCAGCTCGAGATCGCCCAGCAGGGCGGTAGCCTTGGCCAGGTGCTGCACCGCCAGCGTCAGCAGCTTCCCGGCCTGCTTCAACACCGAAAGGATTTGCGCCGGCGGAGCGAAGCCATTGCCCTGGCGCGGTTTGCGCAGTTGGAACTGCGGGCAGAGCTCAAACAGCGCGAAAGCCTGGAACCGCGCATTGAGGCGGCGATGGCTGCCCTGCCGGTTGCGGAGCAGGACGCGCTGCGGTCTGGATTGCGTGAGCAACTGGTACGCGGCAACGCACTGCTGGAGCGCTTCGACAGAACCTATACGACCTATGTCGCGGAGCTCGGTGCGGTCGATCAGCTCCAGCGCGAACTGTCGGATCTGGTCACCGACTACGCGACCCTGCTGGAGCGGAATCTGGTGTGGATCGCCGATACGCAGCCGCCCACCTGGACCTGGCCGCTCGTCCTGTTGAACGCCGGGTTGACGCTCGTGAGCTCCGCGCGCTGGAGTGAGCTGGGGACGGCTTTCGTCCGCGGCTTCACGGAAGCTCCCGCCATTCCCGGGTTGGGATTGCTTGCGCTGGGCTTGATCGTTTACCACCGCAAGCGCATGCGCTTGCGGCTCACCAGGGGCGCCGAAGTGGTAGGCGACATTGACCGGGATCGGTTTTCGGCCACGTTGGAGGCGCTGTCGATCGCTCTGATACTGGCGCTGCCGCTGCCATTCCTGCTGGCCATTCTCGGTACAACCCTCGGCACCGGTGGCGACGAAGGTAAATTCGCGTGGGCGCTTGGCGGCGGCCTGCGGTCGGCGGCTGGCGTTGCTCTGGTGCTGGAGACAGTGCGAATCCTGTGCCGCAACGGTGGACCGCTTGATCGACATCTGCGCTGGCGTGTCGAGATGCGTCGGGCCTTGGCCCAGCCGCTGCGCTGGCTGCTCCCGGTAGCGGTGGGGTCCGCGCTGCTGGTGGAGACTACCAATGCACTGGGACAGCATTTGGATACGCTGGGGCGAGCGGCCTTCGCCGTGAGTGCAGTTGCCCTGAGCGTTTTCGTCTGGCGTGGACTGCACCCGGAGCGCGGGGTGCTGGCGGCCTATTTCATCGGCGGTCGTCGCCATGGCTGGCAATGGAATCTGCGCAAGCTATGGTTCGGTGCGCTGGCGCTATTGCCGGTGGCACTGGGAATGCTCGCCATCGCGGGGTACTACTACACCGCGCAGCAACTGTTGAGCCGGTTCTGCGCCACCGGCATCCTGCTCGCGCTTACCGTTCTGGGCTTGCAGTTGCTGTTGCGGTGGCTCGGGATTGCCGAGTCGCGGCTGGCGCGGCAACAAGCGCTCGCCCGACGCGATGCCGAGATGGAGGTTGCGGCGCGCAAGCTGGGCGAGCAGGCGGACGTTCAGGGCGAGGTAACGGTCGAAATCCCTGCCGCACACAATGTCGATCTGGGTACCGTAAACGTCCAGGTGCGTGCGCTGCTGCGCATTGCGCTGGTGCTGGCGCTCGGCGTGGGTTTCTGGTGGATATGGTCCGACATGCTGCCGGCGCTTGGCGCACTGCATGACATAGTGCTGTGGCAGTACATGTCCGGAACGGGGGACGCCAAGGCGATTGCGTCGGTGACCGCGGCGGGCGTCGGGCTCGCGCTCGTGGTGAGCGTGGTCACCTATCTCGCCGCGCGCAATTTGCCGGGGCTGCTGGAAGTGGTGGTGCTGCAACGTCTTGAAGTGGACCACGGTGCGCGCTACGCCGCCAACGCTGTCAGTCGCTATCTGATCATCGTGGTTGGCGCGTTGTTGGTCGTCAATATTCTGGGCCTGGAGTGGAGCCGACTGCAATGGCTGATCGCGGCGCTCGGAGTGGGCCTCGGCTTCGGATTGCAGGAAGTGGTGGCCAATTTCGTGTCGGGATTGATCATTCTGTTCGAGCGCCCGTTTCGGATCGGGGACACCGTCACGATCGGTTCCGTGAGCGGCACGGTGACCCGGATTCAGATTCGGGCGACGACCATCACGGACTGGGATCGCAAGGAATTGATCGTGCCCAACAAGACGTTCATCACCGACCAACTGGTGAACTGGACGCTCAACGATCCGGTGCTGCGGGTGGTGGTCCCGGTCGGCGTCGCCTACGGCTCGGACACCGAACTGGCGCGCCGGTTGCTGCTGGAGATTGCCGAAGCCAATCCACGCGTACTCGCGGACCCGCCGCCCCAGGTGTGGTTCCTGGGATTTGGCGATAGCAGTCTCAATTTCGAGATGAGGGTATTCGTGTCGGGACTGGCGGAACTGCTGCCCGTCACGCACGAGCTACATGTCGCCATCGACGCCGGATTTCGCGTGCATCGCGTGGAGATCGCCTTTCCGCAGCGGGATCTTCACCTGCGCAGCCTGGATCCCCAGGTGCTGGAGCTGCTGCGCAGTCGCCCGCCGGCCCCGGCACCCGGGGGTGCCGGCTGAGGGGCGGGCCCGAGGCTTATTTGCGCATCTTTATCGGGACGATGCTGCGGCGCTGTTCGCCGGTATAGAGCTGGCGTGGCCGGCCGATCTTGTAGCTGTTGCTGATCATTTCGCTCCAGTGCGCGATCCAGCCCACCGTGCGCCCGGTAGCGAAAATCACCGTGAACATTTCGGTCGGAATCCCGATTGCCTTCATGATGATTCCGGAATAGAAATCGACATTGGGATACAGTTTCTTGCTGACGAAATAATCGTCTTCCAGGGCGATCTGTTCGAGTTTCTTGGCGATTTTCAACTGCGGGTCGTTGTCGATTCCCAGTTCCGCCAGGACGCTGTCGCAGGCATTTTTCATGACCTTGGCGCGCGGGTCGAAATTCTTGTAGACACGGTGGCCAAAGCCCATCAGACGGAACGAATCGTTCTTGTCCTTGGCGCGCTTGACGAAACGGTCGATGTTTTTCACGTCGCCGATTTCGTTCAGCATTTCCAATACAGCCTGGTTGGCGCCGCCATGCGAGGGCCCCCAGAGTGCCGCGATGCCAGCCGCGATGCATGAGAACGGGTTGGCGCCCGACGAGCCGGCGAGGCGCACGGTGGAAGTCGATGCGTTCTGTTCGTGATCGGCGTGCAGCAGGAACAGCAGATCCATCGCCTTGGCCAGAACCGGATTGACACCCCGGGTTTCGCAGGGCGTACCGAACATCATGTTGAGGAAATTTTCGGCGTAGCCCAGATTGTTGCGCGGATACATGTAGGGCTGACCGGCATAGTGCTTGTAGCACATGGCGGCGAGCGTCGGCATCTTGGCGATCAGGCGATGCGCCGTGACCATGCGGTGATGGGGATCGGTGATATCGAGGGAGTCGTGATAAAACGACGACATGGCGCCGACCGCGCCACACATCATGGCCATGGGGTGCGCGTCATAGCGGAACCCGGACATGAACTGCTCGATGGAGCGGTTCACCATGGTGTGGGTAGTGATGATGTGTTCGAATTCTTTTTTCTGCGTTGCGGTGGGCAGATCGCCATTGAGCAACAGGTAGCAGGTTTCGAGATAGTCGGATTTTTCCGCCAGCTCCTCGATCGGGTAACCCCGGTGCAGAAGGATGCCCTTGTCCCCGTCGATATAGGTGATCTTGGATTCGCAGGACGCGGTCGAAGTGAAGCCGGGATCGAAGGTAAAGTAATCGTAACCGCCCAGTCCGCCGACATCGATGACATCCTGTCCGAGCGTGCCCGATCGGATCGGCAATTCGATGGGCTCCCGCCCCGGAATAGTGAGCAGGGCTTTTTTCTCGGTCATTTACTTCGTCTCCATTGAATAGCCGGATTGAACAGCCGGATTGAACAGCCGGACTGAACAGCCGGATCGAACCGCCGAAGCGGCAGGGTGTGGCCGGAGGGGTTCCGGGGGCGGGAGTGGAGACTACCGCCGGAGTTGCGCCGTTGTCAATTTTGGCCGGCGCCAAGGGGGATGCCTGAAGCGGCGAGCTCCGCGGTGTTCGTAAAGGGTGCGATCATGGCTGTCGCGAACTTCACCGGCTGGGTCATCGAGACCCGCCGGGCGCGATCCATTGGAGCGCAACCATGATCGGTCGCCTGCTGCTGGTGCTGTGGTTATCGAGCTGGTCGGCGCTGGTGCCGGCGGCCGAATGGACGGTTGTCGGCGAGCGCGGCGGTATTGATGTCTGGACGCGGCAGCTACCCGGGGCGCCACTGAAGGATTTTCGCGGCCGCATGGATGTCGACAAGCCGCTGGGGATGGTGGTGGCAGCGCTCACCGATTTCCCCGCCTACCCGCAATGGTTTCTGCAGATGCGAGAGGTAGGCGTCCTCGACAGCCATGGGCTCGACGATGTCACGATTTACTTCGTCATCGATGGTGTGTGGCCGGTAAGCGATCGCGACGCCGTGGCCCAGGCGGCGGTCAGCCAGGATGCGCAAACACTGACGATCCGCATGATGTTGAGGGCGACGCCACGGAAGATCCCTCCGGTTGCCGGCCGGGTGCGGATGCCAGTCTTGCAATCGGGCTGGGAACTGACGCCGCTATCGACCACTACCACTCGCATCGAAGTGATCGGCAGCGCGGATCCCGGTGGATGGGTACCGCAGTGGCTGGCCAACGCCGCCGTGGCGATGCTGCCGCGCAAGACGCTCGAGCGCCTGCGCCGGCAACTCGAGCAACCGAAATACGCCGATCCGGAAGCCCTCTTTGCCCAGGATCCGCTGTTGCACGAAATGCGAACGCATCTCCGGATGCCCGGTGAACCCCCTTGAATTTCTAGCAGCTTGTTGAAAAACGTCGCGAGGCGGTCAGATGCGAGGTACGCGGCGCACAGCGCACAGCGACCGAGACATATCCGATAGATGGCGAGGAGGCGAGCACCGCGCAACGAAGCAAATGGCTGCGGCAGCAGTTTTTCAGCAAGCTGTTGGGGGCTAACGAATGCGATGCGAAGGTGCCGCCACCCGCTCCGTGACGCCGAGGTCGGTTGCGCCGATTGATACGGTGGAGGCTGTCATTGCTGTGCCGGGGATTCCGGAAGAAGGGTGCTGGCATCCCATTCCTTGTGCCGGCTGGCAGGGGAAAGTAAAATTCCCGGCCCCTTCCACCGGGGTAGCGCCAAGGGCGCGATCCCGACCCACCGGAGTCCATGTTAATGTCGACCGAGCGCACTCTCTCCATCATCAAGCCCGACGCAGTGGCCAAGAATGTCATCGGTGAGATCGTGGGGCGTTTCGAGCGTGCCGGGCTGCGCGTGGTCGCCGCCAGGATGCTGCGGCTGTCCCGGGAACAGGCCGAAGGATTTTATGCGGAACATCGCGAGCGCCCTTTTTTTGGCGACCTGGTGGCATTCATGACTTCCGGTCCGGTGGTGGTGCAGGTGCTGGAAGGGCGCGACGCCATCGCGCGGAATCGTGAACTGATGGGCGCCACCAATCCACGCGAGGCGGCGGCGGGCACCATTCGTGCCGATTTCGCCGAATCCATCGATGCCAACGCTGTGCATGGTTCGGACTCGCCGGCTTCCGCCGAGCGCGAAATCGCGTATTTTTTCACGGGCGGGGAGATCTGCGCGCGGTGAGCGCGGAGTGACTCCGGGAGGCGGAGTGAGTCGGACCAATTTGCTCGGGTTGACCGCCAGTGCGCTGGGGGATTTTTTCGAGGCGGTCGGCGAACGTCGCTTTCGCAGCGTTCAGGTTCTGAAATGGATCCATCAGCGTGGCGCGACCGATTTCGCGACGATGACGGATCTCGCGCGGCCGTTGCGGGAAAAGCTCGCGCAGATCGCCGAAGTACGTCCCCCCGAGGTGGTGCGACAGGAAGATGCCGCCGACGGCACCTGCAAATGGTTGGTGCGCACCGATGGCGGCGATTGCGTCGAGACCGTCTATATCCCCGAGCGCGGTCGTGGCACGCTCTGTATTTCCTCCCAGATCGGCTGTGCGCTGGATTGTAGTTTCTGTGCCACCGGCAAGCAGGGCTTCAACCGCGATCTTACCGCCGCCGAAATCGTCGGCCAGCTGTGGATCGCCAGCCAGGCGTTCGGCAACTTCATCGGGCGCTCCGAGCGCCGTGTCACCAACACCGTGATGATGGGCATGGGCGAGCCCCTGCTCAACTTCGACAATGTCGTCGCCGCCATGAACCTCATGATGGATGACAATGCCTACGGACTGTCCAAGCGCCGCGTCACCCTGAGCACCGCCGGCGTGGTACCCATGCTCGACCGGCTGGGCGATGTCACCGATGTCTCCCTGGCCATCTCCCTGCACGCGCCCAACGACGCCTTGCGCAACGAGCTGGTGCCGATCAACCGCAAATACCCCATCGCCAGCCTGCTCGAGTCCGCGCGAGGTTATCTGCGCAAGTTGCCGGATACCCGGCGCCGCATCACCGTGGAATACACCCTGATGGATGGCGTCAACGACAGCGTCGAACTGGCGCGCGAATTGGGCGACCTGTTGCGCGATACCCCCTGCAAGATCAATCTGATTCCCTTCAATCCGTTTGCCGGCACCCGGTATCGGCGCGGTACGCCCGCTGCCGTTGGCCGGTTTAAGGAAGTCCTAGCCGCCCAGGGTTACACTGTGACCGTGCGGGCGACGCGCGGCGACGACATCGCGGCGGCCTGTGGCCAGCTCGCCGGTGATGTCAATGACCGCACCCGGCGCAGTGAGCGTTACCGCCAGCGCGACATGGGAGACGAACGGATCGTGAGGATCGTCAATGGGTAACGCCCGGTGTTCGGGTCTGATCGCTGCAATCGCAGTCGCCAGCACGTTGCTCGCGGCCGGGTGCACCACCACGACCACGACGACCAGCGAGACCCTGACAGCTTCTTCCGGCGAGAAAACCGACGCGGAGAAACGGCAGGACGCACTCAGTAGTTACATTGAGCTGGGTCTGGGCTATATCGGCCAGAACAACCGCGACCAGGCACGCCTCAATCTGCTGCGCGCCCTCGAAATCGACAGCCGATCGCCCGGTGCCAATAACGCCATGGCGTTGCTCTATCAGCTCGAACGCGATGGCGAGCGCGCGGAAGAGCACTTCAAGAAGGCACTTGCCCACGACAGCGGGTTTACCCAGGCGCGCAACAACTACGCCGTTTTTCTCGCTACCCGGAATCGGTTCGAAGAAGCCTACGAGCAGTTCGACCTGGCCTCCCGCGACGTCAATTATCAGCTTCGGCCGCAGGTGTTCCTGAGCCTGGGAGCGGTTGCCGCGAAACTCGGCAAGACCAGTGAAGCCAAGGAAGCCTGGGAACGTGCCCGGGCATTGGACAAGCGACTGCCCGGACCCTATCTGGAACTCGCCAACCTGTATTTCGCGCGAGGCGACATGCCCGAGGCGAAGCGGTACCTGGATCGCCACGCGCAGTTGGCGCAACCTTCCGCCCGCAGTCTGTGGCTGGCGGTGCGGCTGGAGGACGCCTTCGGCAACGCCGATGGCGTCGCCAGCAAGGGGTTGGCGTTGCGCAAGCTGTTCCCCTATTCCCGCGAAACCGTCGAGTACCAAAAATGGGTTCAGGACCGTGGCCAGTCCCAGTGACGCCAGTGCCGGGTTGTCGCTGCCCGGATTCCGGTTGCGGATGGCGCGTACCGAGCGCGGCATGACCCTGGAGCAGATCGCGGCGGGCAGTGGCATATCCCTGCGCGCGCTTGCGGCGCTCGAAGCCGACGACTACGCGAAACTGCCGGAAGCGGTTTATGTGCGTGGCTATGTGCGGCGTTATGCGCGGTTGCTGGACATTGCCGCGCAACCGCTGATCGATGATTTCGATGCCCAGTACGACGCCCATCGCGATGAAAGCGCAAGCCTTGCCCGTCGCAAGGGGCGAGTATCGGAGCGATTCCCGCGCGCCTGGCTGTTGGGCGGCGGAGCAGCAGCGGGGCTGATCCTGATCCTGGCTACGCTCCTGCTGGTGTTCAGGTGAGCGCGATGGACCGTGAAAGCCCGATCAAGCGCAGGCGCACCCGGCGCATTCTGGTGGGGAAAGTTCCGGTCGGAGGCGATGCGCCGATTTCCGTGCAGAGCATGACCAACACCGAAACCACGGACGTGGTCGCCACGGTGGCGCAGATCAACGCCATTGCGCGCGCCGGGGCCGATATCGTGCGGGTGTCGGTGCCGTCGCTGGAGGCGGCCGAGGCTTTCGGCGCCATCCGCCGCCAGGTGGATGTTCCGCTGGTCGCGGATATCCACTTCGATTACCGGATCGCCCTGCGCGTACTGGATCTGGGCGTCGACTGCCTGCGCATCAACCCCGGCAATATCGGCCGCGAAGCGCGGGTCCGGGAGCTGGTGCGCAAGGCGCGCGATCTCGGCGTTCCCATGCGTATCGGCGTCAATGCGGGCTCGCTCGAAAAGGATCTGCAAGTCAAATACGGCGAACCCACGCCGGCGGCGTTGGTGGAGTCCGTGCTGCGCCATATCGATATTCTCGATCGTCTCGATTTTCACGACTTCAAGGTGAGCCTCAAGGCCTCCGACCTGTTCATGGCGGTGGCGGCCTACCGCGAGATCGCCAGCCAGATCGACAACCCGCTGCATCTGGGTATCACCGAGGCCGGCGGACTGCGCGCGGGGACCGTGAAGTCGGCGGTCGGGCTCGGTGCGCTGTTGCTCGACGGCATCGGCGATACCCTGCGCATTTCGCTCGCCGCCGATCCAGTGGAAGAGGTGAAAGTGGGCTGGGATCTGCTGAAAAGCCTGCGGCTGCGCACCAAGGGCATCAACCTGATCGCCTGTCCAAGCTGTTCGCGGCAGAATTTCGATGTCATCGGCACCGTGAATGCGCTGGAGCAGCGACTGGAAGACATCACCGAACCCCTGGATGTCGCCGTCATCGGCTGTATCGTCAATGGTCCCGGGGAGGCGCGCGTGGCCGACATCGGCCTGACCGGGGGCACGCCGCGGCATCTGCTGTATACCCATGGCAAGGTCCAGCAAAAACTCGACAAGACCGATCTCGTCGATCAGCTCGAACAGCACATTCGCGCTACAATCCGCGCGCGCGCCGTGCGGGATGCGTCCATCATCGCCCGCGGTTGAACCCAGGTACCCATCTTTTGAACGCGATGCAGTCCCTGCGCGGGATGAACGACATTTTGCCCGGCGAGACGCCCGTCTGGCAGCACCTCGAAGCGACCCTGGCCGAGCTTCTGGCGGGCTATGGCTATCGGGAAATCCGCTTTCCGCTGCTGGAGAGCACCGAGCTGTTCCAGCGCTCCATCGGCGAAGTCACCGACATCGTCGAAAAGGAAATGTACAGCTTCATCGACCGCAACGGCGACAGCGTGACACTGCGACCCGAGGGCACCGCCGGTTGCGCGCGCGCCTGCGCCCAGCACGGCTTGCTGCGCAACCAGGTGCAGCGACTCTGGTATCGCGGTCCCATGTTCCGCCACGAGCGACCCCAGAAAGGCCGGTTGCGCCAGTTCCATCAGATCGGCGCCGAAGTGTTCGGACTGCCGGGCCCGGATATCGACGCGGAAATGCTGGCGATGACCGAGCGTCTGTGGCGGCGCCTGGGGATTCGCGAACAGCTGGAGTTGCAGCTCAACTCGCTGGGCAGCGGGGCTTCCCGCGCGGTCTATCGCGCCGCGCTGGTCGCCTATCTGGAGCGCTACCGGAGCGAACTGGATGCCGACAGTCAGCGCCGGCTGGACACCAATCCGCTGCGCATTCTCGACAGCAAGATTGAGCGCACCCAGGAGATTCTGGGCGACGCTCCAGTGCTGGCGGATTACCTGGATGCCGAATCCCGCGACCATTTTGCCGGCCTGTGCCAGTTGCTCGAAGCGGCGGGCATCCGCTACAGCGTCAATAATCGCCTGGTACGTGGCCTCGATTACTACGGCAAGACCGTCTTCGAGTGGGTCAGCGACCGGCTCGGTGCCCAGGCCACGGCCTGTGCCGGTGGCCGCTACGACGGCCTGGTCGAGCAGCTAGGCGGCGAACCCACCCCGGCCATCGGCTTTGGCATCGGCCTTGAGCGTCTGGTGTTGCTGCTGGCGGCGGCCGGCGTTGCGCCGGGTCCCGATCCGCTGGATGCGTATTTCGTGGTCGCGGGCGCCGTCGGCGTTACGGCGCTCCGGATCGCCGAGCAGTTGCGGGACGCCGTGCCGCAACTGCGCCTCCAGAGCCACTGCGGCGGCGGCAGCCTGAAAAGCCAGATGAAACGAGCCGATCGCAGCGGCGCGGCATTCGCGTTGATCCTGGGCGAGGACGAAGTGGCGAGCGAGCGCATTACCCTCAAGTATCTGCGTCGGGATCTGCCTCAGGAATCGCTGGCCCTGGAGGCATTGATCGCGCTGTTGCGGCGGGAATGCCAGCGCATCCCTGCCTGATTTCACCTGACCATCCACCGAACCAAGAGCGAACCATGGCCGATTATCACGCCGATCAGGAACAACTGGATGCGCTGCGGCGCTGGTGGAAGCAATACGGAGCACCGATAGCGCTCGCGGTGACGCTGGTCGTGGGCGGCTGGTTTGGCTGGCAACAGTGGCAGGGGGCGCAGGCGCGAGCGGCGGAGGCAGCGTCGCTGGTTTACGAGGAGATGATGGCCGGGGTCACCAGTGCGCCCCTCCAGGACATGGATCCCAAGCGGCTCGACGCCCTGGTGGCAACAGCGCAGAAGCTCAAGACCGATTACGGTCGTACCCAGTACGCCAGACTCGCGGGGTTGCTGCTCGCGCGACTCGCGGTCGCCCGGGACGATCTGGATACCGCCGCGACGGAATTGCGGGCGGTCATGGGGAACAGCCATGACAGGGAGCTCGCCCTGATCGCGCAGCTGCGGCTGGTACGGGTGCTGACCGCGCAGGAAAAATACGACGAAGCCCTGTCCCTGGCGAATGCCCAGGTGCCCGATGCCATGGCGGGGGCATTTGCGCAAGCGCGGGGCGATATCCGGTTTCTGCGCGGGGAAACCGACGCCGCGCGGGCCGACTACCAAACGGCGCTGGCGCGCCTCGACAGCCGTGATGGACTGCTGAAATCCCTGCTGGAAATCAAACTCAATCAGGTACAACCCGTGCAGATTGCGGCCCAGGAGGCGACGCCGTGAAGTCGATAGGGGTAGCTCTGGCGCTGGCATTCCTGCTGTCCGGCTGTGGCAGTCTGAAATTCTGGGGTAAAGAAGACGTGGCGGAACCGGCAACCACAGCGGATGCCGATGTGGCCGCGGCCGGAGACCCCGAGGCGCTCACCGACGCACAGAAGAAAGCGCAGAAAAAAAAGGACAAGAAAGCAGACGAACCGAACGACCTGAAAAAAATCGACGCCAGTATCGATCTCAAGCGCCTGTGGAGCCTTGGGGTCGGCGAGGGGCAGGAACCCCAGGACGCTACCCTGGTGCCGGCGCTTGTCGATGGCGTGGTCTACGCCGCGAGCCGGGATGGTCGGGTGATCGCGGCCGATGCCGCCGAGGGCGAGCGCCGCTGGCGTACCGACCTCGACCTGACGCTGACCGGCGGTGTCGGAGTGGGTGGCGGCCTGGTGCTGATCGGCGGTGTCGACGGCGATCTGATTGCTCTGCGTGCGGACAGCGGTGAAGAGGCGTGGCGCGTGGCATTGTCCAGCGAGATGCTCGCACCGGCGGCGGCCAACGCCGATGTGGTGGTAGTGGCCACGCAGGACGCCAGGGTGTTCGGATTGTCGGTGCCGACCGGCAAGCAGTTGTGGACGTACGAAGGTGATCGCCCGCTGCTCACGCTGCGCGCCACGGCAACACCGGTGATGGCGGAGAGTATGGCGGTCGTCGGCTTCGCCAATGGCAAGTTGGTGGCATTTGATGCCGTCAGCGGTACCGTCGTGTGGGAGGCCCGGGTCGCCATGCCCGGCGGACGCACCGAGCTCGAACGCATGGTGGATGTGAATACCCCGGTACTGGGTGGCGACATCCTGTACGCCGTCAGCTACCAGGGCCGTGTCGCCGCCTACAGCCGCGGTACCGGACGCGAACTCTGGGCGCGGGATGCGTCGAGTCATCGTGCCCCGTCGCTCGGCGCCAACCAGGTCTATATCGTTGGCGCCGAGGATCAGGTGATCGCACTGCGCGCTACCGGAGGCCAGGAGTTGTGGGTCAATCGCGACCTTCGGCTGCGCAATCTGAGCGCGCCTCAGGCGATCGGTGACGTGGTGGCGGTAGCGGATGTCGAGGGCTACCTGCATCTGCTGTCGCAGGTCGACGGTCGCATCGTCGGTCGCGTCAAGGTCGACAGTGACGGCGTGAGTACGTCACTGGCGAGCGATGGCGAGCGCCTCTATGTGCTCGACAACAGCGGCGCCCTGACCGCCTACGGGCTGCGCGCGCACTGAGCGACCGGCCGGCGGGCGCGGCGGCCTGTCAGGGAGTAGAATGCGGCGTCCGCGCCCTGGGCGCCGCATCCTGTCCTGAATCATGCTCCCCGTCGTCGCTCTGGTCGGCCGCCCCAACGTCGGCAAATCCACCCTCTTCAATCGCCTGACGCGATCCCGCGAGGCGCTGGTCGCCGATTATCCCGGGTTGACCCGCGATCGCCAGTACGGCGAGGCACATTTTGCCGGTCGCCGCTTTGTGGTGATCGATACCGGCGGCATCACCGGCCGCGAAGAAGGCATCGACTGTGCCATGGCGGAGCAGTCGTTTCGCGCCGTGGACGAAGCCGACGTCATCGTGTTCATGGTGGACAGCCACGACGGGCTGACGGGCATCGATGAAGACTTGGCACGCCGCCTGCGGCAGCGGTCGGCCACGGTATTTCTCGCCGCGAACAAGATCGACGGTACCAATCCCGATGTGGTGCTGGCCGAGTTTCACCGCCTGGGTTTCGCGCAGGTGTTTCCGCTGACCGCCACCCAGGGGAAGGGGGTCAATGCGCTCTTGACGGCGGTAATGGCAGCGTTGCCGGAAACGTCGCCGGACGAGGTCGCGGCGGCAGTCGCGTCCAGCATCCGGGTAGCGGTGGTGGGGCGCCCCAATGTGGGCAAGTCCACCCTGGTCAACCGCCTGCTCGGCGAGGAGCGGGTCGTGGTGTTCGACCAGCCCGGCACCACCCGCGACAGCATCTATATCGATTATGAGCGCGGCGGTCGGGCCTACACCCTGATCGATACCGCCGGAGTCCGGCGGCGCAAGAGCATCGATGAGGCGGTGGAAAAATTCTCCATCGTGAAAACCCTGAAGGCCATCGACGATGCCCATGTCACCATCCTGATGGTCGACGCCAGCGAGGGGCTGGTCGATCAGGACCTGCATCTGCTGGGTTATTGCATCGAGGCGGGCCGCGCCCTGGTCATCGCGATCAACAAGTGGGACGGGCTGGAACCGGACCAGCGCGACTGGGTGAAGCGCGAACTGGAACGCCGCCTGCGCTTCGCCGACTTCGTCGATATCCATTTCATTTCCGCGCTGCACGGCAGCGCCGTGGGCAATCTGTACCCTTCGATCCAGAAAGCCCACACAGCCGCTACCGACAAGTACAGCACCAATCGGCTGACCCGCATTCTCAAGGATGCGGTGGCGACCCACCCGCCGCCGATGGTGCGCGGACGCCGTGTCAAGCCGCGCTTTGCCCATCCCGGGGGACGCAATCCGCCGCTGATCGTGATTCACGGCAATCAGGTCGAAGCCCTGCCCGATCACTATGTCCGCTATCTCGAAAAGGCCTATCGGCGCGAGCTGGATCTGCACGGCACGCCGGTACGGATCGAACTGAAATCCACGGTGAATCCCTTCGCTGGCCGCAAGAACGAATTGACGCCGCGCCAGATCGCCAAAAAACGGCGCGCGTTCAGTTTTCACAAAGGCAAATAAACTGGCGTTTATGGTTATTTTGCGCAGCTTTTTTGTCAGATCATTTCCTGTGGATCCACGTCGATGCTCCAGCGTACCCCGCGCGCTTCGGGCAGCGTCTCCAGCAACCGCGCCAGCGGCGTCAGCAGCTGCTGGAGCGCGGTCCGGTTGCCGGCATCAATACTGAGCTGAAAGCGGTAGCGACCGCCGCGTTTTTCCAGGGGCGCCGGCAGTGGACCCAGAAAATTTACTGGCTGGCCCATCTCTTCTCCCGCGCGTCGCGCCGCCGTCAACAAGGCTTCGGCACGGTGCGGATCGCGCGCTTCGGCGCGCAGCAGGGCCAGCGCGCGCCAGGGCGGCATTCCCGCGGCGGCGCGTTCGTCCAGTAGTTGTTCGGCCAACGCGGTGTAGCCCTGCCGCATGAGGGTCGTGATCAGCGGATGGTCGCAGTAGTGGCTCTGCACCAGCACGGTGCCGGGATGCTCGCCGCGACCGGCACGACCGGCCACCTGGGTCAGCAACTGCCCCATGCGCTCGCCACCGCGAAAATCCGTGCTCATCAGGCCGTCGTCGGCGCTGAGGATTACCGCCAGCGTGACCCGGGGGAAATGGTGACCCTTGGCCAGCATCTGGGTGCCCACCAGGATGCAGGGAGCGCCCTCGTGGAGCCGGGCGAACAGTTCGTTCAAGGCATTTTTGCGGCGGGTTGAATCCCGGTCGACGCGCAGGACCGGTACGCCGGGAAACAGGTTTTCCAGGATCAGCTCGGCTTTTTCCGTGCCCTGGCCGAGCGGCTGGAGATTGGCGCTGGCGCACCCCGGGCACAGCGCCGGCAGCGGCTGGCGGAATTCGCAGTGGTGGCAGATCAGCCGCCGCGACGCCCTGTGAACCGTGAGCCGGGTTTCGCAATGGGGACAGCGCGCGATCCAGGCGCAGTCGTGGCACAGCAGCGCGGCGGCGTAGCCACGGCGGTTGAGGAACACCAGCACCTGATGGCCGTCGGCGAGGGCCTTGCCGATCGCCTGGACCGCGGGCGCGGAAATGCCCTCGTGCAGGCGTCCCCGCCGCAGATCCAGCAATTGCCACTCCGGTGCCGCCCGTGCGCCCGGGCGTCCGATCAGACGCAGCAGGCGGTAGCGACCGGAGCGGGCGTTGTGGAAGCTCTCCAGCGAAGGTGTCGCCGAACCTAGCACGAGGGGAATGCCGGCGCTGCGCGCGCGCATCACCGCGACATCCCGCGCGGAATAGCGAAAGCCATCCTGTTGTTTGAACGAGAGATCGTGTTCCTCATCGACGATGAGGATACCCGGCGCGCGCAGGGGCACGAATACCGCGGAGCGGGTGCCGATCACAATGCCGGCGCTGCCGTCGCGGGCCTGTGCCCAGGCGCGGGCACGCTCACCGCCGCTCCGCCCGGAATGCAGCACCGCGATCGTGCAATGAAAGCGCTGTTCGAAACGTGCCAGCGCCTGCGGCGTCAGGCCGATCTCGGGTACCAGCACCAGCGCCTGGCGTCCCTGGCGCAGCACCTGCGCGATGGCGCGCAGATACACCTCGGTCTTGCCGGTCCCGGTATCGCCGTGCAGCAGATAGGCGTGATAGCCATGCAGTTCGATGGTCGCCAGGGCTTGCGCCTGATCGGGGTGCAAGGGTGGCGGCGTTTCGGCGAGCAGTGCATCCGCCACCTCGGCGGCGGCCGCCGGGTGGGTGCGCCGGCGCTCGATCAGGCCGTCGTCGGCCAGGGCGCGGATCGCCGAGGCCGGAATGCCCGCGCTTTTGATCTGTGCCGCCGACCGCGGTCCGTCCCGCAACAGGGCCAGGAGCTGCTGCCGGCGCGGTGCGCGCGTCAGCGCCGTGTCCGGCAGTCCCAGCGCGCGGCTGCTCAGATGCCAGTGCCAGGCGCCGGTTTCCGGAAGGGCTTCGCCGTGCCGCAGTGGTCCCGGCAGAATTGCGGCGAGAGCCTCCCCGATGGGGTACTGGTAATAGTCGGCGGCCCAAAGCACAAGGGTCAGCAGTTCGTCGGGGAGCAGGGGTTCGCCATCCAGCACCGCGGTGATGGGCCGCAACTGCGTCACCGCGAGCTCGCTGGCGTCTGCCGCGGCGATGATCAGCCCGGTCAGTTCGCGTTTGCCGAAGGGTACCTTTACCCGGGTGCCGGGCTTGAGGACGTCGCCGCAGCCGGCCGGGGGCAGGTAATCGAACAGCCGCCGCAACGGCGAGGGAACCGCGATCCGGTAGCAAAAGGGTGGGGCCATGCGCAGACTGTGCCAGTGCGTGACGCGCTCGCGCCTTGAACGCCAGCTTGCGCCTTGAACGCCAGCTTGCGCCTTGAACGAAAGTCGCTTTCTGGTAGTATGCGCGCTCCCACAGGCACGGAGCGCGCGGTACCCGGTGCGGCAAGGTAATTGACCGGGTGGCGGCACGCAAGTCACGTCCGAGAGACAATCCC
>JBFWOQ010000046.1:0-16622 GCA_050250395.1 Porticoccaceae bacterium
TGCTGAAAAAAATGGGCGATCTCGGCTTTCTCGGCATCCGCTACCCCGAGGAATACGGCGGCAGCAACATGAATACGCTCGGCAGCGTGATTCTCGCCGAGGAACTGGGCCGCTCCACCTTCGGCGGTTTCGCGGTCACCGTCACCGTGCACACCGACATGGCCTCGCCACACCTGGCCAACTTCGGCAACAAGGCGCAGAAGGACAAATACTTTCCGGATCTGATCGCCGGTCGCAAGATCTGCGCGGTGGGCGTGACCGAACCCGACGCGGGTTCGGATGTCGCCGGCATCCGCACCACGGCGGTGGCCGACGGCGATCACTATGTGCTGAACGGCAGCAAGATGTTCATCACCAACGGCGTCAAGGGCGATATCTATTTCATCGCCGCCAAGACCGACACCAGTGTCAAGGGCTCGCGCGGCATCACCATCTTCATCGTCGAGAAAGGCACGCCCGGCTTCAGCGTCGGCCGCGCCCTCGACAAACAGGGCTGGCGCTGTTCCGACACCGCCGAGCTGGTGTTCGACAACTGCCGCGTGCCGCGCGAAAACATCCTGGGCGAGCTGAACAAGGGCTTCTACTCGATCATGCGCAATTTCCAGAACGAGCGCACCGTGCTCGCCGCGCAGTCCATGGGCGAAGCCGCCAAGGCGCTGGAGATCACCCTGCAATACGTCCAGGAACGCAAGGCCTTCGGCGCGACCCTGTGGGACAAACAAGCCATTCGCCAGCGCCTCGCGATGCTGCAGGCCAAGGTCGAGGCCGGCCGGCAACTCACTTACCACGCCGCCTGGCTCGATGCCCAGGGCGAGGACGCGGTGAAGGAAGTGTCGATGGCGAAAGCCTACTGCTGCGAACTGGTGAACGAAGTCATGTACACCTGCCTGCAATTCCACGGCGGTTTCGGCTACATCCGCGAGAGCGCCATCGAGCGTATGAGTCGCGACGCCCGCGTGCAGAGCATCGGTGGCGGCGCTACCGAAGTGATGCTGGAAGAGATCGCGAAAAGGTCGGTGGTGGGAGGCTGAACACCCCCACGGCCCGACGCAGGACTGTCGGTAACGCCCGCGGATGGTGTGTGTCCAGGAGCAATGGGTCGCGCCGGGGTTCCTTGCCAAACCAGCGGCTATTGCGCCGCTTCGACGCGGCGGATAGCCTGTCGGTGAACCGCGAACGCAGGACAACCAACGGGAGGATCATCTCTTGTCGAGCGCCAAAGAAGAAGCCAAGAAGCTGATCGACCAACTGCCGGATCAAGCTACCCTGAACGACATCATGTATGAGCTTTATGTCCGGCAAAAAATCGCGGCGGGTTTACTGGCCGCAAAGGAGGGCCGCACCATCCCCCACGAGGAAGTGAAAAGGCGTTTGCTGGACCGTGCATATTGAATGGTCCGAGATTGCGGTCGAAGATTTGGCGGGCATTCAGCGCTATATCGGTAAAGACGCGCCCTACTACGCAGACCAGTTTATCGACCGACTGATCTCCGCCACCGACAAACTGGCCGACTTTCCCGAGCTGTGGCCCGAGCTGGGGCGACGGGTACCGGAAACCGGGAAAGATGCTGAACGCATCCGCGAGCTGATTTTTCATGGTTACCGAATCATCTACCAGGTCGATCAGACCGCGCATCAGGTGCTGATTGTCACCGTGGTGCATGGCAGCCGCGACCTGGCCGCACAAGAGCCAAAACCCTGGGAGATCGTTTGACCGGAACCACGAAAGACAATAAGCAGATCCTGACACTGGTGCATCGCCACTGCCCCGATGTCCAGGCCGTTTACCGTTTCGGCTCCGCCGGGACCGCGCACGAGCGATCCGACAGCGACCTGGATATTGCCCTGCTGCTGCCGCCGCACAGCGCCCACCGTGCCGGCACTCTGGCACTCGGCGATCTGCATCTGGCACTCGAAGCCGCCCTGTCCCGCGACGTGGACCCGATCAATCTGCGCTTGGCGCCGAGCGTGCTCCAGGCCCAGATCGTCGTCACCGGCACGCGCATTTTTTGCACCGATACCCTGCTCGCCGATGAATTCGAGCTGTTGGCGCTCGCGCTCTATCAGAAGCTGAATCAGGAGCGTGCCGAAATCATCGCCGAGGGGCTGGACAGCGGGAGTTTTCTCGCGCCATGAACGATGTGGTACTGAACAAGAAAGTCGGTATCGAGCGCTGCCTGCGGCAGGTGGGGGAGTATTACCGGATGGACACCGGAGTACCCCTGGCGCGCGATCATCTGCGCCTGGACGCCATCGCGATGAAGCTGCAACGGGCCGCGGAACTCTGCATCGATATCGCCAACCACCTGGTCAGAGTCCACAAACTCGGGCTTCCAAGGGACAGCCGCGAGTCCTTCACCCTGCTGGAGCAAGCCGGTCTGCTCGATGCGGAACCGGCGCGGCGGCTGCGCGCCATGGTGGGCTTTCGCAATGTACTGGTGCACCAGTACACGCAACTCGATCCCGGTATTCTGGTGGATGTGGTGGAACACCGGGGCGCGGACCTGCTCGCATTTGCGACTGCTGCCGCGCAAACCTCAGCTTCCCGGCGCTGAGTCGCCCGACACCACTCAAACCCGAACCGTTACTTGGGATCGAATCCAATAAACATCGCGCGCCGGCCACGGGCGCCAACCCGCTGCCCGGTTTCCGCTCCGCGATCCACGGCAACAGTACCGCGTGTTCAGTGCGATATTCGCCGTTGTCCAGCCGCAGACAGGGCACGGCGCCCTTTGGATTGACACTGGTGAAATCAACGCCGGTTTCGGCGACATCCGCGAGAGCGCCATCGAACGCATGAGTCGCGATGCCCGGGTGCAGAGTATGGGCGACGGCGCTACGGAAGTGATGCTGGAGGAAGTCCCCAAGCGCTCGGTGGTGGGAAGACTTCGCGGGCGTGAGGCCAATCCGCACACCGATGGGCGAGCCGGCGTCGCCTGCTGAGGGCAGATAGCCGGGCCAATCAGGCTAGACTACCGGCTGCGAACCCACGAACAAACCCTCGAACAGATGGTTTATCCTGCCTATACCTCGATCTGCCGCTTCGTCCGGACAACCCATGGCCCGCCCCGAAAAAATTCGTCTCGGTGAGCTGCTGCTCGCACAGGGCCTGATCTCGGCCAGTGTGCTCGCCGCGGCGCTCGGCGAACAGAAAAAAACCGGTCGCCGTCTGGGACAGGTGCTGGTCGATTCGCAGTTGGTGTCGGAAGAGGCGATCGCCAAGGCGCTCGCAAGCCAGTTGAGCCTGCCCTATGTCGACCTGAAGGTGTCGCCGGTCGAGGCGGCCGCCCTGAAGCTGGTGTCCGAGAGTCAGGCACGCCGGCTGCGGGTGATGCCGCTGAAGCTGTCACCGACCGGACTGACCGTCGGCATGGCCGATCCGGGCGATTTGTTCGCCTACGACGAAGTGGCGCGCCTGACGCAGCAGGAAATCCACATCGCCGTCGTGACCGAAAGCGGCCTGCTGTCCGCCTACGAACGCCATTACCGCCACACCGAGGAAATCCAGGGCTTCGCCAAGGAGCTCGAAGAGTCGATGAAGGTCGGCGACGAGTCCGTGCTGGAGGCGCTGCATGCCGAACCGGGTTCGCCGGACGCGCCGGTGGTGCGCCTGATCCAGTCGGTATTCGAGGACGCCGTGGGTGTGCGCGCCTCGGATATACACATCGAACCGCAGGAACGCAAACTGGTCATCCGCTTTCGCATCGACGGCGTCATGCACGTCCAGACCGAGGCGGAGGCGACCGTGGCACAGGCGCTGTCGATGCGCCTGAAGATCATCTCGGGCCTGGACATCTCGGAGAAGCGCCTGCCGCAGGACGGGCGCTTCCAGCTCACCATCAAGGGTCGGCCGCTGGACGTGCGCCTGTCGACGCTGCCGACCCAGTACGGCGAGTCGGTGGTGATGCGTCTGCTGGCCACCGACGGCGGCCTGCTCGATCTGGCCCGCATCGGCATGCCCAAGACGTTGCTGGCGCGCTACCGCGGCATCATCGCCCGCCCGAATGGCATGGTGCTGGTCACCGGCCCGACCGGCAGCGGCAAGACCACCACCCTGTACGCCTCGCTCGCCGCGCTCAACACCCCCGGGCGCAAGCTGATTTCCGTGGAAGACCCGGTGGAGTACCGCCTGCCGGGCGTGGCGCAGGTGCAGGTCAACGACAAGATCGACATGAGTTTCTCGCGCGCGCTGCGTTCGATCCTGCGCCAGGACCCCGACGTGGTGCTGGTGGGTGAGATGCGGGATGCCGAAACGGCGCAGATCGGGCTGCGCGCGGCCGTCACCGGACATCTGGTGTTCTCGTCCCTGCATACCAACGACGCCGCCAGCACGCCGGTGCGGCTGATCGACATGGGCGCGCCGCGCTTCATGGTGGCCACTGCGCTGCAGGCGGTCATCGCCCAGCGCCTGGTGCGGCAGATCTGCCGACACTGCCAGGCGACGTCCGCACCGACGCCGGCGCAGGCGGCGTGGCTGGACAACCTGGGCGCCGGCGACGGGGACGGCTTCACCGAAGGCGCCGGTTGCCCAACGTGCAATCACACCGGCTACCGCGGCCGCATGGCGGTGTACGAGATGCTGGAGATGACGCCGGCCCTGGCCCAGGCGGCCAACCATGCCGACCCACGCGAGTTTCTGGAGGCAGCCCGGCAAACCATGGCGGGGCACACGCTGGCGTACAGGGCGTTGGCGCTGGCGCGCGCCGGCCTGACGACGCTGGCCGAGGCGGTCAAGATCAGCAACCAGAGCGACGACTGAGCATGCCGCTGTTTCAGTATCAGGCGCGAAACCCCCAGGGCGAGCTGCAGAAAGGTCGCTCCGAGGGCGTCAGTGCGGCGCAGGTGGCCGACCGCCTGCTGGCCGCCGGCATGATTCCGCTCGATATCCGCGCCCTGCCGGAACAGGTCGAGCTGAGCCTCGGCGCCGTGCTGGGCCTGAACCGCCGCCAGTCGGTCGGACCGGTCGAGTTGCAACTGTTCTCGCGGCAGTTGCACACAATGTTGCGCGCCGGCGTGCCGATCCAGCGGGCGCTGGTCAGCCTGCGTGAATCCAGCGTCAGCACGGGCTTCACCGCCGTGCTGGCCGACATCATCGACAGCCTGGGTCAAGGCCGCGAACTGTCGGTGGCCCTGGCCCGCCATCCGAAGGTTTTCGACGGCTTCTACCTGGCCATGGTCCGCGTCGGCGAGATGACCGGCCGCCTCGACGAAGTGCTCGACCGGCTGACGGTGCACCTGGATTTCGAGCGGCGCTCACGCGAGAAGGTCAAGACGGCGGTGCGGTATCCGATCTTCGTCGTCATCGCCCTGGCGGTGGCGCTCGGCGTCATCAATCTGTTCGTGATTCCCGCGTTCTCCAAGGTGTACGCCGGCCTGAACGCCGACCTGCCGCTGATGACCCGCATCCTGATCGGGACGTCTACCTTCACGCGCGACAACATCGTGTTCCTGCTTGCCGGCGCGGCCGCGGCGGTGCTGGGCTTTCGCGCCTGGACCCGGACGGACGCCGGCCACTATGTGTGGGACCGCACCAAGCTCGGTTTGCCCATCGTCGGCAAGATCCTGCGCAAATCGGCGCTGGCGCGTTTCGCGCGCAGCTTCGCGCTCGCCGCCCGCTCGGGCGTTCCCATCCTGCAGGTTCTGTCGGTCGTCTCGGCGGTGGCCGACAACCGCTATTACGCCGACAAGATCAGCGGCATGCGCGAGGGCATCGAACGCGGCGAGTCGCTGCTGCGCACCTCCACCCTGGCCGGCATCTTCACCCCGGTGGTCTTGCAGATGCTCGCCGTGGGCGAGGAGACCGCCGAACTGGACACGCTGCTGCAGGAAATAGCCGTCATGTACGAGCAGGAAGTCGAGTACGAGATCTCGACCCTGTCGCAACAGATCGAACCGATCCTCATCGTTGCGCTGGGCGCCATGGTGCTGGTGCTGGCGCTGGGCGTGTTCCTGCCAATCTGGGACATGGGCTCCAAGTCCCTCTGATACGGGGCCGGCGGGTCCTACCCCTGCGGTCCAAGCGCGATCAGGCGGGTCGGTACCTGATTGATGAACCCATCGCGGGTGTATATCGCGGCGAGGTGGGCTGAAAGTTCCACGGATGAAATTTTCAGCCCTTCAAATTTAAGCCAAGCCCACCTGAGCCGATATACTGCGGCAGGCGTACCAAATTACCGATACGCCCGATACCACCTTCAAGGAGACGGTTATGACATTTGAAATGCCCACCTCGCGTCATCGCATGCAGGGCTTCACCATGATCGAACTGATCGTGGTCATCGTGATCCTCGGCATTCTGTCGGCGGTCGCCCTGCCGCGCTTCACCAACATGCAGCGCGATGCCCGCGTCGCCAAACTCAATGCCGCGCGCGGCGCGGTACAGGCAGCAGCGGCCATGGTGCACGGGGCCGCGCTGGCGCGCGCCGGCCAGGGCCCCATCACGGTCGCTGGCTGCACGGCAACCACGACCGCCACCGGCGGCGGACAGGTCTGCACCGAAAGCGGAGTCGTCAACGTGGTCAACTGGTATCCGCAGGCCAACCTGCCGGGGATCATCAGCGCCGCCGGCCTGACACCGACCTTTCCGGCAACCGATGCGGCGTTGCAGGGCGAGGGCTATCAGCGGGTCGGCGGCGGCGGCGCGATCGGCAGTTCGGTCACGATCCGCGTGACGGGCGGCTCGAACCCTGCGCAATGCTTCTTTACTTACCGTCCCTCCAACGCCGCCGGGGCGGCCGGTTCGGCGGCGTTGACCGGCACCGTTACCCCGCCCGGCGTCACCGGAAGCACTACCGGCTGCTGAGGTTGCGCTGAGTCATGAAGACCGAAAACCGCGGCGCAAGCCGCGGTTTCACCTTGGTGGAGCTGATCCTGGCGCTGCTGATTGCCGGCATTCTGGCGGCCGTCGCCGCGCCCCGCCTGATCGATCGCGAGGCATTCCAGGTGCGCGGCGGGGCGGCCGAGGTCCGCGCCGCCCTGCGCTACGCCCAGAAACTGGCCATGGCAAAGAACCGGGAAATCTGCGTCGCGGTGGCCGCCACCAGCCTAACGCTGACCGTGAACCCCAGCCTCGCGGCGGGCGCGGCCTGCTCGCAGGCGGTAACGCGCCCGGGCCAGGGCGACCCCTACGTGGTGACGCTGCCGGCCAGTGCCGGCCTGGCGCCGGCCTTGGGCTTTCGCTTCGACGGCCAGGGCCGCCCGAGCCCCAACGTCAATGTGAACCTGACCGTGGGCGGCACGGTTCCGGTGCTGGTCGCGCGCGAAGTGGGCCGTGTGCAATAACAGGGCGTTGAAAAACGCCCTGTTAAGCGCCGCAGGGATGCGCCGCATCGAAAATCAAACACGCACGTGTTTGATTTTCGGAGCGAGCTGCGGACATGTGCCGCAGCGAAGCGAGTTGAAAAAGCCCATGGATGGGCTTTTTCAACAGCCTGATAAACCGGCTCAGCGCGGCCTGACGCTGATCGAGCTGCTCGTGTTCATCGTCATCACCGGCGTTGCGGCCACCAGCCTGGTGTCGGTCATGGGCAATCTGGGCCAGCACTCGGCGGCGCTGTTGCCCGACAAACAGGCCCAGACGCTGGCCGACGGATTGCTGGACGAGATTCTGGCGCAGCCGTTCACCTACTGCGACCCCGACGACGCCAACGCCGCGACCGCCACCAGCGCGGCCGCTTGCGCCAGTCTCGCCGAGAACCTGGGGCCGGAACCGGGCGAGACCCGCGGCGGCGCCACGCCGTTCGACAACGTCAACGACTACAACGGCTTCGGCCCGGCGCCGCCGAGCTTTCCGAACGCCAGCCCGATACCCGACCTGGCCGCCTACCGGGTGCAGGCGTCGGTGCAGAGCGCCGGGGCGATTGCCGGCGTGCCGGCTGCCGACACGCTGCGGGTGACGGTAACCGTCACGCCGCCCAACGCTGCGCCGGTTCGACAGCAAGGGGTGCGCGTGCGCTTCGCGCCGAATCCATGAAAACCGTCCCGCATCCATCGCCGAGCCGCGGTTTCTCGCTGATCGAGATGGTGATCGCGATCATGGTGATGGGCATTCTGGCGGCCGCCTCGGCCGGCTTCCTGCGCGGGCCGATCGCCAGTTATTTCGAAGCCGAGCGGCGCACCGACCTGGCCGAGGCCGGCACCCTGGCGCTGGCCAAACTTCAGCAGGAGGTCGGGCGGGCCGTACCCAACAGCGTGCGGGTAATCAACGCCGGCGGACGCTTCTGGCTGGAACTGCTGCCGACGCGCAGCGAGGGGCGATACCGCGCCGCCGGTCCGGGCGACGTCCTGAACTTCGGCACTGCGGATACCGGCTTTGACGTGCTCGGCCCGGCGGTACAGGCGCTGGCCGGCGACTGGATCGTGGTCAACAACCATGTGCCGGCGGCCAATGTGTGGAGCGGTACCAGTCGGGCTGCCTACAGCGGCGCGGCAGGCTTGGTCGCAACGGTGGTCCACGCCAGCCACACGTTCCTGGCGGACGCGCCCGATCGGCGCTTCCAGGTCGCGGTCGATCCGGTGACCTACGCCTGCGATCCGGTGACCGGCAGCCTGCGCCGCTACAGCAACTACGGAAATCCGTCCCCCGCCCAGCCGACCGCGTTCGGTGCCGGAGCCCAGAACGACCTGCTCGCCACCGGCCTGCGGTCGTGCCGCGCGACGGCCTTCGCCGGCACGCTGCGCCGTGCGCAAACGGTCGCCGTGGAACTGGGCTTCGACAGCGCGGGCGACCGCCTGATTCTGGCCGGCACCCTGCGCGTCGAGCCGCTGCCATGAAAGCAGCGCAGGAAGGCTTCGCGCTGATTGCCGCCATCGTCCTGGTGGCGGTGCTGGCGGCGCTGGCCGGTTTCGTCGCCTCGATGGTCGGCGGCCAAAGCGCCGGCGCGCAGCTGGAACGCCTGAGCCAGACCGTGGAGCGCGCGGCGCAGACCGGCGTGGAATGGGGCGGCCATCGGGTCATGCGCAGCCTGCCGGTTGCCCTCTGCCCGGCCGCCGTCGTGCTGCCCGCCCTGGCGGCCTATCCGGGGGTGAGCATTGCCGTGTCGTGTACGGCAACCGCCACTTCCGAGCCGCCCATTGCCGGCCCCGGCACGGTGACGGTTTACCGGGTCACCGCCACCGCGACCCACGGCCTGACGCCGGCCAATGCGGATTACGTGCAGCGCACACGCGTGGCAATTTTCAGTCGGTAGCGTCGATTCATTCGGGATTTCCCGGCACCGTGTCCGATAACGCCGCGACGCCCGATACACATTTTGGGATATCCCTGTCCCCAAACCCTGCGCACGGCCGCGAGTGTGCCTGCGTCCGCCAGGACGCGGCATCGCGCGCCACGTCACGGCTTCCCACACTGACTCGACGGCGTATCGGGCGCGTGTATACTCCGCGACCAGTCATCTTCTGCATGTGGCACGGCCATTGTTTACCTGGCGCAAACGAAAGCAGCCGACCGGCTTTCTGGCCATCCAGGCCGCAGCGGGTGGAATCTGCCATGCGGAATTGAGCTGGTACGACGGCCGGCCCACACTCACCGCCTGCGCCATCCAGAACGACGAGCGATCGCCCAACGCCTGGCCCAATTACGGGCGTCGCTCGGGACCGGTCAATCTCGTGCTGTCACGGGGCGAGTATCAGTTGCTGCTCATCGACGCGCCGCCGGTTGCCCCACACGAGTTGCGCATGGCGGTGCGCTGGCGCATCAAGGACATGATTGATTTTCCCGTCGATGACGCGACCGTCGATGTGGTCCGCCTCGATCCCGGGCAAACCACGCGCGATGGCCAACTCATGGCGGTCGTGGCCCGCAACGACGTGCTGAAGCAGTACATCGAAACGGCCGAACAGGCCCGTGTGACGCTTGCCGCAATCGACATTCCGGAACTCGCGCAGCGCAACATCGCAGCCCTGCTCGAGACGCCGGACCGCGCGCTGGCCATGCTGTCGTTCACACCGCAAGGCGGGCTGCTCACGGTTACCCGCAATGGGGAGCTGTGTTTCCACCGGCACCTGGATCTGAGCCGCACGAATCTTGCGCCATCGGCTGACCCCGGTCCGGGAGAGGCCTTCGAGCGGCTGGCCCTGGAACTGCAACGCAGCCTCGACCACATCGAGCGCCAGCACAGCCACTGGCGGCTCGATCGCATTGTGCTGGCGCCCCCGCCGACCGTGCCCGGCCTGACCGAGTACCTGCGCGAGAACCTGTATCTGCCGCTCGAGATCGCCGACCTGAGCCGCGTCTTCGATGGCCCCTTGCCCGAGCCGGCCACCCTGGCACCGTGCTGGTTTGCGCTCGGCGGCGCGCTGCGACGCGAAGAAACAGCGCTGTGAGCATGCAGCAGATCAATCTGCTCGACCCGCGGCTGATGACGCCCCAGGTTGCGTTTTCCGCCGCCACCATCGCCCTGACCCTGACAGCACTGGTCGGGCTGGGGCTGGCGATCTACCTGTGGGCGAGCCTCGCCGACGTGGGCATGCGCTCGCAAATGATGGCGGCGCAGGCGGCACGCGACGATTTGCAGGCCCGAGTCGATGCCTTGAGCCAGCCCTCCGAGGAGGGTCTGAACCCGCAGGACCAGCGGGCGCGCGACATCGCCCTCGCAAAACAGGAGGTGGAACGCCTGCAACAACTGCTCGCGGCGCTGGGTGGCGGGCCGGGTGAAGGCGGCTTCTCGCCCCGGTTGCGTGCGTTGGCCGCCCAGGGCCAGCCGGGCGTGTGGCTGACCGGCATCGAGTTCGGACAAACCGGCTTTCGGCTGGAGGGCCGCGCCCTGGAGCCGGCGCGCATTCCCGATTATCTGGCCGTGCTGTCCCGCCAACCGGGGCTGCAGGGTCTGCCACTGGCGGGCTTCAGCGTCGCCCAACCCGACGACAGCGACGGCACCGGCGCATCTGCTCTGGGCGTGATGTTCGCCGTCAACCCCGCCACCGGGTCGGCCCAGTGAATGCCCTGCGGCTGCGCTGGCAAGCGCTGGCGATGCGCATCGACGGGCGCAGCTTTCGCGAGCGGCTGCTGCTGCTGGCGGGAGCCGCGGCGGTGACGCTGAGCCTGCTGTTCGTCGGCCTGATTGAGCCGGTGCAGAAGCAGCAACAACTGATGCTGTTGACCACTTCCAGCCTGCAGGCGGAAATCTGGCCGCTGCGCGAACAACTGGCCGAAGCCCAGCGCCTGAACGAGGACGGACAAGAAGCCGAACTGGCCCGCCTGCGTGCCACGGCGGCCGCGCTGCAAGCCGCCATCGACGCGCGCGAAAGCGGCCTGGTGGCGCCGGCCCGGCTCATCGCCACGCTCAAGACACTGCTCGCCGCGCAGCCGGGACTCGAACTGCTGGAAGTCGCCACGGCCCCCGCCCAGCCGGCCCTGCCGACCCCGGACGAACAGCAGGAAGCGACACCGCCCGCGCCGTCCTTCTACAAGCACGGCATCACGCTGCGCGTGCGCGGCAGCTACGCGGACCTGACCGCCTACCTGACGCGGCTCGAAAGCGAGCCGTGGACGGTGCAATGGGAGTCGGTGCGCATCGACGCCACCCAGCATCCGCGGCTCGAGCTGACGCTGAAGCTGAACACGCTGAGCCGGGAGCCGACGTGGGCAGACCTGTGAGAGCGGCCCTGAGCGTGTTGGCGATGCTTGGCGCCGGGCCGGCCTGGGCCCAGTTCGACCCCACCGCGCCGCCACCGATGGCGACCCTGACGGCCGCGTCAGGTGCCGCCAGCAGCCCGCAGCTGGAATGGGTGCGGGTCGACGGCCAACGGTCGGTGGCCTGGTACGCCGGCACCACCGTGCGTTTGGGCGATCCCGTGGACGACGGACGTCTGGTCGCCGTTCACGAAGACCGCATCGTGATCGCCGGCAGTCAGGGCCGGCAGGTGGTGTACCTGATCGATCCGGCGCTGAACGTCCAACAATCAAAAGACCCACGCTGACGCGCGGGCGGCTACTCAGGGAAAACTCATCATGTACAAGCGAATCGTCCTGCTGACCATGGTCCTGTCCGGTTGCGCGACGCCGTTCGGCCAAGGCGGCAAGAACGCGGTGGATGAAGCCATGCAGGCGCCGGGCACAGCCGACACGGCACCCGAACAAACGCTGCCGGGCGCCGACGCGGTGCAGACCCCCGCGCCACCGCCCCCCAGGCCGGTCATTCCCGAGCGACGTTTCAGCCTGACCGTGAACAACGCCAGCGCGGCCGAGGTGTTCCTGGGCATGGTGACGGACACGCCCTACAGCATGCTCGTGCATCCGGACGTGACCGGCACCCTCACACTCAACCTGAAGAACGTCACCCTGCCGGAGGCCATGGAAGCAATCCGGGCCCTCTATGGCTACGAATACGAGGTGCACGGCACGCGCATCATCGTGCCCTCGCCCGCCGAACAAACCCGCGTCTATCAGATCAATGCGCTGGCCATGCAGCGCGTGGGCAAGTCCGATATGCGCGTGGTCTCGGGATCGGTGAGTCTGAGCGAGGGTGGCGGTGGCGGTGGCGGTGGCGGCGACACGGGCGGTCCCGCCGCCGTATCGCAATCGCTCGAAACCAGCAGCGTGCAGACCACGACCGATTCGCGCTACTGGAAGGAACTGTCGGCGTCCATCAAGACCCTGGTCGGCAAGACCGGCAGCGTGGTGGTGAGTCCGCAGTCGGGCGTGATCATCGTCAAGGCCACTCCCGCGGACCTGCACATGGTCGAGAAATTCCTGCGCCTGACCGAATTGATCGGCGCGCGCCAAGTGATGCTGGAAGCAAAGATTCTGGAAGTCCAGCTCAACGATACCTTCCAGTCCGGCATCAACTGGGCCAGGCTGGCGCACGATGGCAAGCTCGGCTTCGGCGTCAACGGTCTGAACCTGGACGGCGTAACCCCGATCAACCCGATCGGCACGGTCGACCAGATGCTCAGCGGCGCCATACCCGGCGCGGATGGCAGCGTGTTCGGTGTCGCCTTCAACGATGGCGACTTCGGCGCCATCATCAACCTGATGAAAAGCCAGGGCGTAGTGCACGTGCTGTCAAGCCCGCGCATCGCTGCGCTCAACAACCAGAAAGCCGTGCTCAAAGTCGGCACCGACGATTTTTTCGTCACCGAGATCAGCGGCGGCACGGTGGCCACGCTCGGGGTGCCGGCCACGCCGCCGAACGTGGTGGTGCAGCCGTTCTTCTCGGGTATTGCACTGGACGTGACGCCGCAGATCGACGACCGCGACACCATCACGCTGCATGTGCGCCCTTCGGTCAGCAACGTGCGGGAAGACCGCAAGGACATTGACCTGGGCGACCTGGGCAGCTTCACGCTGCCGCTGGCATCGAGCAGCATTTCGGAAACCGACAGCGTGGTGCGCCTGAAGAACGGCCAGGTGGTCGCCATCGGCGGCCTGATGAGCCAGACTTTCGACGACAGCAAAAACCGCATTCCGCTGCTGGGGGACATTCCGGTATTGGGCCAGTTGTTCGGCAATACGCGCCTTGACAGTGTCAAGCGCGAACTGGTCGTGCTTATCAAGACCACGCTCATTCGGGACAGCGAGGACTGGAATGCGGACCTCGACGCAACGCGGCAGAGATTCCGCAACTACGATTTTCCGCCCCCGGCCCTGCACCCCTGAGGGAAGCGCCGAATAAATCGATCCCGGCTTTCCAACGCCCGTAGGAGCGGCCCCGGCTCGGGGGCCGGGGCAGGCTTCAGCCACGAACGAAACGCAGCCCTGCGCTGTGGGAGTTTTCTCGCGCCATGAGCGATGCCGTAGTGAACAAATCAATGTCGAGCGCCGCCTGCGGCAGGTGGGCGAGTGTTGCCGGATGACACCCGAGTACCGCGCCTGCGCGCATTTGCCGTCGATTCCTGACGCACCCGCCATCGTTCCGTCCCCGAACCTTCATCCCACCATCAAACTCCGGTAACAGGCGCCACGGATAGTCGCTGCGGGAACTCAACCCGCACCGGAGGTTTGCCATGTCGTCTCGTCATCTGTGTCACAGCCTGTTCGTCATGGCCGCAGCCGTGGCCGTCACCTGTCACGCCGCGCCAGGCGCTCCCGCGTCGGTAACCCATGGCGTCGCCGCCGGTGATGTGACCGCATCCTCGGCCGTGATCTGGTCGCGCGCCGACCGGGAAGCCTTCCTGCATGTACTGCTCACCGGCCCCGGCGGCGGACTCCAGCACAGCGCAGCGCCGGTTGCCGCAGCCGGGGATTACACCGGCAAACTGGTGTTCAAGGGACTGCGGCCCGGAACCCCCTACCGCTACCGGGTCTGGTTCAGCGCGCACCCGGCCAGTGCCCCGCCCGCCACCGGCGGCGCGGAAGGCAGCTTCCGCACCGCGCCCGCCGCGACCCAGCCGACGCCGGTGACCTTCGCCTGGGGTGGCGATCTGGCGGGGCAGAACGCCTGCCGGGATGCGGGCCAGGGCTTTCCGGTCTTTCGCGCCATCCGTGCCCTGGCACCGGACTTTTTCCTGGGCCTGGGCGACATGATCTACGCCGACGGCGTCTGCGATGCCAGCGGGCGCTTCGGCAATGCTCAGGTTCCGGGAAATTTCCCACAGTCCAGCACACCGGAAGATTTCTGGGCGCACTGGAAATACAACCGCGAGGACGCCGCTTACCGCGAGCTGATGGCCGCCACCCCCTATTACGCCATCTGGGACGACCACGAGGTGGTGAACGACTTCGGGCCCCTGCACGACACCCGGAACAGCCCGCCCTATACGCCGGGGCAGCCCCTGTTGCCCATGGGGTTGCAGGCCTTTCTGGCCTACAACCCGGTGCTGGAGCGCAATCTCACTCCGGACCGGCTCTATCGCAGCATCCGCTGGGGCGAACATCTGGAACTGGTGATCCTGGACAACCGCCAGTATCGGGATGCCAATCTGGTGGCCGACGCGCCGGAACTCCCCAAGACCATGCTGGGCCGCGAACAACTGGCCTGGCTGAAACAGACCCTCGCGGAATCCGACGCCACCTGGAAGGTCATCGTCACGAGCGTGCCGCTGGCGATCCCCACCGGATTTCCGGCCGCGGCGGGCCGGGACGGCTGGGCGAACTTCGATCAGGACACCGGCTTCGAAGCGGAATTGCTCGACCTGCTCACCCACCTGCGGGACCGGAATATCCGGGATGTGCTGTTCATCACCACGGACGTGCATTTCGCCTCGGTGCAGCGCTATGCGCCCTTTGCCGACACGCCCGATTTCCAGATTCACGAGTACGTCACGGGGCCGCTGAACGCCGGGCTGTTCCCGAACACCGCGCTTGATACCACCCTGAACCCGGAGCGGCTGTTCTTCCACGGCCCGGCGTCCGCGGAAGCCGTAACCAGCTTTGCCGAGGCGCGGCGCTGGTTCAACTTCGGCCAGGTGGCGATCGATGGCGACGGCGTGCTGACCAGCCGTATCCTCGACGCCGACGGCCGACTGCTGTTCGAAAAGGTTCATGTGCCCGACTGAGCAACGACGACCGGACACCCGTTTTTCCCGCCAACCCCGCAGGGCACGCGCCCCGCGGGGTTTTGGCTATCATGGGGACCGCCGCACCCAGAGCCGTCCCCATGCGCAAGATCGTCAAACGCTACCATCCGCCGGGCACTCCACCGGGCACGCTGCTGCCGGCCGCGGACGGCGCCGCGCCCGCGACTATCCGCCTGCTGGAATACACCGCGGAGCGCTGCAAGGACATCGCGGTGCGGTCGCTGGACGACTGTCTGCCCTATCTGAAAACGCCCGCCGCCACCTGGATTCACATTCAGGGCACGCCCTCGCCGGCGATGTTGAAGCAACTGGGACAAAAATTCGGACTCCACCCGCTGGCACTCGAAGACGTACAGAACACCGGCCAGCGGCCCAAGTTCGATCCGCTTCCCGAGCACTATTTCCTGATCGCCGCGCTGCCGCGCCTCGTGGACGATGAAGTTCATCTGGATCAGGTCAGCATCTTCCTCGGGCCGCATTTTCTCGTCACTTTCACCAGTAACGGCGAGGATCCTTTCGAACCCATTCGCAAACGTCTGGCCGCCGAGTCGAGCCTGATCCGCGGCTATCCGGTGGGCTATCTGCTCTACGCCGTGCTCGATCTGGTGATCGACGCGGCGTTTCCGGTGCTCGAAAAACTCGGCGAGGAAATCGAGCATCTGGAAGAAGCCGTGCTCGATAGTCCCTCCCGGGATACGGTCACAACCATTCATCATTTGCGCCGCAATCTGCTGGCGCTGCGCCGCATGCTGTGGCCGCAGCGCGATCTGGTGAGCGCCATCCTGCGCGAGGAAAACGAACTGATCGACGAACACACCCGCATCTATTTGCGCGACTGTCATGACCACGCCATCCAGGTGATGGATCTGCTGGAAAACTACCGCGACACGATCACCAGCCTGATGGACATCTATCTGTCGAGCCTCAGCTACCGCATGAACGACGTCATGCGCACCCTCACCGTGATCGCCACCATCTTCATGCCGCTGACCTTTATCGCCGGGCTCTACGGCATGAATTTCGGCAACGGCAATCCGGCCGCGAGCCCATTGGCGATGCCGGAACTCAACTGGTACTTCGGCTACCCCATGGCGCTCGGGATCATGGCCGCGGTGGCGGGAGCCATGGGGCTGTACTTCAAGCGCAAGGGCTGGTTTTAACGGCTT
>JBFWOQ010000047.1:0-16446 GCA_050250395.1 Porticoccaceae bacterium
GCTACACGCTGACCAAGAACGTTTGAGTCGGTACGCGGCGCCGAGCGAGTCGCGACCACGGGGGTCGTTCGGCGCCGTGACCCCTGCCCCCGCGGGGCAGGAAGGACCTGGATGTGCCCGGAGCCGGCACCACATTTAATTAATTATTGTTTTGATATCATATAGTTATAATTATAAAAAAGGAGCAATTCCCCCAAAAATCCCCCCAACATGCTCGTGTTGCCCACCTTGCTGGCGAGACGGCGAACATACGAATCACACTCGACCGTTTCCGAAGCACCGCGCTCAGCGCGGCCGCTCCGCACCAACACGACCCCGGCGTAGACCGCCCATCGCGGCGCCGAACTGAAGTTTAGGGGATTGCCCTTGCCCATCATCCCCAAGGCTTTGCCCGATCTTGCCGGGGACGACGAAAATAGTTCCCCAAATGTCTACAGCGACATAAACGTCGTGTCGAAGAAACCAGCAGTGCGTATCCTTACGGACTGAGCCGGCAGCCGTCAGGTAGCCGGCATTGACTGCGCAGCGGGCATCGGGAGGTCCGAGTCAACGGCGCCGACATAGGTGAAGCCTGGCCGTGACGAGACCCTGTCCATGACCAACCCCTTTTTCGACGCCCCGATCCTCAACTCGCCCTACGCCTACCCGGCTCGCCATTGGGAGCTGGACACAAACGGCCAGCCGACACAGGAAGTCATCGAGACCCGCCGCCGGGCCGAGTTCGTTACCCCCATCCCCAAGCCGCGCAAGCAGAAGGGCGCAGCCAAGCAGGACGAACTGCTGTTCGACGCGCTGTCCACGCGCGAGCAGCAGTACCACGCATCCATCATCAACGGCGTGCGCGCGGAGGTGGACCGCTGGCGGCAGCTTCCCAACCCTGCCGACTGGCGCGTCACGCCCGAAACCGCGCGCCTGCTCCAGCACTGGCGCCACCACCCGTTCGCCGGCGTGCGGCCGTTTTTCTGTCAGGTGGAGGCGGTCGAGACCGCCATCTGGTTGACCGAGGTAGCGCCGCAGATCGGCAAGGCTGGCGAGCGCTTTTTGCAGCACCTCGACGCCGCCAATGGCGAGGCCAATCCGGGTCTTGCACGCCTCGCGCTCAAGCTCGCCACCGGCGCCGGCAAGACCACGGTGATGGCGATGCTGATCGCCTGGCAGACCGTCAACGCCGTGCGCCGGCCGAACAGCAAACGCTTCACCCGCGGCTTTCTGATCGTCGCGCCGGGCCTGACCATCAAGGACCGCCTGCGCGTATTGCAGCCCAATGATCCGGACAGCTACTACGCCAGCCGCGAACTGGTGCCAGCCGACATGCTGGTCGACCTTGGGCGCGCCCACATCGTCATCACCAACTACCACGCCTTCAAGCGCCGCGAGCGGCTGGACATCTCGAAGGGCGGCCGGCGCCTGCTCGAAGGCCGCGGTGGCGCGTCGCTGGAGACGCTCGAAAGCGAAGGCCAGATGCTGCAACGGGTCATGCGTGAGCTGATGGGCCTGAAAAACATCCTCGCCATCAACGACGAAGCCCATCACTGCTACCGCGAAAAGCCGGGCGCCGACGACGACGCGCTCAAGGGCGACGACAAGGCCGAAGCCGAGCACAACAACGAGGCCGCGCGGCTGTGGATTTCCGGTCTCGAAGCCGTCAACCGCACGCTGGGTCTGAACCGCGTGCTCGACCTGTCCGCCACGCCGTTCTTCCTGCGCGGCTCGGGCTACGCCGAGGGCACGCTGTTCCCCTGGACCATGAGCGACTTTTCGCTGATGGATGCCATTGAGTGCGGCATCGTCAAGCTGCCGCGCGTACCGGTGGCGGACAACCTTCCGGGCGCGCAGCCGGGCGACATGCCCATGTTCCGTAACCTGTGGGCACACATCGGCAAGAAGATGCCCAAAAAGGGCCGCGGCAAGTCTGGCGCGCTCGACCCGCTCAGCATCCCGCTGGAGCTGCAAACCGCGCTGCAGGCGCTCTACGGCCACTACGAAAAGACCTTCGCGCTGTGGCAGCAGGCCGGTATCCGCGTGCCGCCTTGTTTCATCGTGGTGTGCAACAACACCTCGGCCTCCAAGCTCGTCTACGACTACATCTCGGGCTTTCAGCGGCAGAACGACGACGGTTCCAGCACGCTCGAAAACGGCCGCCTGGCGCTGTTTCGCAACTTCGACGAGCACGGAAACCCGCTCGCGCGCCCCAACACGCTGCTGATCGACTCCGAGCAGCTCGAATCGGGCGAGGCGCTCGATTCCGGCTTTCGCGCCCTGGCGGCAACCGAGATCGAACAGTTCCGCCGCGAGATCGTCGAGCGCAGCGGCAACCGCGAAGACGCCGACAACCTCACCGACCAGGCGCTGCTGCGCGAGGTGATGAACACCGTCGGCAAGGGCGGGCGCCTGGGAGAATCCATCCGCTGCGTGGTGTCGGTCTCCATGCTCACCGAAGGCTGGGACGCCAACACCGTCACCCACGTGCTCGGCGTGCGCGCGTTTGGCACGCAGTTGCTGTGCGAGCAGGTGATCGGCCGCGCGCTGCGCCGCCAGTCCTACGACCTGAACCCTAAGGGCCTGTTCGACGTCGAATACTCCGACGTGCTCGGCATTCCGTTCGACTTCGCCGTCGAGCCGGTCAATCCGCCACCGCCACGGCCGCCCCGCGAGACCGTGCAAGTCAAGGCACTGCGCGAGCGCGAGCAGCTCGAAATCCGCTTCCCGCGTGTTGCCGGCTATCGCGTCGAGCTGCCGGAAGATCGGCTGACGGCCGAGTTCACCGAAGATTCCGTCTATGTCCTCACGTCGCAGGAAGTCGGCCCGTCCATCGTCCACAACGCTGCCATCATCGGCGAGGCGGTGGACCTGAACCTGGAGCACCTGGGCGAGCTGCGCCCCTCGACGCTGCTGTTCCACCTGACCCAGCGCCTGCTCTACAACCACTGGCGCGACCCCGGCGGTGAGCCCAAGTTGCACCTGTTCGGGCAGCTCAAGCGCATCACCCGCCAGTGGCTCGACGGCTACCTCATCTGCAAGGGCGACACCTACCCGGGCCTGCTGATGTACCAGGCGCTGGCCGATGTGGCCTGCAACCGCATCACCGCCGCCATCACCCGCGCCGAACTCGGCCGCCAGCCGATCCGCGCCGTGCTAGACCCCTACAACCCCACCGGCAGCACGGCGCACGTCAACTTCACCACCAGCAAGACCAACCGCTGGGACACCACCGGCCCGCCGCCCAAGTGCCACCTCAACTGGGTGGTGCTCGATAGCGACTGGGAGGCCGAATTCTGCCGCGTGGCGGAGGCGCACCCGCGCGTGCTGGCGTACGTCAAGAACCACAGCCTGGGCCTGGAAGTGCCCTACCGATATGGCCCCGAAACGCGCCACTACCGGCCGGATTTCGTCGTGCTGGTGGACGACGGCCGCGGCGCCGACGACCCGCTGCACCTCGTCGTCGAGATCAAGGGCTACCGTGGCGAAGACGCCAAGGAAAAGAAATCGACCATGGACACCTACTGGGTGCCGGGCGTGAACCAGCTCGGCAGCCACGGCCGCTGGGCGTTTGCCGAGTTCGCGGACGTGTGGCAGATCCAGGCCGACTTTGCCGACGAGGTGGAGGCCGCGTTCAATACCCTGATCGAGCAGCAGTTGCGCCAGCGTGATGCGCCATGACGAAGGACGAAACCTTGCAGCATTTGCGCGCCGCCAAGGCCGTGCTGGCGCAGCGCTTCGGCGTGGTCGACCTGGCCCTGTTTGGCTCCGCGGCGCGGGCCGAGGCCGGTCCCACAAGCGATATGGACATTCTGGTCGCCTTCGATGGGCCGGCAACCTCCAGTCGCTATTTTGGTGTCCAGTTCTATCTCGAAGACCTGCTCGGCCGGCCGGTGGATTTGGTCACCGACAAGGCCCTGCGCGACGAGCTGCGGCCCTTCATCGAGCGGGAAGCCATTCATGTCTGATGCCGGGCGAGAAAACCGCGAGTGGCGGGGGCGCATGCCCAAGCATCGCCTACAGACCAGCCGCCGCCAAGGCGCAATTAGCAAAATAATGCTTGCCTATAGGCGGGCTGTTCCGTACCATCTTTGGCACATCCGCCCCTTGGTAGTAAGCCCGCTCACTCATCCCGAGCGCGTGCCGAGCCCCTGGGGCTTTCTTATGTCTGGTCGCCCGAAAATCGCTTCCGGGTGCGCCCGATGAGCCGCTGTATCGCCTTCCTCATCGACGGTGGCTTCTTCCTGAAGCGCCTGCCGCACCTGGTGAGGCCAGAGCACTGCGTCAACGCAGAGCGGATCACGGTGACCATGCGTCACCTCTGCCGTAACCACGTAAAGATGCTGACCGGACTGACCGGCGCGAAGTGGATAGAGCCTGTTTATCGCATTTTCTACTACGACGCCGTGCCCTATGGCGGCAAGGCGCATCATCCCATCGACAACCGGCCGATCGACTTCGACAAGTCGAACATCGCGACGGAACGGCGTGCCCTGTTCGATAGTCTGCGCCGCCAGCGCAAGGTGGCCCTGCGGCTTGGCAAGGTCAACAAGGAACACGACTGGACCATTGACCCTGCGCTAACCAAAAAGCTGCTGCGCCACCGCCATGCCTTGCGCGCATTGCAGCGCCTGCCGGTTTTGCCAGACCTGCCTGGGCCGGTTGAAGCCACGCTCGCGCTAACGGCGGAGGAACACCGCGAACTGCTGGCCCTGCGGGATCTCTGGCTCAGTCTCGACGGCGGCTCGGTCGCCCTTGGCCTCAAGCAGAAGGGCGTCGACATGCGCATCGGCGTGGACATCGCCTCGCTGGTGCTCAAAAAGCAGGTCGATACCATCGTGCTGGTCGCCGGCGACAGCGATTTCGTACCCGCCGCCAAGCTCGCCCGCCGCGAAGGCATCGACTTCATCCTCGATCCCCTGTGGCAGCAGATCAACGCCGACCTGTTTGAACACATCGACGGACTGCAATCCGGCCTTTCTAGGCCGGGCGCGCGCGCGAAGGCATCCGCTGGGATGGCGGCCGATATTCATAGTCCTGACAGGCAACCCGATGGCACGCAATAAGAGCACTGGCGGCCCCAAAACCATCGCCGCCTTCACCCACGCCGACGCCAGCCGCAAGAACATTCCCACCGCCGAATACCAGTCGGTGGTGGACGAGCAGACCGCCAACCCGCTGCGCGTCGCCTACGAACGGCGCAACCCCGACCTCGACCCGCAGCTCGTCTGGCGCGGCAAGGACGTGCAGGACTGGTCCGACCTCGTGGTCCACGCCCCGCCGGTCTACATCCAGGAAAAGATCCACCCCAAGGCGCTGATAGACGACCTGCGCCGCCAGACCGAGGCCGGCGCGGCGCAGCAGGCGGGCGCGGTGGCGGACCTGTTCGCCGACTTCAACGGCCTGCCCGAGGGCGCCGAGCGCACCGACTTCTACCAGCACGACGCCCACTGGTCGAACCGCATGATCCTGGGCGACAGCCTCCAAGTGATGGCCAGCCTCGCCGAGCGCGAGGGCCTGCGCGGGCGGGTGCAGTGCATCTATTTCGATCCGCCCTACGGCATCAAATTCAACAGCAACTTCCAGTGGTCTACCACCAGCCGCGACGTCAAGGACGGCAACGCCGAGCACATCACCCGCGAGCCGGAACAGGTGAAAGCCTTCCGCGACACCTGGCGCGACGGCATCCATTCCTACCTCACCTATCTGCGCGACCGGCTCACCGTGGCGCGCGACCTGCTCACCGAATCCGGCTCCATCTTCGTGCAGATCGGCGATGAGAATGTGCACCGCGTGCGGGCGGTGATGGATGAGGTGTTTGGGGATGAGAATTTCATATCCGAAGTCACGGTTCAGAAAGCAGGTTCTACGTTCGCGGAATATCTCGGCGGCGTCGCAGATTATTTGCTGTGGTTTGCCAAGGATCGCACGCGATTGAAGTATCGGCCGCTTTATGACCAGCGACGCTTAACCGAAGAAGACTCTGGACGATTTTCGCTCGTTCGAGGTGATGATGGCTCGCTCTCCGGCAAGAACGATTACGTTGGTGCCGTAACGAGCGCTAATCTCGTTGCGCCTGATCCATTGCAGTCGGCGTCGGCCGGCCGCGATAAAGGGGAGGGCGCAGCGAGTTGGTTTCCCGTTGAGTTAAGTGGAAAGACCTACCGCCCAACAATGCAGAGTCGCTGGAAGACCAATGAAGCCGGTATGGAGCGACTCCGGCGAGCCAATCGCCTCATTCCGCTGGCAACATCGATCCGATATGCAAGGACGTTCAGCGACTTCTCCGTATCGACGCGAACAAACATCTGGAACGATCTCGCGGGTGCGGTTGACAAAACGTATGTGGTACAGACCTCCACGGCTGTGGTTGCTCGCTGCATCCTGATGACCACCGACCCCGGCGACCTCGTCCTCGACCCCACCTGCGGTTCCGGCACCACGGCCTACGTCGCCGAGCAATGGGGCCGGCGCTGGATCACGCTCGACACCTCGCGCGTCGCACTCGCCTTGGCCCGCGCCCGCATCATGGGCGCGCGCTATCCGTACTACCTGCTCGCCGACAGCCCGGAAGGCCAGCGCAAGGAGGCCGAGATCACCCGCGCCGCCCCGTCCACCCGGCCCACCCACGGCAGCATCCGGCAGGGCTTCGTCTACGAGCGCGTGCCGCACATAACGCTCAAATCCATCGCCAACAACGCCGAGATCGACGTCATCTGGGAGCGCCACCAGCAACTGCTGGAGCCGCTGCGTGCGCAGCTCAACAAAGCCTTAGGCAAGCAATGGGAGGAATGGGAAATCCCCCGCGAGGCCGGCGCCGACTGGCCCGAGGCGGCCAGGACCGCGCACGCCCAATGGTGGCAACAGCGCATCGCCCGCCAAAAGGAAATCGACGCCTCCATCGCCGCCAAGGCGGAGTTCGAGTACCTCTACGACCGGCCGTATGAAGACAAGAAGCGCGTGCGCGTGGCCGGGCCGTTCACGGTCGAGAGCCTCTCCCCGCACCGCGTGCTGGGCGTGGACGAAAACGACGAGCTGATCGACCCCGCCGCGCGCATCGCCGAGCCGGGCGGCGGCTACGGCCAGCCGCGCGACTTCGTCTCCATCATCCTGGAGAACCTGCGCACCGCCGGCGTGCAGCAGGCGCACAAGGCGGACAAGATCGACTTCACCGCGCTGAGTCCCTGGCCGGGCGACCTGGTCTGCGCCGAGGGGCGGTATCTGGAAGGCGATGCCGAGCGCCGCGCGGCGATCTTCATCGGCCCCGAGTTCGGCACCGTGTCGCGGCCCGATCTGGTGGAAGCCGCGCGCGAGGCCGCCGACGCCGGCTTCGACGTGCTGATCGCCTGCGCCTTCAGCTTCGACGCCCACGCCGGCGAGTTCAGCAAGCTCGGCCGCGTGCCGGTGCTCAAAGCGCGCATGAACGCCGACCTGCACATGGCCGAAGACCTCAAGAACACCGGCAAGGGCAACCTGTTCGTGATCTTCGGCGAGCCGGACATCACCCTGCTCGACGCCGCCGACGGCGAGCTTCAGGTGCGCGTGAACGGCGTGGACGTGTTCGACCCCAGCACCGGCGAGGTGCGGAGCGACGGCGCGGAGGGCATCGCCTGCTGGTTCATCGACACTGATTACAACCAGGAGAGCTTCTTCGTGCGCCACGCTTACTTCCTGGGCGCGAGCGACCCCTACAAGGCGCTCAAGACCACGCTCAAGGCCGAGATCGACGCCGACGCCTGGGCCACGCTCAACAGCGACACCTCGCGGCCCTTTCCCAAGCCCAAGAGCGGCCGCATCGCGGTGAAGGTGATTAACCACCTCGGCGATGAGGTGATGAAGGTGTTTCGGGCGTGACAGGGCATGACCGGATTGCGGCAATCTTGGCCGAATGCAAAGCCACTGGTCGGTCCAGTCCATCTGGACGCGCTTGGCACGAATTCTGGTCGTGGCTGTCGGCTGCGAAGCCAGCGGGTACACAGAATCCACCAGTCCCACTGATCTTGGCGGCATCTGGTGAATCCGATGCCTCGAAACACCACCGCCTCCACGAGCAGCTGGAATGGGCCGATCGGTACGACCTTCTGGACGGCGCGCTCGCAAGACTGGCGGCCATTCCGGTGGAGCGGTGGAACACCGGTTCTGTAGGGTCGTGGAATGAAGACAGCTATCCCCGACCATGGCACTGGGGGTGGACTTCCGACCCGAAACCAAAAATAAGCGCTGAAGACGCGACGAAGCTCATAGAACGATTGCGTGCCCACTGGCACGAAATTGCGGGCCAAGAACTCGGCCGCGTGACTTCCCCCCATCGATTTAAGGGTGTGAAACGGCGTCGCTTGGTGGTCCTAGCTAGGGGTGATGCTTCACCACCTTGGGGTAGTTGGTTCTTTCTTGCCCGAGACGGGAACCGGCGATCCTTTACCCGCTTCCGCGCAGCGGTGAATGCCGCTATCAAGCCCCACGGAGTGGATCACATCGATTTTGAGTTGAGGCGCTGATCAACTGCTGGATCGCATTGACCGGGGAGGAAACGTGTTTACCGTGTGCACCACCAGGGACGGGCGCTGATGCACTTCCGCATCGCCGACACCTTCACCGCGAGCCTCGCGCGCTTGACCGGCGACGCGCAGAAGGCCGTCAAGACCACGGCCTTCGACCTGCAACTGAACCCGGCCGCGCCCGGGCTGAGCTTTCACAAGCTCGACCGGGCCCGGGACAAGCAGTTCTGGTCGGTGCGGGTGAACGACGACATCCGCCTCATCGTCCACCGCACCGAAGCCAGCCTGCTGCTGTGCTACGTGGATCATCACGACCCGGCCTATCGCTGGGCCGAGCGGCGCAAGCTGGAGACGCACCCCACCACTGGCGCGGCGCAGTTCGTCGAGATTCGCGAGCAGGTGCGGGAAATCGCGGTGCCGCAATTCGTCACCAGCACCCCCGCAGCGCCGGCCGCGAAACCGCTGTTCGCCGACGTCGCCGACGAGGTGCTTCTCGGCTACGGCGTGCCGGGCGAATGGCTGGCCGATGTGCGCGGCGCCACTGAAGACACGCTGCTGACGATTGCCGATCATCTACCGGCCGAGGCGGCCGAAGCGCTGCTGGAACTTGCGACGGGCGGCACGCCCAAGGCTGCGCCGGTGGCCACGCCGCAGACGAACCCGTTCGATCACCCGGACGCGCAGCGCCGCTTCCGCGTGATGACGGACGCGGCGGCGCTGGAGCAGGCGCTGGCCTATCCCTGGGACCGGTGGATGGTGTTTCTGCATCCGGCCCAGCGCGATTGGGTGGAGCGCGATTACAGCGGCCCGGCGCGCGTGTCGGGCTCCGCCGGCACCGGCAAGACCATCGTCGCGCTGCACCGGGCGGTGCACCTGGCGCGCACGCATCCAGACTCGCGGGTGCTGCTCGCCACCTTTTCCGACACGCTGGCCCGCGCGCTGCACGGGCGGCTGCGCCGGCTGATCGGTGGTGAGCCGCAACTCGCCGAACGCATCGAAGTGCACGCCATGGATGCCATTGGCCTGCGCCTGTACGAGCGGCGCCGCGGGCCGGCGCGGCTCGCGACCGGCGAGGTGATTCAGGATTTGTTGGCGACCGCAGTGGCGCAGGCGGGCGGCAGCCGCTTCACACCGGGCTTTCTGTTCAGCGAATGGCGCGAGGTGGTGGACGCCTGGCAGCTCGGAACCTGGGAGGCGTACCGGGACGTGCGGCGCCTTGGCCGCAAGACGCGCCTGGCGGAGGCGCAGCGCGCGGCACTGTGGGCGTTGTTTGCACAGGTGCGCGCCGGTCTGGATGCGCAGGGGCTTGACACACCGGCCGGGGTTTTCACACGTCTCGCCGCGGACCTGGCCGGGCAGGCACCGCCGTTCGATTTTGCCGTGGTGGACGAGGCGCAGGACGTGAGCATCGCGCAACTGCGTTTTCTGGCCGCGCTGGGCGGCGATCGGCCCAATGCGCTGTTCTTTGCCGGCGATCTTGGCCAGCGCATCTTCCAGCAGCCGTTTTCGTGGAAGGCGCTGGGCGTGGAGGTGCGCGGCCGGGCGCGCACGCTGCACGTGAACTACCGCACGTCGCACCAGATTCGGAGCCAAGCCGACCGCCTGCTCGGTGCCGACGTCGCGGACGTGGACGGCAACGTCGAATCGCGCCGCGGTACGGTGTCGGTGTTCAACGGCCTGGCGCCTGCGGTGCGCAGCTTTGCGAACGAAGATGCGGAGATCGCGGCCGTCGGTGCCTGGCTTGCGGAACGGGCATCCGAAGGCATGGCGCCACATGAACTTGGCGTGTTCGTGCGCACCGAGGCGCAATTGGACCGCGCGACGTCCGCCGTCGCCCGCGCGGGACTGTCGGGCGCGCTGCTCAACGAACACCTGGACACAAGGCCGGGCGCGGTCTGCGTGGGCACCATGCACTTGGCCAAGGGGCTCGAATTTCGAGCCGTGGCCGTCATGGCCTGCGACGACGAGGTGTTGCCGCTGCAGGAACGCATCGAGTCAGTGACCGACGACGCCGACCTGCAGGAGGTCTACCACACCGAGCGACACCTGCTATACGTGGCGTGTACGCGGGCGCGGGACTGCCTGTTTGTTTCGGGCGTAACGCCAACTTCCGAATTTCTGGAGGATCTGCAAGCGGCCGAATAATCAGTGTTTACTCAACCAACCATGGGCTTCGCTCTTTTCGGGTCGGTACGCGCCATCGCTGGCGAGCCGGCCCTAGCGAAAGCTATCCGTAATTCATGAGCCTTGAGCGGCGCTTTGGTTGACGCCCATTCTGCGCGGCGCGTCGCTTTCCTTCCGGCGTGCGTGGGCCGGTGCTCAGTCCACCGTGCAAGCGGCAGCGGCCGGAGTCGTAAAGATCGGTGCGCTTGCACGGCGTGCCGGCGCGCGTCTTGGCGCCGCATGTGAGGCCCCGCAGGTCATCGGGCAGTCGCGGAAAGACTGGGGGCTCTGGCTCGGCGGGTCGCGGTCCTTTGAAGCCACCCTCCGCCCACTCCATGAAAGCCGTGTAGTGGAGGTCTCGGCGGTGCCAATAGTCGTCCGCGATGCGCCTGAATTCCACGGAATGAGCGCGGCGTCGGCGGCGAGAATCGTCGTTCATGCCGGGTGATCCTTTAATGTCGCCTCACGTTCTGCAGCGTTGCCGGTGCGTTTCCACTAGCCCCGATCCTGCGGTGCACGATCCGCCGCGTGATCGTGATCTCGACGGGCTTGTCGCCGCTCTGGATCGTATGCCGCTCGCGGTATTTCTCAGGGCGGCGGGCTTTGAGCAGAAAGATCAGCAGCGTGTCGCTGCCGGTAATCGCCCGCTGTCGAGCGATTTCCTCCAGTTCGTCGGTGCCGGACTCGATGGCATCGTCAGCCTGCGCGGCAAACTCAGGATCGGCCGCCCGCCACGCGTAATACGTGCTGCGATGTATGCGCTCGGCCTGACACGCCGCCATCACTGTCCCACCGACGCGCAGCACGGCCAGCAGCCGCTCGCCTTTTTTAGGTGTCGGATTTGTCGTTCTCAAGGCCGGTACTCCGGCAACTTGGCGCACTCGGTGCGCAGGAACGCGCCGGCATCGGCTAGCGCTTGCGGTGAGCGCTGTGCCCAGCGGCAAAATTCGGCGATGTCGGCGTGGCTCCACTCAAAGTACGTGCTCACCCGCTTGAGCGCGTCGGTCAGCTCTGCGGGCCAGGGCAGCACAGGCGGCGGCATCGGTGCCGCCTTGCCGCCGGACACGTTCCGCCAACGGGTGACGCCAGCCGGGGCCGGGGTGCAGCCCTCGCAGTGCCAGCCGTCGGCGGCGTGCCAGTAGCTGCCGCAGGCGCAGGTGGGGCAGGGTTTCGCAGGGTTTCGCAGCCCGTCCCCCTGCGAATCCTGCGAATCGTGCGAAAACCCGCATGGTTGCGCGCTTTCAGCGTTTGCGAACGGTTGCGAATCTTGCGAATGGCTCACGTCATCGGCTGCCGATTCGCAACCATTCGCAGCCATTCGCAAACCCGCAAACGTAGTGCTGGCGCTGCTATTCGCAGGATTCGCAGCTTTCGCAGGGGTGCCGGGTTCAAGCAGGTCGCGTAGCAGGTCACTTGCCCGCATGGGTCACCCCCAAGGCGACGATCTTGCCGGCAGCGATGGCCACCAACCCGGCAGCTTCCAGGCGTTCGATGGCGGCATTACGGCGCGCGGCGGATCGCAGGCTGGGCGGCCCAAGGCGCGGGATGTCCTTGATTGCCGACGGCTCGCCGCGATCGACCAGCCACCTGTACAGCGCCAGCGCCCAGGCAGGCGCCGGATCGGCCCGACCGTCGCGCGCGGCTTGCCAGGCGTCCACACTCGCCGTCACCACCTGCGCGCCATTGCGGGCGATGCTGGCGTCGATCGTGCCGGCACCGGCCCAGACCGTTAGCACACCGGCCACGCGACATAGCAACTCGGTTGCCCGCAGCGCCCACGGCCGCACCTCGCGCAGCCCGCCGCGGCGCGCTTCCACTTCCATCCGCTCGAAGAATCCGGCCACAAATGTGGCGGCCGCGGCGTCAAGCTCGACGGTCGGCAGGTCGCCGCAGTCATCGGGCGCTGGCGTTTCCAGTAGCTCGCGGCAGCGGCGCCAGTACGCGCCAACGGTCGGGCAGGTGTCGGCGCGCCAAGGCCGGTGCACGCGCGGTTCTAGTGGTGGCGGCCACGCCAGCAGGAAGCGGGGCCAAAAACCGATGCCGGCCAGCGCCTCGTCATCGAGCGTGTCGCCCAGCGCCGCGGGCTGTACCAGCAGGTGCGCCGAAAGCCGCACGCCGTAGCGCTCGGTGCGGCCCTCGCCGGCCCGCACAACCGACAGGTGACCGCGGTCAAACAGACCACACAGTACAGCGGCGGTCTTCATCCGGTTTTCAGCGGTCATCGCGTGGCCGGCCAGGATTTGCCCGGCCTCGGTGCTGAACAAGCCCTGTGCGGCCACGCCTTCCTTGAACGACCGCCGCAAGCCCTCGGCCGTGATGTCGGACGCGAGTAGCCAATGATCCGACTGGCCGGCCCGATGTTGCTCGCGCTGCCACTCGTGCACGGCTGCCAGCGCCGGCCGGTCAGCCGCGTCCTTGCCATCGCCGGACAACGCCACGGTCAACGCATACAGCGACAGCGGTTTGACCGAACCGTCCAAGCTGCGCACGTTCGCCACGCGGGCGCTTAGCAGCGCCGCCACCGAGAGCACCGACTGACCGGCCATCGCAGGCCGTACCTGCGCGCCCTCGGCGATCGCCTGCGCCACGTCGGCGAGCGGCCCAAGCGCCGCCAGCGGGTAGGTGTCTTCGCCCGGTTCAGGATCGGCCAGCAGCAGCCCCTGGGCGCGCTCGATTGCAGCGGTCGGCGGCAGGGGCGGCAGCGGGTCCGCCTGATCGGCGGGCGGATCGACCGTGGCCATCGCCAGCACGGCGGCGCCGTGGCATGTTCGGTATGCTTGGATCAACTCCTCAAGCGCGTCCATGGTTGCCGCCCTCGATTAGATCAGTGACAGCGGCCAGCGCCTCCGCCGCATGGATTAGGCGCTGTATATCGACTTGATCCAGCGGGACATCGCCGGCGAGCTTCGCGACGGCAATGAAGGCGCCGTTGAGGTGGAGTTGCAGGGAACGAGCCATCTCTGCCGAAAGTTGTTCTCGCGCGCTCATTCGACGGCCCCGGCGGCCAGGCGCTCTAGCCAGGCTTGAATGTCGGCCCACCGCCAGCGCGTGCAGCGGGGTGCGCGCATGGCGGGCTGCGGCGCTCGACCGGCCGCGACTTCGTCGAGGAATTTTGTTCGCCTGTAGGGTGCGGGACCGGCAGGGGCAACGATTTCATCTACCGCGAGGAGTGTTTCGGGCGGGGCAGTTCTTAGGTCTCGCATGCGTTCGTTCCGCGTCAAGCGCCGCGTGTTGGCGGCCGGCGGACACTAGTTAACGCTCGGCGCGTTCCGATTTGCGTCGAAAAACTACCCGCCGTTGTCGCGTAGAGCGTCGAGTTCCTGCGGTGACAAGAAAACCTCGACGTCGAAGGTCGGGGCAATCGCGTCGAGAGCGTCGCTTGCACCATCGCGAGGGTTGCTAACCGGGCTGCCGCAATATCGCCTCAGGATTTCCCATACGTCATTGGCGGCGCCAGCGGCAAGCTTGTCCGCGCTGACCTCCGCCACTTCTGGGTCAGAAAACTGCCAATGCCAACTCCTGACGCCAAACGTGCTTTCCCAGCGCGCCTCAAGGCGAGTCCGCAACTGTCGGAAGGCATCCTTGGCTGGCCGCCCCGGCCCGACGGCGGACGCATCGAAGTGCCCCGTGCGTGGCGTGATCTCCGCATCCACCAACATCAGCTTGGCGAACATCCGGATGTGGTTGTTGGTCTGCAATATTCGCTGGCCGTAGCGCTTTCGCATCGCATCACCACTCGCCGGATTGCGCGCGGCGGGCGGTTGCAGAATTTCCCCGGTGCCCTCATCGATGGGAAGCACGACCCCAAGTTCTTCGGCTGCCGACTTGATTCTTTCTGCTTGCTTGTTCGTCAGCCCGGAACGCTTGATCTTCTCGACACCTGCACGGAGGACCAGGGCACGAAATTGCCATTCGCCAATGATCGCGGCAATCGCGGCCTCCGCGTCGGCTCGTTTTGCGGTGTTCGCGTCCGGATCAGTGGCAGATACTGTCATGGGGGCGGCTCGGGCTGACTTCCGTGACATGTTCCGGTCGGCCAAGGTGTCCGGTTTTTCGCCCACGTCGGGTTGGGCGCGGCAGTTTAGGTCACCCGCTCACGTGCGAATGCACGTCCCAGCACATGCAAGGTCGGGTTGCCCATGCTCGACAGCGCCCGGGCGCAATGCCGGCGCGCTCGGCAACCTCAGCGATGCCCCGCGCCGCTAGCGCCGGGCCTTGGCGCGGCAGATCGACTACGGTGTCATCGCGCGGGCGGTATTTCATGTGCGTTCCTGCCAGCCGGTGCAGTGCACTACGCGTTACAGAACTGGCGCTGTGCTCACCGGCGCCGGATCGGCACCACCACGCCACCGGCGCGCAGGCCGTCCAGGTAGTCCGCCCAAGCTTGCATCATGCGGCGGCGCTCCGGCAACAGGTCGGCGCGGTTGTAGGCGCCTGCAACCTTGTTGCGCTCGGCGTGGGCAAGCTGGCGTTCGATGACCATCGGCGGGAATCCTTGCTCGTGTAGCAGGGTGCTCGCCATGGCCCGGAAGCCGTGGCCGGTCATGGTGTCCTTGTCGTAACCCAGGCGGCGCAGGGCGGCGTTGACGGTGTTCTCGCTCATCGGCCGCTCACGGGTGCGCTCGCACGGGAAGAGGTAGCGCCCAGCGCCAGTCAGCGGGCGCAGGGCGTCGAGCACGTCGAGTGCCTGCCGGCTCAGCGGCACGATATGCGCCGCGTCGACCTTCATCTTGTGGCCCGGTATGCGCCAGGTGTCGCCGTCAAACTCGGTCCACTCGGCGTGCCGCAACTCTCCGGGCCTAACGAACGTCAGCGCCGCGAACTGCATCGCAAAACGCGTGACGGGGACTCCCTGATAGCCGTCTATCGCCCGCAGCAACTCGCCCACGGCGGCCGGATCCGTCAGGGCGGCGTGGTTCCGCACCGGCTTGGGCGGCAGCAAGTCGCGTAGGGCCACGTCGGCGGCTGGGTTGCGCGCGGCCAGGCCGTGCACCACGGCAAAGCGGAAGATGCGCGAACACAGCGAGTAAGCGCGCCCGGCGGTCTCGCGCAGATCGCCGCGGCTGTGCACGCTGCGCACCGCGCGCACCACGTCGGCGGCGGTGATCTCATCTGGCGCCATGCGCCCCAGGTGCGGTGCCAGGTGCGACAGCAGGAAGCGATGCTTCCCGGCGGTGATCGGCTTGCAACTGCCGGCGGTGTCGGCAAGCCAGCGCTCCGCCAGTGCCGCGAAGGTGTCGGCGGTCTTGGTGCGAGCGCGCTCGGCGGCCGGATCGATACCTTGCGCCAGCAGGCGCCGCGCTTCGGCAGCTTTGACGCGGGCATCCTTGAGACTGACGGCAGGGTAGGCGCCGAAGGCTAGTCCCTTTTCCTTGGCGCCGTGGCGGTACTTAAGGCGCCACAGCTTGCCGCCGGCCGGCGACACCAGCAGGAAGAGGCCGCCGCCGTCGTACAGCTTGAACGATTTGTCCGCCGGCTTGGCCGCGCGAATTGTGGTGTCTGTTAGCTTGCCGCTCGCCATCAAATACCCCCAGGAGCCTGCAATACCCCCAAGAATGCCCCCAATATTCCCCGGCTGCAAGCGGTTTCATGCGGACGGTTACGGACGGAAAGTCCTATTAATTATCGTAAAAACTGGCTCTTAGTGAATGGTTGCGGACATATGCGGAATGGGTGATGGTGCCCGGAGCCGGAATCGAACCGGCACGGCCGCGAGGCCGAGGGATTTTAAGTCCCTTGCGTCTACCTGTTTCGCCATCCGGGCGGCGTGGGTCGGCGCGCATGGTAACGCCGCGCTGGCATTGCG
>JBFWOQ010000048.1:0-15005 GCA_050250395.1 Porticoccaceae bacterium
TTGCCCCCATTGTCCAATATTCCCCACTGCTGCCTCCCGTAGGAGTCTGGGCCGTGTCTCAGTCCCAGTGTGGCTGATCATCCTCTCAGACCAGCTACGGATCGTCGCCTTGGTAGGCCATTACCCCACCAACTAGCTAATCCGACGCAGGCTCATCTGATAGCGCGAGGCCCGAAGGTCCCCCGCTTTCCCCCTTGGGGCGTATGCGGTATTAGCTCGAGTTTCCCCGAGTTATCCCCCACTACCAGGCAGATTCCTACGCGTTACGCACCCGTCCGCCGCTCTACTCACACCCGAAGGTATTTTCGCGCTCGACTTGCATGTGTTAGGCCTACCGCCAGCGTTCAATCTGAGCCATGATCAAACTCTTCAGTTCAACTTTTCACTTAACTTGGCTCAAACACTTTTGCCTATCAACTCAAACTACTGAATTGATGAGTTACTTGCGCTTGATGATTCCAGCTGCCCGGATCACTTTCGCAAGCACCCACACGCATTGCCTGATCAATTTTTAAGGAGCGTTCGCTCTACTTGGAGCGGGCTGCACATTCTACTCGTGCGAGCCATTAAGTCAACCATGAAAACCGTAATTTCTGCCATCTTTCGGCGCTTTCTTCGCTGGGCCAAGAAACCCCGTCTCAGCGAGGCGCGCATTGTAGCCATTGAACTGCCCCTGTCAACGGGCTTTTTCTCACATCGCTAAATTTGGCCTGCCGCCGATCAATCCTCACCGGTCACCTCGAGCAAATGGTGGTGCTTCTTCCCAATCCGCACCAGGTAGAACCGCCCAAACAACGACCGTTCGACAGCGAGCACATCCCCGGACTGAACATTTTCAGCGGCCGATAAGGTACGGTCATTCACCATTACGGCCCCATGCGCCAAAGCGTCCTTGACTTGCTTGCCCGAGCCGGCAACGCCAGTCTCAACTAGAATCTGCGACAGGGTTTTTTCGGCGAGCCGGGAGCGATCCACTTCAGCCCAACCCAGTCCGTCCTGTTTAAGCTGCGCAAAGTCATGCTCGGTCAGATCGAGGGCTCCGCCGCCCTGGAAGAGCGCAGCAGCAATTCGGCGCGCTCCCACCACCGCATCCCGGCCATGTACCAGCTCCGTTAGTTCTTTCGCCAGAACCTGCTGCGCCATCTTGCGCCCCATGCTTTGGGCGTCAGCGTGCTCGATCTCGGATATGTCAGCCGCCGGCAGGAAGGTGAAGTAGCGCAAAAACCGGTAGACGTCTGCATCCGGCGTATTCACCCAGAACTGGTAAAAGGTGTACGGCGAGGTCTTGCTCGGGTCGAGCCAAACCGCACCCGACTCCGTCTTGCCGAATTTGGTGCCATCTGTCTTGGTCACCAATGGCAGGGTAAGTCCATAAACCGTGGCGCGATGCAATCTGCGGGCAAGGTCGATGCCCCCGGTAATATTTCCCCACTGGTCTGATCCACCGACCTGCACCGTACAGCCATACCGTCGGTAAAGTTCTGCAAAATCATACGACTGCAATAATAGATAGGAAAACTCCGTGAATGAGATGCCCACATCGTTTCGGACGAGTCTCTGCCGAACCGACTCCTTGTTGATCATGGCGTTGACCGAGAAGTGCTTGCCGACGTCCCGCAGAAAGTCGAGCGCCGACAACCCTGCCATCCAATCCAGGTTGTTGACCAGGGCTGCAGACGCGCTACCCGCATCGAAATCGACGAACCTTGCCAGCTGCACCTTCAGCCTCTCGCACCAACCGGCAACCACGTCCGTCGCATTGAGTTGGCGTTCCTCGGCCTTGTGGCTGGGATCCCCGATAAGCCCGGTGGCACCGCCCACCAGCGCGATCGGCGCGTGCCCCGCTAGCTGAAAGCGCCGCAGTGCGAGCAGAGGGACCAGGCTGCCTATGTGCAAACTGTCGGCGGTTGGGTCAAATCCACAGTAAATTTTTCGTGGGCTGCGCAAATGCTCTACAAGCTCATCGCCACTGGTCATCTGAGCGACCAACCCACGCTCCTGGAGGTCGACGATCAGATTTTGCGTGCGGTGATTCACTATCGGCACTCCCACTTTCGAGAAAGCGGTGAACCTTACCCCAACCATATCTGAAAACAAGCCAGCAAAGCTGGAAGGAAAAGAACGGGAGACGGTTCCCCTCAACCCATTTTTGCGATAACTTTGCCCCGCAACTGACTTCGCCCAGAACTCGACCCGGCAAGAACGCATGAAATCATCCGATCAGCCCGCCTCAAGACGGGCGCCCCTCCCTTTTTGGCGGGCAATCCCGAAAGGCCATGCCGTAGCGGCTGGTTTGGCGGCGATAGCCACCGCAACCGTACTCTTTCTACCGTCCGAGCGGGTACAGGCCATACGGATTGTGCAAGAAATTCCTGTCGAGCTTGATGCCGGATATGCCAACCCCGATGGATCCGCCGCCCAGGACGCCAGCACGGAGCCCCTGTTCTGGCGCGAAGAGCGGATACGCTCCGGCGACACCCTGACCAGCGTCTTCAGGCGACTGGAGCTCGACACCAACGATGTCCATGCTGTGGTCGAGGCCGACGGGAAGACCAAGGCTCTGTCCCAGCTTCGCATCGGGGAGACCGTGGCGGTAGCGGTTGGTGAGGAAGGGCGACTGGCCAAGGTCAAGTATTCGCCTTCGCCCACCGAAACCTACCTTTACGAGTACGGAGATTCGACCGACAGTTTTCAAAGCCAGTATCTCGTAGAAACCCCGGAATCCATGCCCAGGGTACGCGAGGGCCGTATCAATTCGTCGCTTTACGTTGACGCCGCGGCGGTCGGTCTCTCGCAGGCCCAAATCATGGAACTCGTCGGCATTTTTGGCTGGGACATCGACTTCGCCCTGGATCTTCGCGCGGGGGACAGGTTCAGCGTCCTGTATGACGAGCAGTATCTCGATGGCCGCAAAATAGGCAACGGTGACATCCTTGCAGCCCGCTTTACCAACCAAGGAGTCACTTACACGGCGCTGCGTTTCGTAGGGCCCGACGGATCTGCCGCCTACTACACCCCGGAAGGGCAGCCCATGCGCAAGGAATTCCTGCGCGCCCCCTTGGACTTCACTCGGGTCAGTTCCGACTTCAATCCTAAACGCCTGCACCCCCTCTTCAAGACCGTCCGCCCTCACAACGGCATCGATTATGCCGCACCCCGGGGCACACCCGTGTACGCTGCGGGCGGCGGCAAGGTCATCGCTGCGGGTTACAGCAACTCCTGCGGCAATCACGTCGATATACAGCACAACGGCAAGTACACAACCAGGTACTACCATCTCGACCGATTTCGCGTAAAGGCGGGGCAGGTCGTCAAGCAAGGTCAGGTCATCGGCACGGTGGGCTCTACCGGCTATGCAACGGGACCGCATCTGCACTATGAATTCCTGGTCGACGGCGCGCATCGCAATCCGCGTACCGTAGCACTGCCTAAAGCAGATTCGATTCCTGCCCGCCTGCAAGCGCCCTTCGCCATGCGCGCGAACGCCCTGCTGGCCCAGCTGGACCGTCTTGGCACAACGCAGCTTGCGACGCGGGAATGAGCCCTGCGCGCGCATCCACTGGCGCCGATGGCACCCATTTCATAGGCCTGATGTCCGGCACCAGTCTGGATGCGGTGGATGCGGTACTGGTTGACCTGAACGAAAACAGCCATGCTGTGCTCGCGCATCACAGTCAGCCCATTCCCGATGACCTGCGCGCCGCGATAGCCCGCCTCTGCCATCCCGGCGACATCGAAGGCGACCCAATCGATCTAATCGGTAGGGTCGACCGGGAGATGGGCGAACTTCTCGCCGACGCAGTTTCCGCCCTCCTGGCAGTCGCCGACATCCCGGCAGAACGGATCGCCGCCATCGGCAGCCACGGGCAGACCATCCGCCATCGCCCCCCCGATGGCGCCACCGCGCACCCGTTTACCCTCCAGGTTGGCGACCCCAACTGCATTGCCGCACGGACGGGCATTACCACGGTCGCGGACTTCCGGCGCCGTGACCTAGCCCTGGGAGGCCAGGGCGCGCCTCTGGTGCCGCCTTTTCATGCGGCTGCTTTCCGGCATTCCGACCGTGATCGCGCCGTCGTCAATCTGGGCGGCATTGCGAACGTCACGCTGCTTCCCGCCCGGGGAGAGGTCTCGGGTTTCGATGTGGGCCCCGGCAATTGCCTGCTCGACGCCTGGGCCAAACGGCATCTGGATCGCCCCTACGACGACGGCGGCGCCTGGGCAGCGGGTTTTACGCCCGACGCTCGCCTGCTGCAAACCCTCCAGCAACACCCGTTCTTCCATCGCGCGCCGCCCAAGAGCACGGGACGCGAGGACTTCAACCTGGACTGGCTCGATACGCAGCTTCGGGGATTCCCGGCTCTCGCGCCGGGCGTGGTTCAGGCGACTTTGCTGGCGCTGACCGCGACAACACTCGCTCTGGCGCTGGAGAGGTACCCGACTGTCGGGGAAGTGTATTTTTGCGGAGGTGGCGCGCGTAACCGGGCACTGCTGGACGATCTGTCCGCGCGACTGGCACCGCGGACGGTCGCCACCACCGCAATCCTCGGCCTTGATCCCCAACGCGTCGAAGCCACCGCCTTCGCGTGGCTGGCAAGGGAAACGCTCTGCGGCCGACCCGGGAATCTGCCGGCGGTAACGGGCGCCCGTCGGGCGACTGTGCTCGGCGCGATTTATCCCGCCTGACATCGAGATCGTCCCCTCGGATCCAGAAAAAGCTCGGTTTTTCCTGTAGCAGCAAGCGAAAGCGCCGCCGCAGCATCACTCCGGAACGGCGCAATCAACTCAGATCGAAAACGAGGCGCCGCAACCACAGGTCGTCGTGGCATTGGGGTTGCGGATGACGAATCTGGCGCCCGCCAAACCTTCCTCGTAATGAACTTCAGCACCGACCAGATACTGCAGACTGAGCGGGTCCACCAAGACTTTGACACCGTCACTGTCGACGCAGGTATCGTCGTCGGCAACCAGCTCATCGAACGAAAATCCGTACTGAAATCCCGAACAGCCGCCGCCCGTGACGTACACGCGCAGCTTGAGGTCGGGGTTACCTTCTTCGTCGACCAGTGCCCGCACCTTGGCGAGCGCGCTTGGCGACACGACAAGCGGGGTTGGGGTAAAGGTCTGCGGGACAGACATGACAGAACGACCGGTTGACATTGCTCCGGTTTCCATTATAGGCAATTTCGCTGGACGCGGTGCGCTGCGGGCCGTTCGATGAAGCCCTGCCCCCTTTATCGATGCCCCACGTCCAGGAACAGGCCGCTACGGCAGCAATGCCGGGGCATCGAGCCCCAGGACTTCCGGCAGACCAAACAGAATATTCATGTTTTGCACCGCCTGCCCGGAGGCACCTTTAACCAGATTGTCTTCCACCGCCATCACCACCACCTTGCGGCGATCCTGGGGACGTTGTACCGCGATGCGCACATAGTTGGAGCCACGCACCGTGCGCGTCTGGGGATATTCCCCCGCCGGCAACACATCGACAAAGGGCTCATTGCGGTAACGCTGCTCATACAGCGTCTGAAGATCGACATCCGGCCGGGTGAGCGTGGCATAGAGGGTCGCGTGGATACCCCGGATGATCGGCAGCAGGTGCGGGACGAATGTGAGCGCTACCTCGCTCCCGGCAAGACCGGTGAGTTCCTGCTCGATCTCCGGCAGGTGTCGATGCCCGCTGACACCATAAGCCTTGAAGCTGTCGCTGGCCTCGGCGAGCAGATTGGGAATGCTGGCCTGGCGACCCGCGCCGCTGACGCCCGACGCCGCACTGGCGACAAGATCGCCGATATCGACCAGTCCATGCTCCAGCAACGGCAGAAAGCCCAGCAGTATGCTGGTGGGGTAACAGCCCGGACAGGCGATCAAACGCGCCCCGCGAATGCGCGCACGATTGTATTCCGGCAGGCCGTAAACGGCCTCTTTCAGGAGTTCCGGGCAGCCGTGGGGCTGTCCGTACCAGCTCTCCCACAGTGGCACTGAACGAATGCGGAAATCCGCTGAAAGATCAATGATCTTGACGCCGCGCTCCAGCAGCGCCGGCACCGATGCCTGAGCCACCCCGTGGGGCGTCGCAAAAAACACCACATCGCAGGCGGCCAGGCGCTCGACGTCAGGTTCCGAAAAGACCAGATCCAGATGCCCGCGCAAATTGGGAAAAATGTCGGCCACCGCCCGGCCCGCTTCCTGGCGTGACGTGATGGCCGCAATCTCAACCTCGGGATGCAGCACCAGCAAGCGCAGCAACTCGACCCCGGTATAGCCGGTACCCCCGACAATCCCCACTTTAATCATGGTGTTACGCCACTCCATCCAGTTGCGCGAGCGGGCCATGATACTCCACCGGCCAGCCCCGCCACCCTAACCTCAGCGTCCGATCTGGACCAAACCCAGGTACCATTCGTTTTTGTCTGCACCGAGGTTGCCGATGCCCGCGGAATGGATCGAAGCCCTGCACATCATCAGCGTGGTGTGCTGGTTTGCCGCACTGTTTTACCTGCCCCGCCTGTTCGTCTACCACGCCATGGCAGAGGACCGGATCAGCATCGAGCGCTTCAAGATCATGGAACGGAAGCTCTCCCGGGGTATCGCCACGCCCGCGATGCTTGCGGCACTGACCTTTGGCGTGTGGCTGGCGAGTCTGGCGCCGGATTACTATTTGCACCAGGGCTGGTTTCTCGCCAAGGTGACGCTGGTGACTCTGCTGGTGGTCTACCACCACGCCTGCCTCTATCTGCTGCGCCAGTTTCGCAATGACCGCAACACCCGCAGCCACGTCTTTTACCGCTGGTTCAACGAAATACCCGTGCTTTTTCTGATCGCCATCGTGATTCTGGTGGTGGTGCGGCCGTTCTGAACTCCCGGACTTGGCGCGCGCAATTGGCCGTGCGTGGTCCGATCCACCATAATTCCGGCTTCCCGCTGCCGCAGAACCGCCATGACCCGCTCCCAGGACTGTTTCGCCGCCGCCCAGTGCCACATTCCCGGCGGCGTCAACTCACCGGTGCGGGCGTTTCGGGCGGTGGGCGGCACCCCGGTATTTTTCGCGCGCGCCGAAGGCCCCCGGCTGTACGACGTCGACGGCAACTGCTACCTCGACTATGTGCAGTCCTGGGGCCCCATGATCCTCGGCCACGGCCACCCCGATGTACTGGCCGCCGTTCGCGCCCAGCTCGAGTGCGGACTCACTTTCGGCGCGCCGACCGAACTCGAAACCCGGATGGCGGACAGCCTGTGCGCCCGCATTCCGGGACTCGACCTGGTGCGCATGGTCAACTCGGGCACCGAGGCCACCATGAGCGCGATCCGCCTCGCGCGCGCCGCCACCGGCCGCGACCGTATCCTCAAGTTCGAGGGCTGCTACCACGGCCACGGGGATTCGCTGCTGGTCAAGGCCGGCTCGGGCGCCCTCACCCTGGGCGTACCCAGCTCGCCCGGGGTGCCGGAGGCGCTCGCCGCCCTCACCCTCACCCTCGACTACAACGACAGCGCCCAGGTAGAAGCGCTGTTCGCCCGCGAAGGCGACACCATCGCCTGCATCATCGTCGAGCCTGTGGCGGGCAACATGAACTGCGTACCCCCGCAGCCGGGGTTTCTGGAAACCCTGCGCCGGGTCTGCGACCGACACGGCGCGCTGTTGATCTTCGACGAAGTGATGACCGGCTTTCGCGTCGGTCCCCGGGGTGCCGCGGGACGCTACGGCATCGCGCCGGATCTGATCACGCTGGGCAAGGTGATCGGCGGCGGCATGCCGGTGGGCGCCTTCGGCGGGCGCGCCGACCTGATGACCCGACTCGCCCCGCTGGGCCCGGTCTATCAGGCCGGCACCTTGTCCGGCAATCCGGTCGCCATGGCGGCCGGGCTCGCGACCCTGGCGGCCCTGGATGAGCCCGGCTTTTACGACCGGCTGTTTGCATGCACCCGGGAACTCGCCGACGGTCTGCGGGAGCGTGCCGCCGCAGCCGGGATCGCCCTGACCACCAACAGCGTCGGCTCCATGTTCGGCTGCTTCTTTACCGATGCGCCGACGGTGACCAATTTCCGCCAGGTGATGGCCTGCGACACGGCACGCTTCAACCGCTTCTTTCACGGCATGCTGAAACGCGGGATCTATCTGGCGCCCGCGGCGTACGAGGCGGGCTTCGTGTCCGGAGCCCACAGCGCCGCCGATATCGAGCAGACGCTGGCCGCCGCCAGCGCCGTATTCCGCGAGGACTTTTGAATCATGCGCCCACAGCAGGTATTTCACGCCTACCCGCAACCGGAACACCGCGACCTGCGCCTGCGCGAACGGCGCCACTGCACCGCTTGCGGCGCCCGCTGCGATACCCAGCCGATCACCGGCGGTCTGCGCTACCGCTGCCCGGCCTGCGGCACGACCCAATACCGCAATCCGGCGCCGGCGGTGGCGGTGCTGATCGCCGACGGCGACCGCTTCATCCTCGGTCGCCGTACTTCCAGTTCGCTCCAGCACGGGCTCTGGTGCCTGCCCTGCGGCTATGTGGAGTACGAGGAGGATCACCTCACCGCGGCGGTGCGCGAGGTGCGCGAAGAGACTTCCCTGGAGGTACACATCGACGCCATCATCAGCGTGGTCACCAACTACCTGCAACCGCAGGTCCACTCTCTCGTCACCGTGCTCAGCGCCTCGGTGATCGGAGGGACACTGCGCGCCGGCGACGGCCTCTCCGAAGCGCGCTGGTTTCCCTATACCGGAGAGTTTCCCGAGATGGCGTTCGACGCCGACCGCCACATCATCGCGCGCTACTTCGAGACCGACCTCAAGGGCGCCCCGGTGGACCCGACCTATGCCCGCGCCGGGGGATGCCAGCCATGACCGACTGGACGGCCGCGCGCGGCCCCTACCCCGCCACCCGCCTGCGGCGAACGCGGCGCGCCGATTTTGTCCGACGCCTGGTGCGGGAGACGCAACTCAGCGTGGACGATCTCATCTACCCGGTGTTCGTGCTCGATGGCGCCAACCGCCGCGAAGCCGTCGCGTCCATGCCCGGCATCGAACGGCTGTCGATCAACCTGCTGGTGGCGGCGGCCGCCGAATATGTAGCCCTGGGCATTCCGGCGCTCGCGCTCTTTCCAGTGATCGATCCCGCACTGAAATCCCTGGACGCGGCCGAAGCTTACAACCCCGACGGGCTGGTGCAGCGCTGCGTTCGCGCCTTGAAAGCAGCCTATCCGCACCTGGGGGTGATAACCGATGTCGCCCTCGATCCCTACACCACCCACGGCCAGGACGGGATCATCGACGCCGCGGGCTATGTGCTGAACGATGTCACGGTGGCGACGCTGGCGCGTCAGGCGCTGTCCCAGGCGGCGGCCGGGGCCGACATGGTGGCGCCCTCGGACATGATGGACGGGCGCATTGGCGCCATCCGCACCGCGCTCGAGAATGCGGGGCATCACAACACCCTGATCCTCGCCTACGCTGCCAAGTACGCTTCCGCCTACTACGGCCCCTTCCGCGACGCCGTGGGCTCGGCGGCCAATCTCGGGGGCGGCGACAAATACAGCTACCAGATGGACCCGGGCAACAGCGACGAAGCCCTGCACGAATGCGCCCTGGATCTGGCCGAGGGCGCCGACATCCTCATGATCAAGCCCGGCATGCCGTACCTGGATGTGGTGCGGCGGGTCAAGGACAGCCTGGGCGCACCCACTTTCGTCTACCAGGTGAGCGGCGAGTACGCCATGCACAAGGCCGCCGCCGCCCACGGCTGGCTGAACGGCGAAGCGGTGATGCTGGAATCCCTGCTCGCCTGCAAGCGCGCCGGCGCCGACGCCATCCTCACCTACTTCGCGGTCGAGGCCGCGCGCCTGCTCCAGCGTGCGCGCTGACGCCGCCGGCACCGTCCGCGACGCCCTGATCGCCGCCGGCGCGCGCGGGCTCCTGGTTGCGGACGAAAACTGCCCCCTTGACTGGCTCGCCGCACTGCCGGCCGGTACGCGGGTAGCAAGCAGCCGCTGGGATCTGTGTGCGGTTGCCCGCAAACACGGCCTGGATGCGAGCTTCAGCGATTTCGAATTGCCCGCGACCGCCGACCTGGAGTTGATCGCCTGCCGGGTACCCAAGGAGCGGGCCGTGGTCCGCCATCTCATCAATCGCGCCTGGCATGCGCTCGCTCCCGGCGGCCGCCTGCTGCTCTGGGGCGGCAAGCAGACCGGCATCAAGACCCACGGCAAGGAGGCCGCCACTGCCTTCGGCTGCGCACCCGAGGTGCGCAAGCTGGGCACCGACTACCTGGCGGTCGCGACCCGAACCGGCGCGACGCTGCATAAGCTCGCCGACGCCGACTACGAGACCGTGCGGCCCCTGCTGGCCGACGACCACCGACCGCTGTTCACCAAACCCGGGCTGTTCGGCTGGGACCAGATCGACCCGGGCAGCGCGCTGCTGGCGGAACAGCTGCCGGCGGTATTCGCCGCTGGCCAAACACCCGCGCGCCTGCTCGATCTGGGCTGTGGCTACGGCTACCTGTCGGTCGCCGCGCACGCGCTCGGTGCCGGCACCATCACCGCTACCGACACTTGCGCCGCCGCCCTGCTGGCCTGCGCGAAAAACTTCGCCGCGCACGACATCGCGGGCGAGGTGGTGCCGTCCGACTGCGCCGACGAGATCGCCGAGCGCTTCGATCTGGTGTTGTGCAATCCCCCGTTCCACCGCGGTTTCGCCGCGGATCAGGCACTCAGCAAGCGATTTTTCCGCGCGGCGGCGGACCATCTGCACCCTGATGGTCGGGCGCTGTTCGTCACCCATCGCGTCGTGCCCGCCGCGGATCTGGCGCGGGACGGCTTCCGCTCATGCACGCGGATCGCGGCAACCCCCAGTTTCCAGGTGCATCTGCTACAGGGACCGCTCCGCCACTAGCCGCTGGTTGAAAAGCTGCTGCAGCAGCCGTCTGCTTCGTTGTGCGCTGCCCGCTCCCGCACCTGGCTATCCGATACGTCGCGGTCGCGGCGCGCCGTGCGCCTCGCGACGCTTTTCCACCAGCGGCCAACCGGCAATCGCAGCGGCAAACTCTGGCCGGCGGCAATGCCAGCGGCCACTTACGGAACCGCTCCGCTGAATATAATTAATTGATTTACAAAAGTTTATTTTCTGGCACGCCCGTTGCTCCGTGTTGATCAACGCAACGGAGCGCAATCCCATGCCCATCAATTTCGACCGCGCACTCGGCAGCCACGAACAGACGCTGTACCGGCTCAGCGAACGCACCGGCGTATTGGCGTCCAATCTCGCCAATGCCGACACCCCCGGCTACAAGGCCCGCGATCTCGATTTCAAGACCGCGCTCACCGGCGCCCGCGGTCCCAGACTCGACCTCGTCACCGATAACCGCCGCCATTTGCCGGCCGCCGCGGCGACATTCCCGGGCGGGGACCGGCTTTACCGCGTCCCGAATCATGCCGCACTGGATGGCAACACGGTCGACGTGGAAATGGAGCAGGCGGCATTCGCCGAAAACGCGGTGCGCTACCAGGCCACGCTTCAACTGCTGCGCGGCCGCTTCGAAGGTCTGCGCAAGGCACTCAGGGGGTAAGCCATGTCCATGTTCGGAATTTTCGATGTCGCCGCGAGCGGCATGAGCGCCCAGAGCACGCGGCTCAACACCGTCGCCAGCAATCTGGCCAACGCCAACAGCGTCAGCGGCGATCCCAATCAGGTCTATCGTGCGCGCCAACCGGTATTTGAAGCCATGTTCGACCGCTTGCGGGGCGATCCTGCGCAGGCCGGTGTGCGCACTCTGGGCGTGGTCGAAAAGGCCGGCGCGCCGGAACCCCAGTACGACCCCGGGAATCCGCTCGCCAACGCCGAGGGCTATGTGTTTCACGCCAACGTCGATCCGGTCGAGGAACTGGCCAACATGATGTCGGCATCGCGCGGATTCCAGAACAACGTGGAAGTCCTCAACACCGTCAAACAACTGATGCTGAGCACTATCCGGATCGGGCAATAACACCACACAAAGCTTGGGAGGCCTGTCATGGTCGCAGCCGTTTCGAACAATTTTGCCAGCCTGGGTCTGCCCGACGTGTCCCAGGCGAAACCCAAGGATCGTCTCCAGCAGGATGACTTCCTCAAGTTGATGACGACGCAGCTCGCCAATCAGGATCCGTTCAAACCGCTGGAGAGTGGCGATTTCATGACCCAGATAGCGCAGTTCAGCTCGGTGCAGGGCATTCAGGACCTACAGAAATCCTTTACTTCCTTCGCCGACGCCATGATTCCCAGTCAGAGTCTGCAATCCGCGTCCCTGGTGGGCCGCAAGGTGCTGGTGCCGGCTGGCGGCGGTGTGCTGACCGACGCGGGCCTGAGCGGTGCTTTCGACCTTCCCGCCGGCGCCAGCGAGGTCTCGGTGAAAATTCACGACACGACCGGAGCGCTGGTGAAGGAATTTTCGCTGGGCGCGAAGGATACGGGCGTCAGTCGCTACAAATGGGATGGCACCTCCGATGCCGGCGAACCCATGCCGCCCGGACCCTATCGGGTCGACGTAACCGCGGTCATCGGCGGCAAGGCGCTCGCGGTGGATAACCTCGCGGAAGCAACCGTTGATTCGGTGGTGCTCGGAACGCCCGGACAGGAGACCCGAGTCAACCTGGCCAGTCTCGGCCAGGTCAATTTTTCCAGTTTGCGGGAAATCCGCTGAACCTATTTTCAGGAGGGCTCTGAAATGCCTTTTCGTATTGCATTGAGCGGCTTGAACGCAGCTTCCACCGATTTGCGCGTGGCAGGCAACAACGTTGCCAACGCCGGCACCACCGGGTTCAAGACCTCGCGTACCGCGTTTGGCGACATCTATGCGACCACCAATCTTGGCGTAGCCGCCAATGCGGTGGGCGGGGGCGTCAAGGTGACTTCGGTCGACCAACAGTTCGGCCAGGGCAATATCGCCACCACCGGCAACAACCTGGATCTCGCGATCAGCGGCAACGGTTTCTTCCGGCTCAACGATAATGGCACCAGCCTGTACACCCGCGCCGGGGCTTTTGGCGTGGATCGCAACGGCTTCATCGTCAACAACCAGGGGCATCGCCTCACCGGCTATGGCGCCGATGCGACGGGAAATATCACCGGTGCGCTGGTCGATCTGCAATTGCCCACCGCCGATTTGCCGCCCAGGCAAACGACCGCGGCGATCCTGACCGCGAATCTGGATTCGCGCGCGCCCGCCTTGACCAGCGCCAGTTTCGATCCCACCGACCCCACGACCTACTCCAGCTCCACCAGCCTGACCATCTATGACAGCCTGGGCAACCCGCGCCTCAGTACCCAGTACTTCGTCAATACCGGCCCGGGAACCTGGGACATGTACCAGACGGTGGACGGGACCCTGGTGGATGCCGATGCCGGCACCGCGCTGGGTGCGGGCGGCAATGCGCGCGCCCTCACGTTCGACTCCGCCGGTGCACTCACTTCGCCCGGCGTCGTAGCGACCGGCCCGATTCCGGGATTGGGGGGGTCCGCCCCGTTTCCGATCGACATCGACCTGAGCAAAACCAGCCAGTTCGGCAGCCCCTTCTCGGTCAACAGCCTGACTCAGGATGGCTTCAGTACCGGTCGTCTGTCCGGCGTGGATGTCAGCGATACCGGCGTGCTGTCGGCCCGCTACACCAATGGCCAGTCGCTGACGCTGGCCCAGGTGGCGCTGGCCAATTTTGCCAACCCGCAGGGATTGCGCGAGCTCGGCAATACCGCCTGGGGTGAAACCTTCGATTCGGGGGCCGCGCTGATCGGCGGGCCGGGCACCGGCAGTCTGGGCGCGGTTCAATCGGGCGCGCTGGAGGGCTCGAACGTGGACCTCACCGAACAGCTGGTGGGCCTGATCACCGCGCAACGGAATTTTCAGGCGAATGCACAGGTGATCACCACGGCCGATGCCGTGACCCAAACCATCATCAACATCAGGTAAGCAGTCCTGGCGAGCGTTGTCCGGCGCCGCGGTTGGTGCCGCGTGCCGGCTTTAATTGAGAGGAGTCAGTCATGGATCGCCTGCTGTACGTCGCAATGTCGGGGGCCCGCCAGTTGCTGCACGCGCAAAATCTGGTCGCCAACAATCTCGCCAATGCCAATACCACCGGATTTCGTGTCGATCGTCTTTCCATGGAGGCACTGCCGGTCTACGGACCGGGCCAACCGGCGCGGGTTTATGTACAGGCACGCGGCACGGGACCCGATACCAAGGCCGGGGCTTTCGTGCCGACTGGCCGCGAGCTGGATGTCGCCGTTTCGGGGGCGGGTTATATCGCGGTACAGGGTCCGGACGGCCGCGAGGGCTACACGCGCGCGGGCAATCTCCAGTTGTCCGCGAACGGGCAGCTCACCACGGGCCAGGGTTGGCCGGTGCTCGGCAATGGCGGCCCCATTGCGATACCGCCGACGGAAAAAATCGAGATCGGGGCCGACGGCACCATCTCCGCCGTGTCCGTGGGGCAGGACGCCGCGACACTCTCGGTGCTGGACCGCATCAAGCTGGTTGCTCCCGATGAACGCGCACTGACCAAAACCGCACAGGGCCTGCTGCGTCTGAGCAACGGCGCCGAGGCGGCGCCCGACGCGGAAGTCACCCTGGTTTCCGGGCAGCTGGAGAGCAGCAACGTGAACGCGATCGAGCAGATGACGGCCATGATCGATTACGCGCGCCAGTACGAAATGCAGATCAAGATGATGTCGACCGCGCGCGACAACGCGGACCGGTCCGCCGCCCTGATGCAACTCGGTTGAGCGGAGTCCGGCGGCCGCTTGCGAACACCACATTCACGCGCCAGCCGGAAATGACCAGGCAAACAGCAGACAGGAGAACGAACTCATGAATCCAGCACTATGGGTTGCCAAAACGGGGGTCGATGCGCAACAGCAGCGCATGGCAGTCATTTCCAACAATCTGGCCAACGTCAACACCACAGGATTCAAGCGTGGTCGGGCGGTGTTCGAGGATCTGCTGTATCAGAACGTGCGTCAGGTGGGCGCGCAATCCTCCCAGGAC
>JBFWOQ010000049.1:0-13953 GCA_050250395.1 Porticoccaceae bacterium
GAAACTCGAATTCCTGGTGGTGCAGGATTCCTATCAGGACATGGAGAGCACCCAGTACGCCCACCTGTATCTGCCCGCCGCGGTCTGGGCCGAGAAGGAGGGCACCTTCACCAACACCGAGCGCCGTATCAATCTGGTGCGCCAGGTCACGCCGCCGCGCGCTGGCTGCAAGGCCGATCTGGCGATCTTCAACGAGCTCGCGCGGCGCTTTGACCCGGACGGCAAGGTGCATTTCCCGGAGCGACCCGCGCAGGTATTCGAGGAAATGACGCGGTTGTCAAAAGGCCGCCTGTGCGACATTTCCGGAATGGATCACGACCTGATCGAAGACAGCCGCGGCATCCAGTGGCCCTTCACCGATCGGCAGCGCGCCACCGGCGCGCCACCACCCGCGGGCGGTGTGCGGCTGTACACGGAGCCGCGCAGCTTCCTGCACCCGGACGGCCGCGCCAAGTTGATCCCGCTGCCCTTTGTCGACAACAACGAGCGGCCCGACGCGCAGTTTCCGTTCTGGCTCAACACCGGGCGCTTGGTGGAGCATTTCCACACCCGCACCCGCACCGGCAAGGTCGGCAACAACAACAAATTCAGTCCGATTCCCTTTGTCGAGATCAATCCCGATGCGGCTGTCGAACTCGGCATCCGCCATCAGGACTACGTGCGCTGTGTGTCGCGCCGCGGTGACGCCGTAGTCATGGCGATGCTGACCCAGCGCGTGCCGCGCGACATGGTGTTCATCCCGTTTCATTTTTTCGATTGCGTGAACCGCCTGACGCTGGGCCTGCTCGACCCGCACTCGCGGCAGCCGGCGTTCAAGCAGGCGGCGGTACGCGTGGAGCGCATTGCCGATCAGGCCGGCGCGGCGCGCATGAATCGCGAATTGCGTACTTATTGATCCTGCGTGATGCCGTACCCCGGAGCTCAATGAACACAATCGAAACACACCAGGCGATCTTTCCGCTCCGCGACGACGAGCCGGCCTACGCCTATCTGTGGGACAAGGATGCCCGCGCCACCAATCGCTATGGCAACCTGATCGAGCTGGTCGCCGCCGACAGCGAGCTGCGCGGCGAGAGTCTGCAAATCAATGGCAACCCCGAAGTGGGCAGCAATCCCAACCGCTACAAGCAGCACGGTTTTTTCTTCAACGCCGACAACTGCATCGGCTGCCACGCCTGCGAATCGGCATGCAGCGAAAAGAACGACAACCCGGCGCACATCGCGTTTCGCTCGGTGGGCTATGTCGAGGGCGGCACTTTCCCCGATTACCAGCGCATCAACATCTCCATGGCCTGCAACCACTGCGACGACCCGGTGTGCCTGAAGGGCTGCCCGACCCGGGCGTACACCAAGTTCGCCGAATACGGCGCGGTATTGCAGGACCCGGACATCTGCTTCGGTTGCGGTTACTGCACCTGGGTGTGCCCCTACAACGCGCCCCAGCTCGATCCGGTCAAGGGCCAGGTCACCAAGTGCAACATGTGCGTCGATCGCCTCGAAGTCGGCCTCAAGCCCGCCTGCGTCAGCGCCTGCCTCGGCAATGCGCTCGATTTCGGCGTCATCGAAAACATTCCGGAAAACCGTATCGAGGCGAAGACGGAAATCCCGGGCTTTCCCGATCCGTCCATCACCCAGCCCAATATCCGCTTCCAGCAGACGCGCTCGACCCATCGCGAGATGACCAGGCCCGACGGCCTGCCGGTGAAATACCACAGGGACGACGCCACCGGAGCGTTCAAACCCGAGATCGACGCACAGAAGGGCGGCGCGGCGCGGGAGTGGAACTGGCGCAAGCTGCTGACCTCCCATGAAAGTGCCCATGTCGTGTTCACGCTCTGCACGCAGGCGGTACTCGGCGCTTTTCTACTGACGTTGCTCGGTGGATTTTTCAGCGGCACCGCACTGGCGCCGCTCGCGGCAACCGCGGTGCGCGCGCCGCTGCTGGTCGGGCAACTCGTGTTGCTCACCTACGGGCTGTTCAAGCTCAATATGCACCTGGGCAAACCACACCGCTTCTACCGCGGCTTCAACAATCTGCGCTGGTCGCCGGTAAGCCGGGAAATCGCGGGCATCACCGGGTTCTACACACTGCTGATCGGTTTCATGGTGCTCGCGCTGTTTTCCCATCCGCTGCTGGTGATGTTGCGGCAGATTGTCGGTATCGGCGCCATGCTCAGTGGCCTCGCCGGTCTCTACTTCATGTACCGCATCTACCGCATCCCGGCGCGGCCGTTCTGGGATCACTGGCAGACAGCAACTGCGTTCGCCGGTAACGCGGTTGCACTCGGCGCACTGCTCACCGGCGTAGTGGCGCTGCCGGCCCTCCTCATCACGGGCGTGAACGCCGCGCCGCTGGCCGCCGTGCTTGCCGCGCTGATCTGTAGCGGCCAGCTGCTGGAAGCCATCGGCCACGCCGGCCACGCGCGCGCCATGAGGGCGGTCGGCAGGGAAGGTTCGGTGTCCTGGTTTCTGCAAACCACGCGCTACTACTACCCCTGGCTGCTGCGCAATGGGCTGCTCGCGCTGAATATCGTCGCGACAGCGGCGCTGACACTGGTCGCCGCGGCCGGTGCGCTCAGCGGTTGGGGTGCGATCCTGGCCTGGCTGCTGCTGGCGCCGGGTCTGATCGCCGCCGCCGCGATCGGCCGCTCGCTGTTCTTCGTGGTCGTGATTCCCACCACGATGCCGGGTGCCTTCTTCTGGAAAAACCAGGATTTCATCGACCACGCCCGGGCTACCGGTCTGGTGGACATGGAGCAGGTGGGCGTGGTGCGCGAGCTGCACGGCCAGTTCAAGGGTGATGAACTCTGGGCGACCATCAAGGCCGCGCGGCCGCGCACTGTGCTGGCCCACCTGAAAGAAATCCTGATCTGGAAGCCGCTGCCGGGCGCGGAGCGCAGGAAATGAACGGGCCAGCTTCGACCGCCATCGGAACCACCGGCCGCGTCGATCTGGTCGGCGCTGGTCCCGGCGACCCCGAACTCATCACAATCAAGGCCGCGCGCCTGCTGGAACGGGCCGAGGTGGTGGTCTACGACCGGCTGGTGAATCCGGCGCTGTTGCAATACTGCCGACCGGATTGCGCGCAGATCTATGTCGGCAAACGCAAGCGCTGCCACAGCATGCCGCAGGCGCGCATCTGCGAACTGCTGGTCATGCTCGGTCGGCAGGGCAAGCGCGTGGTGCGCCTCAAGGGTGGCGATCCCTTTGTCTTCGGTCGCGGCGGCGAGGAAATCGACGCCCTGAACGCCGCCGGCATCCCGTGCCAGGTGGTACCCGGCATCACGGCCGCCACCGGCTGCGCGGCGGCCACGGGTATCCCGCTCACCCACCGCGATCATGCCCAGGCGGTTACCTTCGTCACCGCGCATCGCCAGGATGGCAAACTCGCGCTCGACTGGTCGCTGCTGTGCCGGCCCCACCACACCACCGTGGTCTACATGGGGCTTTCCTGCCTCGCCGAAATTGCGGTCGGGTTGATCGAACAGGGTCTCCCCACAACGACGCCAGTGGCAGTCATCGCCAATGGCACCACGGATCGCCAGCAGGAAATCACCGGCCTCCTCGCCGACATCGCGGGGCGGGTAGCACAGCGGCCGCTGCCGTCGCCGGCACTGCTGATCATTGGGGATGTGGTGGCGGCGCGGGGGCGACTGACGTTGCCGGGGAGCGAGGCCGGGAGAACGCTGAAGGTCTCCAGCGCAATGTCCGATGCAGCACCTTCCCGCCGGTTCGGTTCGCGCGTGGATTAGCCGTGTTTCAACAAGCGGCTGATGCGGTTGTCAGCGACGCGCTGGTCCATTCACGGAATATGGTCCTCTTTCCCGCGATCACATCTTGCCTTCCATCACAGTGCCGCTCTCGTGGAGCGCGTCGATCTCGGCGGCACTGCGACCGAGCAAGGTGCCCAGCAGTTCGCGGTTGTGCTCGCCGAGGGTCGGCGCGCGATAGTCGGGGTTGTCGGGATATTCCGAGGTCTTGATGGGCATGCCGGGAATCTGGAATTCGCCGGCAAAGCGATCGTTCACCGTGCGTACCGTGCCGCGTGCCACCAGATGGGGGTGGGTGAGGGTTTCCGCAATGGAGAGCACCGGCGCGCAGGGCACGCCATGGGCTTCGAGCAATTCGATGATGGCGGTGACGTCGGGAAAGCCGGCCATCCAGTCCTCGATCATGTTCACGACCTGGTCGCGCTGCGCCAGGCGAGCGGCGTCGGTCGCGTAATTCACGTCAGTCGCCAGCTCGGGCCGCCCCATCGCCTTGCACAGGTCTTTCCAGTGGTGCATGAAGCCCATCAGCGTGATGTTACCGCCGGGCGCGCGGTAGATACCGGCCGGGCAGAGGTAGGCGAGGTGACGGCCGGCCCGCGTGGGCTGGATGGCACCGTCGCTGCCGCTGCACTGATGCACATTGACCTCATGGGAGTGGTAGTAGCAGTCGAGGATAGAAATATCCAGATGCTGGCCGCGACCGGTGCGGGCGCGGTGGAGCAGGGCGGCCGCAATACCGAAGGCGCCGTGCACCCCGCTGCTGACATCGCCGATACCGGCCAGGGGAATGTAGGGTGGATCCTCCGCCTCGCCGATCATCGAGGTGATTCCGGAATAGGCCTGCGCGATGTAGTCATAGCCGGGCTTGTGGGACAGTGGCCCGCTCTGCCCCAGTGCCGAAATCGAACACAGGATGATGTCGTCCTTCAGTTGGCGGAGATCGTCATAGGCGAGGCCCATGTCCGCCATGATGCCAGGCTTGAAGTTTTCGACCACCGCATCGCAGTGGGGCACCAGTTCCCGCACCAGCGCCAGGCCGGCCGGATCGCGCAGGTTCACGCACAGGCTCTTCTTGTTGAGACTCTGCTGGATGATGTAGAGGCTGCGATCCCCGCGCAGTTTTGAAATGCCGCGCACCATATCGCCGCCGGGTGCCGGCTCGATCTTGATGACCTCGGCGCCCAGTTCGGCGAACATGCGCGTGCAGCTCGGTCCCGCCAGCGCCCGGGTGAGATCCAGGATGCGTACGCCGGTGAGGAGATGTTGGTTCGGTTGTGTCATGGGAGCGCCCTCGGGAGGCAACTGGCCGACGTTCCGTTACGGCGATCCCGGACTCTGGATCGTCCCGCTACTGAAAGCAGGGGGACGTCGCGCCAATCACATGATTATTTTTCATAAACTTTTCGACTCAACCCGATTTCAGGTTGTGGCGAAACCGCATCGCAGCGATCAGATACAGCACCAGACCAATGCCAGCCATCTTCAACGTGGCCGGCCAGAGCTCGGCAAAGCCGACGCCTTTGAGGAAGATGCCCATGGCGATTTCCATGTAGTGGCGCAACGGGCTAAACTCTGTCCAGGGCTGAATGAACGCCGGCATCGAATCGATGGGCGTCATGGTGCCCGACAAGAACATGATCGGAAACAACCCGAAAAAGCACAACAGCAGTGCCTGTTGCAGGGTTTTGGTGATCGACGCGATCAACACGCCGATGGCGATGGCGCTGAGCAGGAACACCGCGGTGAGCGCGAGGAACAAGAACAGGCTGCCGTGAATGGGTACGCCAAACCACCAGATGATCACCAGGCTCGGGAACAGACCCACGACGCCCACCACCAGTGTCGGCACGGTTTTGGCGAGGAACATCTCCCAGATCCGCGTTGGGGTCACCATCAGCTGATCGACGGTACCCACCTCCTTTTCGCGGGTGATGGTGGCCGCCGAGTGGATGGTACCCACCATCAACACCGCCGCCAGAATCATCGACAGCACCACGAACGACTCCAGGGTCTGAGTGCGGTTGTACCAGATTTGCACGGCGGGCCGCAGACCCTGCCCGCCACTTGCGGTGACGCTCGCCTCGTCCTCGAATTGGGCCACGATGGCCGCAGTGTAATCCTTGGCCAGCGATGCGGCGTTGGAGTTGGTGCCGTCGAGCAGTATCTGAAGTTGGGGCGATCTACCGCCTTTTAGATCCTGTTCAAAGTTGACCGGAATCACCAGGGTGTACTGCGCGTCACCCTGCCGCATCCAGTGCTCGGCTTCGGCCTGATTCGCCGGGTAACCGCGGATCTCGAACGCCTCCGACAACTCGAAACGGTCGACCAGATCACGGCTTGACGGCGAGCGGTCGTTGTCCACTACGGCGACTGGCAGATCCTTGACCTCAAAGGTCATGCCATAGCCGCAGATCAGCACCTCGATGGTGTACAACCAGAACACGACGATCAGAATCGTCTTGTCGCGGGCGAACTGGATGGTGTCTTTGAGAATCAGGCTCGCGATACGACCGCCCATGGTGAACCTCCGATGATTGCAGTAATCAGGCGACTTTCTTTTTGAACACGGCGACGGCGGCGCCAAAGATCGCAGCAGTGTAAGCCGTCAGCGCCAGCAGCGGCTGCCACATCTCGCCCAGCGAAGCGCCCTTGAGCGTGATACCGCGCGACAGCTCGACGAAATAGCGGCCCGGAAATAGCATCGTATAAAGCTGCACCGGCTCGGCCATGGCGTAGATGGGGAACACAAACCCCGAAAACAGCATCGAGGGCATCATGGTGACGACCAGCGCCAACAACACCGCGAGCAACTGGCTTTGGGTTATGGTCGAGATCAACAGTCCGATGCCCACGTTGCAGAACACATAAACACCACCCGCGATCGCCATATACCAAGGATTGCCGTTGAACGGCACCCCGAACCAATGGCTGCCAACCAGCACGATGGAGAGCAGCTGGATGCACGAAATGACGCCGTAGGGAATCAACTTGCCCAGCAGGAATTCGGGCACCGTGAGCGGCGACGCATAGATCTGCTGGATCGCCCCGCTCTCTTTTTCCCGCACGATGGCGAGCGTGGTGAGCAATGGCGGAAAGGAGGCGATGATCACCGCATAGAGTCCGGACACCACATAGATGACACTGCGCAGACTCGGGTTGTACCAGACGCGGGGCTCCACCTTGATGTGTCCGCCACCACTGCGCTCGCTCTGAAAGCGGGATGCGATCGAAAGGCCGTAATTGAGCGCGATCAACGCCGTTGCCGAGTAGGTGCCATCGATCAGCAACTGCACCTGGGGCGCATCCTTGCGATCGATCTCTCGATAGAAGTTGGCCGGGATCAGCAGCACCAGTTTGACTTCATTGGCCTGGATCGACTCGCGCATCTCCCACTCGGAGTTGAAGCGTCGCACCAGTTCGAAATACCGGCTCGCCGCGAAGGTGTCGGTCAGTTCGGCGCTGGCGGGGGTCTGATCCTGATCCAACACACCCAGTCTGACGTTTTCGACCTCCAGCGAGATGGCATAGCCGAATATCAACAGCATCAGCACGGGAAACAGGAAGGCGATCGCAAGCGTCACTCGATCGCGCACAATCTCGCGGGTCTCCTTGCGAATGACGGCACTCAAGCGGTGAAATTTCATGGCGCTGACCCCTTCAGGTGGGCGAGCCGCTGATCCTCGATACGGATGTAGGCGAGGAACATCTCCTCGATGGTGCTGGTGTCACTGCCGGGCGGCAACGCGGCGGCGAGTTCACTGGCGGGGCCGATGCCAATCAGACGCCCGAGGTGCATGAGTCCCAGGCGATGGCAGTAGTTGGCCTCTTCCAGATAGTGCGTGGTCACGAAAATGGTGGTGCCGACTTCGGCGAGGGTCTGGATCAACTGCCAGAATTTATAGCGGGCGGCGGGGCTCACCCCGGACGTGGGCTCATCGAGGAACACCACTTCCGGCTGGTGCATGATGGCGCACGCCAGCGCCAGGCGCTGGCTGAGCGCGCCCGAGGTCTGCGCCACCAGACCGTCCAGCACCTCCCGCAGATCAGTCACCTCGATGGCCCAGTCCATCGCCAGTTTGCGATCCTTGCCGCGCAACCCGTACACGCCGGCAAAGAATGCCAGGTTCTCACCCACGGTGAGATCGGGATACAGTGAAAACCGCTGCGACATGTAGCCGATGTGGTCGCGCAGCAGTTGCGGTTGATCGCGCACGCTGATGCCACCGATCCAGGCGTTACCTGAAGTGATTTTCTGCAGTCCGCACAAGGCGCGGATGAACGTGGTCTTGCCGGCACCGTTGGCACCGAGAAAACCGAACACTTCGCCGGGACGAATCTCCAGCGTCACATTGTCATTGGCAACAAAATCGCCAAAAACGATGCGCATGGCCTCGGTGCGAATCAGGCCGCGCGCCTCCAGGCGGGGCGACAGCTTGATGTCCGGCGGCGGACGGGCATAGGCCGAACCCTTCTCGCCGCCGCCGAGCAGAATATAGGCATCGTCGAGACCGGGCTCGACGGATTCGATTTTGCCACCATCAGTGGTGAGCCCAGCGGCCAGCGCCGGGTCAAGCCGCTCGGCTGTGCGCACCTGAAAGTGCACACTCTCGGCCAGGTGGCGGATGCTGACCACGTCCGGATGCTCGTGCAGCAGGTTGTGGGCTTGCCCCCGATGGGCGAAGTGCACCAGCTCATAGACGCGACCGATGCAGCGCTCACGCAGGGCTTCCTGGCTGTCGACGGCCAGCACTTCGCCCTCGTGCAGAAACGCGAGGCGATCACAGTGTTCCGCCTCGTCCATATAGGGGGTGCTGACGACGACCGTGACGCCATTGTCGCGAAAGGCGTGGAGCATGTCCCACAGCTCGCGCCGCGACGCCGGATCCACGCCCAGACTCAATTCGTCCAGCAACAACAGGCGCGGCTCGTGAATGAGGTTGGTGCACAGCGACAGCTTCTTGCGCATGCCACCGGAGAGATTCCCGGCGGGACGCTTGAGAAACCGCAACAGCCCCGCCATGCGTAGCAGGCGCTCCTGACGTTCTTCATACACTTCGACCGACAGGCCGCGAATATCGGCGGAAAACCGCATGTTCTCGGCGATGGACAGTTTGTCGTAGAGCGTGAAGCCCTGGAACATGTAGCCGATGTGGGAGTTGATCCAGTAGGCGTCCTTGACGGTGTCGTGCTGCATCACGGTGCAGCGCCCCTCGGTGGGATCCAGAATCGCCGCCATCAACTGCATCAGCGTGGTTTTACCAGCGCCGTCCGGACCCAGCAAACCGAAGATTTCGCCTTCGTAAACCGAAATATCGACGTTACGCAACACCATCTTGCGGCGAAACGCGCGTCCGAGATGCTCGGTCCGGATGATCGCCGCGGCGGGTTCACTCCCAGCCTGGCCACTGCCAAACTGCGGTTCACTCCGGTTTTCCGGCAAGTGTTCGATCGAGGTCACGGCCCCCACCCCAGCGCGGTCAAGTCGCGGCTCAAAAGCATCAACGGGGCACCACCATCTTCGCCGGCCATTCGCGGTTCGCGTCCCAGCGAATCCAGGTATCGGCGGGCATGCCGGGTTTGAGATGGCCATCCGTGTTGGCCAAGGCGAGCACCACGCCGAACACCATGCGCACCCGCTCCTCGGGCATATTGATGTCCCTGGGGGTAAATTGCGCACGCTGGTCGACGCGCTTGACCCGCGCATCGAAATAGCGGTCGGGGAACGCATTCACACGCACCCGCACCGGGTCGTTCAACTTGACGTTCCCTATCACCGCCTCTGGCAGATAGACCTTGAGTTCGAGGTCGTTCAAATCGACCAGCACCGCGATGTTGCGCCCCGGGGTTGCCAGCTCTCCCACCTCGATACCCTTGGACAGCACTGTGGCGTCGAGCGGCGCGTAGATGCGGGATTTGTCGACCTGGATGCGCAAATACGCCGACTGGTTGCGGGCCCGCTCGATCTGGGCGCCGGTCTCTCCGAGCTGGACGCGCAACGCGCGCACCTGACCGAGATTCTCGCGGTGCGCGGTAGCAATCTGGTCGAGCCGCTGCTCGGTGACCACGCCGCTCTTGCGCAGCGCCTGATGCCGGTTGAGCTCGCGTTCGGCGGTCTTCAGCATGTCGCTGGAGGTCGCCAACTGCTCGCGGATGCGCTCCATCTGGAACTGCAACGCCTTGATCTCGGACTCCGCCGTAGCCAGTTGCGCGCGCGCATCGCTGGAATCGAGCTCTACCAGCAGCGAGCCCTTGGCGACGCTCTGGCCCTCGACCAGATTGCTGGTGATCACGCGCCCGGTGACTTCGGCGCTAATCCCTACTTCGGTGCCCTCGACATGGCCGTTGCCATACAGGAAGCCGGGTTCAAGCTCGGGCGGCAGTGTCCCGATGTAAAAGAAATACGAGCCCGCCGCTATCGCAGCAGCGACCAGGGTGGTCAACATCCAACTCTTCATCGCGCCAGATCTCCGTATTATTCCGCTGCTACTGCCAACGTCTGCTCAAACTGGCGGGACGTCATTGCGACTCGTTGCAGAACTTACAGGGGGTATGCATCGAGCAGGTGGTATGCATCAAGTGGTTGCGCCGCCCCCGGTCTTGGTCGCCGAGTTCCGCAACACACAGCCCGACAATAGAGTAGCGACGGCGGGCAAGTCAAACCCTAAATCAATCAATCGCTAATATACTTGCGGATACCCTCGGCGATGTCGGCTTCGGTATCGTCCCAGCGGAAGGATGCAGCCAGTTGCCCAGCCGGTGTCATCAGATACAGCACCGCACTGTGGTTCATCGAATAGTCGTCCTGGCCGGCGGCGGTTTTGGCGGCGCTCACCCGCCAGGCCTTGAGCACTTTCGCGATCTGATCCGGCGCGCCCGTCAGATAAATGATGCGCGGATCGAACAGCCTGGCGTATTCGCGCAGCCGCTCCGGTGTATCGCGCTCGGGATCGACCGTCACGAACAGCGGATACAGACGCGTGGCGGCCGGCCCCAGCGTGCGCAGGATCACCGACATCCGCGCCAGCGTGGTCGGGCACACATCGGGGCAATGGGTAAAGCCGAAAAAAATCAGTTTGTGGCGGTCGGCAAAATCCCGCTCCGTGACGGCGCGGCCGGACGCATCCACCAACGCGAACTGACCGCCGATACTGGCTTCGGTCCCCGGTGGAATGCGGCCCTCGCTGCGCTTCAGCTGCACCAGGTAGTCGGTGACGGCAAATATTCCCGACAGCGCCACTACCAGGGCCACCGCGAGGCCGATTTTGCGCGTGCTAGACTGGGTCATCGTCGGGTCGCTGAGGGGCGGACACTCGATTCTGCCGTGGTGCCCCCCCCGCCGGCAATCCTGAAATCAATCAGTGGGTGACGCGCAACCAACGCGCTTGACGAGTTCGCCAGTGAAACCAGTCGGCATTGACAGACACCCGGCCTCGCCGCCCGGCCGCCGCCTGCAGATGTGGCTGCTGCTGATTGCGCTGGTCGCCGCCGCGGGCATTGGCTATGTCGCCTTGCGGCCACAAATCTTCACCTTGCTGGCCGCAGGCACCGAGTGGGTGCTGGTGACCTGCGGTTTCGTCGCACCCGGCGCCGACGGCGAGGGCATGGCAGATGATCGCCTGCGCCAGCTTTATTACGCCTCGCGCATGTTCGAGGCGGTGCCGCCGCGCGAACTCTCGCCGCTGGATGCCTGGGCCGACAAGGCCTATCCGGGCATGGGGTTCGGCCTGGTCCGCACCTTCGATCAGAAGCCGGTTGCGCTGGCGATCGGCGGCTGGCTGTTCAGTATCCCCTGCACCTATTTCGCCGATGCGCGCGATTGCACGCGGGCAGGCCTCACCACCGCGCGCCTGCGAGTGGACACCACCGATCTGGCGCCGCTGCGCGCCCATTTGATTCCGGAGTTTCTGGCGACGGCGTCACCCGCCATCCTGCGCGTGACGCTCACCCGAGCCACCGCCAAACCGCCCCCATCGACTGATTACGATGTGCTGGTGGTTCGGGGTGCCGACGGCAGTTCACGCGCGCTGCACTGCATCTCCGCCGCCCGCGCCCGGCAACTCGGCGTACTCCAGCACTGCATCCTCGATGTGCACTACAGCGCAGACGTCGCGCTCGAACTCTATTTCGCCGCCGCGCACCAGGATCAATGGCAGCGGCTGGAGCAGGGCGCGCTGGCGCTTGCCCGGCAGTTTCAGGTGCAGCGATGACCGGTGACATTGGCCCTTCAATCAAACCCCCGCGACAACAACCGTCTGTCCGGACGTCCGGGACAGGATCATCGCCGCGGCGCGGGGCGAGCGATCGGGAGGCATTGTCCATACAATGCCGGCGATGACCCGCACCCCCCTCGACATCCTGCAAGCTGTCTTTGGCTACCCGTCATTCCGCCCGCCCCAGAGCGAGGTGATCGACACCTTGCTGGCGGGGACGGATGCGCTGGTGCTGATGCCCACCGGCGGCGGCAAATCGCTGTGCTACCAGGTGCCCGCCATCCTGCTGCCGGGCACCGCTATCGTGGTTTCGCCCTTGATTGCGCTGATGCAGGATCAGGTGGCAGCCCTGCTGCAAGCGGGCGTGGCCGCCGCCTTTCTGAACTCATCGCAGAGCGCCGATGAAGCCCGCGCGGTGACGGCACGGCTGTTGGCAGGCGAGCTTGACCTGCTTTATCTGGCGCCAGAACGGCTGGTGCAGGAGTTCGTGCTGGACCTGCTGGCGCGGGTGCGCATCAACCTGTTCGCCATCGACGAGGCCCACTGCGTGTCCCAGTGGGGGCACGATTTCCGCCCCGAATACATCCGCCTCGACGTGCTCCATCGGCGTTTTCCCGACGTACCGCGCATTGCGCTGACCGCCACCGCCGACGAGCCCACCCGGCAGGAGATCCTGCGCCGCCTCAACCTGGAACGGGCGCGGGTGTTCATCAGCGGTTTCGACCGCCCCAATATCCGCTACCGCATTGCCGAGGGCGGCAGTGGCGGGCGCGACAAATTGCTGCGCTTTATCCGCGATGAGCATCCCGGTGAGGCCGGTATCGTCTACTGCCTGTCCCGCAAACGGGTCGATGAGATCGCGGACTGGCTCGGCGCTCAGAAGCTGGTGGCGCTGCCCTACCACGCCGGGATGACCAGCGCCGAGCGCGAGGCCAACCAGCGCCGCTTTTTGAACGAAGAGGGCATCATCATGGTCGCCACCATCGCCTTCGGCATGGGCATCGACAAACCCAATGTGCGCTTTGTCGCCCACCTCAATTTGCCCAAAAGCGTCGAGGCCTACTACCAGGAAACCGGCCGCGCCGGCCGCGATGGCCTGCCTGCCGATGCCTGGATGCTGTACGGCCTGCAGGACGTGATCACCCTGCGCCAGATGATGGAAGGTTCCACGGCGGAGGAGCAGTACAAGCGTATTGAGCGCCACAAGCTCGATGCCATGCTGGGCCTGTGCGAGATGACCGGTTGCCGGCGTCAGGCGCTGCTCACCTACTTCGGCGATCCGGAACCCGAGCCCTGCGGCAACTGCGACAACTGTCTGACGCCGCCGCAAACCTGGGACGCCACGGACGCCGCGCGCAGGGCGCTGTCCTGCGTGCACCGCACCGGACAGCGCTTCGGCGTCAATTATCTGATCGACGTGCTGCATGGCAAGGTCGATGAGCGCATCCGCCGCTTCGAGCACGACAAAATCACGACTTTCGGCATCGGTAGTGATCTGAGCGTGCCGGTATGGCGCAGTCTGTTTCGCCAGCTGATTGCACGCGGCCTGCTCCACGTGGACGCCGAGGGCCACGGTGGCCTGCGTCTGGCCGAGCGCTGTCGTCCGGTATTGCAGGGCGCGGAAAAGCTGTGGTTGCGCAAGGAACTGCCCGCGGAGCGCGCGACCAGAAAATCGCGCGCGGCGGGCACCGCCGTGGCGGGGGCGGATGCCGAGTTGTGGGAAGCCCTGCGGCGCCGGCGCCGGGAGTTGGCTGAGGAACAGGGCGTGCCACCCTATGCCATTTTCCACGACGCCACCCTGATGGAGCTGATGGCGCAACGGCCGCAAACCCTGCGGGAGATGGCGCGTATTTCCGGCATCGGCGGCCGCAAACTGGAAGCCTATGGTGAGGTTTTCCTGGCACTGACTCGTCAATACGGCGTTTCCCGCCAGGGGACTGATGGCGGCGACACCAGCGCGGAAACGCTGGCGC
>JBFWOQ010000050.1:0-2254 GCA_050250395.1 Porticoccaceae bacterium
GATCCTGCTCCCGGGTGACATACAGATACATTTCGCTGCGCCGCGGGCTGCGATACACCTTGCACAGCATCCTGGCGGCCGTCACGGGCTTGCCGCGCTCCAGGCGCGCACGAAATCGAGGAGTTCCGTCCCCACCAGGTCGTGGCGCCAACCCACCGCCAGCACTGCCGGCAATTGCGGCACGCCGCCACTCCAGGAGCGCGCGAGCTGCTCCAGATCCAGGCGTCGAACCAGCATCTCCGGCGCGATCTCGATGGCTGCGGCACGTTCGGCCAGCCAGTCGCGACAGGCCCGCACCAGATCCCGCGCCGAGCGACTCAGGGGTTCGCCGTCCAGCGGCTCCGGAAACTCCGCCGCCGGCACTTGCGCGGCCCGCGCCAGCGCGGCCAGCAACTCCGCGCCATGATCGCGGGCAGTCCGGGGCCGCAGGTCGTCGATGCGGGCGAGCGCGGCGCGATCCGCCGGTCGCGCCTGCACCAGCGCGAGCAATTCGACGTCGTTGACGATATGCCCCCGGGGTCGGTCGCGGCGCCGCGCCTCGCCCTCGCGCCAGGCCGCCAGTTCCCGCAGCGCCGCAAGCTCCCGCCCGCCCAGGCGGCCGGCGCCCTTGACGCGACGATACTGCTGTTCGGGCGGCGTCTCCTGCGCGGCCTGCGCGAGGATTGCCGCCATCTCGGCCGCGATCCAGTCCGTGCGGCCCAGACGCGCACCGACCTCGACCAACTGGTGATACACGGGAAAAAGATGCTGCACATCGGCCGCCGCGTAGGCGAGCTGAGCCGCCGACAGCGGGCGCTGCAACCAGTCGGAGCGCGTCTCCTGCTTGCCGATTTCGATGTCCAGCAGGCGCTTCACCAGGGTGCTGTAACCCAGCGAAAACCCGTGGCCAACCATGGCCGCCGCGACTTGCGTGTCGTACAGCGGCGCGGGCCGGCAGCCCAGCGCGTGTTGCAGCACTTCCAGATCTTCCGAACAGGAGTGCAACACCTTGACCACGTTCGGATCGGACAGCAGCGCCCCCAGCGGGCGCAGATCGCCCAGCGCCACCGGGTCGATGAGCCAGGCGGTGTCGCCATCGCTCACCTGGACCAGCGCCAGACGCGGATAAAAGGTATCCGTGCGCATGAATTCGGTATCGAGGGTAACCGCGTTGCAACGGCGCCAGTGCGCCGCCGCCGCGACCAGTTCCGCGACCCCGGTGATCAGGTGCGCGAGCGCTGCGGGGCCGGTCACAAGGACAGGCGCCGGCGGCTGGCAAACGCGTGCGACAGGGTGCCGCCATCGACATATTCCAGTTCGCCGCCGAGCGGTACGCCGTGGGCAATCCGGCTCACCGACACCCCCATGGCGGTGGCGTGCTCGCTGATGAAATGGGCGGTGGCTTCGCCTTCGACCGTGAGATTGGTAGCCAGAATCAGTTCCTCGATGGGTTCCTCGGCAAGCCGCCGCAGCAATTGGTCGATGCCGATCTCCTCCGGCCCCATGCCGTCGATGGGCGACAGGCGCCCGTGGAGCACGAAATAGCGACCCTGGTAGCTCCCGGACTGCTCGATGGCGAACAGGTCGGCAGGCGTCTCCACCACACACAGCAAGCCCGGATCGCGGCGCGCGCTGGCGCAGATGCGGCACTCCGGGGCCTCGGCGAGCGCGCGACAGCGGCGACAGCGCCCGACCCGTTCCACGGCCGCGGTGATCGTGCCGGCCAGCCGGAGTGCCCGATCCCGGTCGCGTTCCAGCAGGTGCAGGGCCATGCGCTGGGCGCTTTTGGGGCCCACGCCCGGCAGGCAGCGCAGGGCGTCGATAAGCTCGCCGATCAGACCGTCGAACATGGGATCAAAACGGCAGCTTGAAGCCGGCCGGCAGCGGAATCCCGGCCGTGAGCCCGCCCATCAGCTCCTGCTGGCGTGCCTCCACCTTGCGCGCGGCGTCATTCATGGCGGCGGCCAGCAGATCCTCGAGAATTTCCACGTCCTCGACCAGCAGGCTCGGATCGATGCTGACCTTGCGCACATCGTGACGCCCCGTCATCCGCACCTTGACCAGTCCCGCGCCGGACTCGCCCGTCACCTCGGCGGCAGCGGCCTCCTCTTGCAGCTTCTGCATCTTTTCCTGCATCTGCCGCGCCTGCTGCATCAAATCGTTCAGACCTTTCATGACTACCTCACTCGTCCAGAGGGACCACGGTATCTTCAAGCAGGACGCCGTTGAAGCGTTCCACCAGCGCGCTCACCAGGGGATCGGCGCGCAGCGTCGC
>JBFWOQ010000050.1:2354-13718 GCA_050250395.1 Porticoccaceae bacterium
TCCGGCACCGTCTGGGCCACCGCCACCTGATGCCAGATGGCGATCATGTCGGCGAGCGCGGCGGCGTAATCGGGCGCGAGCTCGGCCAGTCGATCCACCAGCCCCAGCACCGCGGCACCGTCGCCCGCCGCCAGTGCCTGGCAGATCTTCAGCACCGTGGAGCGGTCGATGGTGCCCAGCATGGCGCTCACCTCCCGCTCCGCAATCTGGCCGCCGCCGTGGGCGATCGCCTGGTCGGTGAGGCTCAGCGCATCGCGCATGCTGCCGTCGGCGGCGCGGGCCAGCGCCCAGAGGCTGGCTTCGTCGCAGGGCACCTGTTCTTCGCGCAGCACCAGGGTCAGGTGCTCGACGATACGCTCCGGCGCGAGATTCTTGAGATTGAACTGGAGGCAGCGCGACAGGATGGTGACCGGCAGACGCTGGGGATCGGTGGTGGCGAGCAGGAACTTGACGTGGGGCGGCGGCTCTTCGAGCGTCTTCAACAAGGCGTTGAAGCTGTGCCCGGACAGCATATGTACCTCATCGATCAGGTACACCTTGTAACGCCCGAGCGTCGGCGCGTACTGGACATTGTCCAGCAGGTCGCGGGTATCCTCGACCTTGGTGCGCGACGCCGCATCGACTTCGATCAGATCGACAAAGCGACCCTCCGCCAGCTCGACGCAGGCGCCGCAGGTGCCGCAGGGTTTCGAGCTCACCCCGGTTTCGCAATTGAGGCATTTGGCAAGGATGCGGGCAATGGTGGTCTTGCCGACGCCGCGAGTGCCGGTGAACAGATAGGCGTGGTGCAGCCGGCCCTGATCGAGCGCATTGATCAGGGCCTTGAGCACATGCTCCTGCCCGACCATCTCTTCGAAAAAGCGGGGCCGCCACTTGCGGGCAAGCACCTGATAGCTCATGGGAATTTGCGCCCGTGGGAAGGGCGTCGTCGCGACCGGCGGTCATTATAGGCTGGCGAGGCGCCGATGGTGACAGTCCGGTTGGCGGCGGTCCCGTCGGGACCCTCATCGGCGAAGCCTGCCGGTCAAGACTGCTCGGCACGCGCCAAGCGCTGCTGGGCAGGATGCAGGAAGAATGCAGAAGGAATGCAGAAGAGCAGAAGAAAGGGTGGCAACCCCTGCCAGCCAACCCCCGGCACGCGAAGTCGCTGCTACCGTTGCTCCCTTCCGGGCCTGGCGGGGTTCACAGTTGTTCGCCGCGGGGAACCGGCAGGGGCCACCATTGCGGGGCGCGATTATCCGGACTGGCAAGGCATGGCGCAACCACGAATGCAGCCGGGCGATGCCGGCCGCACCACCCACCGGCAGCCGCGCCGACTGGTTTCAATCCGCGCCCGGCTTTGCAGCCGGGCGATGCGCAAGCGGATCCCCGTAATTCCTCCCCCGTGACAGTTTCAATCCGCGCCCGGCTTTGCAGCCGGGCGATGCTCCAGGCCAAACCAGCGACCCGCGGGCGTAAATCATCGTTTCAATCCGCGCCCGGCTTTGCAGCCGGGCGATGCGCCATCGGTTCAGGATGAGGGGGGTGGGGTCACAGTGTTTCAATCCGCGCCCGGCTTTGCAGCCGGGCGATGCGCTACGCTCTACCGCAGGCCCGCCATCATCGCCCTGTTTCAATCCGCGCCCGGCTTTGCAGCCGGGCGATGCCGAACAATTGTTCCCGCTGGAGCGGAACTTCAGCGTTTCAATCCGCGCCCGGCTTTGCAGCCGGGCGATGCATTAGACTACCCATGAAACGGAGGTAAATACCATGTTTCAATCCGCGCCCGGCTTTGCAGCCGGGCGATGCACCGCGGCGGTGGTATCAATTGCCGCAAAAACAGGTTTCAATCCGCGCCCGGCTTTGCAGCCGGGCGATGCGGGGAAGCGTGCAAGCCGCTACAATCGCCAACCTGTTTCAATCCGCGCCCGGCTTTGCAGCCGGGCGATGCTTCACCTTGGCAACGCATTGCTGCCAAAGCAAATTCTTTCCGCCCGCCGCGAACCTGCCTGATGGTTGCTAACCATGATCGGACAGAACGCGCCGTCGGTAACCTTTTCATGATTTTTCAAAGAACTACGCAATCCGCGAACCTCTCGATGATTGGGCGGAGCTTGGGGTTCGCGCAATCATAATACCAGCGGCCCCTCGAAGTCGGTGGAGCGAAAGCTGCCGTACTGCTTCACACGCACCAGGGCCGATTCGGTGATGCGGTAGAAACGCAGGTTGTCCGCAGTCTCGTCGATCTCGGCCAGCAATCGACGTTCCAGATCTTCCATTTGCATATCGTTGACCTGACATTCGAACACCGACTTCTGCACCCGCTGGCCCATGCTCTCGCAAACCTTGGCGACCCGCCGTAACCGCCGGCGTCCGGCGCTGGTTTCGGTGGAAACATCGTAGGTGACGACGACCAGCATGGCGGCACCTATTTCGGCAGATAGGGCAGATAGCCCGTCATTTCGCCGCGCACGGTGCGCGCCATCAGCCGTGCCTGGACGAAGGGCACGATGCCGATGGGCACCTTGATGCCGAGCAGCGGATGGGTGATTTCCTCCTGCTTGCGCTCCTGCCAGGCAGTGATGACGGTGCGCCGACCCTGGTCGCCCAGCATCACCGCGCCGCCTTCACGTTCATCGAAGTCGCGTGGCCCGAGTTGGCCGCGGTTGATGAGGGTGAGCGCCAGCCGATCGGCCAGGGTGGAGCGGAATTCTTCCTGCAAATCCAGCGCCAGCGCTGCCCGGCCCGGCCGGACCGCGTGCAGAAAGCCGAGCTGTGGATCGAGACCGACGGTTTCCAGCGCGGAGCGGCAATCGTTCATCAGCATGGAATACAGGAACGACAACAGCGCGTTGAAGCGATCGAGCGGCGGCCGGCGGGTGCGGCCGTTGAGGGCGAAATGCTCGCGGGCCTGGGGTTTGACGACAAGATTGAGCGCGGCGAAATAGCCGCGCGCCGCCTCGCCTTCGACCCCGCGCAGGGTGTCGAGATCCTGTGCGCCGGCGGTGGCGCGCAGGGACGCGGCGAGGTTGTCGGCCGTGCGGGTGAGCGCGGCCTGCTCGGTAGCGTCGGGAGTTTCACGGGCGGCGCGCACCAACAGAGCACGACTGTTCTTGAGCTTGCCGGCGATGATTGCGCGGGCCAGTTCAAGCGCGAAACCGCCATCGGCCGCGCTGCGATGGTGCGCCTGACGCAACAGGATGTTGCCGGACACGGCGCCTTCGAGCCGCGCCTTGAAGCGGCCGCTGGCCTCCAGCAGCACCAGCGACTTGCCTTCGTCGGCCAGCCGGTGCATGAGGGCCGGCGACACCATGACATTGCCGAAGCAGACCAAGCCACCCAGGTGGTGCAGCGGCACTTGCAGGCGCTTCTCGCGCTCCACGTCGATGCGCACGGTGTTGTTTTCCAAATGCGCGTAGGCGTTGGGTGTCATCACGTAGAGGGTGTTTTGCAGGCTGTACATGGCAGCCTCTACGATGGATCGGTGGTGCGGAACAGGTCGGCGCGAAGTGCGGCCTGAGCGTCTTTGGCCGCGAGCGCTTCCGGTTCGCAGATTTCGTTCAGCGAACACTCGCGGCAACGGGCGTCGTTCACCGGCGGGGGCAGGCGGCCACTGGCCAGCATGGCACGGATGGCCTCGGCCGTCTCGACCACCAACGCGCGCAGCGCCGGGGTGATCTGCACCTCGCGCCGGCGCCGGCTGCTGGCGTGATAGATGGCGCCGCAGGTCACGGGTCGGCCGAGCATTTCCTCCAGGCACAGTGCCTGGGCGGCGAGTTGCACGTCGTCGTGGCGCTTCTGGCGCCGCCGGCCATGCTTGAACTCGACCGGGAAGATACGCCCGTCGGGATGGAACTCCACCAGATCCGCCTTGCCGATCAATCCCAGGCGATCGGACCACAGCGGCAGCGCGCGTTCAACCTTGACGCCCGCCTGTATCTCGTAGCCGGGCGTGTCCACCAGCCGATGCACGGCGTTGCCGCGGGCAGTGTGAATGTTGTCGGCGAACGCCTGTTCGAGATGAATCAGCCCGCACTGGCGCGGGCAATAGCACCAGTGCTGGAGTGCGGATAGAGGGATGGGATCTGTCTCGCTCATGCCGCGACTGCTACCATTTCCAGTGGACTGCTTTTAGAGGAGCACGTCATGGCAGCAACTTTGAAAGAGCTTGAAACCCAGGCCTTGCAGCTTTCGCCGCAAGAGCGCGGCGAACTCATCCACCGCCTGATCACAAGCCTGGAAGGTGTGCCCAAAGATTCGCCCAAGGCCATCGCCGAAGCCTGGGGCGAGGAAATCGCCCGGCGTGTGGCGGAAATGGAGGCAGGGCGCACGCAATGGATTGCGGCAGACGAGGTCATGTCCAGAATCCGTGCCCGCATCGACGCAGCCAAAGCAGCCCATGCGGATTAGCCTCTCCCACGAGGCATCGGCGGATTTCGAAGCGGCCATCGACTGGTATCTCGAAGAACTGGCGTTTGCCGCTGCGGATGATTTCGCCGACGAATTCGAACACGCGCTGGCGTTGCTCGGGACGTTCCCGGAAATGGGTGTTACAAGCCAGTACAAAACGCGCGCCTTCACTTTGCCGAAGTTTCCCTATTCGCTGATCTATCGGGTACTTTCCGACCACATTCGCATCATTGCGGTCGCCCACCACAGCCGCCGCCCGGGGTATTGGGCGGCGCGGCGGTAGGGGTTCACACCTTGCGCAGCAAGCTCACGCCGGGCGGCATGTCCGCTTCGTTCACTACCACCTCGTAATCGTTGAAGCCGCGCGGTACGCTCACCCCGTCCTTGCGTTTCGGCTGAATGCGCTCGAACAGCGCATGGGCGGGCGCGTTGCCAAGTTCCGAATCATGTTTGAACACATACAGCCCACGCGTGGTCATTTCTCCGCGGGCAGCGGAGCGGTCATGCTCGAACATTTGCGCCAAAGCCTGCCATAACAAATCCAGGTCTTCCCCGGAAAAACCGGTCTGCTTGGCGAGGAAGCTGGAAACAAAGCCGTGCGCCATGTATAGGCCGTAGGGGACAGTGTGTTTGCGACCCATGGTGCGGTTGTCGCCGTCCTGCTTTTCCGCTTCCGCTTCGGTCGCGACCGCCATGCGGGTGATCGAATGCTCCGAGGCCACGATCGGGTCGATCGAGCGGGCGAAGGTGAGCTGGATCGGGCCGCGCACCTGGCCGCAATTGATGCCGGTGGACATCACGGCGCCGAAGGTGCGCACGTCGAAGAAGTTGCGGCACATCCAGGCGCGGGCGTCGTCGACCGCATTCCCGCCCTTGCGCTTCTTGTCGTCGCCGGCGAGCAGGTCTTCGCGGCCAATGCCCACATAGGCGCGCTTGTGCTGGTTGTTGAGAATGGCCTTCTCCTTGACGTAGATCTCGTAAGGCGGCTGCTCGCCCTTCACCAGCCCCACGAAGTTGCGCACCTTGCGCTTGAGGGCCACATCGGTGACCAAGCCGCGGCCAGTCTCGGCGTCCAGGCGCGGCAGGTTGCCGGCGTCTGGATCGCCGTTGGGGTTGCCGTCCTTTACATCGAACAGCAGGACGAAGTCGTAGCGGTTGGCAAGGCTCATGCGGGTTCTCCCTGGGTGGCTTCGGTGTCATGGTCGCGTTTGGTGAAAAAGGCCTGGCGCTGGTGGTAATAGCCAAGCGCGAAGCGGCCTTGATCGGGCAGGTTCAGATGGCGCGGAAAGTCGTCGATACCGGCCATGATTTCGCCGATCAGCTTTTCCATCTGGGTTGCCCGGCCGGCGTGGAGCTTGCCGAGGTGATGGTTCTTGAGGCGCAGCAGCGTGGTGAATACCGCCACCGGTGTGGCCGAGGCCGCGCCGTAGTAGCGATCGCGGATGGTGGCGTTGAGGCCGGGGCTGGCTTCTTCCTGGATTTTTTCGAGCGTCGCAAACAGCCGGCCGAGCCGGTAGGCATCGCTGGGATTGTCGGGATCGAGCATCGGGGTGAATTCCTCTCTGGTTGGATTTGAAAGCCGTTGCCGGCGGGCATCGCGATTGAGCCAAGCCTTGATGGCGGCCGCGCGCGGATAGGTCACCTGCTGTTCGGCACGGCAGCGCTGCACGGCGGCGTTGAGCAGGGTGGCGGGATAGGGCAGATCGTCGATGATGGCGCGCATCACCTCGCCGCCAAGATTCGGCGCAATGTTGTCCGCCTTGCCCTGCACGGCGGTGGCGGCGAGCAGGCGGAACAGCGACAGGTGTTCCGGATCCCTGGATGAACGAGCCACGGCCAGATCATCGAAGTGCCGCTTGATGCGCCGCGCCAGTTCGATGGCTGGCGCGGTCTGCCAGAAGCGCACGGCGATGCGCGCCGCATTGGGGGCGAGACCCAGCACATGGAAGCGGGTATCGCCACTGCCGACGGCAAAACGCCCGGTCTCAACGGCGCGATACAGAGCGCGCAGCGCATCGGCGCCGCGGTCGGGGTCGTCCTTTGGCGGCTCGCCGAACAGATCGGGGAAGGCGGCTTCGAGCTCGTGCTCTTCCTCGGCCCAGAACACCGTGGAGGCATCCCCTACCTGGATGCGCTGCCTGGACGACAGCAAATGGTTCAAAGCCGTGGTGTAGGCGAACGACGCTTGCACGCTAATTGGTGCATTTTCACCGTTGCGCTCGCGCTTGCCATACGATTCGAATGCGCGAGCATTGAAGGAGACGATGTTGCAACCGGCCGGCTGGCCGCCCCAGACCCCCTTGATGACGGATTCATTCGGGGCCAGTGGCAAGTCTATTTCACCTGTGACGAGACAGTTGCCGCGCAACGCGCTACCCGACTGTGCGGCGACTAGCGCGGACTCAAAAGCACTACGCACAGCGGGGCGCATATGGACGTATTCAAGATCGTCTACCAAACGAAAGACCAGCACCGGATCGCGCTTGTCGAAATCATCCTTGGCTTGAAAGCGCTCGATGAGTGCACCCGCCCCTTCTGGGCTGGTTTGTAGGCCGAGACAGAATCTATGAACAGCCTCAACCGCCGGATCTTTCAGCGCGCCGAGCCAGCCGTCCAAGGTCGCCAAAAAGCTTGATAGCTTGATGTCCCCTTTGTTGCCGGTTCCGAATACGAAGCTGGCGTTGTCCCAAAGCAGGTTGGCGTCTTTGCCGCTGTTGGTGTGCTTCATCGCCTGCTTGCCGATTGCCGTGACAAGTATCTCAGCAGGCTGGATTTTGCCTTTTCTGAGTTCACCCACGGATTCAAGGTTTATGCACTCGCCTTGGGTGTCGAGTACGATCACATAATCGACGCCTCGGCGTATCCAGCCTTTTCGCGGCAGGGTAGAGGAACGTTCGTAATAGCGATTCAGTGCCTGCAGAATCATGCGCGCACCTCCGAACCGTCGAAGTCGGGCACCGTCACTACGCCGTCGGTCATCTGCGCGCGGAAAAAGCGCGGCACGGGATCGGCGGGATTGACGAAGTCGAGGTCGTGCAGCATGAAGCCCAGATCGCGCATTTCGGCGATGGGCGCGGGTTCAGCGGCCGGGTCCGTCACCAGCCGAAAATCGGCCGCGAACTCCCGGCAGCCCAGATAGGGCTGATTCACGCACTGGCCCTTGCCAGCGCGGCGCTCGAACATCTCGCGGTATTTGGTGAGCGTCTCGCCCGGTGGTGCCTTGGCTTGCAGGGCCAATTCGGCATGCAGCCGGTAGGCCACGTCGCGCAGAAACAGCCCGGCCCGCTGCTGGCGCTCGTCCTCGATGTAGAGCCCGAGATCGCCGCTGCCGGCGCGCATGGCGGTCTCGACGTTGCGCGTGGAGACCACGCCCGCCACCTCGTTGCGGCGCAGGTTGATCCAGCGGATGGGCCTGAGCACCTCGATGCGCCGCACCTGCCAGCGGATCGCCGGCTTCCAGAGGATGGCTTCGAACACGGCCCGCGCCGCCGACGGCGTGATGAGGTCGTAGCTCACGCGCTCGACCTTCATCTCGGGTCGGGTGAAGCAGGCGAAATCGCCGCGGACTTCAAGACAATAATTAGCGGTCATGAAACGCTCCTTCAAACCATCAGTGGCCGACCGGGATTGCCGCCGCCGTGCATGGACAGCCCCAAAATCCGGTCATAGAGCACGTCGCTCACCTGCACGAACAAGCCTGGGATCAACTCCTCGGTGTCCCCCTGCGCCAGCAGGCGCCGGGCGTCGCGCTGGTGGATGCTCACGGTGTAGCGCTGCAGGGCGCGCAGCAGCCAGCGCGCGGGGCCATCGCGGCGCAGTTGCGCGAGGCGCTGATCGACGGTCGTGTCCTGCCCGTCCGGCCCACGGTATAGGACGATGATGGTGGCCCGGTCGGCGTCATCGATCAGGCGAAAGCGCTCGGCGGCGGTGCGGAAATTCACGGCGAGTGTCTTGCCATCCACCATGAGCAGCTCCTCGATACCGTGCTGATCCAGATCGCATTGGTAATAGAGCTGGCGGAAGTAGCGCTCGAACAGCGCGCGATCAAGCGGATCGCCGGTATGACCGTGCAGCACGCCGCGGCAGGCGCCCTCGCCCTTGGCGAGCAAGCCAGGCGGTGCCGGATCGGGCGGCACGAACACCACCACTTCGCCGAGATCGTCCAAGCGCCCTTCGCGGTTGCAGCGCCCGGCGGCCTGGGCGATGGAATCAAGCCCGGCCAGCGCGCGATAGACGACGGGGAAATCCAGATCGACGCCGGCCTCGACCAGCTGGGTGCTGACCACTCGGGTCGGCTCGCCCTGCTCGAGCCGGGCTTTGATGGCGGCGATGACATCCGCCCGGTGCGCACCGCACATCAGCGCCGAAAGATGCAGCGTGTCTTTGGGCAGCAGTCTGTGCAGCTCTGCCGCGTGGCGGCGGGTATTGACGATAGCCAGCACACTCGGGAGTGCCGCAAGCTCGGTGGCGAGGTCTTCCCAGGCGGTGCGTGCCTGCCAATCGGCCGGCAGGCGCACCCGGACCCGTCGCAGGTCCCGATAGAGCTCATCCGGATCGGCGATGAGCGGGCCGCCGTGCATCAGCTCGCGCACGTCATCGAGCCCGGCGATGCTCATTTGAGGGTCGAAATACTCCTGCCGCGCCAGTGCCGGCTGGGTGGCGGTACTCAGCACCGCCGTGACGCCGTAATGGCCGGTGAGGAGGTTGAGGGCGCCCAGGATCGGCTTCAAAAACTCCGGCGGCAGCAGTTGCGCCTCGTCCAGCACCACCACGCTGCCGGCGATGTGGTGCAGCTTGCGGCAGCGCGAGGTGCGCGCGGCGAACAGCGACTCAAAGAACTGCACGCTGGTGGTGACGACGACGGGCGCGTCCCAGTTCTCGCAGGCGAGCCGGCTACGCAGGTTCTCGCGCCCGGGATCGGACTCGGCGTTGCTGTGGTGCTCGATCACCGCGTCGCCGAAGATGCGGCGGAACACGTCGGCGGTCTGCTCGATGATGCTGGTGTACGGGATCACGTAGATGATCCGCCGCTGGCCGTGCGCCAAGGCGTGATCGAGCGCGAAAGCCATTGAGGCCAGGGTCTTGCCGCCGCCGGTGGGCACGGTGAGCGAGAAATGGCCGGGCTGCTGCGAGGCCTTGGCACGGCACTGGGCGAGGATGCGCGCCCGCAGGCGGTTGACTGGGGTGTCGGGCGCCTGCGCCGCGAGCTGGGTCATGTGCGCGTCGAAGCTTGCGCGCAGCGTGGCGAGCGGCGGCCAGGCGCCGCGGCTGGCCGCCTTACCTTCGTCCATGAAGGCTTCGGTGTCGAGGAAATCGGCGTCGACCAGCGCCGAGAACAGCATGCGCAGCCACAGCGCGAAGCCGGCCGAGCCGCCCGGCACCCGTCGCAGGTCGGGCGCAAAGTCGCCGCTGTCGAGAACATCCGTCGGCGGCGCGGCGGCCAAGGCTTCGGCCAGCTCCTCGCGACTGTCATCCTGATTCAGCCGACATTCGAGGCTCGAATTCTCGGAGTTCCAGTCGTAGAGACCGGCGTGGTGGCTGGCGATCAGATAGGCCAGCACCCGGCCAGGCGTGCCGAAACGATCACAGGCAAGCAGTGCTCCGGCGGTGGAGTGCGGCGCTCGGCCCGGCTTGCCTTCGATGTGCGCAGTTTCGGCATCGCCCCCAGATGCGGCTCGGATGTAGCTCTGAAACCGTGGCCGATACTTGCCCAGGTCGTGCCACAGACCCGCGACGCGCGCCCAGTCCCGGCCGCCGAATGGCGTGGCGTGGTCGCCGGCGAGGCGCGCGACTTCGCACAGGTGATCGGCAAGATCATGGCGCCGAATGACTCCCGTTGTCACGGCAGTATGGGCCAAAGGTTGACGGTCGTTTTCAACGTCTAGCGTCACTTTGCTTCCCGCTGGTGTAGTTTCGCTCAATGGTCGCAGTGTGCGGAGCCTTTATACCTCGGGGGTTTGTTCAAAACGCGAGCAAACCCGGCGCGTTTTTCAAGGGGACGGGAAATAAATGGCCGCCGCGCGTTGCAACCGTTCCGCTACGGCCTGCCGCAGTTCAGCCGGCGCCAGCACTTCCACATCGGGACCGTAGCGGAGGATGTCGAGAATCAGCTCGTCGGCGCGGTGATAGGGAATTTCGAGTCGATAGCGGCCGTCGGGCAGGAAACGGCCTTGCTGCTGGGGATGCCAGCGCTCGTCCGCCACCCAGCGCGCGCGGTACGGGGTGAATTCGAGCACGGCGGTTTTATCCGGCAAACCGGCGAAGATGCCGTAGGCGGTGGCGAAGTGGGCATCGAGTTCGGCGTCGGTTAGATCCTGGATGGGATCCGGGTCGCGCCTTGGGTCGCGGATGCGGTCGAGGGTGAAGCTGCGCAATCCTTCGGCGCGATGACACCAGGCGTCGAGATACCAGTTGTCGCGGTAGTGAGTGAGCCGCTGCGGTGAAACGATGCGCTGGCTGCGTTGGTCGTCGCCGCGATTGTGGTAGTCGATGCTCAGTCGGTAACGCTGGAGCAGCGCCGCCGCGACCGCGCCGAACACATCGGGCGAGGGCGTTCTGGTCGCCATGGCGAGAATGCGGATGCGGCGCGGCGCCTCGCCGGCGCCCAGTTGTTCCCGCGCCAACAGACGTTCGATGCGCTGGCGCAGCGGCGCGATCTCGCCGGCGAGCAGGCCGGGATGCACCTCGCGCAGCAGTTGCTGGGTGGCGAGCAGGGCATGGAGTTCGGAGGCGTTGAACCAGAGCCCCGGCAGTTCGTAGGTCTGCTGGTCGATCGGGCCATACCAGTAACCGCCCTCGGCGTGGTTGGTCTTTATGGGGGCGTCGAGCCGGTCGCGCATGAAGGCGAGCAGGCGGGTCAGCGTCGGCCGACTGCATTCAAGCTGCTCCATCAGGCGGGCGGCGGAGACGGGTCGGCGGGCATCGCGCAATAGCCGGTGCACCCGATGGATCTGCTCGAACCTGTCCATATCCGCC
>JBFWOQ010000051.1:0-13508 GCA_050250395.1 Porticoccaceae bacterium
CCGGCCAGGAGGCGCTCTACGCGCTGATCGGCGACCTGCGCCAGCGCCTCGGCTGCGCCATCCTGATGGTGTCCCACGATCTGCATCTGGTGATGGCGGCAACCGACGAGGTGATCTGCCTCAACGGGCACATCTGCTGCCACGGTACGCCACGCCAGGTCTCCCTCGATCCCGCGTTCGTGGCCCTGTTCGGACATCGCCAGGCGCTTTACGCCCACCACCACGATCACCGCCACGACCATCACCACCCGACCCCGGCCGAGCGGCGGCCGCTCCGGTGACGGGCGCGCCGCCATGAATCTGGATTTTCTCTATTGGGCCGCCGCCGGCGGCCTGGGGTTGGCGCTGCTGGCCGGCCCGCTCGGCAGCCTGATGGTATGGCAGCGGCTGGCCTATTTCGGCGATACGCTCGCGCACGGCGCGCTGCTCGGCGTGGCGCTCGGGCTGTGGCTCCGGATCGGCGGCGGCAGCGCCGTGCTGGCGACCTGCCTGGGACTCGCGATTCTGCTGCTGGTCCTGGAGCGCTCGCGCATCCTGGCGGCCGATACGCTGCTCGGCATCCTCTCGCATTCGGCACTCGCGCTCGGTCTGGTGGCGCTCGCGCTGATTCCGGGCGCGCGCGTCAATATGGAGGCCCTGCTGTTTGGCGATCTGCTGACCATCACCCCCGCCGAAGTGGCCGCCATCTGGGTGCTTGCCGGCGTTGCCCTCGCGGTGCTGGGCTGGCTGTGGACCGCGCTGATCTCGATCACCGTGCAGGAGGACCTGGCGCGCGTCGAAGGGGTCCGGGTCGGGGCGATCAAGGCGGTCTACAAGCTGCTGCTGGCCGCCGTGGTCGCCACCGGCATGAAAGCCGTGGGGGTGCTGCTGATCACCGCGTTGCTGATCATCCCCGCCGCCTCGGCGCGGCGCCTCGCGCGCACGCCGGAGGGCATGGCGGCGGTCGCGAGCGCACTGGCGGCGCTCGCGGTGGTGGCCGGGCTCGCGGCGTCCTGGTGGCTGGACACCCCGGTGGGGCCTTCCATCGTGGTGGTCGCCGCCGGATTGTTCGCGCTCTCGCTGGCGGTGCGCCCCGCCTAGCCCCGGAAGCAGCGGGCACTGGCTCCCGGGGGGCTTACCGGGCGCGGCGGGCCAGTGCGCGATACCTAGTCATGACCCCAACTGCGCCAGCTCGCGCTGCAACAACTCGGGATCCCCGGCATTGAGTTCGATCAGGCGGCGCAGATGGGTAATGCTGTCCATATCGATGTGCCGGCACAGTACGCCGATGCAGGTATCTTCAAGGTGCGCCACCGAGCCCTGCATGCGGATGACGGTGCCCGCATCGAGAAATATCTCGGTATCGATGGACTCATCGAGCACCCCGGACCAGTGTTCCGGGCGCGCCAGCAAGACACCCTTGAGGGAAACATCGATGAGTTGGGCGTGGAATTCGCCATTGATGCGCGCCGCACCGGTAAACCGGATGCGGGTAAAACGACGTCGATCCTGGCTCATGGTGACGCGCTCCTCAGCGCAGGCTGTTCGCCCTCTGTTCGCAGGGGGCGCTGCTCTGTGTATCGGCACCGCACGTCAATACTTGGGCCCGGTTCGGAGCGCCGTCGCGGCTCAGTAGGTCGCGTGGAGCGACCGCCACACGACCCGCAAGCTACCGTGCTCGAAGGGCGGGACCAGCAGGGCGTGGAGCTCGCCCCGCGGATTGATCAGCACCAGATTGCCACTGTGCTCGACCTGGTAATCAGTGCCGCCGCCAACGGGCGGTGCAAAGCCCGTCTGCCATTCCAGCGCGACCTTGAGCAGCCGCGCCGGCGCGCCGGTGACGCCGACGAAATCGGGATGGAAACGCGGGACGTAAGACGCCAGCACCTCCGGGGTATCGCGCTCGGGATCGACGCTGATGAAAATCACGTTCAGGTCTTTCTGGTCGCGCGGTTTCAGCTCCGCATACATTTTGGCGAGCGTCGCCAGCGTCGTGGGGCAGATGTCGCCGCAGTGGGTGAAGCCAAAGAACGCCAGCGTCCAGTGTCCTTGCAGCCGCGCCTCGGTGAAGGACTGGCCCGCCTGATCGACCAGACTCAGGCCCGCCACCGGGCGTGGCGGGTCAATCAGGTAGGCGTGCTGATTGCGCAATTCATAGGGGTTGAGAATCCGCGGCTGCGATAGCCGGTAGATCAGGCCGCCCATGGCCAGCACCACAAACGCCAGCGCCAGGGCTACGGTGAGCCGGATATTGCGCCGCGCAACCGGGTCCAGATCGCTCATGTTTGCCGGACACCGATCAGCACGGGCTCTACCAGATAGTGGTCCGCGAGCATGATGGCGAACAGCGCCAGCAGATAGACGATGGAGTACTTGAAGGTGGTCATGCCAAGCGTCGCGTCGGCGCCCCAATAGAGACGCAGCGCCCAGTACAGAAAACCACCCCCAAGGACGAGGGCACCGAGCAGATACAACCAGCCGCTCATGCCGGTCAGGTACGGCAGCACCGTCACCACTATCATCAGGATGGTATAGAGCAGGATATGCAACTTGGTGTAGCGCTCACCGTGGGTCACCGGCAGCATGGGAATGTCGGCACGCGCGTATTCGTCCTTGCGGTGCAGCGCAAGGGCCCAGAAATGGGGCGGCGTCCAGGCAAAGATGATGAGCACCAGCAGCAATGCATGACTGTGGACTTCGCCGGTCACCGCGGTCCAGCCCAGCAGCGGTGGCGCGGCGCCGGCCAGGCCGCCGATCACGATGTTCTGGGGCGTGGCGCGTTTCAGGTAGAGGGTGTAGACCACCGCGTAGCCCAGCAACGAAGCCAGCGTTAGCCAGGCAGTAAGCGCGTTGATCCAGACCATCAGGATCGCCATGCCCACCGTGCCCAGCACGGCGGCGAACAGCAGCACCTGAGAAGGTTCGATGCGGCCCTGGGCCACCGGACGATTCAGGGTACGCGCCATCTTGAGGTCGATGTGGCGATCCACCAGATGATTGACGGCGGCGGCCGCTGCCGCGCACAGGGCAATACCCAGATTGCCGAGCACCAGGATGCGTGCAGGGACCATGCCGGGGACTGACAGAAACATGCCGATCACGGCGGTGACGATCATCACCAGCACGACATTGGGCTTGCACAACTCCAGATAGTCGCGCCAGTTCGCCGGAGTATGGGTTAGCTGCTCAGTGGTGGGCATCGCGCAAAGTCCAGATCCTGGTCGCCAAGGTTACCAGCGCCAGCAACAAAAAAGCGGCGCCCAGATTGTGAGCCACCGCCACCGGCAGCGGCAGCGCGAAATGCACGTTGGCAATGCCAAGTGCGACCTGCACGGTCAATGCCAGGGCGACAATGCCCGCCAGGCGCCGCGCACCGGCCCAGGGGACAGCCAGCAGCGCGCCACAGAGCCCCAGCATTGTCAGGGTGGTCGCCAGGGCGCCGATGCGATGGCCCATGTGGATCGCGGTGCGCGCCTCGCTCTCCAGTAGCCCCCCCAGGTAATTCGGCCCGACGCTTTGGGCGATGTCGAAGCCCTGCCCGAAATTCATCGCCGGCCACCACTGGTCGTGACAGGTGGGAAAGTCGCCGCAGGCGAGCGCCGCGTAGTTGGAAGTGGTCCAGCCGCCGAGCGCAATCTGGCAGAACACCGTCGCCAGGCCCAGCACGACCCAGGGTTTGAGGGCTCGGAGTCGACACGCGATGGCACCCTCGACGCGCCAGGGCCGATCCCGGAGACGCAGCGCCAACAGCCAGAGGAGCGCCACAATGGTGACACCGCCGAGCAGATGCAGGGTGACGACCTGCGGCCACAACTTCAGGGTGACGGTCCACATGCCAAACAGGGCCTGCCAGATCACCAGAAACAACAGCAGCAGCGGCAGGCGGAAGGGGTAGTCGCTATCCCGGCGGCGGCGCCAGGCCAGCACCGCAAGCGCCAGGATGCACAGCGCCAGAGCGCCGGCGAAATAGCGATGCACCATCTCCGGCCAGGTCTTGTCGGTAGCCACCGGAGCGTCCGGAAAACGGGCGTCGGCGCTGGCAATTTCGTGGTCGGCGCGCGGCCACAGCAGATGGCCGTAGCAGCCCGGCCAGTCCGGGCAACCCAGACCGGCATCCGCCAACCGCGTGAAGGCCCCCAGACCGACCACGACCACGGCAAGACAGACCGCGATCAGGGCCAGACGCGCGCCGGGCTTTGCGGGCAGGGTGGTGCTGGAAGCCGCCATGATCAGTTTTCCGATGAGTATTTCAGCAGATGGCGCAGATCCGCGAGCATATCCGCGCCGCTGTGTTCGGACGTGAAATAGAGCATCGCCATGCCGGCCGGATCCACTACAAATACAGGGCTTGCGCTCGGGTTCCAGGCCGCCGCGCTGGCCGCCGGCCAATGCGTGAAGGCGGCGCTATCCCCCCGCATCAGGCTCAGGTGCGGGTGCTCTCGTTGCAACCAGTCCGTCGTCTCCCGATCCGGTGGCGCGCCCAGCACCAGCAGAACCCGCTCCATCCGCAGTGCATCCTTTTCAAGTCGCACGTGGACCTGACGGCTAAGGTACAGCGCCGAGCGACAGGCTTCCGCGCAGGGAAGCACTACGGGAATCAGCAGACGCCATTTCGGCTTCATTGCCGCCCACTCGAGGGATTCGTCGTCCGGCGTACGCAGCTCAAGCTCCGCGACCGGGACCATGGGACGCAGCAGGATGCCGCGATTGCTGGTGCCCAACAGGTTGAGCAGTCGCGCCTTGCCCTGCTCGTCGCGGGGCAGCGCAATGAAGCCGCCGGCAATCACGGCGACCACGATGCCCAGGATTATCCAGGGCTGCGGTGATCGCACAGGAGATCGCTCATTCATGCTCTGAAGCTCCGGATCGCCGCAGCACTTCGGCGATGTTGCTGTTGGTCACGAAGGTGAGAATCGCCAGAGCGGTCGCCAGCGCGAACCACTGAACCGCATAGCCCAGGTGCTGTTGGGGGGTGAGATTGACCATCATCCAGCCGGTGTCCAGCCCGGGACTGGCTTCGAGCCGGACCACATCCGGAAACAGCGCGCGCCCCAAATGCCGCTCCAACTGCATCCTGTCGATCTGCTGGACGACCCGCGGCCAGCCGGCAGCCGGCTCCTCGCGCCCCAGCACCAGGGGCTTGCCCGGCACCCGGTACAGATACCCGATCCAACGGACTTGCGTCGGCGCGGGCGGAATATCCGGCAACTGCGCACGGGTCGCTCCGGCAGGGAGCCAGCCGCGATTGACCAGCACCCAGCCGCCAGTGTCGAGCGCTACCGGGGTCAGGACTTCAAAGCCGGCGCGCCCACCCCGCATCCGGTTGTCGAGGAGAAACTGGTGTTCGACATCCGGGACACCATCGATCCGGACCCGGATATACAGGTTGTCGGACCCAGCCGTTATGGCAGCCATGGGGACAGGAACATGCTGCCGACGGCTCTCGTAGGTTGCGAGCAGCGCGCGCTTTTCGTCGGCGCGCTGCAACTGCCAACCGCCAAGACCCAGAACGATCGGTAGCAACGGCAGGCTGAACAACAACAGCTTGCCGTTCAGGCGCCACTGAAAGCGCGGCATTCGGTGGCGCTGTGGGTCGGAAAGCATATGTGGTTAAATCCGGTCTTACGCTAGCGGGAGGAAACGAACCTTGTGGCTGAAAGCGCTGATCGTCGTTCTGTTTGTCGCCCTGTTGATCAGCCTCACTACCGGCCTGGTGTTTCTGCTCAAGGACATCGGCAATAGCCGCCGCCGCACCCTGTACGCCCTGGGCGTCAGGGTAGCCCTCGCCTCGGCACTGCTGGTCGCCATCGGCTGGGGCTTCTGGTCAGGGCGGCTTGGCAGTACCGCACCCTGGGACCGGCAATTGCACCCCCGGCAGGTGGCGCCGGCCCCCGCCAACCCCTGACGCCCCGGCTGCGGGCCGCGATCACCACCGTCCTTTTTGCCAACCGGATTTTTGCCAACCCGTTCTTTGCCGAACCGGTCTTTGCCAACGACATCGCGCCGATGCAGGCACCGCCATGCACCGGGACCGTCATGCAGAGACGGCAACGGCCAGGAAGCCTGGCCGTTGCCGCTGCGTGCGCGGAAGTCTTTCAGCCGAGCACGTACACGAAGATGAACAGACCCAGCCAGACCACATCGACAAAATGCCAGTACCAGGATGACGCCTCAAAGCCGAACTGATCGTCCGGCTTGAAGTGCCCCTTGAGACCTCGCAACAGTTGAATCGCCAACATGAAGGCACCCAGGCAGACGTGAAAGCCATGGAACCCGGTGAGCATGAAGAAGGTTGTGCCATAGATGCCGGACTTCAGCGTCAGCCCCATCTCGGTATAGGCTTCGTGATATTCCACATACTGAACGGCGACGAATGCGAGGCCAAGCGCCACGGTGATGGCCAGGAAGAAGTTGAATCGGCCGCGATTGCCGTGCTTTATTGCGTGGTGGGCGATATGTACGGTCCAGCTCGACGTCAGCAGCAGAATCGTATTCCACAGCGGCAGCCATCCCGCAAGCTTGCTCCAGCCCGGAAAGCCCATGTTTTCGTGTGGCCCGACAAAGGTGGTTCCGCCTAGCGCCTGATCGGGGGTCTGCATGACCGGCCAGTTCGCCGTAAAACCCTGCCACAGCAGCGTGTTGGTCATCGCCTTGTCGCCTTCGCCACCCAGCCAGGGCACCACCAGTACCCGCACATAGAACAGCGCACCGAAAAACGCGGCAAAAAACATCACTTCGGAGAAGATGAACCAGCCCATGGCTAGCGCGAAAGATCGCTTCACTTGCGCACTGGTCATGCCTCGCATGTTTTCCTGAATGACCGTGCTGAACCAGTTGAACAACACACAGGCCAGCAGCGTTACCCCGGCCAGCAGGAACAGCGGCGTCTTGCCCTGCACAAAGAGCCCGGCGCCGAGTGCCATGGCACCCAGGGATCCTGCCGTCAGCACAGGCATCCAGCTGTTTTCGGGAATGTAATAATTACTCTCGGATGCCATGTGTTTCTCCTTAAGAAGGCGGCGCCCTTGGCTACCGACTGATCAGTTGCGCGCCGTCACGGCGACGGCTTGCCGGTCGGTGACATCGAACAGGGTGTAGGACAAGGTTAGGGTATTGACGCTGGGCGGCAGTGCGGGGTCGACAAAGAAGACCACCGGCATATTGGCTTCAGCGCCAGCTTTCAATGGTTGCTGGTCAAAACAGAAACATTGGGTTTTTTGCAGATACTGCGCCGCATTGGCCGGTGTCACACTGGGAATGGCCTGCGCCACCATGTCTCGCTCCGTATCGTTGCGGGCATAGAATTCGATCTTGTGCGACTCGCCCGGGTGCACCCGTATCGCATCGGTCAGGGGTCTGAACTCCCACGGCATGGCGCTGTTGTTGGTAGTGACGAACTGTACTTTCACCACTCGCTCCTTATCGACCACAGGCCGCTCGGCCACATAACGCCCATCGGTTTTGCCGCCAAGACCGGTAATCTCACACAGCGCGTTATACAACGGCGGCATCACGAACAGCGCAAACCCAAACATGGCGACACCGGCCAGCAGCGCCCAGAGGACCGTCGTTCGGACCGGATTCCGTGTCGCCATGATGCTCCGCTTACTTGATCGCGGGCGGGGTTGAGAAGGTATGGTAGGGCGCCGGCGTCGGCACCGTCCACTCCAGGCCTTCGGCGCCTTCCCACACTTTCGGGTCGCTGATCTTGCGGCCGGCCACGATGGTCGAGATCACGTTGTAAAGGAACAACAATTGCGACGCCCCGTAAGCAAAGGCACCGATGCTGGAGACCATGTTCCAGTCGGCGAACTGCAGCGAGTAATCCGCGTAGCGCCGCGGCATGCCGGCCAGGCCGAGGAAATGCTGCGGGAAAAAGGTGACATTGAAGGCGACGAAAGACACCCAGAAATGGACTTTCCCCATGGTCTCGTTGTACATCCGGCCGGTCCACTTCGGAATCCAGTAATAGACCGCCGCGGTACTGGAGAACAGCGCGCCCGCCACCATCACATAGTGGAAGTGCGCCACCACAAAGTAGCTGTCGTGGTACTGGATGTCCGCCGGAGCAATCGCCAGCATCAACCCGGTGAAGCCACCAATCGTAAACAGAATCACGAACGCGACGGCAAACAACATCGGGGTTTCGTAGGTGATGGCACCGCGAAACATGGTGGTGACCCAGTTGAACACCTTCACGCCAGTGGGCACCGCGATCAACATGGTGGCGTACATGAAGTACAGTTCACCGGCGAGCGGCATACCCACGGTGAACATGTGGTGCGCCCAGACAATGAATGACAGGAAGGCGATCGCCGCCGTCGCATACACCATGGACGAGTAGCCAAACAGGGGCTTGCGGCTGAAGGTCGGGATGATGGCGGAGATCACACCGAACGCCGGAATGATGATGATATAAACCTCAGGGTGGCCGAAGAACCAGAACACGTGCTGGAACAGTACCGGGTCACCGCCACCAGCCGCGTTGAAGAAGCTGGTGCCGAAATTGATATCCATCAGCATCATGGTCACCGCGCCCGCGAGCACTGGCATCACGGCAATGAGCAGAAACGCGGTAATCAGCCAGGTCCAGACAAACAGCGGCATTTTCATCAGCGTCATCCCGGGCGCCCGCAGGTTCAGGATGGTGGCAATGATGTTGATGGAGCCCATGATCGACGATGCGCCGATGATGTGAACGCCGAAAATAAAGAAGTTGACTGTCGGCGGCGCATAAGTGGTGGACAACGGCGCATAGAAGGTCCAGCCGAAATTGGGCGCTCCGCCTTCCATGAACAGGGTAGCCGCCAACAGACTGAAGCCGAACGGTAAAATCCAGAAACTCAGGTTGTTCAGCCGCGGCAGCGCCATGTCGGGCGCGCCGATCATCATGGGAATCATCCAGTTCGCCAGACCGACAAACACCGGCATGATGGCGCCGAACACCATGACCAGGCCATGCATGGTGGTCATCTGGTTGAAGAATTCGGGCTTGACGATCTGCATGCCGGGCTCGAACAGCTCGGCGCGAATCACCATCGCGAACAATCCACCCAGCAAAAACATGGCGAAACTGAACCACAGGTACATCGTGCCGATGTCCTTGTGGTTGGTGGCGCGCAGCCAGCGACCAATACCTTTAGCGGGACCGTGAGCCATGACGAGTATCTCCCCTTATTGGCCGTTCTTGAGCTTGAATACATCCACAGGCTGGACGATGTTGTCTTCGGACTTGTTGCCCCAGGCGTTGCGCTCATAGGTGATGACAGCCGCCAGATCGACTTCGGACAATTGCGCGCCGAACGCCTGCATCGCGGTACCCGACTTGCCGTTCACCACAATGCTCAAGTGATCCGCGACCGGCCCGAGCGCGACTTTGCTGTCCTTGAGGGCGGGAAAGACGCCTGCGATGCCCTCGCCAGCCGCGCCGTGGCAACTGGCACAACTGCGGCCATAGACCGCCTCGCCCTTGGCCATCAACTCGTCCTGCGTAAAGGTCTTCTCGGTCAACGTCCGCAACGCGGTTGCTTCGGATTGCTTCGTGGCCAGCCAGGCATTGAACTCTGCTTCAGGCACTGCGTTGACGACGATGGGCATGAACGCGTGATCCTTGCCACACAGCTCCGCGCAGCGACCGCGATAGATACCGGGCTTGTCGACGCGCGTCCAGGTTTCGTTGACGAAACCCGGGATGGCATCGCGCTTGACCGCCAGATCAGGCACCCACCACGAATGGATCACGTCGGCAGCCGTCGTCAGCAGCCGTACCTTCTTGCCGACCGGAATGACCAGCGGTTCGGTGACTTCTTCGAGATAGAATTCGGTTTTCGGCGCGTTGCCGTAAATCGAAGCCTGTGACGTAGCCAGCTCGCTGATGAAGCTGACATCCTTGCCCAGGTAATCGTACTTCCACTTCCACTGGTAGCCGGTGATCTTGATGTCGAGATCGGCCTCACTGGTATCGTAAAGCTCTTTCAGGCTGGTCGTGGCGGGAAACGCCATGACGATGAGGATCAGCGCCGGAATGATGGTCCAGACCAACTCTACCCTGGTGCTCTCATGGAAGTTGGCGGGCTGATGGCCACGGGATTTGCGGTGGGCGAACATGCTGTAGAACATGACCCCGAACACCGCGACACCAATCCACACACAGATCCACGTCACTATCATGTGGATGTCGTAGACGTTCTGGCTCACGCTCGTCACGCCCTTGGGCATGTTGAGCAGATTCCAGCCCTCGGGCCGTGCCGCCGACTCGGTCGCCGCTGCGTGAATCCACGGTAGCAGCGCCAGCGCGCCAATACCTCCCCGGACAAGTTGCTTTGCTGTAGAAACCATCGCCCTCATCGTCTCCGTTTTTGATTGAACCGCTGCCGGGCTATGAAGGGGCGGCCAGTCGCGACCGCAGGCACCGGGGAAAGTTCGGCGGGCGATTGTACCAGAGCCCGCAAGGGTAAAAACAATGTCGCTGCCGGGTTTTTTCTACGCTTCGCATTACGCGCGACCAAAAAATTGACCTGAATCAGGTCCGCACGACTTCACTTCGCGAACCGTTCCGGATCGATCAGCCGCACCGGCTCCGGCATCGCCTGCTCCAGCCGTACGGTCCGCTCCGGCCGGGTGACGGGCGGCGTGGACGTCAGTGCGCCAGCACCGGTCTCGCCGAAGCCGCAGGCGACGCACTCGCGGTGATCCTGGCCATCGCGGCGAAAGACGACCGTGCGGTCTGCCATCTTGCAGTGCGGGCAGATCGCCCCGGCGACAAAACGGCGTGTGGCGCTATACATGCTGCCTCCGGTACGCCATCAGATCATGTCCGCGTAAGGATTCTCGCCATCGAGCGCGATCGGACAACCAAACCCTGGCACCCTGATCGCGGTGCTGGTGATCTGCACGTCTTCATCCTGTATCGCCCCTTCGCCAAAACGGTAGATCGGAGCAAACAGGCCACGATCCACGCGCTCGCGGTAGGCGTCCGCCACTTCCCGGGTGCGTTCCCGCCGCCCTTGATAGGCGCTCCAGCGCTCGGCATAACGACGTTCGAGCATCGCTTCGGTGACCCGCGCCGAGAGCACCAGGCCACTGGCGTTGTTGCCGCCGAACCCCTTGGCATTGACGATGGCGGCGTCGAGTCCCTGTTCGCGCGCGTCGTAATCGGCCAGCGGGATGCGCAACCGACCCGCGTGGACATCCGCTGCCACCTCCGTGACGGTCTTGATCCCGGGCACGCGGCCGTGGCGCAGAGTGCCGATGGCCGCCATCACCTGATCGCCGCTGGCGGCAGCCAACGAATGGCCGACATAGGCCTTGACCGCGCAGACCGGCCAGTCGGTGATGCCGAAGGCCTCGGCAATGCGATCGAAGATGAGCGATTCGGTGACCCGGTTCTGAGGCGTGCTGGAACCGTGCGCGAACACCAGGCTGCGCCGGCGCAACCCCGACTCGCCCAGCATTGCTCGGGCCGCGGCGACCACCTTGGCGAGGCACAGGTAGTTGCCCGGACCCGGCCCGGAGATGGATTTCTTGACGCCGTCGGCGTCGATGCTGACTTCCGGCACTGCGCCGTGGATATCGAGCCCGAGCTCGATCGCCAGCGCGTCATCCATCAGGAACAGATACTGCGATGCCTCGGCCACGACGAAACCCGCGTTGTAACCGAAGGGCCGGCTGTAGCGGCGCGGGTCGGGGTCGCCCAGACGCGCCATGGCGTCCTCGTTCGCCAGCGCATTCATGTTGGCGAAGCCCTCGATGATTTCCGGCGTGACCGCCGCTTCGCTGCCGCCCACCAGCGCGACCCGGCGCACGCCCCGGCGGATATCGCGCACGGCCGCGTGGAGGTTATACAGAAAGCTGGCGCAGGCACCGGTGATGGCTTCGGTGTGGCCCAGACTGCCCAGCACATAGGCGTTGACGAAGTCTGCGGGCATGCTGTTGAGGCCCAGGGGCAACTGTTTGGCGGTGGCGCGGCCGCCGAGCAGGCCGGCGCGCAACATGCCGCCCAACCCTTCGTCGCTCAACTGGCCCATGGCACAGGAGGCGTAGGTGCCGATTTCATCGGGGCGCACCCGGGCACAGATGTCATGCCAGGCGACACCGAGGGAGTGGATCGCATCGCTGGCGCCCATCACCGCCATCTGCAATCCCCGGGGCTGGAAGCGCGAGTTGTAACCGGCGCCCGGATCAAACCCGCGCGGCAACTGACCGGCGGCTTTCACCCCCATCGCCTGGGTGGCGGGCAACCGCCATTCCTGCGTTCCCCGCACCGCCACCGTGAGGGTATCGCCATGGTCGGCCACCACCTCCCAACCCGGCGGCACCGGCGATGGCAGCTGGCGGCGCGCCACCTTGAAGCGCATCCCGTCACCGTCGCAGAGTTCGGCGGTCAGATTGCGGTGGCAGAACACCGCGTCCGGATCGAAATGGTTGGCCTCGATGCGGCGGATCAGCGTACCGTCCACCACCTCTGCGGCATGGCGCGCGGCCACGGCGGCGCGGTCAAGGGGCGCGCCCGCCGCGTCCCGATAACCCGCACCGTCCCAGCGCGCCAGTCCCATCATGCAGGCCAGCCCGGCCAGCGTCGTTTCGCGCTCCGCACCGGTGAGGCTTTCGAGGATCATGCGTTTATAGGATTGATCGAACGAGCTGCGACCGGCGGCGTTGCAGCCGCCGTAACCGACGATAACCGGCAGTATTGCCATTGTGCGAAAAGCGCCCAGGATCAGATAGGACTTGCATTCTAGGGTCGGCGTCCCGGTTGCGTTATGGACGATTCGGCCATATTCTCGGCGAATCCGGCCAATCCAGAGCAGCATCGATGAACCAGGCTCCCGCGCCCTATCGGGTCGCCGTGATTCTGTGCGAGGCAACGCTCGCCACCAGCGCGACCCTGCCGGTGGAAATCTTCCGCAATGCCGAAGCCTTCGCGGTGCGCGGCGACCGTCATTGTCGCGCCATCGCGATCGATACCCTGACCACCGATGGTGCGCCGATCCAGTCGGCGTCCGGATTCGCGCTGGCCCCCAGCGGCGCCATCGCGCCCTTTCGCCCCTACGACCTGGTCCACGTCCCCAGCCTGTGGCGCAGCCCGCGCCGCGCCCTGCGCCGCCATCCCGAATATTTGCCCTGGCTGCGCGAACAGTACCGGGCGGGAGCGACCTTGACGGCGGTCGGGACCGGTACCTGCCTGCTCGCGGCCGCCGGCCTGCTCGACGGCAAACCGGCGACCACCCACTGGCACTATTTCGATCAGTTTCAACACGACTACCCCGGGGTCCAGTTGCAGCGCCAGTACTTCACCACCCGCGCCGGCACCATCTATTGCACCGCCGGGGTCAATGCGCTCGCCGAGCTGCTCGCCCACATCGTTTACCGCATTTACGGCCGCGCCGTGGCGCGCCATGTAGAGCGGGTGTTTTTCCACGAGATCCGCAACGCCTTCGAGGGCAGCCGCTATCTGGACGATGCGGCGGCAAGACATTCCGACGAGGACGTGGTCCAGGCGCAGATCTGGCTCCAGGACAACTTCGACA
>JBFWOQ010000052.1:0-12912 GCA_050250395.1 Porticoccaceae bacterium
GTAGGCGCCTTCCTCTTCCAGGAAGTTGATGGAGGTGATCACCCCGCGGCCGGCGCAGCCGACACCCGGCTCCGGACCACCCGACTCCACGCAACGGATGTCGCGGTAGCCGACCTTCATCACATCGTCGAGTTCGAGATCTTCAACGCTGCCCTGCTCGGCAGCCAGCGACAGGATGGTGTCCTGGGCCTTGGCGTGGAGAATCAGGCGGGTGGAGTCGGCCTTGGGATCGCAGCCGACGATCAGGATCTTCTGACCCATCTCGGCAAGCGCCGCCAGGGTGTTTTGGGAGGTGGTGGATTTACCGATACCACCTTTGCCGTAAAACGCGATTTGTCGTAAGCCGTCCATTAAGATCTCCTTGCAATGGGTAAGGATTTGCAATGGGTAAAATTCCGCACCTTCAGTGCGATCTGCCAACCAAGAAGAACAGTTGTCACCGCAGATGCCCGGCAATCCGAGCGTCCCTGGACTTTCCAAACCCCGAGGGGCGCGGCGTCCGCCTTCGCTTCCGCTATTGCAACCCCTGCGCCAACACTGGAAAAAGTCACTCAACAAATTGTTTTAAAAGAAATAAAAACTATTGATGGCGGCATTTCCGCACCCTTTTTGCCGTGTGGGAAATACGACATCCGGGAGCCGGATGTCACAAACAAAACATCACATCGGCAGTGCGCGGCCCTATGGGCATGACGTTTTTGTCTTTTTGCTGGTTTTCGTGTTGCTGATTTTTGTGCCGCCACGCCCCGCTACCCGCAACAGGTCCCCAGCAATCAAGTGGGACGGTATGGATGTTGCGTGAGCCATAGACCTGCCTGACTGGCGGTAGTACAGGGCTATCCCCCCATCCCGTTGATCGAGGCTTCACGTCATGCAAATCGGAGTGGAAAGCGCGCGCGCGGTGGAGAACCGGCGGATTTTTGTGGTGGATCAGGACGAAATCGTTCGGGCCGCCCTGCAGTTCATGCTGCACGACGAGAACGAAACCCATGAACTGGCATCGCTGACGGCAGCGATCGAGAAAGCCGTGAACTGGCCGCCCGATGTGATCGTACTGGGCAATGCCGTGCTGGCCGCGGAAGGTCTACCGGTGCTGGAACAACTTGCGGACGCGCTTCCCCGCACCCGCCTGCTGGTGGTCGGGACCGATCAGGACCCCTTGGCGACCAAGGCCCTGGCGGCCGGAGCCCATGGCCGCATTCCCCTGCCGCTCAAGCTGGAAGCGGTCCGCGCGGTCGTGGATACGGTCCTTGGCCGCGACACGTGAATGATCTGCAAGGCGGCAGGAAAGAGAATCACTGTGGCAGATGTCCGCCATGGTTTGTCGGATTCACGACACCCGTGGCCGGCAAACCGGGGTCTCCGGGCCGCCAGACATGCCCGCGGCCATTGTCGCTTCAAGTAGTTGAGCGCATTTGGCCGCGATTGGCATGGAGGTTGCTGAATCCCTGGTGAACCGCCCGGGGTGGGCATCGCCCGCCACAGGCTTCACCGGCAAGTGTTTCACCGCCACGAGGTACCCGGCATGACCAGCGTCGCGCAATCGCCCATTTATCTGGACTACGCCGCCACGACGCCGGTGGACCCCCGGGTCGCCGAGAAGATGATTCCCCATCTCACCAGCAGTTTCGGCAACCCGGCCAGTCGCTCCCACGCCTACGGCTGGCAGGCCGAAGCAGCGGTGGAAACGGCGCGCGCCCAGGTGGCCGAGCTGGTGGGCGCCGACCCCAGGGAAATCATCTGGACCTCGGGGGCGACGGAGTCCGACAACCTGGCGATCAAGGGTGCGGCCCATTTTCATCGCGCCAGGGGCAATCATCTGATCACCCTGGCCACCGAGCACAAGGCGGTCCTCGACACGATGCGCGAACTGGAGCGGGAAGGCTTCCAGGTCACCTACCTCAAGCCCCAGCCCAATGGCCTGCTGGACCTGGAGACCTTCAAGGCCGCGCTCCGGCCGGACACCATCCTGGCGTCGATCATGTTGGTCAACAACGAGATCGGGGTGATTCAGGACATCGCCGCCCTCGGCGCGGTTTGCCGCGAGCGGGGCATCCTGTTCCACGTCGACGCCGCCCAGGCCCCCGGCAAGGTCGCCATCGATCTCAATACCCTGCCGGTCGACCTGATGTCCTTTTCCGCCCACAAGACCTACGGTCCCCAGGGCATCGGCGCGCTCTATGTGCGGCGCCGGCCCCGGGTCCATCTGGCGCCGCTGATCCACGGCGGCGGCCACGAGCGCGGGCTGCGCTCCGGCACCCTGCCGACCCACCAGATCGTCGGCATGGGCGAAGCCTACCGTCTGGCCGGGGAGCTGATGGTGGAAGAAAACGCGCGGGTGCGGACGTTGCGCGACCGCTTCCTGGCCGGCATCGCCGACATGGAAGAGGTCTACCTCAACGGCGACCTGGAGGCGCGCGTGCCCCACAACCTGAATGTCAGTTTCAACTTCGTCGAAGGCGAGTCGCTGATGATGGCGGTCAAGGAATTGGCCGTTTCCAGCGGCTCGGCCTGCACCTCGGCGAGCCTGGAGCCGTCCCATGTGCTGCGCGCGCTCGGGCGCAGCGACGAACTGGCGCACAGCTCGCTGCGCATCACCCTGGGTCGGTTCACCACCACCGCGGAGATCGACTTCGCGGTCGCCCTGCTCAAGGACAAGGTGGCCAGGCTGCGCGAACTCTCTCCACTCTGGGACATGCATCTGCAGGGTATCGACTTGAACAAGGTGCAATGGGCCGCGGCGGCCCATTGACCCCATCCGCCAGGAGGAAATGCAACCATGGCATACAGCGACAAGGTTCTGGATCACTACGAAAATCCTCGCAACGTGGGCAGTTTCGACACGGACGAGAGCGATGTGGGCACCGGCATGGTGGGGGCGCCCGCCTGCGGCGATGTGATGCGGCAGCAGATCAAGGTCGGCCCCGAAGGCGTGATCGAGGACGCCTGCTTCAAGACCTACGGCTGCGGGTCGGCCATCGCCTCCAGCTCGCTGGTCACCGAGTGGATCAAGGGCAGGACCCTGGAGGATGCCCTGACCCTCAAGAATGCGGCCATCGCCGAGGAACTGGCGCTGCCGCCGGTGAAGATCCACTGCTCCGTGCTGGCGGAAGACGCCATCAAGGCCGCGGTCGAGGATTACCGCGCCAAGCAGGGGATACCCGCCACCGCTTCCGCGGCCTGACCCTTCGTTGCTTGGGAGAATCGCCATGTCTGCCGTCGTATCCGTCGTCCCTGCCGCCACGCCGGTCCTGCTGACCGCCAACGCCATCGGCAAGATCAAGGAGCTGCTCAGCGAGGAAAACAGCTCCGCTCTCAAGTTGCGCATCTATGTCACCGGCGGCGGCTGCTCCGGCTTCAGCTACGGCTTCGCCTTCGAGGAAGCCCTGGCCGAAGACGACAATCTGTTCCACCAGGAGGACGTGGGTGTGGTGGTCGATCCCATGAGTTTGGGTTATCTGGCGGGCGCCGAGGTGGATTTCGAGGACGGTCTGGAAGGCGCCCGCTTCATCATTCGCAACCCCAACGCCAAAACCACCTGCGGTTGCGGCAGTTCCTTCTCGGTGTGAGGCCTTGCGATGAGCGTGACATTGACTGAACGGGCGGCGCTGAAGATGCAGCGTTCCATCTCCAGCCGCGGCAAGGGGCTGGGTATCCGGCTGGGGGTCAAGACCAGCGGCTGCTCCGGTATGAGCTATGTGATGGAATTCGTGGATGAGATTCTGGATGGGGATCGGTGCTTCGAAAGCCATGGTGTGAACGTCGTCATCGACGCCCGCAGCCTGCCCTACATGATGGGCACCGAGCTCGATTTCGTGCGCCAGGGCCTCAACGAAGGCTTCAAGTTCGAGAATCCCAATGCCCAGGCCACTTGCGGCTGCGGCGAAAGCTTCACAGTGAGCGCCTGAACATGCCCCTGGAAGCCAGGCGTGACATGTCCCGGGAAGCCAGGCGTGCGGCAGGAAGAAACGCCATGATGGCGGCCGTGGCGGATTATTTTGCGGTGTTCGGCGTGCCGGCCACCTTCGCCCTGGATGCGCAGGAACTGGAACGGCGCTATCTGGAATGGCAGACCCGCGTCCATCCCGATCGCCATGCCCGGGGCGACGCGGACCAACGCCGCGCGGCCGTCGCCGAGGCGGCCCGGATCAACGAAGCCTACCGCAATCTCAAGGACCCCATCGCCCGCTCCACGCACCTGCTGGCGTTGCGGGGCGTGGATGTCCTGTCCGGCGGCGCCGCGGTGCCGGCCGACTTTCTGATGCAGCAGATGGGGTGGCACGAGGAGCTCGATGCGGCACGCCGGGCGCGCGATCAGCACCGGCTCGCCCGGCTCGCCGACGGGTTCCGCGACGAACGCGAGCGCTTGGTGGAGGCGCTGGTCCGGCGCCTCGACCAGGACCGCGACGATGCCGCGGGCGTGCAACTGGTTCGCCAACTCATGTTCCTGCGCCGCCTTATCGAACAGGCGCAAGCCGCGGCCGAGGAATGGGACTGACCATGAGCCTGCTGCAAATCCAGGAACCCGGCGCGGCGAGCGCAGAACCCGTTCTCCGCCGTTTGGCGGTGGGAATCGATCTGGGCACCACTCACTCGCTGGTCGCCACGATCGACAACGGCCGCGCGCGGGTACTCCTGGACGAAGCTGGCGAAGCCCTGCTGCCCTCGGTGGTGGGCTTCCAGTCCGACGGCCGCGCCCGGGTGGGCCGGGACGCGCGGGACGCGACGGACAGCCCCGTCGCCACGTTTCGCTCCATCAAGCGCTTCATGGGACGGGGCACGGCCGATCTGGCCCAGGCCGGCCCCATGCCGCACCAGGTGGTGGAGGGGGAGGGCGGGATGATCCGTTTCGATACCCCCCGCGGGCCCCTGTCGCCGGTGGAAATCTCCGCCGAGATTCTGAATGTCCTGCGGGCGCGGGCGGAAGCCGCCCTGGGCGGTCCGCTGCACGGCGCCGTGATCACGGTGCCGGCCTATTTCGACGATGGGCAGCGTCAGGCCACCCGCGACGCCGCCCGGCTGGCGGGTATCGAGGTACTGCGACTGCTGAATGAACCCACTGCCGCCGCCGTGGCCTATGGGCTGGACAAGGGCAGCGAGGGCGTCTTTGCCATCTACGACCTGGGTGGGGGGACCTTCGATCTCTCCATCCTGCGCCTGCGCCAGGGGGTGTTCGAGGTGCTGGCCACCGCCGGCAACACCGCGCTCGGCGGGGATGACTTCGATCGCCGACTGGCCGACTGGTTTCTCGCCGAAATGGACTTGGCGCTGACCCCTGCGGCCTACAGCGAACTCCTCGCCCGAGCGCGCCGGGCCAAGGAGGCATTGACTCGGGTCGAGGCGGTCGAGCTCGCCTTCGACGCCGGCGATGGTCGGCGCCACGAATGCCGTATCAGCCGCGCCCGTTTCGCCGAACTCACCGCCGATCTGGTGCAGAAAACCCTGACGCCCACCCGCCGCGCACTGCGTGATGCCGGTCTTGCCACGGAGCAGGTGGACGGGGTGGTGCTGGTGGGCGGCGCCAGCCGCATGCCCCAGGTGCGCGCCGCGGTGGCGGAGTTTTTCGGCAAACCGCCGCTCACCGATCTCGATCCCGATCAGGTGGTGGCGCTCGGCGCCGCCATTCAGGCCAATGTGCTGGCCGGCAACCGCGACGGGGACGACTGGTTGCTGCTGGACGTGATTCCGCTGTCGCTCGGCATCGAGACCATGGGCGGACTGGTGGAGAAAATCATCCCCCGCAACAGCACCCTGCCCATCGCCCGCGCCCAGGATTTCACCACCTTCAAGGACGGCCAGACCGCCATGAGCCTGCATGTGGTGCAGGGCGAGCGCGATCTGGCGGCGGACTGTCGCTCGCTGGCCCGCTTCGAGCTGCGCAGCATTCCGCCCCTGGCGGCCGGAGCGGCGCGCATCCAGGTACTGTTTCAGGTCGATGCCGACGGACTGGTGAGTGTGTCCGCCGCCGAGCAGACCACCGGCACCTGCGCCGAGGTGGTGGTCAAACCTTCCTACGGCCTGACCGACGGGGACATCACCCGCATGCTGGCCGACTCCCTCGCGCACGCCCGCGACGATGCCGCCGCCCGCATCCTGGCCGAACGGAAGGTCGAGGCCGGGCGCCTTATCGAGGCCACCCGCGCGGCACTGAATGCCGACGGCGCCGCGCTCCTGGACGATGCCGAGACCGCCGCCATGCTGCTCGCGCTCCAGCGTCTCGAGGACAGCCTGGCGGGATCCGACGGCGAGGCCATCAGCCTCGCCAAATCGTCCCTCGACGCCCTCACCGACCCCTTCGCCGCCCGCCGCATGGATCACAACATCCGCGCCGCGCTGGCTGGCCGGCGCGTGCAGGAAATCGGAGGCTGACATGACGCAACTCACCGTCCTTCCCCATCCCGACCTGTGTCCCGAAGGCGCCACCGTGGAAGCCGCGCCGGGCAGCCGCCTGTCCGATGCCTTGCTGGCGGCCGGGGTGGCGATCGAACACGCCTGCGAGAAGGCCTGTGTCTGCACCACCTGCCATGTGGTCATCCGCCGTGGCTTCGAGGCCCTGCGCCCGGCCAGTGATGATGAGGAAGACCAGCTCGGCAAGGCCTGGGGACTGGAGCCCCACTCCCGCCTGTCCTGCCAGGTGCGGCTGCCTCAGAGCGCCGAGGTGGTGGTGGAGATTCCCCGTTACAGCCGCAATTTCGTGCGGGAACACCCCTGAGACGCCGGAGGGCTGCCGCCGTGAAATGGACCGAAGTGCTCTCGATTGCGCTGGCCCTGATCGAGCGTCATCCGGACGTGGACCCGCGCGTCCTGCGCTTTACCGACCTGCACCACTGGGTCACCGAATTGCCCGACTTCGACGACGATCCCCAGCGTTCCAACGAGCGGGTCCTGGAGGCGATTCAGACCACCTGGATCGCCGAACTGAGCTGATTCACCCCCTGCCTGGAGTCATTGCCATGTCCCTGTTGACCATCCTGCCCTCCGGAAAAACCATCGCGGCCGCCGAAGGCCAGACCCTGCTGGAACTGATCAGGGCCGCAGGCGAAGACATCCTGCACAAGTGCGGTGGCGTCGCGAAATGCGGCAGTTGCCATATTTTTGTTCAGTCCGGCCGCAAGAGCCTGTCCAGGATCAGTCCGGCAGAGAACGAAAGACTCGACAGCATCGTCGGTATCGGCGCCAAATCCCGCCTCGCCTGCCAGTGCCGCGTCAGCGGAACCGAGGACATCACGGTCGAACTGCTCGGCTTCGCCTCGGGTCTCTGAAGTGGCAATGGGTACGAGGCCGGGCTGCCCCATTCCCCGTCCGGCTCCGGCGGAGCGCGAGGAGGACGACCGGATGGCGGGCGCACGGACCCTGATCAAGACCACCCGGGACGGGCGGCGCGTCGAGGTGGTCGGCCGCGCGATCTGCCTTGCCGGCAAACACGAGGCGGATGCCCTGGTGGAGGTGCATCGGCACCCCAATCGTGCCGCCATCCGCCAGACTGTACCCGAGGCCACCCACATGGCCGGGCGGGTGCCGCTCATCGCCGATGAAGCGGCGCGGGCACAGGCTGTGCTGAACGCCGCCCGGGACGCCTTCGAGGCGAGCTCGTTCGGGATCGCCGAGCGGATGCGCCGTGCTGCCGACGGGATTCTCCGGCTCCGTATCGATGACTGAATGTCATTGCCGACCGCTGGCATGCCATGATTCATGTGCTTGAGGTGCCTGGGAGGGAGCCGCCCGAGCCTGGTTCGCGTTCGACGAGACCGCTCTGATCCGCAAGATCCGCGCGGCGCGGGAGCAGCCGGACTGGCAGGTATGCTGCGTGGCCGGCGCTCGCGCCCGGCAGTCGTGCCTGCGCCGTGTTCAAGGCCGGCAGCGTGATCCCGGGCATCAATGCCTGAGCGGTCACCGCCACCTGATCCGAACCTCAATGTCGACAGGAGAACCCTATGGTTCGCAGAGCCCTTCCCATCGCCATCCTGGAATGCGGCGCAGCTCAGGCCGCTGACACGCCGCCTGCCGATTGGGTGGCCATGCAACATGGGCCGGAGCAGCTGGCAGCCCAGGTCAGTGCCCTGCGCTCAGAGCGGGACGCGGAACGCAGTGCCCGCCAGAAGGCGGAGGCCACTGCGGTTATTCGCCCAGTCAGCGATGGCAAGAGTCTGGAGATGCAGTCGCCCAGCGGCGATTTCAGTTTTCGGGTCGGCGTGGAGGCGCGCACCGCGGGCGCGCGTTCGAGCGCGGTGGCTGACTCGCCCATATCCGGAGCCCCCGGCGGCGGGGGTGTCTCCACTCAGGATTCCATGGCATGAAGGGTTCTTTGTTCCTCCGGCGGGCGGTCGCACTCGGGCTACTCGTCATCGTCGCCCACCCCACGCAGGCCGACGAAGTGGTGGCCGCTGTCGCCGCCAATTTCGCCGCCGCCATGACGCGTATCGAACCCGCTTTCGAGCAGGCCAGCGGCCATCAGCTCACCGTGGTGCTGGGCTCCTCCGGCAAGCTGGTGCAGCAAATCCAGCAGGGCGCGCCCTTCGATGTGCTGCTGTCGGCCGATGTCGAGCGTCCGGACGTGCTGGCAAGAAGCGGTCTTGGCGTGCCGGCCTCGCGCTTCACCTACGCCATCGGCCGGCTGGCGCTGTGGAGTCCGGACCCAGAGGCCATCGGCGGCGATGGTCCGGCCTATCTGCGCGCCGCCAGCTTCCGTCACCTGGCCATCGCCAATCCGCCGGTGGCGCCTTATGGCGCGGCGGCGCGGAAGGTGCTGGAAAAACTCGGTCGGTGGACGGCCCTGGAGGACAGGATTGTACGGGGCGAGGATATTGGACAGGCCTATGCGATGGTGGCGAGTGGCGCCGCCGAGGCCGGCTTCGTGGCGTTGTCGCAAACCCTCGCTGCCGCCAGCCCCGGCAGCCACTGGACGGTGCCGCAGGGGCTGTACGCGCCGCTGAGGCAGGACGCCATTCTGGTCGCGTGCGCGCGCGCCAATCCGGCGGCGCAGGCATTTCTGGATTACCTCAAGAGCCCGCCGGCCCGCGCCCTGATTGCCGAGCTCGGCTACCAGGTGCCCTGACGCCATGAACGATCTCGATCTCGGCCCGGTCTGGTTGACGCTGCGCCTTGCCGTCGTCTCCGTCGGGCTGCTGCTGCTGATCGGCACGCCGCTCGCCTGGTGGCTGGCGCACACCCGCACGCGCCTCAAGCCGTTGATCGAGGCTGTCACTGCGCTGCCGCTGGTGCTGCCGCCGACGGTGTTGGGGTTCTATCTGCTGGTGCTGTTCGCGCCGGCGGGGATGCTGGGTGGACCCTGGCTGCATCTCACCGGCGCAACGCTGACCTTTTCCTTCAGCGGGCTGGTGCTGGCCTCGATGATCTATTCGCTGCCCTTTGTGGTGCAGCCGCTGCAGGGCGCTTTCGAGGCCGTCGGCCGCGCACCGCTGGAAGCCGCGGCGGTGCTCGGCGCCCGGCCGCTGGATGCGTTCTTCACCGTGGCCAGCCCGCTCGCGCTGCGCGGTTATGTCACCGCCGGTGTGCTTGGCTTTGCGCACACGCTCGGTGAATTCGGCGTGGTGCTGATGGTGGGTGGCAACATTCCCGGCCGCACGCGGGTGATTTCGATCGCCATCTACGAGCAGGTGGAGACCTTGAATTTCGCCCAGGCGCACCTCCTCTCCGGTGGGCTGCTGGCGTTCTCTTTCGTGGCGCTGGTGCTGGTCTATGTGCTGAACCGCCGCTTTCCGGTAGCCGCGACATGAAGCTGGAATGTGCGCTCGAGGTACGCTACCCGGGGTTCGCGCTCAGTATCGCGGAGACCGTCGAGCTTGCCGGTATCACGGCGGTGATGGGGGTATCGGGCAGCGGCAAGAGTACGCTGTTGCGCGCGCTGGCCGGGCTTGACACCCCGGCCTCGGCCCGCGTCGTTATCGACGGCGAGACCCTGCTGGACGCTGCCCGCGGTTTTCATGTGCCGCCGCATCGGCGCGGCATCGGCTACGTATTCCAGGATGCGCGGCTGTTCGCCCATCGCGGCGTGGCGGGCAATCTGCGCTATGCACTGGCGCGGGCGCGGCCGGGCGCCGCTGCGCCGGATTTCGAGGATGTGGTCGCGGCGCTCGATCTGGCCCCGCTGCTCGGTCGCCGCGTGGGCGGCCTGTCGGGCGGCGAGCGCCAGCGCGTGGCCATCGCCCGCGCACTGCTGGCCAATCCGCGTCTGTTGTTGCTGGATGAGCCGCTGGCGGCGCTGGACTTGAAGCGCAAGGCGGAGCTGCTGCCCTACATTCGCCAGTTGCCGACGCGATTCGGGATACCCTTGCTCTATGTCTCGCATGCGGTGGAGGAAGTCGCCCAACTCGCCGACCGGGTGTGGATCATGGCTGAGGGTCGCGTCGTCGCGCGCGGCGAAGTTCATGACGTGCTGGAGCGGCCGGAAGCCGAGGCCGTGTCCGGTCATTTCGATGCCGGGGTGGTGCTCGATGGGCGCGTGGCCGGGCAGGTGTCCGAGTACGCGCTGACCGAAATCGCGGTCGCGGGGCAGCGCATGTCGGTGCCTTGCATGGATGTCGCCGTGGGGTCTCCGGTGCGTCTGCGCGTGCGGGCCCGCGATGTGGCGATCGCCTTGCAGCGTGTCGAGGGGGTCAGTATCCGCAATCAGCTTGCCGCCCGCGTGCTGCGCATTACCGACGAGGCCACCACCGCCAACGCCGAAGTGCTGCTCGATCTTGGACCGGATCCGGGCGGCCCGCATCTGCGCGCCCGCGTCACCCGCGAAGCGGTCGCGACGCTCGGGCTGGCGGTGGGCCAGCGGGTGTGGGCGCTGGTGAAGAGCGTGAGTTTCGCGCCGCCGCAGTGAGTGGTTTCCGCGCAGGATTCCGAGCGCGGCTTGCTGGCCGGACCGGCGAACAGCTTGTTGAAAAACGTCGCGAGGCGGGCAGCTGCGAGGCGCACGGCGCGCAGCGACCGAGACATATCAGACAGATAGGCGAGGGAGCGAGCACCGCGCAACGAAGCAGATGGCTGCCGCAGCAGTTTTTCAACAAGCTGCTAACGGATGTGCAGCACCTCCTTCATAAAATGCGTCGACAGCCGGCTGGCGCGCTGGCGCAGCACCGCCCAGGGACTCGCATCCAGATAATTCAGCTGCACCATGCGCCGCTCGCCGACATACCGGCTGTGGCCGTGCCAGGAGTGATCGGTGCGGCGGAACGCGATCAAGGTGCCGGCGACCGGCGCCACTTCGGCAGCGTAATCCGCCAGATTGTCGGGCGAGCGCAGAAAGCGCAGCCGGCCTTCGGGCGAAGTCCATTCCGGGTTGAAATAGAGCAGCACGGTGAGCAACTTGCTCTTGTGGTCGGTGTGGATGTTGCCGTCGGTGCGCTCGCAGTATTTGCGCACCGTGATGGTGGTGGGCATGTCCGCCAGCGGCATGTCGAAGTGCGCGCCCAGGGCGCGGGCAAACCCGTCGCCCTGCAATTCCGCCATCAACTGGCTGAAGGCGGGGCCGTAGGTCAGGTCTGCGAGCCCGTGATTGGCGGCGGATTCGATGGCCGGATAATCGCCGTGGACCGCGGACTGCGCGGCGGCGCCCAGCGCATCCGGCACCACCAGAAAATCAAAGGGATTGCGCACCAGGGGCGCGCGGCGCACAGCGTCAAGATCGATCAACGACAAGCGGGATACCTCGATTTCGGCTCTGGCGCGGAGCCTACACCGATCCGCCGCCATCCCGCCAGCGCCGCGGCTTGCGCCAGGTCATGGAGACCTCGACCCCGACGGATGCTTGCCCGCGGTCGCCCTTGGTATAGTGGAGCCCCCGTCAGCCACCGGTGTGATTCTTCGCGATGGAACACTGCGTTTTTATCCAGACCAATCACAAGCAGATCGTCGGCGCCAAGGTTGCCGCCTACGCGCTGCGCCGCTTTTCGCAGCACAACGACCGGTTCGACGTGCGCATCGTCGATACCCGCGACTATCCCTGGTTCGCGGCGCGCGAGGGGCAGCAGTACTTGCGCGACGGCATCAAGCGGGTCTGGCTCAACGACGATTTGCAGTCGTTCACGCCCACCCGGTTCATGCCGCCGGCGCTGATGGGTTTCAGTGGGCGCGCCCTGGTGATCGACCCCGATGTGTTTGCCGCAGCCGATGTCTGGACCCTGTTGAGCCGGGACATGGGGGGCAAGGCCATCCTGTGCCGCATGCGTTCCGGACCCAAGGGCCTGATCGACAAGTGCTTTGCCAGCAGTGTGATGTTGCTCGACTGCGCCCAACTGAAGCACTGGGATGTGGAGCGGCGCTTCAACGCCATGTTCGATCTCACCCAGGACTATCAGCCCTGGGTATGCCTCAAGGACGAGCCGCGCGACAGCATCGGGTTTTTCGAGCCGGTGTGGAACGATTTCGACCACTTCACGGTGGCGACCCGGATGCTCCACACCACCCGCCGCAAGACCCAGCCCTGGAAGACCGGCCTGCCGGTGGACTGGCGGCCCGCCGAGCGTTTCCGCCTGTTCCCGCCCGCCGCCTGGTTGCTGCGCCTGCGCCGGCACCTGTTCGGAGAATACGGCCTGATGGGCAATTACCGCGCCCACCCGGATCGGAACCAGGAGCGGTTTTTCTTCGGCCTGGTCAAGGAGTGCCTGGCCAAGGGCCTGCTGGACGAGCCCCTGCTGCGTGCGGAGATGGCGCGCAATCATGTGCGCCACGATCTGTTCGAGGTGCTCGCCCGCACGCCAGATCTGCCGCCGGCGCCCCTGCATCCCCTGGCGACTTCGCTCGCGAATGCGGCCTGAGTCCGGGCGAACCTGATCCGCTAAGAGGGTGTTTACAAAATCAAGCGGTCAATCGACGCAGCAGCAGGCGTGCTTCAGTTAGCCACACCCAGGCTTCGGACACCTGCGGCAGCCGGTCATGATGCATCACCAAGCGCCGCGCCCG